>NZ_CP013747.1:3152348-3782817 GCF_001484605.1 Pseudarthrobacter sulfonivorans | reverse complement strand
TCCGGGTGGAGCTGGGTCAGTCCTTTGACGTGGGCCTCGTAAATGACCGACTTGTGGTACGGGATGCGCAGGTTGTGGTCGCCGTCCCAGTCGAAGAACGGGTTGATCACCACGCCCATCATCATGTGCGGCGCCGAATCATCATTATTGATGGAGTCCGGCTCGCCCAGGTTGTAGGAGAAGAGCGCCGGGTCCCAGTCCATCTGCCCGTGCACGGCCTTGGCATAGGGGTCCAGGAGCAGTTTGTTGGGGTTGAAGCGGTTGCCGGAGTCCGGATCGTAAGGCCCGTGGACGCGGTAGCCGTATTTCTGGCCGGGCTGGACCTGCGGGATATAGCCGTGCCAGACGTAGCCGTCCACCTCGTCGAGCCTGAACCGGGTTTCCACGCCGTCGTCATCGAAGAGGCACAGCTCGATCTTTTCGGCGCGTTCGCTGAACAAAGCGAAGTTCGTGCCGGTCCCGTCAAAAGTGGCGCCAAGCGGATATGCCGTTCCGGGCCAGATTTCCATTCGTGCTCCTCATCGTTGTTCGACAGCGGGTGCGTGGACACAAAACCGCCCCTGCCGGTACAAAACCTATGCCTACGGTAGCGGGTGGGTGTGACTATTACGTTTCCGGCCCGCCGGTTTACTAAGCAGGCTGACTTTATACCAAACGTCTGGTACAGCGTCCGAAATCCGGCCCGCAGTCAGCGGTCCGCCGCCGGAGGCGGCCGCTCCCGCGAGGCCGTGGAGGCTGGCCCCGAGGGCGGCAATCGCCGCCCAGCGCTCGTCCGGATCGATGCCCGCATCACGGAAGCGTCCGACGTCGGACCCCAGTTGGGCGAGCAGCGCACCGATGATCCCGGCCAGGACGTCGCCGCTTCCGGCAGTGGCGAGCCACGCCGTGCCGTCCGCCTGGCTGTAGAAATCCTGGAAGGGCGACGCGACCAGGGTGGTGGCACCCTTCAGCAGGACGGTGGCCTCGGTGAGCACGGCGGCATGCCGGGCCGCGCCGAGGGTGGAGGACTCGACGGCGGTACGGTCCGGGGCGGGATCAAAGTCCGGGCTGTCCGGGGACGAGGCGAGCCGTTGGAGGAGGACCGCCAGCTCGCCGGCGTGCGGCGTGAGAATCACCTGCGGCGCCAGGACCGCAGGCAGGGCAGGCAGCGCCCCGGCGTCGGCGATCACGGGCAGGCCGGATTCCACGGCGTCACGGGCGCGCCGGAGCTGTTCGGTGTCGCCGGGACCCATGCCCGAACCCACTAGCCACGCCTGGACGTGCGTCTCCGCGACAGAGCCCGTACTGCACACCACTTCCGGGCACGACTGCCGCACCAGGTCGGCCACCTCGGGCGGGCCCAGGTAGCGGACCATGCCCGCGCCGGCCGCCAGGGCACCCCGGCAGGCCAGCACGGCGGCGCCCGGATAGTCGGCGGATCCGGCCACGACGCCCAGGACGCCGCGGGAATACTTGTGCGAGCGCCTTCCGGGCTGCGGCAGGAGCCGGGCCAGGTCCACCGGCTCAAACCTGCGGATCGCCGGCCAGGGCAGTTCGTCTTCGATGCCGATAGGCACCACGTGAATGCGGCCGGCGTGATCGGCGCCCGGGTCCGCCAGGAGCCCCACTTTGGCCGCGGCGAAGGTGACGGTCAGGTCCGCGGACAGGACCGGCGCATGGGCTTCCCCGGTGTCGGCGTCGACGCCGCTGGGAATATCGCAGGCCACCACAATCCCGGGCATCCCGGAAGCCAGCCGGCCCCGCGAAAGGCCGCGCACCAGGCCGGCGGCCGCCCCGCGAAGACCCCCGCGGGCGCCCGTTCCCAGGATTGCGTCAATCACGACGTCGGCACCCGCCACGTGTGCGGCCAATTGGCTGGCGTTGGAGTCGGCGAGGAGGTGTACGCGCCCGCCGGCGCGCTCAAAGGCAGCCAGCGCCTCGGCGTGGGCCGTTCCGGCGGTGAGTATCGCCGTCGTACGCATCCCCCTGGCGGCCAGGAACGAGGCGGCGAAGAGGCCATCACCCCCGTTGTTGCCTTTGCCTGCGAGGACGGCCACGCTGGCGCCGTAAAGCCGCCGGCTGCGTGCCTGAAGCTCGCGGACCACCGCGTTGGCGAGCCCGTGGGAGGCCCGCTGCATCAGAACATCGCCCATCCCGGCAGCTAGGAACGGCTGTTCTGCCGCCCTGATCTGGGTTCCGGTATAGGCGCTGATCATGGTGTCAGGTCCGTCGTTGGGCGGAGCAGTAAGTGGCTCAGCCTTCGGCCAGGACCGTGGCGGTGGCGATGCCGCCGTCGTGGCTCATGGAGACGTGCCAGCGTTTGACGCCCTTGGAATCGGCCACCGCCAGCACAGTTCCTTTGACCTGGATGGTGGGGCCGTGCTGGTCCAGGCCGATCCAGCAGTCCTGCCAGTTCATGCCGGCCGGCGCGCCGAGGACCTTGGCCACGGCCTCCTTGGCAGCGAACCGCGCGGCCAGGGAGCGGGTGTTCAGCTCACGTTCCGCGGGCACGAACAGCCGGTCCCGGAGCCCCGGGGTGCGCTCAAGCTGGCGGCCGAACCGCTCGATGTCTACAACGTCTACGCCAATGCCAACAATCATGGCGCTATTCTACGGGGACGCTCACGGACTACCGTGCACAACCTGCGGCATAGGCCCCCTTGTCCCGGAAGCTAGGTGCCGTAGACTCGCGTGTGCCGAAGGACTGTCGATGCTCGTGTGAGGACGGACGGGAATGGTGCGCCACCGACTGAAGAAGCATGACTGTACTCTTCACACCGCTGATGTTGTCGAGCGCCTGGGACTCCTCGTGCCATGCATCGCGGAGGAGGAAGTCGGACCGGTTCGGCCGGCCGAGTTGGCGGACTGGATCTCCATCGAGGCCGAGGACGAACCCGAGATCGCCAAACACGGCTGGCTGGTGGAACTGGACGACGGGGTCGGTCTGCTCGTTCGCCCCGATCACGACGATCTGGCGGACCTGTTGGGAGAGCAGGTCGGTGTCCGCTCAGTTGTCCAACTCGATCGCGAAGTGTTCGCCGTTGAAGCGCCCCGGTTGTGTGCCGATGGACTGCGCGCAGCCGTTATGCAGGCCGTCGCTGCTGCCAACAGCAGGGCCCATGACCCGCATCCGGCGGGTCAGCGGGGCGCCCCGGCCCCCACGGCTCAGACAACACAGCCGGCGCAGACCGTGGAACCTCCCGAGGACGACGACCTGTGCCGGCTGGTCTCCGGAGACGCCGCCAGTGACGGCCAGAGAGTTCAAATATGGGTCAACCGGAACGGCATCCTCATCCTGCCCGCCGGCACCATCCCGCACGGCCCCCTGGACCACAGCGAGAACCCACACTTTCAGCGCGCCACCGTTACGTCAGCTCGTGCGTCCGAACTTGCAAAGCGCCATGCAGGGAGATGGATTCCCTATTCCTCCCTCAGCGACGTCGGGCTGCTCCGCCCCGGGCTGGTGCGGCGTCGCTGGAGAGCTACCGTCGTCGAGCGAAGTGGCGCTTCTGCCTCGTTGAGCTGGCGAGGTACCCGTCCACACGCCCTGCTATTCGGGGTATACGTCGTCGCCGGGCGCAGCCGCGGACCGGTGGACGGACTGCCATAAGCGGGCGAGCCGGGTAATAAACGGAAGCCCCGAGCCTAAGGCTCGGGGCTTCCGTTTTTCGCGGAGCACCAACCGGCGCCGGGCCGGTCAGTCCGCGGTTACTCTACGGTGACGCTCTTGGCGAGGTTGCGCGGCTGGTCCACGTCGTAGCCCTTGGCCGAGGCGAGGGCCAGGGCGAAGATCTGCAGCGGGACGGTGCTGAGCAGCGGGGCCAGCAGCACGGGGGTTTCCGGGATGTAGAAGACGTGCTCGGCGTACGCCTTGACTGCCTCGTCGCCTTCTTCGGCGATCACAATGGTCTTGGCGCCGCGCGCCCGGACTTCCTGGATGTTCGAGACCACCTTGGCGTGCAGCGAGTCGCGGCCGCGCGGGGACGGGACCACCACGAAGACGGGCTGGCCTTCCTCGATCAGTGCGATCGGGCCGTGCTTGAGTTCGCCGGCGGCGAAGCCTTCGGCGTGGATGTAAGCGAGCTCCTTGAGCTTCAGCGCACCTTCCATGGCCACCGGGAAGCCAACGTGGCGGCCCAGGAACAGCACGGACTTCGCATCCGCCATGGACACACCGAGTTCCTTGATCTGCGCCTCGTTGTCCAGGATCCGCTGGATCTTGGCCGGGATCTTGTTCAGGTCCGCCAGGATGTCCTTGATCTCGCCCTGGAACTTGTTCCCGCGCAGCTGCGCCAGGTACAGGCCCAGCAGGTACGCCGCGGTGATCTGCGCCAGGAACGCCTTCGTGGAAGCCACAGCGATTTCCGGGCCGGCGTGTGTGTACAGCACGGCGTCGGATTCACGCGGGATGGTGGAGCCGTTGGTGTTGCAGATCGAAACCGTCTTGGCGCCCTGTTCCTTGGCGTACCGGACAGCCATCAGGGTATCCATCGTCTCCCCGGACTGGGAGATCGAAACGATCAGGGTGTTCTCGTCCACGATCGGGTCCCGGTACCGGAACTCGTGGGAGAGCTCCACCTCGGTGGCGATCCGGCACCAGTGCTCGATGGCGTACTTGGCCACCTGCCCGGCGTACGCCGACGTCCCGCAGGCCAGCACAATGATCTTGTCGACGTTCTTCAGCAGCTGCGGGTCAATGCGGAGCTCATCCAGGGTCAGCTTGCCGTTGATGTCCGAGCGGCCCAGCAGGGTCTGCAGCACGGCGTCGGGCTGGTCATGGATTTCCTTCTCCATGAAGGACGGGAAACCGCCCTTTTCCGCCGATTCCGGATCCCAGTCAACGTGGTATTCCTTGCCCTCGGCCGGGGCGCCATAGAAATCGGTGATCTCCACCGTGTCCGCGGTGATGGTGACAATCTGGTCCTGGCCCAGCTCCACCGCACGGCGGGTGTAATCGATGAACCCGGACACGTCCGAGCCCAGGAAGTTCTCGCCATCGCCCAGACCCACCACCAAAGGTGAGTTACGGCGGGCAGCAACCACAACGTCGGGCTGGTCCGCGTGCACGGCAAGCAGCGTGAAAGCACCCTCAAGGCGCTGGCAGGCGAGCTGCATCGCCTTGCTCAGGCCGCCGTCGGACGCCACACCACCGAGCTTGTTGCGGAAGATATCGCCCAGCAGCACGGCGGCGACCTCGGTGTCCGTCTCGGACTCGAACGCGTAACCCTTGGCCACCAGCTCCAGCTTCAGCTCGGCAAAGTTTTCGATGATGCCGTTGTGGATCAGGGCCAGCTTGCCGCCGTCGGACAGGTGCGGGTGCGCGTTCTGGTCCGTGGGCCCGCCATGCGTGGCCCAGCGGGTGTGCCCGATACCGGTGAACGTCTCCGGCAACGGGTGCGCCTCCAACTCGGCGAGGAGGTTGCTCAGCTTGCCGGACTTCTTCCGGGACTCGATGGACCCCTCGGAGACCACCGCCACCCCTGCGGAGTCGTAACCCCGGTACTCCAGACGGCGCAAACCCTCAAGGACTACATCCAACGCACTGTGACCGGCATTCACACGGCCAGCAGAATGGCCCACATATCCAACGATTCCACACATGGGCTCCAGCTTATCGGCAGCGGCGTTGAGATCTAAACTTAGGGTGCTCCATTTCGCTCTGGGCCGCGCGAGGGGCAGAATCTCTAAAGTGACTTTGCAACGCAATGAAGCGAACGGTGAGGGTGTCTCCCCGTTCGTTGAGCTGGACCGCCAGACTTGGTCCCGGCTCGCCGCCCAGATGGAGCAGCCCCTTAACGAAGAGGACATTGTCCGTCTGCGTGGCCTCGGCGATCCCCTGGACATGAAGGAGATCCGCGAGGTCTACCTGCCCCTGTCCCGGCTCCTGCACCTTTACGTGGAGGCCGCGGGCCAGCTTCACTCGGCCACCACCACGTTCCTGGGTGAGCAGACCCAGCGCACACCGTTTGTCATCGGCGTGGCCGGCTCGGTGGCCGTGGGCAAGTCCACCATCGCCCGCGTGCTCCGGGAGATGCTGCGGCGCTGGCCCGGCACACCCAACGTTGAGCTGATCACCACCGACGGCTTCCTCTATCCCCTGGCCGAGCTCAAGCGCCGCCAGCTGCTGGAACGCAAAGGCTTTCCCGAATCCTACGACCGCCGCGCGCTGCTGCGCTTCGTGAGCGAGGTCAAGGGCGGTGCCGAGGAAGTCCGCGCGCCCTGGTACTCCCACGTTACCTACGACATCGTTCCGGAGAAGGAGGTGGTGGTCCGCCGCCCGGACGTGCTGATTGTGGAGGGCCTGAACGTGCTGGCCCCGGCCCGCCCGCGCCACGACGGCAAGCAGGGCCTGGCTGTGAGTGATTTCTTCGACTTCTCCATCTATGTGGACGCCAAGACCTCCTACATCGAGGAGTGGTACGTGGAGCGGTTCCGCAGGCTCCAGAGCACCGCGTTCGCGCAGCCGGAGTCCTACTTCCACCGCTATGCCACACTCTCCCCCACCGAGGCAGAGAGCACGGCCCGGGACATCTGGAAGCGCATCAACGAGCCCAACCTGGAGGAAAACGTCCTCCCCACCCGTGGCCGCGCCCAGCTGGTGCTGACCAAGGACGCGGACCACTCCATCCGCCGCATGCTTCTGCGGAAGGTTTAACACACATGTGCCACGACTGCGTGGCAGGCGGCCCCTCGGGGGCCAGCCGCCGCTCCTTCGCCCGCTTCCTCGCCGCCGGAGCCGGGCTGACAGTCCTGGCAGCTTGCACGCCGGAGGCACCCGCCGCGGTGACGCCGTCGTCCTCCTCCCCCGCCCCAGCCGTGACTTCCGCATCCCCCACGGCCGTCGCGGTCCCTTCAGTGGAAAGCACGACGGCGGCAGCTGAGCCGCCGCCGCAGGCTCCCGTACCGCCGTCGGCAGCGCTGCCCCGTCAGTTCTCGCTGACGGATCCGGCCAGCCCGTGGCTGGTGGTCAACAAACACCGTCCGCTGGCGCCAGCGGACTACGTTCCGGCGGATCTGGTCCAGCCCAACGTCACACTGGCCGTTTCGGGCGAGGCGGCACTGCTGAACAGCACGACGGCGGCTGCCGCGGAAGCAATGTTCGCCGCGGCCGCGCAGGACGGCGTCATCATGACGCTCGCCAGCGGATACCGCTCCTACGGCACGCAGGTGGCCACGTACAACGGCTATGTCGCGGCCCGCGGACAGGCCGATGCCGACACCGCCAGCGCCCGCCCCGGCTACTCGGAACACCAGACCGGCTGGTCGTTCGACATCGGCGACGGCGGCGGGGTTTGCGGCTTCCAGCCCTGCTTCGCGGACCAGCCGGCGGCGGTGTGGGCGAAGGCGAACGGCCACCGCTTCGGATTTGTGGTGCGGTATCCGTGGATGTTCCACCCGATCACCGGCTACTACTACGAGCCGTGGCACCTGCGGTACATCGGCGTAGAAGCTGCCACCGACATGGCGACCCGGGGCATCAGCACCGTGGAGGAGTACTTCGGGGTGGACGCGGCGCCGGGGTACGCCTAACGAAAGCTACGCATACTTAGTTCCCGACACACCGTTAGGAATTTACAGATTTGTCATGTCCGGCTCACCTTGGTGCGCTAGCTTGGTCCTTATGTTGACAGGATTCAAGAATTTCATTATGAAGGGCAACGTCGTAGACCTTGCCGTCGCCGTCGTGATGGGTGCCGCTTTCGGCGCCGTCGTGACCTCAATCGTCGAGGGCCTGCTCACACCGCTGATCGGCCGCTTGTTCAGTGCCAAGGGCATTGCAGAAATGCAGTGGGAGGGATTCATGTATGGATCCGTTATTTCCTCAATCATTTCGTTCGTATTGGTGGCCGCTGCCATCTACTTCGTGGTCATTATGCCGATGAACCACATGATCGAACTCCGCAACCGCAAACTGGGCATCAACCAAGCGGTCAAGGAAGAGGCTGCAGAGGATCCGCAGATCGCCCTGCTGACCGAAATCCGGGACTCGCTGCAGAGCCGAACCCCGTAACTTCACGGCAACCAAGTGTGGCCCGCTTCCTGACGGAGGCGGGCCACACTTGTTTGTGTCGTGGATCAGTCGGTGACCAGTTCGAGCGCGAGCTCGGTGCGGACAACCTGGGCCAGGCGTTCAGCGATGGAGTGGGCTGTTGCCTCATCCCCTGCTTCCACCATGACCCGCACTACGGGCTCGGTGCCTGAGGGGCGGAGCAGGACACGTCCGGTATCGCCCAGCTCGGCTTCGGCCAGGACCACGGCCTGCGCCAGCGCGTCGGAACTACCCACGCGGGTGCGGTCAACGCCCTTGACGTTGATGAGTACCTGCGGGAGCTTGGTCATCACAGTGGCGAGCTGCTTGAGCGGCCGGCCCGTCAGGGCGACCTGCGCGGCAATCTGGAGCCCGGTGAGGACGCCGTCGCCTGTGGTGGCGTAGTCAGCGAAGATCACGTGGCCGGACTGCTCGCCGCCGAGGTTGTATCCGCCGTCGCGCATCTCCTCAAGGACGTAGCGGTCCCCGACACCTGTTTCGCGGATCGTGATGCCTGCTTGGCGCAGGGCGATCTTGAGACCGAGGTTGCTCATCACGGTGGCCACCAGGACGTCGTCAATGAGCTTGCCTGAGGCTTTGAGGGCGACGGCCAGGATCGCCATGATCTGGTCACCGTCCACCGCTGTGCCTTCGTGGTCTACGGCGAGGCAGCGGTCGGCGTCGCCGTCGTGGGCGATGCCGAGGTCGGCTCCGTGCTTCAGCACGGCGGCTTTGAGCGGACCGAGATGGGTGGAGCCCACGCCGTCATTGATGTTGTGGCCGTCCGGTTCCGCGCCAATGACGATGACGTCGGCGCCGGCGTCCTTGAAGACCTGGGGTGAGCAGCCGCTGGCGGCCCCGTGCGCGCAGTCCAGCACAACCTTCAGGCCGTCGAGCCGGTGCGGGAGCGTCTGCAGGAGGTGGACGATGTAGCGGTCCTCGGCATCGGAGAAGCGCTGGATCCGTCCAACATCGCTGCCGACAGGCCGCTGCGGCTCCTTGCCCATCTGCTCCTCGATGGCGTTCTCCACGTCATCAGGAAGCTTCTGGCCACCGCGGGCGAAGAACTTGATCCCGTTGTCCGGTGCAGGATTGTGCGACGCCGAGATCATGACGCCGAAGTCGGCGTCAAGGTCTGCCACGAGGTAGGCCGCGGCCGGCGTCGGGAGTACACCGGCGTCGTAGACATCAATACCGGAGCTCGAGAGCCCAGCCTCAACGGCGGCGGCGATGAACTCCCCGCTGGCGCGCGGGTCGCGTGCCACAACGGCGCGGGGCCGGGTGCCACTGGTATTGCGGTCATGACCAAGCACGACGGCGGCCGCCTGGGCGAGGTTCATCGCCAGCTCGGCAGTCAACAGGCCGTTAGCCAGGCCCCGGACACCATCTGTTCCAAATAATCTAGACATCGGGTCAAGTTTAGTCGATCTACCGGACACAGCCGATTTTCGAGCCTGAAGGACTATTGCTGATGCCTTGTCCGCTGACGTCTTGGCATGCAGGCTCCGGGGATTCAGCGGCGGATGAACAATTCTGCCGTAGTTTCGGCCGACTTGAGATTCCAATCCGCGCTTGTCCGTAACCGGCCGGCCAGTCCGCTCGTCGGAGGCACTAGGACGCAGTCTGCACCGGCCAGCCCTTCGTCCAGATCGACTTGACCGTCGAGCACCCGCAAGGATTGTGTGACCCGCTCTGCACCATAGAGGTCGTTTCGTGAATCAACAGACACCAGCACATCAGGCCTCTCCAAGATCACTAATCCGCCGAACCGGTACGCGTTGAACAGCTTGCATCCAGGCGGAATGGCTTTGATGGATGCGCTTGGGAAATGCGTCGGATCTGGACGGCCGAGGAAAGGGAGATTGAAAACTGCCACCCCCACCGCGATCACGACGACGGCAGTGGCACCTTGGGTCAGCATTCTGCGGCGACTGGCAAAGTAGAGCATAACCGCCTCATGGGAGGCAAAGGACGCCAGAACCGGTAACGCTAATAAAAGGAAGATGGGAAGGACACGCATCGCAGCCACAGATCCGCATGCCGCGACAAATATGGCGGCGGTGAAAACCGCGTCTCCACGCCGTGCCGCAACGACAAGGCCAAGAAGACCAAGGGCGAACATAACTAGCTGCAGCGGGTCAGCCGGGTTGAAAGGCTGCCATTCGGTAATGACGGTCGATTCGCTCTTTACTTGCAGCGTTTGAGCGAGCAACCCGGCGCCATAGGGGTTTACCAGTGAACAGAGCATTGTTATTAGCAGGGCAGCCAGAAACCAGCCGGAACGCCTGCGCGTACTTCGCTTTAAACAGACCAAAAGGATACTGACACCTGTAATGGCCACGCCTAGTAATGCAGCTGCATGAAGGTTGACCCACACTATGGTCAAGACGGCGATGGCCAGGAGCGGCCAAGCCGGCTGACGCACCTCTATTAGCCACCGTAGGAGCATCACTAGTGCTAGGACGGCAATGTAGTCTATGAGCTGGGGTCGCGCCGACAAGTATAATGTCAACAATGGAGTTCCGATCAGAAGCACACATGCGGACACTACCGGCGACGCTCCCAGTTGCCGGGCCAGAAGTAGCACCAATCCGCCAATAACGGCGACGAGGCATGCAGAGGCGAGAGCAACGCCCACTAAACCAGCGGCTTGGTAGGACAAACCCAGGACAACGTTGAAGCCCCAAGAGTTTAGCGTCCATGGTTCCCCGCCGACAGTCCACGAGAACGGATCAGCTGAGGGAATTCGCGCATGCGCGATCGTGAGGATGCCGGTGCGGACCTGCCAAAACGTATCGGACTCAGCTAGGTTTTCGGCCCGAATCAAGACAAACGGGAGAAATGCCAACCATGCAAGAATCCAAGACTTCACCTGCATCTTCTCACCAACGTGAGAGGCAGAATGGCTGCTTTGTCCAACAACTTCACTTCTTGCGTCCCCCATGCGACATACCATACCGGAGCGTCCGCCGCCGGACAGCGTATCCAGCCAAAATGCGACTCCGTTTCCCCTTGGCTCCGGGCTTTGCCTCCGTCTCCCCGGAGGACTCACACCTCAAGCAGATGCCGCACCGGTCCAACACGACAAAAGGCCCGCCCCGCCAATGGCGGGACGGGCTCCTCTGTAAGCGGGTTTAGCGCTTGGAGTACTGCTGAGCCTTACGGGCCTTCTTGAGACCGGCCTTCTTACGCTCGATGACGCGTGCGTCACGGCGAAGGTAACCGGCCTTCTTCAGGGTGGCGCGGTTGTTCTCGGTGTCGATCTCGTTCAGTGAACGGGCAATGCCGAGGCGCAGGGCACCGGCCTGGCCGGAGATGCCGCCACCGTGGATGCGGGCAATGACGTCGTATGCGCCGTCAAGATCGAGGATCTTGAAGGGCTCGTTGACGTCCTGCTGGTGCAGCTTGTTCGGGAAGTAGTTGTCCAGCGCGCGGCCGTTGATGGTCCACTTGCCGGTGCCGGGCACGATGCGCACGCGGGCAACAGCTTCCTTGCGACGGCCAACTGCGGCGCCGGCAACGGTCAGTGCCGGGCGTTCCTTCTTCGGCGCTTCTGCTTCCGCAGGACCGCTCTCCGAGGTGTAGCTGGTCGGGTTTTCCTCAGCCACAACGGCCTCGGTGGTCTCTTCGTTCTGAGCCACGATTCTCCTTGTATAGATAAGTTGTTTGGTGGCCAGGACTACTGGGCGACCTGGGAAATTTCGAACGTCTTGGGCTGCTGTGCGGCGTGCGGGTGCTCTGCACCGCGGTACACCTTCAGCTTGCCCAACTGCTGTGCAGCGAGGGAGTTCTTGGGGAGCATGCCTTTGATGGCCTTCTCAACGGCGCGGACCGGGTTGGACTCCAGGAGTTCCGCGTAGTTGACGGAGGTCAGGCCGCCCGGGTAACCGGAGTGGCGGTATGCGCGCTTCTGCTCCAGCTTGGCGCCGGTCAGGGCTACCTTCTCAGCGTTGATGATGATGACGAAGTCGCCCATGTCCATGTGGGACGCAAAGGTGGCCTTGTGCTTGCCGCGCAGCAGGATTGCGGTCTGGCTCGCGAGACGACCAAGGACAACGTCTGTGGCGTCAATGACGTGCCACTGGCGGTTGATATCGCCGGGCTTCGGGGTGTACGTACGCACGGTTTTTGCCTCGTTCTTGTTCTGGCGTTCTTGTTTAGGTGTCACTCAAGCGTGTGCACCTACTATCTATGCGCTACCGGAACAGAGGTGAGGGCTCCATGTAACCAGTCATCCTGAGGTCCCGAATGTGCACGTTGAGTAGTTATCCTGCAACCGGATTCTCAAGCGGGCACGCATCATCGAGAAAGGACACGCACAACGACTACCAATGTTAGCTTGAATCGGGCCTCAGGGTCAAAATGGGGTAGCCGGCCGCTCATCATTTAATCCGCCGGCCCGAACGTAAGCAGGGGATGCAGTGACTTCTTGGGGCGACGCTGGCTCAGCCGGACCGCTGTTCGTGGCCGTCATCGGTCTCTTGGGACTCATCCTCTCACCGTTGGCCGAGCTGCTCATTGCCAAGATGCTCCCCCGCGTCGGCCCGATGCCTGGCATGCGAGCGAGGATCACGACGGCGGTGATCACCGCTGTCCTTTGTGCAGCCTTCGCATTCCGAGTCGGCTCCGACGCGGCACTGCCGGCATTCATCCTCCTCAGCGTTCTTGGCGTTCAGCTGGCCAGAATTGATGTCGCACTACATCTATTGCCGAACCCTGTGGTCCTTTCCCTATTAGTAGGGGGGCTCTTGTGCCTCTTAGGAGCCACCTTTGGCGGAGAACCGTGGGCTAACCTCGTTCGCGCATTGGCCGGCGCTGTAATTCTCTTCGTCATCTACCTGATTCTGGCGTTAATTTCGCCAGCGGGCCTGGGAATGGGCGACGTTAAGCTCGCCGCTCCAGTGGGCCTCTACTTGGGGTACCTAGGTTGGACGCAGCTCTTTTACGGCGGACTGCTGGGGTTCATTCTGAACGGCCTTGTTACCGTCTTTGTGGTGGCACGAAACCGCAAAGAACGTACATCAGACGTGGCTCATGGGCCGTCGATGATCGGCACCGCCGTAGGCATAGGGCTTTTGTTTTCCTAGTCCTGGGATCGGACACAACCGCAATCCTAGGCTGCCCGCGCAGCAGTAATCCGAGTAGCCGCGCATGGATGCGTCCAACTATCTGAGTACTCGCACATAGGTTCCGAGTACGCACTTAAAGAGGCCCCTGAAAAAGTCGAGTACTACTACGCATTGTTGCCTAGAACCGCAAATGACAATCTCTTCTTAGCGAAGTCCAGCCGCTAAGAATCATGGGGGCAGCTGGAAATTCGTTGAAAGTAATATCCAATCAATTTCATCGAATTAAGGAACCTAAAATGACTTCTCTCATGGTCTCAATGACTGCTTTCATCGCCGGCATCAAGGAGCGCCTCGCCTCCGAAAAGGGAGCAACGATGGTGGAGTACGGCCTGATGGTTGCTCTCATTGCCGTCATCGTCGCAGTCGGCGCCGCGGCTCTTGGCATCGGTATCAACGACCTGTTTGTCGCGGTCAACACCTCGCTGTAACTCACCATTCGATTGTTTGCTCTGGTGGCGGGTGACGCCGCCACCAGTACAAGCTCTACACCGGCCCAGATTGGGCCAACTGACTATTGAACTCAAGTCTGGGGATACCGTCTTGAAGACAGCACATAAAGAGCGCGGTGCGGTAGCCGTTGAGATGGCAATTGTCCTCCCTCTACTGCTTTTGATTCTTATCGGCACCATGGAGTTCGGCCGGGTATTTAACGTCCAAAACTCATTGACGCAAGCCGCACGCGAGGGTGCGCGCTTCGCCGCAATTCACCATAGCGATTCGGATTTCGCCGATGGTGATGTAGCGACTGTCGCATTAGCAGCAGCACCGTCCCTCAGCAACTTGGAGATCCTGGTCGACGACGACGCCGGCAGCTGTGCGTCCGGCGAGAACGTCACAGTCACTACCAACGTCACTCTAGGATCCTTGTCCGGATTTCTAGATGCCGGGTTCTTTGGCTCTCCAGGCATATTCCCAATGGCCCTTGAAGGCGTAGGAGTGATGAGATGCGGCGGCTAGCAATAATGGCCAGAAACTTGCGACCCAAGGAGTACATGGACGGTGAGCGCGGCGCAAGTTCAGTGATCGTGGCCTTCGTGCTTGTGGCGTTACTGGGCTTCACAGCTCTTGCAGTCGATGTGGGAGCTATGTACGCGGAGAAGGCACAGCTTCAAAACGGCGCGGACGCTACCGCCCTTGCCATCGCCGGCGAATGTGCCAAGGGTATCAACTGCGCCACCGCGATGGCCGACGAAGACAACCGCCTCGCCGATGGTAATGCCAACGACAACTCCAGCGGGACCTTCTCCGTGACCCAGCCCACTGCCAATTCCGTGCGTGTTGAAACAAATGCACAGGAGGCAGGTTCGACAGACGACAGCTTCACGTTGTTCTTCGCGCGGGTCTTGGGCCATGACTCGGCAGTCATACATGCCGCAGGTGAAGCGAGTTGGGGCACCCCTTCGGAAGCCAGCACGTTGCCCTGGACAATTAGCGAGTGTGTATTCAAGCAATTCCTGTCGCCCACGCAACTCTCTGAATTCAACTCAACCAAGACCTTTACCGGTGATCCTGTTCCCACTCGTATCCTCCTCCGCTACGACCAGAATGTGCCCACGTTTCCAGGCTGCGCCGAGCAAAACGGGTATGCCCCTGGCGGGTTTGGTTGGCTGGACACCGACGGTGGCTGCTCAACCGACATCGACGTCGCCAACAGCGAAGTGGGCAGCAACCCTGGCAACGACTTGCCGAGTGTCTGCCACGACATGCCGACCACGATCAAGGATTCACCGATCCTCATTCCGGTGTTCACCGGTGCCACCAAAAATGGTCAGAAGACTCGGTACGAGTTGGCTGGTTTCCTCGCTTTTCAAGTAACCGGTTTCAAGTTCGGTGGTGGTCCTGGGCTCACCGACCTGGATCCACTCGCCCCCGACTGCAATGGCGGCAACTGCCGAGGCATTCAAGGCTATTTCACCCGCTTCGTCTCGATTGAAGAGGGAATCGCGTCTACGGGCGGACAGCCCAATTACGGCGCCATGCGGGTCTTCTTAAGCAATTGAGGATCCACACAGAGCCGGCTTCCTCCGGACTCATTCAGTCTCATCTAAAAAGGAGCAAATGAAGTGAAATCACGCCTACTGGGAGGCATTGCGGCACTAGTGTTGGCAATCATCGGAACTGCACTACTCGTGGTTTATGTGCAGGGAGCCGACGCTAGAGCAGCGCAAGGGCTCGAACCCGTAAATGTGCTGGTAATCAAAGAATCGGTACCCGCCGGCACCAAAGCAGAAGACCTCAACAAATTCGTCCAAGTGGAAGCAATTCCGCAGGCTGCAGTTCCCGAAGGAGCCCTTGAGGGTCTCAACGATCAGTCAGGCAAGGTAACCTCCGTCGCTTTGGAGCCTGGTGAACAGCTCCTTTCTTCCCGGCTCGTCGATCCTCGAGAACTCGTGCCTGGGACTGTTCCCGTTCCGGATGGACTGGAAGAGGTCACATTCCTCCTTTCCCCTGAGCGCATCCTGGGCGGCCGCCTTGAGGCTGGTGACACGGTCACTGTCTACACCTCCTTCAAGTCTGAGGACGGCATGCCGGCCGACGCCACTGTTCCAGCCGAGATCAAGGGCTGGAAGCAGTCCACGGGCCTTCTGTTCCATGACGTCCTGGTGACGGCGGTGCAGAAAGCGGCACCCGACACCAAGAAGTCCGGGAGCAACGACGGCTCCGGGACAACGGATAGCGGAATCGCGATGCCAAACGGGTCCGCATTCATCACCGTCGCCAGGAGCGACGCCGATGCAGCCAAGATGGTTTTTGGCGCAGAGTTCGGCACGATCTGGCTTGCTAAGCAGACGGACACCACTACGAAGGGTGACCCCCCGGTCACAACTTTTGGAGGACTGTACTAATGAGCCGCTTTGTTGCCATCACAGCGGTTCGGGATTTTGAGGGCCGCGTTCGGCAGGCTATCACCGGCGCCCTGCACGGCGAACTGCAGACCCTTACTCCGGACGTCCTGCGGGGTGGTCCAGATGACGTCTTCAAGCAGCTCAACGGGGCACCGCCGGAGGTCCTGATTCTAGGCCCTGGCGTTGCGCCAGACGACGCGCTGAAGCTCGCAACAGTATTTGACCTTCAGTACCCGGAGGTCAGCCTCCTTCTGATAGCCGAGCCCACCCCCGATCTTGTGCTTCGTGCTATGCACTCTGGCATCAGAGACGTTGTCACTCCGGAAATCGTCGTTAACGACCTCCGCATCCTCCTCGAACGCGCGTGCCTAGCTTCTGCGAGTCGGCGTAGGGGAATGGCACCGGCTGCCGAATCGGGGCAGGAGCGGGGGCGCGTCATCGCAGTAATGTCCCCCAAGGGAGGAGTAGGCAAAACCACGGTGGCCACAAACCTGGCCATCGGGTTGGGCAAGGTCGCTCCGATGGCCGTGGTGATTGTGGATCTGGATCTGCAGTTCGGTGATGTGGCGTCTGGGCTCATGCTTGAGCCTGAACACTGCATTACTGAAGCTGTACATGGCACTGCCGCCCAGGACTCCATGGTCCTTAAGGCGTACCTCACCGTGCATCCTGCCGGCATCTACGCACTCTGTGCCCCCCGGACTCCAGCTGAATCGGACTACATAACGGCGGACCATGTAAGTCGCCTGATCAATCAGCTGGCAGGTGAATTCAAGTACGTCATCGTGGACACTGCCCCCGGGTTGGGAGAACACGTCCTGGCCACTCTCGAGCTGGCCACCGACGGCGTCTGGGTGTGTGGGATGGATGTGCCAAGCGTCCGGGGCCTCCGCAAGTCCTTCAGTGTCCTCAAGGAACTGCAACTCCTGCCGCAAGGCAGGCATACGGTACTTAACTTTGCGGACCGGAAAAGCGGACTCTCAGTGCAGGATGTCGAGGCCACTATCGGCGTCCCGATAGATGCCATCATTCCACGTTCACGCACGCTTCCGTTCTCAACTAATCGCGGCGTTCCTGTGCTGCAGAGCACTACCAGAGACTCGGCCTCAAAAGGCCTTAAGAAGCTCGTGGAACGCTTCGACCCGCTTTGGGTGTCTTCAACCCACAACAAACTTCACCGAAGGGTGGTTGTATCGTGAGGCTTTCAGATCGGCTCTCCAGGTCAAACAACGACGGCGGCGCAGCCATCCCAGAGGACATCGCTGCCACAGCAGTCGAAATCTCACCGCCACCACGGGGGCTTAAGGACTTGTCGGCAGCGCCGGCCCGCCCATCATTTGGATCACCTTTGGCAACGTTGAACGGAACACCACCGCCGGTTGTCGATGCCTTGGCCGGACTCAAACAGCGGGCTGCGCTTGCGCTTTTCGAACGCATGGGAACCCGGTTCGGTGATTCCTCAGGGTCCGAAGAGGAGCTCCGGGCATCTGCAGTCGAGGAGCTTTCGGCTGTCATCGATGATGAACAAGTTCCGTTGTCGCCGGAAGAACGGCGCCGGTTGATCCGGGAGATTGCGGATGAGGTCATGGGCTTTGGGCCGCTCCAGCGTCTGTTGGAAGATCCGTCCGTAACAGAAATCATGGTGAATCGATTTGACCAGATCTATATTGAGCGAAACGGCCATCTCTCGCTGACTGGTTCGCAGTTCAGTTCCGATGACCATCTGCGAAAAGTCATCGAGCGCATAGTGTCCAAGGTCGGTCGACGAATCGACGAATCATCGCCCCTGGTAGATGCGCGCTTGGAGGATGGCTCTCGAGTGAACGCCATCATCCCACCCCTTGCGGTGAATGGCCCGTCCCTCACAATTCGCAAGTTCAGCCATGTGCCGCTTACGGTGCGTAACCTCATTGAGTGGGGTTCCATAACGGTGGAAATGGCGGAACTCTTAAGTGCGTGCGTCAAGGCCCGGCTGAACATCATCGTTTCCGGCGGAACAGGTACGGGTAAAACCACGCTGCTTAACGTACTGTCCTCTTTCATCCCTGAAGATGATCGCATCGTGACCATCGAAGACGCTGTAGAACTTCAACTGCAGCAAGAGCACGTGGTTCGCTTAGAGAGCCGGCCGCCGAACATTGAGGGCAAGGGTGCGATCGGTATCCGCGAACTGGTCCGCAACTCGCTCCGTATGCGACCGGACCGAATCATTGTGGGTGAGGTCCGCAGCGGCGAGTCCCTGGACATGCTTCAGGCGATGAACACCGGGCACGATGGTTCCTTATCTACAGTGCACGCCAATTCTCCACGCGACGCCGTTGCCCGTCTGGAGACGTTGGTTCTCATGGCTGGAATGGACTTGCCTCTCCGAGCCATACGCGAGCAAGTGTCGTCAGCCGTGGATCTCATCATTCAGGTGACCAGGCTTCGGGACGGGAGCCGCCGCGTGACGCACGTAACGGAGGTCCAGGGAATGGAGGGCGACATCGTGACTCTCCAAGACGTGTTTCTTTTTGACTATGCAGCGGGAATGGATGCGCAGGGGAAATTCCTCGGCAAGCCTGTCTCCACTGGGATACGTCCGCGGTTTTTGGACCGCTTCTCCGAACTGGGCATCACCGTGTCGCCTGCCGTGTTTGGCGGCACCATGAATCCACAAGGGAGGCGGTAGGTCATGGAGAATCCAACGGTGCTAATACTTGCCATAGTGGCGTGCTTCGGCGCATTGCTTGTGCTCTTCGTTGTTGTTCTGAAGCCACATTATGGTGCAATCCCGATAGACCGCAGGCGTCCGGAGTCGGCTCCGGAAAACTCATCATTTGGCAGAGTTTCACAATCGGTTGTCGATGGCATGGGCGGAGTTCTGGGCAAGTCCGGCGGACCATTCAACCAAAATTTGCTGTACAACGCCGGCATCAAAATGGGACCGGCCGAATTCACCGTCATGGTGGCAGTCGTTTCCTTCCTAGGTGGTTTCATCGGGGCACTCCTGACTAACCCGGTGATCGGCGTCCTCATTGGGGCGGCGGTGCCGTTCATTACCCGTCTGGTCCTGAGTATCCGCACTGACAAACGCCGCGGCAAGTTCGAATCACAACTCATTGACACCATTCAGATGCTTATTGGTGGGTTGCGAGCGGGTCACAGCGTCATGCGTTCCATGGAGGCTGCCGGATTGGAATCTGAAGCGCCTACGTCTGAGGAGCTGCGAAGGATCGTTAACGAAACCCGCATCGGGATGGACGTCCGGCAGGCATTGGATGAAACTGCGGAACGAATGGACAGCGAGGACTTTCGTTGGATCGGGCAGGCCATCCAGATCAACAGGGAAGTGGGTGGAGACCTTGCCGAGGTACTTGAACAGGTGGCCGGAACCATACGTGAACGTAGCGAAATAAAAGGCCAAGTGCGCTCCCTAAGCGCCGAGGGCAAGATGTCCGCCGTCGTCCTGATGGGCATGCCAGTCGCTGTTGCGGTCATGCTTTCGTTCATCAATCCGGGCTACATGAGCGTCTTCGTTGAGGAGCCCGTGGGCAACCTGCTCGTGGCCGTCAGCCTGGTCATGTTCGTCTGTGGTGGGTTCTGGATGAGCCGCACTGTAAAGATCAAGTTCTAGGGGGACCTAATGACTCCAATAGCCTGGCTTATCATCGCGGCCATTATGCTGCCGCTGGCCTACTTCACCTGGGTTCTTGTCACGTTGGACCGACGTGGAACTCTAGCAGTCCAATCAAATCTCGGCCAGGGATTCGCCCAGAACGGGGCAATTGCTTCAACGCGTCCTCCCCTGATGTTGGGAGTTGCGAAAAGGCTCACGACTGGCAGTTACGAAGCAAAACTAGATCGATGGCTTTCTCTGGCAGGCCGTCCTGTGTCGATGCCCCTTGAGAAGCTGATCGTAGCCAAGCCGCTTCTTGCTCTGGCGGGAGCGGTACTCGGCATTCTGGTCTTTCGTAACTCACCGACGCCGCAAAGTGTCGGCATCGGGCTCTTCATCACCGTCCTTGGCTACTTCGTTCCGGACCTGTTGGTGTACAACAAGGGGGTAAAACGCCAGGAAGCCATAGAACTCGAGTTGCCGAACACGCTCGACCAGATGCTTATCTCGGTGGAGGCTGGACTGGGCTTCGAGGCTGCCATGGCCAGGGCGGGCCAGTACGGTGATGGACCCCTGGCCCAAGAGCTGATGCGAACTCTGCAGGACATGCAGGTTGGGCGACCCCGTCAGGAGGCGTACCAGGCGCTCGCTGACAGGTCATCGGTTGCGGACTTGCGCAGCTTCGTGCGTGCCGTTGTCCAAGCCGATAAGTACGGCATTGGCCTCGCAAGAGTCCTTCGTACACAAGCCAAGCAGGCAAGGGTGAAGCGCCGACAGCGAGCGGAGGAAAGGGCAATGAAGCTGCCGGTCAAAGTACTTTTCCCGCTCCTCGTTTTCATTTTTCCGGTGCTCTTCATCGTCCTCCTCGGCCCGGCAGCCATCAACATCATGAAAATACTGTTCTAAGCAAGCCCACCGCGCCACCTGGCGCCCCTAATGCCGGACCCTCTCGGAACCCAGAACCGAGGGGGTCCGTTTTGTGTGCCCGAGGAAACATGGCCCACCAAGCTTCACCACAGCAAAGGCCAAGGGAAAACGCAGGAAACGCGCAGCCCAAGAAGTCTTTGCGCAGGATGCTGCAAGTTCCCCTCAACGTCGCATCAAGCGTTGCTAACTTCGTGATTGAGCTGGTGCAGGACCAGCCACCCAAAACTCGCTCAGGAGTCCTCATGCTTTCTCTCTACACGAACCTCATGATCCGCCTTCGCAGTGAAGAAAAGGGCGCCACGGCCGTCGAATACGGCATCATGGTCGCACTTATCGCCGTCGCCATCATCGTTGCTGTGACACTGCTCGGCGGAACCCTAACCCTGATGTTCCAGGAGGTTTCTTGCTCGCTCGGCGGAGGCACCTGGACTGCAACCGCCGCTACCGCTACCGCTGCCGCTGGCGGGAGCTGCGCACCCTAACTCAGCCGCTAGGCGCTCTGCCTCGCTTGGCTCATCCCGTGAATCTGGAACAGTGGCGGCGGCGATCAAGCCGCCGCCACTCTCCTTTCCCGAACAAGATCGACCTGACCGAAAGGCAGCACCATGTCCAGGGCATCCGAGCGTGGAGCCGTCGCGGTCGAGTTCGCGATCGTGGCGCCCCTCCTCGTCATGCTGCTCCTGGGCATCATGGAGTTCAGCCGCGCGTACAACGCGCAGGCCTCACTGTCGGCAGCTGCCCGCGAGGGGGTCCGCGTCATGGCCGTAACGGGCAAATCATCAGACGCCAAAACCGCAGCCAAAAACACTGCCGCAGCTCTTCGTCCGGCGCTGCAGGACACAGATATCAGCTTCGGCACGGCGTGTCCGGTGACGTCCGCCGCTGGCTCAAGCCCGCAGATCACCATCACGATCACTTACAGCCTGTCCACGATGACAGGTATCGCCGGTCCGTTCGCGATGACGGGCAAGGGGGCCATGCTATGCGGCGGCTGACTCCATCGAAGCCAAGGAACGACGGCGAACGCGGCGCCGTGAGCGTGATTGTCGCCCTGATGCTGGTGGCGCTGCTGGCGTTCGGTGCCATCGCGGTCGACGTGGGCATGCTGTACGCAGAACGGACCCAGCTCCGAAATGGAGCCGACGCCGCAGCCTTGGCCATCGCACAAAAGTGCAGCCGGGACCTAAACGATCCGGACTGCTCCACCAGCTCGTCCTTGGCAGCGGACCTCAACAACGGAAATGCCACCGACGGGCTCAGCCACATCAAATCCACGGTGCTCCACAAAACCAACCGCACCGTGACTGTCACCGTTGGCGCGCAGGAGGCTGGCCACTCCCCCAATGAAGTGTCGCTGTTCTTCGCCCGGGTCCTTGGGATGAACACTGCGGAAGTCACGGCCAGCTCGTCGGCCCAGTGGGGTACGCCTTCCAAGGGACCGGCCATCCTGCCGCTGGCGATTGCCTACTGCAGGATGGACTTGACGGCTGGTTCCCCATCCGGCTCCGTACAGGTGCTGGAACAGGCCGTAAATGATTGCGGTGGAATACCGGGCGGATTCGGGTGGATAGGTAACACCGGAACGACGTGTGCAGTGACGGTAACCGCAGGCCTTGCGGACAATACAGGGATCTGGTTCCCCAGCGACACAGGCGCCAGCGCGCCGACGGTGTGCACGGCTGCCGACTTCAGTCAGATGAATGATCAGACGGTTCTCCTGCCTCTGTACGACCTTGCCACGGGCGAAGGTTCCGCCGGCAAATACTACGTCAAGGGCTTCGCAGCCTTTCACGTCACCGGCTACCACTTTGCGGATATCAGCTGGACCAACGGGGCCAAGGTGGCCAACAAAACCATCAGAGGCTACTTCGTGAGGTTCGTCTCCCTTTCCGAGGCTTTCGAACTCGGCGACGCCCCCGGGACGACGATTGTCCGTCTCACCCCCTAGCAAGAACCGAAACTCTAGGAGCACTCAGTGAAGTCACGTTTGTTGGCAGGAGTGGTGGCAGTCCTGCTGGCCATCGTCGGGGCGGTCATTGTCGTCTCCTACGCCCAGGGCGCTGACCAGAGGGCTGTCAGCGGCCTCGATCCGGTCGGCGTCCTTGTTGTGACAAAAGCCGTGCCGGCAGGCTCATCGGCAGAGACCTTGAAGGCAGCCGTAGCGCTGCAGCAACTGCCAGGAACCGCCGTCGCAAAAACCGCCCTCAACACCCTGGACGGCTCGGGCGGCAAGGTCACCTCCGCAGATCTGGTCCCCGGCGAGCAACTGCTGGCCGAACGCCTGGTCTCCCCCGAGGAACTGAAATCGTCCGGCTCTGTGCCGGTGCCGGCAGGCCTGCAGGAAATCTCCTTCCAGCTGGAGCCGCAGCGCGTCGTCGGCGGCCGCGTTACGCCCGGCGACCATGTTGGCATCTTCATCTCGATGCCCAGTGGCGGTATCGAAGCGAAATCCGACAAGGAAACCGTCCAGCTTTCCATCCACAAGGCACTTGTGACCGCGGTCCAGCGAGCGCCGGAAGGCGCGGCCGCAAAGCCAGCGCCATCAGCAACCGACGCGCCTGCGCCGGACCCTCGTGACGTGAACCTCCCCACCGGATCCCTGATGGTCACCGTTGCAGTGAACGACATCAATGCAGGCAAGATCGTCTTCGCCGCAGAGTACGCTTCCATCTGGCTCAGCAGGGAACCCCTCGATGCGCAGGACAGCGGACCGCGCATCATGATCCGGCCGGACGTCTACAAATGAGCCGCTTTGTCCTCATCACCCCTGACGTCGACTTCGATGCCCGCCTCCGCGAGGCCGTTGCCGGTGGCCTCCAAGGCGGCGTGCAGACGTTCTTCACGAGCCTGCTGCCCGCGGACCCGCACCAACTGTTCGCCAGCTTGGACCAGGAGCAGCCAGAGGTCCTGATTTTGGGACCGGAAGTACCTCTGGACGAGGCACTGCGTTTTGCTACCGTCTTAAACGTCAGCTTCCCAGAGCTCGGCGTGATTGTGGCCGCGGAACCCGAGCCCGACTTCCTGCTGCATGCCATGCGGGCAGGCATCAAGGACATCGCCTCCCCCGGTTCGGATGCCGCCCAGCTGCGGGTCCTTTTGGAGCGCGCCAGCCAGTCCTTCGCCAGCCGTCACCGCACACTCGCGCCCCAGCAGGCGGCTGAAAGCAACAAGGGCCTGGTGATCGGCGTCTTCTCCCCCAAGGGCGGCGTGGGCAAAACCACCATCGCCACCAACATCGCCATTGGGCTGGGGAAGATCGCCCCCATGAGCGTGGTCATTGTGGACCTCGACCTCCAGTTCGGGGACGTCTCCTCAGGGCTCGACTTGGACCCCGAACACACAGTGACGGACGCCGTATCTACGGCCGCAAGCCAGGATTCCCTGGTCCTTAAGGCCTTCCTCACGGTGCATCCGGGCAGCATCTACGCCCTTTGCGCTCCCCCTACCCCCGTCGATGCGGACGAGATCACCCCCGACCAGATCACCCGGCTGATCGAACAGCTGTCAGAGCAGTTCCAGTACGTGGTGGTGGATACCGCGCCGGGGCTGCCCGAGATTGGGCTGGCAGCCATGGAAAAGTGCACCGATGTGGTCTGGGTTAGCGGCATGGACATCCCCAGCGTGCGCGGCCTTCGTTCCGGCCTGGATATCCTGCGCCAGCTAGATATCGTTCCCGAGACCCGCCACGTGGTGCTCAACATGGCTGACTCCAAGAACGGCCTCACCGTCCAGGACCTCGAATCGACTATCGGGGCTCCCATTGATGTGAGCATCCCACGCTCCCGCGCCGTAGCGCTGTCCACAAACCGCGGGATCCCAGTGCTCCAAGAGCCGGTGAAAGACCCTGCAATTAAAGGACTCAACCAACTCGTGGAACGCTTTAATCCTGCCTGGCGGGCAAAATCCCAGCGCAAACTGCACCGAAGGGTCGTGGTCTAGATGAAACTGTCAGAGCGCATCAGCGCCGCCCAGGCGAAGTCCCAGCCAACTGCCCAGCCTGCTTCTACGAAGGCCTCAGCCCCTACGCTCGATGTCCCGCGGCCGGAGGTTCAGCCCCAGCGCGTGCAGTGGTTGGAACAAACCCCGCAAAAACGGACGACGCCGGCACCGCCTGCCGTCGTTGTCGCCCCCCCGCAGACACATCTAGAAGAGACGAAGCCGAAACTCCAGAAGCCAGTCGATGTTTTCGCAGCCCTTAAAGAACGGGCAGCGAAGGCCTTGTTTGAACATATGGGTGCCCGATTCAACGACTCCGCCATCACGGAACATGAACTGAAGTCGTCTGCCCGCGAAGAGCTCACGCGGATCATCGACGCAGAGCAGGTCCCGCTCTCCGCTGAAGAGCGCACACGGTTGGTCCAAGACGTGGCCGATGATGTTCTCGGCTTCGGCCCGCTTCAGCGGCTGCTGGACGATCCGGCGGTTACCGAAATCATGGTCAACCGCATGGACCAGATCTACGTGGAACGAAAAGGGCATCTGACCTTGGCGGATTCCCGGTTCAGCTCGGAGGAGCACCTCCGCAAAGTTATCGAGCGGATCGTTTCCAAGGTGGGCCGCCGCATTGATGAGTCCTCTCCCCTGGTGGATGCCCGCCTGGAAGATGGTTCCCGTGTTAACGCAGTGATCCCTCCCTTGGCCGTTGGCGGCTCATCGTTGACCATCCGTAAGTTCAGCAAGGTACCCCTCACGGTCCGTAACCTCATCGACTTCGGCACCCTCACTCCTGAGATGGCAGAACTGCTGAACGCGTGCGTCAAAGCCAAGCTCAACATCATCGTCTCCGGCGGAACGGGCACCGGCAAGACCACGCTGCTGAATGTGCTGTCCTCTTTCCTGCCGGCAAACGAACGGATCGTGACCATCGAGGACGCGGTGGAACTCCAGATCCAGCAGGACCATGTGGTCCGACTGGAAAGCCGCCCGCCCAACACGGAGGGGAAAGGTGAAGTGACCATCCGCGAGCTCCTCCGGAACTCCTTGCGTATGCGCCCTGACCGCATCGTGGTGGGTGAGGTCCGTGGCGGCGAATCGCTGGACATGCTGCAGGCCATGAACACTGGCCACGACGGCTCGCTCTCCACCGTGCACTCCAACTCGCCCCGCGACGCCATCGCGCGCTTGGAGACCCTTGTCCTCATGGCCGGCATGGACCTGCCGCTGCGCGCCATCCGCGAGCAGATCGCTTCGGCTGTGAACCTTATCGTCCAGATTTCGCGCTTGCGCGACGGCTCGCGCCGCATCACGCACGTGACTGAGGTCCAGGGCATGGAAGGGGACATCGTGACCCTTCAGGACGCTTTCGTCTTCGACTACTCCGCGGGCGTTGACCAGCATGGGCGCTTCCTGGGCAAGCCGGTGGCAACCGGCATCCGGCCGCGCTTCATCGACCGTTTCGAGGACCTCGGAATTCACGTCTCGCCGTCCGTGTTCGCCACTCCGGCCGGTCCGGGTCCTGCTGGTGCGCACCCAGCCGGCAGCGGAAAGGCGTAGGACGGCATGTTGATCATCATTGGAGCGGCTCTCCTTTTCCTCGCCCCCATCATGGTGGGCGTGGCGCTGGTGCTGCCGCGTACCCCCGAGATCGCGCTCGACCGGCGCCGGCCCTTTCAGACGGATCCGCCGTCGAACCTTACCCGGCTGGCTGACGCAACGGTAGGCGCCCTGGACCGGTTCCTCGGAACCAGGAACGTCCGGCTCTACAACCGTGAGGCGCTGGAGAACGCCGGCGTCCGCTTTAGCCAAACCGAATACATGGTGTTGGTCATTGCTGGCGCAACTGTGGGAGCACTCGTGGGAATGGTGATCGGCCTACCCGTGATCTCCGTCCTGCTGGTTGTTTTGGCGCCGTTCGCAGGGCACCTTGTGCTTGGGTTCCTTGCCGGGAAACGGCGGGCAAAGTTTGACGCCCAGCTTGGTGACACCTTGCAACTGCTTTCCGGCGGGCTTCGCGCAGGACACAGCATACTGCGTGCCATCGACGCCGCCGCGACCGAGTCACAAAGTCCAACGTCCGAAGAAATGCGCCGCGTCGTCACCGAGACCAGTCTTGGCCGCGATCTGCTGGCCTCGCTGACGGACACGTCGGAACGCATGCGGAACGAGGACTTCGTCTGGATTGCCCAGGCCATCCAGATCAACCGCGAGGTGGGAGGAAATCTGGCCGAAGTACTAGACCAGGTCAACGAAACCATCCGCGAGCGCAGCGAAATCAAAGGACACATCAAGTCCCTCGCCGCAGAAGGAAAATTCTCCGCTTACATTCTCATAGCCATGCCTTTTGGCATTGTGCTGATGCTGATGACCGTCAACCCCGGCTACATGAACTCGATGTTCACCCATCCGTTAGGCTGGGGCATGATCGGCGCGTCCGTTGTGCTTATGACGATCGGCAGCCTGTGGATGCGCAAAATCATTGATCTGAAGTTCTGAAGTTCTGATGAGTCCGCTGATCATTTCCTCGCTCTTGCTGGTTTCCGTACCCATCGGCTACCTGACCTGGTCCATCCTTTCCGTTGACCGGAAGGCTCGGACTGCCACCGTAGCCATCCTTACCCGGGGCCACCGAGCTCCTGAGACGGTGGACAAAAAACCGACTGGCTTCGTGGCCGGGATCGGTTACCGCCTGACTCCCCCGGCCTATGTCCGCAAGCTTGATCGCTTGTTGTCACTTGCCGGCAGGCCGCTGTCGATGCCACTGGAAAAGGTCCTCGGCGCCAAGATCGCCCTCGGCATAGCCGGCGCGTCCCTCGGCCTCTACCTCAGCGCCGTCGGTACCACGCCCATCATGAAGCTTGCGGGTCTGTTCCTGCTCGTCCTCGGCTATTTCATCCCGGACCTGATGCTCTACAGCAAAGGCATGGAACGCCAGAAGGCCATGCAGCTGGAACTGGCCAACACCCTGGACCAGATGCTGATCTCGGTGGAGGCCGGCCTCGGCTTCGAAGGGGCCATGGCCCGGGCCGGCGAAAACGGCAAAGGGCCACTGGCCGACGAACTGGTCCGCACCCTGCAGGACATGCAGGTGGGCCGCAGCCGGCGTGAGTCGTACCAGGCACTGGCCGAGCGGACCAGCATCCCGGAACTGCGGAGCTTTGTCCAGGCGGTGGTCCAGGCTGACACCTACGGCATTGCCATCAGCCGGGTGCTGCGGATCCAAGCGAAGGTCATGCGGGTAAAACGCCGCCAGCGTGCCGAGGAAAAGGCCATGAAACTCCCTGTGATGATCCTTTTTCCCCTGCTGTTCTTTATTTTTCCCGTGCTCTTCATTGCCATTCTGGGGCCAGCGGTTATCAACACGGTGATCACGTTCAGCGGCCAATGACGGCGGATACCCAAAGTCAAGGATCACTCAAGGTTTCCACAGGATAGACCGAAAACGGACTGCGAAGTAACTACAGGAAGTAGCCTTGAAGCATGGATAGTCCACCACTCACCTCCAGCAGCGGGGGTGTCCCTGCCGAAGCGTCAGCTGCAGGGGCTGCTGCGGGCGTGGGCGCTGGCGTGCACCAGGCGGGCAATGACGCCATGCGCTGGGTCGAACCGGACATCCTGGCGGAGCTGGAAGCAGAACTGGACGGCCCCGAACTTGCCCTTGGATTCGCCCGCGACTACGCGTCTTTGTGGGACCAGCGCTTCAGCCGGCTGGCGGCAGCGGTCCACACCGAGGACCGCCCCATTGCCTTGGACGCCGTCATCAGCCTGCGAATCGCTTCAACCATGGTGGGCGGGATCCGTTTGTCAGTCCTGGCTCAAGCACTGGAGGATGCCATCCGCCGCAGCGACTTCGTCCAAGGCCAGGCACTGCTGGCAACCCTCGCCGAGCACGGAGTGCGTACAGTGTCAGAACTCCAGGCAAACTACATCCTGAAAAAACGACTAACCCTTCAGTGACCAGCCCCCGGCCAGCCCTGCAGGTCGGTCCTTGTTGGTGCGAGCCGGTAGCCCACTCCGCGCACCGTCTGAAGCCAGCGCGGTGACAGCGGATCCTCCCGCAGCTTGCGCCGAAGGTTCCCGACGTGGACCTCTACAGCCCGTTCGTCGGCCTCACTGATATAGGCATCCGGCTCATAAAGGTCACCGCGGACCGCTAGCACCAGATCGGACCGCGTACACACCGCCCCCTCGCCGCGGAGCAAAGTATGCAGGAGGTCGAACTCGCTGCGCGTGAGCCCGAGGTTGACCTCACCAATCACCACCGTGCGGGTCCGATAGTTCAGAATGAGCCCGTTGTGCTGGAGAACTCCCGCGTGGGTGAAGGTTGCCGGCGCGGCCGGAGGTGAAGCCCATGCAGCCGCCTCGGGTGGACTGGTGACCTCATGGCGCGGCCTGCGCATCATTGCCGCCACCCTGGCCCGGAGTTCACGCGGCCGAAAGGGCTTTGCAATGTAGTCGTCCGCCCCGGCGTTCAGGGCCGAGAGCAGATCCGGCTCCTCGGTCCGGCCGGTCAGCATCACCACGTAGGCATCGCTGAAATTCCTGATCCGCCGCAGGACCTCAAAACCGTCAATATCCGGAAGGCCGATGTCCAGCGTGACCACCTGGGCCTTGTTGTGCCGCACCGCTTCAACGCCTTCCCTCCCATCGACGGCGGTATGGACCTCAAAACCGGCCTGACGGAGGATCCCCTCAAGGAGGTTCCGCACATCGGCGTCGTCCTCGATTACTACTGCTACCCCAAGATCTTCCATGTCTATCCCCGATGCCAGGTGGAAGAGGCCCCCATCAGCCCAGCGCCAATCCCCTCAACCACTCCAACTCTCTATACGGTACAAGTATGAACGTCGGATGACACGCCTTCCCGCGTTTAGTTTTGGAAAGTCAATTACGATGACAACGCATACGCATTAGGATTCAGATGGTTGACTGTGCCGCCCTTCAGGAATTCGGGCGCATAAATTCATTGGAGACGGAATTGGGGCCGTCAGAAAAGGTGGAGATCCTATGCCCGTACGTCCGTCACCCCGGGCGGTGGCGCTCTATTTCAAAAAACTTGGCCCCCGCACCCAGGTGGCACTGTGCCAGCTTCCGCTGTCGCTAATTGTCGCCGTCCTCGGCGTGATGACACCGTTCACCTGGCCATCCCTGCTGGTCAGTCCGCTCTACTTGGCTGCAGTCGCCCTTCATCTCATTCTTTTCGTGGCCTGTTTCCTTACTCCGTGGGAGCGCCTGCACCATAGCTCCTACTTGGTAATTCCGATTCTTGACCTGCTGGCAATCGCGCTGCTGCGCAACGGAGCCGCGCCCCTTCTGCCGGGCCTAGCAATTCTGGTCGTATTTCCTGTCATCTGGCTGGCCGCTTCCGGGATCATGGTCCGCACTAGCCTCGTACTGAGCGCTCTGGGGCCGCTCCTAATAATGCTCCCCACAACGGCCGCAAAATTCCCCAACCTCACGGCAGCGGATATCACTTCACTGATCCTTTTCCCGCTCATGATGCTCGGCGTCTCGCTCGCAATCCGGTTCGCCAGCGTCAATATGCGGGTCCAGCAGAGGCAGCTTCAGGCCATGGGAGAGGAACTCCGGGAGTTGCTCGCCGCGAGCCGGGAGCGCGAGAAACTGCTGACGACCATCCTGGACGCCACCGACGTCGGCATTGTTGCCGTCGATTCGGACGGTAAACAGCTGCTGACGAACAACCGGCAGCGGGGGTTCCAGCAGACAGCCATCCCGGCGGGGGTAGCCGTCGCCGATGAAAAACAGCATCTGATCTTTGCCCAGGACAAAGTGACCCCGCTGCCGCCGGAGAAGCGTCCCCTGCGGCGCGCCATCGAGGGCGAATCCTTCGCGGACTACCTCGTCTGGATCGGCGACGGCCCGCAGCAGCGCGCGGTTTCCACCGCTGCGAGGCCTTTGAAGAACGACGACGGCCACCTCACCGGAGCCGTCGTGGTCTTCAACGACGTCACAGGCCTGGTTGAGGCCATGGCTGCGAACGAAGAGCTTGTCTCGAACGTCTCCCACGAGTTCAGGTCCCCGCTCAATTCCATCCTGGGCAACATTGACCTTGTGCTTGAGGACAGCGACGGGCTCTCCGCCCTCACGGTCCAGCGCTTGGACGTGGTGCAGCGCAACTCCGAACGGCTGCTTGCCTTGGTCTCGGACCTGACGCTGGAAGCCTCCGCCGCCCTGAACGTCCACCCGAAACGGACCGACATTTCCGGCCTGGTGGAGACCAGCATCGGCTCAGCCCAGGCACACGCGGAACGGTCAGCCGTAGCCCTGGTGGCCAACGTTCCCTCCCCGCTCTGGGCCTACGCCGACCCGCTGCGGATCGGCCAGGCACTGGACAACCTCGTGTCGAACGCCATCAAGTACTCCCCCGACGGCGGCACTGTGACCATCAGCGCGGCCGGTACCGAGGACTGGGTCAAGCTGGTGGTTCGGGACACCGGGATGGGCATGGCACCGGAGGATGCGGCCAAGGTTTTCAGCCGGTTCTTCCGTGCCGAGTCGGCCCGGGACGCTGCCATCCCCGGCGCCGGGCTGGGCCTGTCGATCACCAAGACCATCCTGGAACGCCACGGTGGGGCCATCGCCTGCGCAAGCGCACTGGGCGGCGGCAGCACGTTTACCATGACCCTGCCCACCCCCTCTTCCACAACGATGTGACTGCTGCCCGCGGAACCAGGGAGTGGGTGATGGCCCTCCACCGCCCTTCTAGTCTTGAGCAAATCTTGAGAAATCCTTGGAAGGAGTTGATGTAAAGCTAGGGAGCCCTTGCGGACTGCTGGAAAGAATGGGCTCACGGCGGGACTCAGCCCGCCAGATCCAAGACCCGGTCTCAGGGGGACTTCATCATGAACAAAGCAATCAAAGGCGCAATTGCCGCCGGCGCCGCCGGCATCCTTCTGCTGGGCGGGGCGGGAACCTTCGCACTCTGGGAGGACACCGATTCGGTTGATCCGGCCTCAATTTCAACAGGCGTACTGACGCTGGGCCTCGGCACCGGCACATGGTACGACGCGACCGTCGGATCAACGGGGGCCATAGCCAACATCGCGAACTTCGACATCGTTCCCGGCGACACCATCACCTACACCACCACGGCAACCATCACAGCCGAGGGTGACAACCTTGAGGGCGAGTTCAAGATTGAAAAGACCGACTTCGAGGATGCAGCAGAGACGGCGGCACCGTATCTCGATGTAACAGTGTCCTCCAATGCCGGCAGCGTCTCAGGGCTGACAGTCAACGGGACAACAGGGGTCATTACCTTCACCGCTGCGGCAACCTACACCGTCACTGTAACCATCACCGTGGTGTTCGAGAACGTCAGCGGATTGGTAGGCCAGAATGCAGACATCGACCTCACCGCTCTCGCGTTGAAACTCGAGCAAGCCTAGCAATTCCCTTCAGCGGAGAACACAATGACGACGAGGCTGTGGTTCGTTCTTGCAGGAATGGTGGTGCTCGTCATGCTGGTCTCGACCAGCACCACCGGCGCTCTCTGGCACGACCAGGCTGCAGTCGACGCAGGGTCAGTGAGCTCCGGCAGTCTTGTACTGCTGGTAGGCGGTCAGGAAGAAACGTACGCGTTTACGGCACTCACCGCCAGCAACCTCGTCCCGGGTCAGTCGGTTCGGGCTCCGCTCAGTATTAGCAACGGGGGAAGTACTGAAATGGTCTATGGTCTCTCTGCAGTCACCGCCGCTGCTGCCGGTTCGGCTGACGAGGCGCTGGCCGCCTCCCTTCGGTTGACTGTCACTGACGATGCGGCCTGCGCCGGGCCGCAGAACCAGGACCCTGGCCTTCCCTTCCAAACGGCGCTGGACGCTTCGGCGACATTCAGCGGCAGGGACCTGACGCCGTCGGCGTTTGAAACTCTTTGCTTTGAGATAGGACTTGACGCTGATGCGCCCACCGCCGCAGCATCCGGTTCGACGGCGGTAACGTTTACTTTCCGGGGGGAACAGAAGCCATGAACACGATGAAGCGGTCCCAATCGGCCCAGTCAACGGGCCCCGCGTGGTGGATCCTGCAGACAGCGTCGTGGATGCTCCTGCTGAGCATTGCCGCGCTGCTCATCGCGATGATCGGCCTTCCCCGGGTCACTGGGGCTACCCCCTACACAGTTCTCACGGGCTCCATGCGGCCAGAAATGCCCCCCGGTAGCCTGGTGGTCAGCAAGCCACTTGAGGCCGGAAAGCTGAAGGTCGGCGACGCGATCACCTATCAGATTCGTTCGGGTGAACCCGAGGTAGTCACGCACCGGATTATTTCCCTGTCGCAAACGCTGGGCGGAGAAACTCTCTTCACCACGCAGGGTGACGCCAATCCTGGTCCGGATGAAAGGCCCGTCAATGCCGCCCAGATCCGCGGCGTGGTCTGGTACAGCATTCCGTTGGTTGGCTATGTGAACAGCTGGCTGACTGGCGAGCAGCGCATCTGGGCGGTGGGCATCACGGCGGCCCTGCTGTTGGGATACGCAGTCTTTATGTGCAGCGCGGCAGTGGTCGAAACACGCCGTTCCAAGCAAAAGGCAGCTCCTGGGCCAGCTACAGTCAACGCCGACGAAGGAGTCTCAAGTGGGGCGGCGTAGTGCACCCGCCTCAAAAGGCCGCTCCGAAAGAAGCGTGCGCCTTCGGGCGCTCCTGTCTGCTGGCATGGTCCTGGGCCTTGGAGCGGTCGGAACACTCTCGGCATGGACCGATGAATCAACGGCAACGGCAACGTTTAGCGCCGGTACGCTCGACGTGAAACTCAAGGCGCTTCCGGGCGGAACGTTGGCAGACACAACTGATATCACCACGCTCACCATGGCAGCCATGTATCCAGGTGTGAGCAAGGCTGCCATGGTCCAGGTCAGCAACTCCGGTTCAGCCCCCCTTGCTTACACCCTGACCGGATCAGCGGTCCCGGGGCTCCCCGGCCAAGGCGGTAATCTTGGCGCTTCGCTGCTGGTCGGCGTCTATTCGGGCGGTTCTGCCAGCAACACGGCGACGACGGGTTCATGCACGGGCACGCGGATCGGTACTTCAGACCTGGCCCTCCTTGGATCCTTGATTCCAGATCCGAGGAGCCTCGCCGCCGGAGGAACCGAGGATGTCTGCCTCGTCGTGTCATTGCCGTCAACTGCCGCCAGCAACCTGCAGGGCACAAGCACCATAGCCACCTTTACGTTCAACGCCAGCATGGGGAGCTAACTGGCGATGCGCAGACTCTCACGCTTCCAGAACAACCTGCTGACACTGGGGGCCATACTTGGCGCGCTCTGCCTGCTTGTGGCCCTTGCAGCTGTCCTGACCGGCGCCAAACCGCTGCTCTTCCGCTCGGGCTCCATGGCGCCCGCCATCCCCACGGGTGCGCTGGGCATCAGTGTTCCCGTGGACGCCAACACCATCCGGATCGGTGATGTCATCAGCGTCGAAAACGCCGCGGGTGTCCGTATCACCCACCGTGTTGTCTCGGCAGAGATTTCTGGAGACACGGCTACCGTCAGCCTGAAAGGCGATGCGAATTCAATCCCCGACGCCGAGCCTTACGTGCTCCGCGTAGCCGACCGCGTGGTGGCCCACGCTCCGCTGATCGGCTATGCGGTGGCTTGGCTCAGCAGTTCCGCGGCGGTTTTTGCCGGTGGCCTCTTCACCGCCTACCTGCTCTATCTGGCGTTTGGTGCTCCTGCCCGACGCAGCTCCCAGCCAGAGCCACATCAGGACGCGGACCGGCCATCGCGCGGAGATCCTGCCGAGCGTCACGGCCGCCGCGCCACGCGGTTCACTGCTATGGCCTTGGTAGGTCTCGGCGTCCTCACCGGAGGAGCCCTACACACAGCAACGCCAAGTCAGGCTGCGTTCCTCGACGCGGCGCAAGCGACCGCGTCCTTCACTTCCGCGACACTCACCGCGCCCACTCTCACCTGCCAGAACTCCGGCAGCAACGATGTCACCCTGACACTGACGCACGCAGGCGATTTCGCGAATCTCTACGAATTGCGCACTCTGGTCCCCGCCAAACTGTGGGCCTCGGCGGCCTGGCAGCCAGGGACTCCCGTCGGTGTGCTGATTGATGCCGATGATTCCGTCTTCACCTACACCCAAACGACCGACGTAGGGTTCAGGGCCTCGTCATCATTCGGATCCTGGGCATCAGCTCCAGCGCTGAAAAGTGTCCGGTACACACCGCCCGTCCTGGCGATCCCGCTCATCAGCGACCTGCTTCCCGGCAGCCTCCGCTGTATCGCGTAAGAACCTACTTGCGGACTGCCCTCGTCAGTTCGGCGCGGGCAAGCATCTCGTCGTCGGACGGGTAGGCCACTTCTTCAAGGACCAGCGGGTGCGGGGCGGCCAGGACGGACTTGGCGTCACGCTTCTTGGCCAGCAGCCGCTCATGCAGCCAGCCGGGCTCCTCGATGCCCTCGCCCACGAACAGGGCCGAGCCAACCAGTGAGCGCACCATGTTGTGGCAGAAGGCGTCGGCCTGGACGGTGGCCACAATAACGCCGTCCTCACCGCGGTGGAACTCGAAGCGCTGCAGCTCGCGGACGGTGGTGGCACCCTCCCGCGGCTTGCAGTAGGACAGGAAGTTCTGCAGTCCCAGCAGCTGCGCTGCACCTGCGTTCAGCAGGTCCACGTCCAAGGGGCTTTGGTGCCAGAGCGTGAAGTACCGTTCGAGCGGATCCCACAGGGCAGGACCGTCCGCGATGCGGTAGCTGTACCGCCGCCACAGCGCGGAGAATCTGGCATCGAACCCCACGGGTGCCAAGGACACCAGGTGAACCTCGATAGCCCCGCTCAGGTCGCCCAGCCCCCTGCTGAGGGCGCCACGAATCCGCCGTAAGAACGCGACGGCGGGGTCCAGTTCGTGCCCGCGCGGCAGCTTCAGCCACTCGGCCTCAGTCAGGTCCAGGTGGACCACCTGGCCGCGGGCGTGCACGCCGGCGTCGGTACGTCCCGCCACGGTGACCCGGATGGGCCGGCGGATCAACAGCGCCAGCGCCTCTTCCAGGATGCCCTGGACGGTCCGCAATCCCGGCTGCACTGCCCACCCGTTGAAGGGGCCGCCGTCGTACGATAAATCAAACCGGACACGCAAAAACCCGCCGCCCCCCAAAACGGGGGCAGCGGGTTTTTGGTCGTTCATAGACATAAGTCTACTGGAGCGTCAGAGCCTGATTACTCAGCTTCGACGGCCTGCGCAGCTTCGCCACCGGCAGGCACGAAGCCTGCGGCTGCGGCGGACTCTGCAGAGTCGAACCAGACTTCAGCAGTCGTGGCGTCGTACCAGCGTGAGCCGGGAACGTGGTACTTCATGGAGTCCTCGTTGCCCTTGACCTCGAAGCCCTCAGGGGCGACGTTGTCAGCCGTAGCAGGCTTGGAGCCGGCGTACTTGGCTTCAGCAGCTTCGGTCTCAGCGGCTTCGGTCTCAACAACCGGAGCTTCTTCAGCAACCGGAGCAGCCTTGGCGGCAGCCTTGGCGGCAGCCTGGGTAGCCTCGGCCACAACGGCCTGCTTGGCGGAAACCGGCTCGAGAACCAGTTCGATGACAGCCATGGGAGCGTTGTCGCCCTTGCGGTTGCCGATCTTGGTGATGCGGGTGTAACCGCCGTCGCGGTTCTCCACTGCCTGTGCAATGTCGGTGAACAGCTCGTGGACGATGCCCTTGTTGCTGATCAGGCCGAGTACACGGCGGCGGGAAGCCAGGTCGCCACGCTTGGCGAAAGTCACCAGACGCTCGGCGTACGGCTTCAGTCGCTTGGCCTTGGTCACCGTGGTGGTGATCCGCTTGTGCTCGAACAGTGCGGCGGACAGGTTCGCGAGCATAAGACGCTCGTGAGCCGCTCCGCCTCCGAGGCGCGGACCCTTAGCGGGGGTAGGCATAATAGTTTCTCCTCATATGGAAGCCAGTGGGCTGCGCACACCGTGGTGCATCCAGCCAGCCGGCCAAGATCTGTTTGTTAGAGTTCGTCGTCGCCGAAAGCGGCGTCGTCCTCTTCAATTGCTGCGGCGCGTGCTGCGAGGTCAAAACCGGGAGGCGAGTCCTTGAGGGACAGGCCCAGTTCAACCAGCTTTGCCTTGACCTCGTCAATGGACTTCGCACCGAAGTTACGGATGTCCATGAGGTCAGCCTCGGAGCGTGCAACGAGTTCACCCACGGTGTGGATGCCCTCACGCTTGAGGCAGTTGTAGGAACGGACGGTGAGGTCCAGATCCTCGATCGGCAGTGCCATGTCTGCTGCCAGGGCAGCATCCGTCGGCGACGGGCCAATCTCGATACCTTCAGCTGCGGTGTTCAGCTCGCGGGCCAGACCGAAGAGTTCCACCAGGGTGGTACCTGCGGAAGCAACAGCATCGCGCGGGGCGATGGCCTGCTTGGTCTCGACGTCGACAATGAGCTTGTCGAAGTCGGTGCGCTGCTCAACACGGGTTGCTTCCACGCGGAAAGTAACCTTCAGGACCGGCGAGTAGATCGAGTCGACCGGGATACGGCCGATCTCGGAGTCGCCGGACTTGTTCTGAGCTGCCGAAACGTAGCCGCGGCCGCGCTCGATGGTCAGTTCGAGTTCGAACTTGCCCTTCGAGTTCAGCGTGGCAATGTGCAGATCCGGGTTGTGGAATTCGACGCCGGCCGGCGGAGCGATGTCCGCGGCGGTGACGACTCCGGGGCCCTGCTTGCGCAGGTAAGCCACAACCGGCTCGTCGTGCTCGGAGGAAACCGACAGGCTCTTGATGTTCAGGATGATCTCAGTGACATCTTCCTTGACACCCGGAACCGTGGTGAACTCGTGCAGCACGCCATCGATCCGGATGCTGGTTACAGCGGCACCGGGGATGGAGGAGAGCAGGGTACGGCGGAGGGAGTTTCCGAGGGTGTAGCCGAAGCCCGGTTCCAGCGGTTCAATGATGAAACGCGAGCGGTTATCGGAGACTACCTCTTCGGAGAGGGTGGGGCGCTGTGCAATGAGCACTTAGGTTTCCTTTCGGCGAGCATCCGCTATATGACGCAACACAGGTGGTGGAAATTCGGTCTGAAGACTTAACGCGGCTGGGCTTGCCCGGACCATAGACGGTCCGGGCAAGCTCAAGCTGCTGGAAAAGCCTTAGACGCGGCGGCGCTTCGGCGGACGGCAGCCGTTGTGCGCTGCGGGGGTGACGTCCTGGATGGAGCCAACCTCCAGGCCAGCGGCCTGCAGCGAGCGGATTGCGGTCTCGCGTCCTGAACCCGGTCCCTTGACGAAAACGTCAACCTTGCGCATGCCGTGCTCCTGCGCACGCTTGGCAGCAGCTTCGGCAGCCATCTGGGCTGCGAACGGGGTGGACTTGCGTGAGCCCTTGAAGCCAACCTCACCTGAGGAAGCCCAAGAGATAACAGCGCCGTTCGGGTCCGTGATGGACACGATGGTGTTGTTAAAAGTGCTCTTGATGTGCGCCTGGCCCAGCGCGATATTCTTTTTGTCCTTCTTACGCGGCTTGCGAACCGCGCCACGAGTCTTCGGGGGCATTTTTTCTCCTACAGAAAGTTATTGGGGGAAGACGAGTCAATCCCGAGGGATTTAACGAGCCTTCTTCTTGCCTGCAACGGTGCGCTTCGGACCCTTACGGGTACGTGCGTTCGTCTTCGTACGCTGTCCGCGCACTGGCAGGCCCTTGCGGTGGCGAATACCTTCGTAGCTACCGATTTCAACCTTGCGGCGGATATCAGCTGCTACTTCGCGGCGAAGGTCACCCTCAACCTTGTAGTTGCCTTCAATGTAGTCACGAAGCTCTACCAGCTGGGCATCGGTGAGGTCCTTAACGCGGACGTCAGCGCTGATGCCAGTGGCAGCCAGGGTTTCGTGTGCACGGGTCTTGCCCACGCCGTAGATGTAAGTAAGCGCAATTTCCAACCGCTTTTCGCGGGGAATGTCTACGCCAGCGAGACGAGCCATAGAGGCAGTGCTCCTTGAATAAACCGGAGGTCGTAGGCAGTACACCCGCACGTTCTGTGCGGCCCCAGCCTCCGACCGGGGGTTAGCTGTCCGGGCTCATACGTCCCAGTTCAGCTTGTGCTGCCTTTTATTTACTTGCGTGGGTTAGCAACCCAGGATTTCCCTCAGGAGGGAAATTAGCCCTGGCGCTGCTTGTGGCGCGGGTTCTCGCAGATCACCATGACCCGGCCATTACGGCGGATCACTTTGCACTTTTCGCAGATCTGCTTGACGCTCGGCTTGACCTTCATGGCATTCCTTTGCGTGTGGCAGTTGGTCAACTGGAGCAGCCGTCAGCTCATGCTGAGGCCGCCCAGAATTTACTTGTAGCGGTAGACGATACGACCCCGAGTGAGGTCATAAGGGCTCAGTTCCACCACTACCCGGTCCTCAGGGAGAATCCTGATGTAGTGCTGGCGCATCTTGCCTGAGATGTGCGCGAGTACGATGTGCTTGTTGGTCAGCTCAACGCGAAACATCGCGTTAGGCAGCGCCTCAGTCACAACGCCTTCGATCTCAATGACCCCGTCCTTCTTGGCCATACCCTCCGCTAACTGTTGTTGCCGCAGCCCTGCCGGATTGCACCGGACATTGCCACGAACGTTTTTGTTGGATCGGTTATCGCCTCCGGCCCCAAACAGGGCACAGCTGGGCAGACAACCAACAAACCACTTTACTGTAAGTGGGTAGAAAGTCCAAACTAAAAATGAAAGTACACACCCTACCCCGTAATTGAGCTTGCCGAAATCCCGTCGAGGATCGCCAAGCGTACGACGTCGGCTGCCGCACTCTGCAGGGTAATGAGACTCACCTGCCGGGCAGTTTCACTACTCCGGTCCAGCGCCACCTCACCAGTGGCAAGGCAGAACACAGTATCCCCGTCGGCCAAGGTGTGCGACGGATTGAGCGCGCGAGCCAGCCCAGCATGCGCAGCAGAAGCAGTCCGATAGCACTCGGCGGGGTCCAGCACCGCGTTCGTCGCCACAACAATAAGCGTTGTGTTCAACGCAGGCGGACCGGCATCCGCTGACGGGGAATCGGGAACCCGGAAGCGCGCGTCTAAGGGAGGCACGACCGAGCGCGCGGAGGGTTCGGGATTCCCCGGAAGTGCCTCCACGGGAAACCCAAGCGCGTTCACCACGGCCAGCGCTCCAACAACCACGCCGTTCTCAAGCGTGACCGAAGCCGTACCCACCCCACCTTTGAACTGTCCGCGTCCGATCATCGCTCCGGTGCCGGCACCCACACTGCCGCGTCCGACGTCGTGCCCGTCCGTTTCGGCAGCAGCGGCAACGGTGGCCGCATAGCCCATGTCCGCCGTCGGGCGCGCTGAGAAGTCGCCTCCCCGGCCCAGGTCGAAGATCGCGGCGGCGGGAACGATGGGCACCACTCCCCCGGTGACGGCGAATCCCCGGCCGTTCTCTTCGCACCAGCGCTGTGCACCGTGGGCCGAGACGAGCCCGTAGGCGCTGCCGCCGGTGAGGACCACGGCGTCCACCGTGGACACCAGCGTGGTGGGATCCAGCGCGTCAGTCTCATGCGTGCCCGGGCCACCGCCACGGACGTCCACCGACCCGACAGTGCCCGGCGGCGGCAGCACCACGGTGACGCCCGTCAGCCAGCCGTCGCCGGTCTTCTGCTCATGGCCAACCCTGATCCCAGGCACATCCGTGATTGCTCCCATGGCTCCATTCTGCCCTGCGTTCATCGGCGGGCGGCGGCTCCATCACCGGGGAAACGAAACGTTCCGTGAACGGGCTCCGAAGCCTGGGACAACAATTCGCTGGGCGGCCGCATCTGGTCCGGTCCGGCATCGACTATGTGATGGAGTAATCTCAAATCCGTTCCACAGCCCTGCCATCGCAGGCCTCCCGATTGAGATCCATGACACCACAGCTCACCGCCCAGCCGGGCAGTTCCCCGGCGCAGACGGCCTCCAGCGGAGCAAAGGACGAGGGCGGCGCCCTGCCCCGGAAACGCAATCGCTGGTCGCGTCGAAAGCGCCAGGACTTCTTCGTCTTCCTCGCGCTGGCCCTGCCGAACCTGCTGCTCATCGCGGTCTTCACCTACGTCCCGCTGTTCAACAACCTCTACTACTCCACGCTGAACTGGACGCTCGGCTCCGCGTCGGCCACCGTCGTCGGGCTGGAAAACTACGTCACATTCTTCACCAGCGCGGACGCCGGCCGGGTCCTTGGCACCACCGCCGTGTTCACTGCGGCAACCGTGGGCGGCTCCATGGTGCTGGGCCTACTGGTGGCGCTGGCCCTGAACTCGAAGGTCCGCGGCACCACCTTTGCCCGGTCGGCCGTCTTCGCACCGTATGTGCTGTCCGGGGTTGGCGTTGGCCTGGTGTGGCTGTTCATCTTTGATCCCGGCTACGGCGTGCTGGCCTGGATACTGCGGGGCCTTGGACAGCAGAGTCCGCAGTGGATCAACGATCCGGAGCTCTCCCTGGTGATGGTCATCATCGTGTACGTCTGGAAGAACCTGGGCTACTGCGCGGTGGTGTTCCTCGCCGGGCTGCAGTCCCTGCCGCAGGACGTGATGGAGGCGGCGTCGCTGGACGGTGCCAGCAGTTTCCGGCGCTTCGTCAGCATGTCGCTGCCGCTGCTCTCCCCCACTACCTTCTTCCTGCTGATCACCACCATGCTCAGCTCGCTCCAGGCCTTCGACCTCATCCGGATCATGACGCCCCTGGGCAGCGGCACCAGCACCCTCATCTACGAGGCGTACCTCCAAGCCTTCGGCGCCTACAACCGCGCCGGCTATTCCGCCGCCATCTCGGTGGTCCTGTTTGTCATCCTGCTGGTCATCACAGTGCTGCAGCTGCGGTTTGTCGAAAAGAAGGTGCACTACTCGTGAGCGCTCCCGCCGCCGTCCTTCCGGACCCTTCAACGCCCGACGCCGTCCCGCCCCTCGAGCGGCCGTTCTCCCGCGCCAACCTGGTCAGGACAGTCGCTGCCGGGTATGCGCCGCTGGCCGTCGCCGTCCTGGTGGTGTTCCTGCCGCTGCTGTGGATGGTGCTGAGCTCGTTCAAACAGCCCGGCGAAATCGTCACCCTGGATCTGCAGGTGCTCCCGGCAGCCCTGGACCCGGAGAACTATCGGGTGGCCATGACCACGGTCCCGTTCGGTCAGTTCTTCCTGAACAGCACCATCGTCACAGTGGTGGGCGGCGGCATCAAAGTGATCCTTGCCCTGCTGACCGCCTATGCCCTGGTGTTTGTGCGCTTTCCGTTCAAGAACCTGATCTTCGTCCTGATCCTTGTGGCCCTGATGGTTCCAGCGCAGGTGTCCATCCTGCCGAACTACATCCTGATCGCCGGAATGGGTGGGAAGAACACCCTGTGGGGCATCATCCTGCCTGGCCTGGGCACTGCCTTCGGCACGTTCCTGCTGCGCCAGCACTTCCTCACCCTGCCCGGTTCCATCCTGGAATCCGCAGAGATCGACGGCGCCGGCCACTGGCGGCGGCTCTGGCAGATCGTGGTTCCGGTCTCCGTTCCATCCATTGCCACGGTTGCCCTGGTCACCGTAGTGAGCGAATGGAACGAATACATCTGGCCGCTGATCATCACGGACAAACCCGAAAGCATGACGCTTCCGGTGGGCCTGACCCTGCTGCAGAACTCCGAGAGCAACGGCGCAGGCTGGGGAATCATGATGGCCGGCGCCGTCCTCGTGATCGTCCCCATCCTGGTCATCTTCGCCATGCTCCAGCGCTACATCGTCGCGGGCCTGACCCAGGGCAGCGTGACGGGCTAATCTCCGGCGAGTACCGCCGTCGGGCACTGCCGCCGGGCATCCAAAACCATCCATCCACCGCATCCAGCACTACCGAGGCACACAACGAAAGGCAGCACCATGTCCTTTACCCTTGATCGACGGTTCTTCCTCACCCTGGCAGGCGCCGGGGCAGGCGCGGCAGCGCTCTCCGCCTGCGGCGGCCCTTCCACAACACCCGGAGCCGCGGCGACAACCGTTGCCGACATCGACTTCAGCGGCGTCAAGCCGGCCGCATCCATCGATTTCTGGTCCAACCACCCGGGCAAGTCCCAGGACGTGGAAAAGAGCATCATCGAGAAGTTCCACGCCAAGTACCCGGACATCAAGGTGAACCTGGTGACGGCCGGCGCCAACTACGAGGAAATCGCCCAGAAGTTCCAGACCGCCCAGGCCGCCAAGTCAGGCCTGCCGTCCCTGGTGGTCCTCTCCGACGTCTGGTGGTTCCGCTACTACCTGAACGAGAGCATCATCCCGCTCGACTCCCTGGTCAAGCAGCTGGACGTCAAGCTGGACGACTTCCGCACCTCGCTGGTGGACGACTACAAGTACGACGGCAAGCAGTGGGCACTCCCTTACGGCCGGTCCACGCCCCTGTTCTACTACAACAAGGACCACTTCGCCGCAGCCGGTTTGCCGGACCGTGCCCCCGCCACCTGGCAGGAATTCGCCGGCTGGGCCCCGAAGCTCAAGGCGGCTTCCGGCGCCCAGTACGCGTTTATGCACCCCGCCCTGGCCGGGTACGCGGGCTGGACCCTGCAGAACAACCTGTGGGGCGAAGGCGGCGGCTGGTCCAAGGAATGGGACATCACGTGTGACTCAGCCGAGTCCGTGGCGGCACTGCAGGCGGCCCAGGATTCCGTCTACAAGGACGCCTGGGCTGGGGTCTCCTCCAAGGAATCCGCCGACGACTTTGCCGCTGGCCTCGCCTCGGCCACGTTGTCATCCACAGGGTCACTGATCGGCATCCTGAAGTCCGCCAAGTTCAACGTGGGCGTCGGCTTCCTGCCGGGCGGCTCAAAGGTCACCTCAGGCGTGTGCCCCACCGGCGGCGCCGGCCTGGGCATCCCCAGCGGTGTGACCAAGGAAGAGCAGCTGGCAGCAGCCATGTTCCTCCAGTTCATGACCGAGCCGGAGAACACTGCCGCCTTCTCGGCCGCGACCGGCTACATGCCCACGCGCACGTCCGCCGACATGACCGCCGTGCTCGCCAAGACGCCGCAGATCAAGATCGCCATGGACCAGCTGGCCGTGACGAAGGTCCAGGATAACGCGCGCGCGTTCCTGCCGGGAGCCGACCAGGAGATGGCCAAGGCTGCCGCCAAGATCCTGACGCAGGAGGCCGACGTGAAGGCCACCATGACCGAGCTGAAGGCGACTCTCGAGGGAATCTACACCAAGGACGTCAAGCCCAAGCTCAAGGCCTGACATACCAGCCACGGATTAACCCAAGTAGGTCGCAGTTAATGTCGTTATGAGCGCTCATAACGACATCTACTGCGACCTACTTGGGTTAGGGGATCGGAACCGGTACGACGCCGAGCGGCACCAGGTGCTCCGCGCCGCCGTCGGGGGCTGAGAGTACCCAGATCCCCTTTTCGTGGACGGCGACCGAGTGCTCCCATTGGCAGGAGCGCTTGCCGTCGGTGGTCACCACTGTCCAGTCGTCCTCCAGCACGGCGGTGTCGATGCTGCCGCGGACCAGCATGGGCTCGATGGCCAGGCACAGTCCGGGCTTGATCTTGGGACCGCGGTGGCTGGTGCGGTAGTTCAGAACATCCGGGGCCATGTGCATCTCGGAGCCGATGCCGTGACCCACGTAGTCCTCCAGGATGCCCAGCGGTTTGCCCGGCACGGAGGAGACGTAGTCGTCGATGGCTGCGCCGACGTCGCCCACGTGGCTTCCTGTGGCCAGTGCTGCGATGCCTCGCCACATGGCTGCCTGGGTGACGTCTGAGAGACGCTGGTCCTCGGGGTCAGCCTTGCCCACAATGACGGTCCGTGCAGAATCGGAATGCCAGCCGTCAACAATCGCGCCGCCGTCGATCGAGATGATGTCGCCGTCCTTGAGGACCTTGCCGCCGGGGATGCCGTGCACCACTTCCTCGTTCACTGACGTGCAGATGGTGGCGGGGAAGCCGTGGTAGCCGAGGAAGTTCGACTTGGCGCCAGCCTCGTTCAGCACTGCGGCGAAGACGTCGTCCAGCTGCTTGGTGGTAACGCCTGGAGCGGCTGCTGCCACCGCTGCGTCCAGCGCACGGTTCAGCACCAGCCCGGCATCGCGCATGATGCGCATCTGGGCGTTGGTCTTGTATTCGATACGGGGCTGGCCGAAGGCCATGGTGTGTGTCCTCTCAATGGCTGAGGCTCCTCCCGGATGCCGGGAGGAGCCTCGGAAAAGCATGTTGCGGTGCTTAGGCGGCCTGGGCTGCCTTGATGGCCTGCATCACGCGGTCGGTGACCTCGTCGATGCCGCCGATGCCGTCAACCTGGGTCAGGATGCCGCGTTCGGCATACTTGGCCACAACGGCCTCGGTCTGCTCGTGGTACAGGTCCAGGCGGTGGCGGATCACGGCTTCGTTGTCGTCGCTCCGGCCAGTTTCCTTCGCACGGCCCAACAGGCGCGAGACGAGTTCCTCGTCGTCGGCCGTGAGCTGCAGGACGACGTCGAGCTTTTCTTCGCTGTTCGCGAGGATCCCGTCAAGGTAGTCCACCTGCGCCGTGGTGCGCGGGTAGCCGTCCAGGAGGAAGCCGTTTTCGACGTCGGACTCGCTGAGGCGGTCGCGGACCATCTTGTTGGTGACGCTGTCCGGAACAAAGTCCCCGGCGTCCATGTACTTCTTGGCCTCGATGCCAAGAGGAGTTTCGCCCTTCACGTTGGCGCGGAAGATATCACCGGTGGAAATCGCCACGACGCCGAGGCGCTCGGAAATACGTTCCGCTTGCGTTCCTTTTCCGGAACCGGGGGGTCCAATAATCAACATTTTCGTCATCGCAAAAGCCCTTCGTAGTGACGTTGCTGTAGCTGCGCATCTATTTGCTTGACGGTTTCAAGGCCAACGCCCACCATGATCAGGATCGAGGTGCCACCGAACGGAAAGTTCTGGTTCGCGTTGATCAGTACCAGTGCCACCAGCGGAATCAGTGCCACAAAGCCCAGGTACAGGGCGCCGGGCAGCGTGATCCGAGAGAGCACGTACTGCAGGTAGTCCGCGGTCGGTTTTCCGGCACGGATACCCGGGATGAAACCGCCGTACTTCTTCATGTTGTCCGAGACCTCTTCAGGGTTGAAGGTGATCGCGACATAGAAGTAGGTGAAGAACACGATCATGGCGAAGTACAGCGCCATGTAGATCGGGTGGTCTCCTCGGGTCAGGTTGTTGTTGATCCACTCAACCCACGGCGCGAGCGCCTCGCCCGCTTTGGGCTGGTTGAACTGTGAGATCAGTCCCGGCAGGTAGAGCATGGAGGATGCGAAGATCACGGGGATCACGCCTGCCATGTTCACCTTGATGGGGATGTAGGTGCTGGTGCCGCCAACGGTCCGGCGTCCGATCATCCGCTTGGCATACTGCACCGGGACGCGGCGCTGGGACTGCTCCACGAAGACCACCAGGGCAACCGTCACCAGGCCGATCACCAGGACCATAAAGAACGTGCCCGGGCCCTGTGAGCTCCAGATGGCGCCCAGGGACGTGGGGAAGGTCGCCGCGATGGAGGTAAAGATGAGCAGCGACATGCCGTTGCCCACACCCTTTTCTGTGACGAGTTCGCCCATCCACATGATGAGCCCAGTACCGGCGGTCAGCGTGATGATCAGCAGGATGGTGGTGATAATGCTGTCGTCAGGAATGATCGGCAGTGCACAGCCCGGAAGCAACTGGCCTGAACGCGCCAGCGACACCAGCGTCGTGGCGTTCAGCAGGCCCAGGGCAATGGTGAGGTACCGCGTGTACTGCGTGAGCTTGGACTGCCCGGAGGCGCCCTCTTCATACAGCTCCTGGAACCGGGGAATGACCACCCGGAGCAGCTGCACGATGATGCTGGCCGTGATGTACGGCATGATGCCCAGCGCGAAGATGGACACCTGAAGCAAGGCACCGCCGCTGAACAGGTTGACGAGCTGATAGAGCCCGCCTGCGGTCTGACCGTTCTGCAAGCATTGCTGGACATTCTGGTAGTTCACACCAGGCGAGGGGATGAATGCACCCAAGCGGAAGATTGTGATGATTGCCAGCGTGAACAACAACTTGCGTCGCAGATCAGGCGTGCGAAAGGCCCGGCCAAATGCGCTAAGCAAGCGTCCTCCTGTGTTGTTTATAAGCGTGGTGTGATGGGGGACAATAATCCCAACAACCGAGTCTAACGGGTGGATTGGCCATGCGAATAATCCGCGAACCCGCGTTTGCGGCGAACGGACGGAAATGGTCGGCCAGCGGATGTGAAAAAACTCCCGGCGTGCACGGCCCTGGGGGCCCTGCACACCGGGAGTTCACAACGGGCGTTCGCCCACCGTCTACTAGAGAGCGGTGGTGCTTCCGCCTGCTGCTGCAATCTTTTCTGCGGCGCTGGCCGAGAATGCGTGGACGGTGACGTCAACCTTGACGGTGATGTCGCCGGTGCCAAGCACCTTGACGGGCTGGTTCTTACGAACGGCACCCTTTTCGACCAGGTTCTCCACGGTGACTGCGCCACCTTCGGGGAACAGCTCGTTGAGCTTGTCCAGGTTTACAACCTGGAACTCAACCCGGAACGGGTTCTTGAAGCCGCGCAGCTTCGGCAGGCGCATGTGCAGCGGCAGCTGGCCGCCGGCAAAGCCAGCCTTGATCTGGTAGCGGGCCTTTGTACCCTTGGTACCGCGACCAGCGGTCTTACCCTTGGAACCTTCACCACGACCAACGCGGGTCTTGGCGGTCTTGGCACCCGGGGCGGGACGCAGGTGGTGAACCTTCAGTGCGTTCTGCTTCTCAGCAGCGGCGCCCTGAGCCTTTTCGGCGGTGTTCTTCTCTGCCATTTACTTCGCCTCCTCTACCTTTACCAGGTGCGGAACCGTGTTGAGCATTCCAACAGTCACGGCGTCGGCGGTGCGGACAACGGTGTGTCCGATCCGCTTCAGGCCGAGGGACCGAAGGGTGTCGCGCTGGTTCTGCTTGCCGCCAATGGCGGACTTGATCTGAGTGATCTCCAACTGAAGGTCGGAGGGAATCAGGTTCTTAGCCATGGCTTAGACACCCGCCTTCTGGTTCAGGATTGCCTTCACCATTGCCGGCGGAGCAACCTCGTCCAGCGGCAGGCCGCGGCGTGCTGCCACTGCTGCCGGCTCTTCGAGCTGCTTCAGCGCAGCAACAGTCGCGTGAACGATGTTGATGGCGTTGGAGGAACCCAGCGACTTGGAGAGGATGTCGTGGATGCCCACGCACTCCAAGATGGCGCGGACCGGACCACCGGCAATAACACCGGTACCGGCGGAAGCCGGACGCAGCATTACGACGCCGGCAGCGGCCTCACCCTGAACGCGGTGCGGGATGGTGTTGCCAATGCGGGGAACGCGGAAGAAGGACTTCTTAGCCTCTTCAACGCCCTTCGCGATTGCGGCAGGAACTTCCTTAGCCTTGCCGTAGCCCACGCCGACCATGCCGTTACCGTCACCAACGACGACCAGAGCGGTGAAGCTGAAGCGACGACCACCCTTGACCACCTTGGAAACGCGGTTGATGGTGACAACGCGTTCAATGAACTGGCTCTTCTCGGCTTCGCGGCCGCCGTCACGGCCACCACGGCCACCACGGCCGCCATCGCGACCGCCCTGGCCCTTGTCGCCACGCTCGCCACGACGAGCGCCACCACGGCGGTCATCGGCAGCAGCTGCGGGCGCAGTGGTCTCAGTGGCCGGAGCAGCTACGGCTTCAGTAGCCTTCTGATCTGCAGACACAGTGTCCTTTTCCTTGTTTGCTTCCGTCACAGTGACAGCCCACCTTCACGTGCGCCGTCAGCGACAGCAGCAATTCGGCCGTGGTACTTGTTACCACCGCGGTCGAAGACAACTGCTTCGATACCGGCAGCCTTCGCACGCTCGGCGACGAGCTCGCCAACGCGCTTGGCCTTGGCGGTCTTGTCACCTTCGAATGCACGAAGATCGGCTTCCAGTGTGGAGGCGCTTGCTACGGTCAGGCCCTTGGTGTCATCGACAACCTGGACGAATACGTGGCGTGCGGAGCGGTTGACGACCAGACGAGGACGTACAGCCGTGCCGGAGATGCGCTTGCGGATACGAAGCTGGCGGCGGCTGCGCGAAGCAGACTTGCTCTTGTTCGTACGCTTCTTGTTAATTGAGATGGCCATGGTTACTTACCAGCCTTTCCGACCTTGCGGCGGATGACTTCGCCTGCGTAGCGAATGCCCTTGCCCTTGTAGGGGTCCGGCTTCCGCAGCTTGCGAATGTTGGCAGCAACCTCGCCGACCTGCTGCTTGTTGATACCTGAAACAGAGAGCTTGGTCGGGGTCTCAACTGCAAAGGTGATGCCGTCCGGTGCGGTGACATTTACCGGGTGGCTGTAGCCGAGAGCGAACTCAAGGTCAGATCCCTTGGCCTGAACGCGGTAACCAGTACCAACGATTTCAAGCTTCTTCTCGTAGCCCTTGGTAACGCCCTCGATCATGTTGGAGATCAGGGTGCGGGTCAGGCCGTGGAGTGAACGGGAGGCGCGCTCGTCGTTCGGGCGGGCGACAGTCAGGGTCTCTGCTTCCAGGGAAACCTCGATCGGGCTGGCCACAGTGTGGTTCAGCTCGCCTTTGGCACCCTTGACGCTGACGACAGAGCCGTCAACCTTGACCTCAACGCCGGCAGGAACGGTGATGGGGAGACGTCCAATACGTGACATTATTCTCTTCCTTTCCCGTTACCAGACGTAGGCGAGGACTTCGCCGCCCACGCCCTTCTTGCCGGCTTGCTTATCAGTCAAGAGGCCGGAAGAGGTGGACAGGATTGCGACACCCAGGCCACCGAGCACGTGCGGGAGGTTGGTGGACTTTGCGTAAACACGCAGGCCCGGCTTGGAAATGCGGCGAACGCCAGCGATTGAACGCTCGCGGTTCGGTCCGAACTTAAGGTCCAGGGTCAGCTTCTTGCCAACCTCTGCGTCTTCTTCTTTCCAGGAGGCGATGTAACCTTCAGCCTTCAGGATGTCGGCAACGCGTGCCTTGAGCTTGCTGTACGGCATGGACACGGAATCGTGGTACGCCGAGTTTGCATTGCGCAGACGCGTAAGCATGTCTGCGACCGGATCAGTCATTGTCATTTGGGCTCTTGCCCTTCCTCATAACGGTTTCCTCGCTGCTGCATGAAGCATCAGCGAAGGACCTGTTACGTAGTTAGATTAGTCTTCGGCCTTGAACGGGAAACCAAGCGCCTTGAGCAGCGCGCGGCCTTCGTCATCGGTCTTGGCGGTGGTTACAACCGTGATGTCCATGCCGCGTACGCGGTCAATGGAATCCTGGTCGATTTCGTGGAACATAACCTGCTCGGTCAGACCGAAGGTGTAGTTGCCGTTGCCGTCGAACTGCTTGCCACTGAGGCCGCGGAAGTCGCGGATACGGGGCAGAGCCAGCGTGACCAGACGATCCAGGAATTCCCACATGCGGTCTCCACGCAGAGTTGCGTGTGCGCCGATGGGCATGCCTTCGCGCAGCTTGAACTGTGCGATCGACTTGCGGGCCTTGGTTACCTGCGGCTTCTGGCCGGTGATCAGGGTCAGATCGCGGACAGCGCCGTCGATCAGCTTGGAGTCCTTAGCGGCATCTCCAACACCCATGTTCACAACGACCTTCACCAGGCGGGGAACCTGGTTAACGTTGCTGTACTTGAATTCCTCAACGAGCGTGCTCTTGATGGAATCGGCGTACTTGGTCTTCAGACGAGGAACGATCTTCGCTGCCGGAGTCTCGAGAGTCTCAGTCATTAGATGTCCTTCCCGGAGCTCTTGGCCACGCGGACACGCACGTCGCGCTTCACGCCATTGCGCTCCACGGTCTCGGTGCGGAAACCAACGCGGGTGGGCTTCTTGGTGGACGGGTCAACCAGAGCCACGTTGGAGATGTGGACCGAAGCTTCTACGACCTCGATGCCACCAGTCTTGGTGCCGCGCTGCGACTGACCGGCCTTCGTGTGCTTGGTTACGCGGTTAATGCCTTCGACCAACACGCGGTTGGTCTCCGGGAATACGCGCAGAACCTTGCCCTGCTTGCCTTTGTCGCCGCCGCGCTCAGCCTTGGCGCCAGTGATGACCTGAACGAGGTCACCCTTTTTGATCTTAGCCATGGACTAAAGCACCTCCGGAGCCAGAGAAACGATCTTCATGAACTTCTTGTCACGAAGTTCACGACCAACCGGTCCGAAGATACGGGTACCGCGGGGGTCACCGTCAGCCTTCAGGATCACAGCTGCGTTCTCGTCAAACTTGATATAGGAACCATCCGCACGGCGGCGTTCCTTCTTGGTACGGACGATGACTGCCTTAACAACATCGCCCTTCTTTACGTTGCCGCCCGGAATTGCATCCTTGACGGTAGCGACGATGACGTCGCCAATGCCTGCGTAGCGACGGCCAGATCCACCGAGAACGCGAATGGTAAGGATTTCCTTAGCACCCGTGTTGTCGGCGACCTTGAGTCGCGACTCCTGCTGAATCACTATTTACTCCTTGCGTCGCGCCGGTTCTCAGACCGAAAATCTTCCTACGGAATGAGCCTTGCGGAACGGTTGATCGGGGTGTCTCTTGACCTGCCTGGATTTTGCCAGACCAGGCCTAAACGCCCGTGCCAAAAACATTTGCTTCCCAAGCGAATCCGGACAGGTCCGAAGCACGAGGGGGCACTATGCCGTGGCACGATTGTTTACGAGGTTGATGACGGCGCACAGAGGGCGCCATACAAACTCAATATCCTAGCACAGTTAAGGCAATCTCCCATATCACACGGCGGCAGCCACAGCACAACCGCTGCCCTCCAGAGCCGGCTACGCATGACGGCGTCACGCACGGCACGCTTTAGGCCCACCGGCGGTGCCACTCCCCCGGAAACCCGGCCTCCCGCCGTCGGACGCTCTCTCACTTAACGCGCCTTTTCGGCGGACGCTCTCTCACTTGATGCAGATTTTTGAACGACGCTCTCTCACTTTCCTAAGAAAAGTGAGAGAGCGTCCGGGGATTTCCCGCATTAAGTGAGAGAGCGTCCTGATGCAAACGCGCGACGACGGCGTCACGCACGGCACGCTTTCGGCCCACCAGCCGTGCCACTCCCCCGGAAACCGGGCGTCCCGCCGTCGGCCGTCCCCCAAAAACCTGCTCCGCGTGACACACCCAGCCAGCCCACCCGCCGGGAAATGCGGAAAACCCCCGCTCCCAAAAGGGGACGGGGGTTTCCAGTGCAGTACCTGCAAGCAGGCTGCGGGGTGTTACTTGGCCTTTTCGAGGATCTCGACCAGACGCCACCGCTTGGTAGCGGACAGCGGGCGGGTCTCGGCGAGGAGAACGAGGTCGCCGATGCCAGCGCTGTTCTCTTCGTCGTGAGCCTTGATCTTCGTGTTGCGGCGGATGACTTTGCCGTACAAAGCGTGCTTTACGCGGTCTTCTACCTGGACAACGATGGTCTTTTCCATCTTGTCCGAGACTACGTAGCCACGCTTCGTCTTACGGTCACCGCGTTCGCCAGCCGTAGCTGCTGCGGAAACAGTTTCCGTCACGTTCTCGTCCTTTTCACTCACTTGGCATCCTCCTCGGCCTCAACCGTTTCAGCCGTTTCGGCCTTCTTGGTTGCAGCCTTCTTGGACTTCTTCTCTTCCTTGGCTTCCACAACCGGTGCGGCAACCTCGGCACGAATGCCCAGCTCGCGCTCACGGAGAACGGTGTAGATGCGTGCGATGTCCTTCTTTACCGCGCGCAGACGACCGTGGTTCTCCAGCTGACCGGTGGCGGACTGGAAACGCAGGTTGAACAGCTCTTCCTTAGCCTTCCGGAGTTCTTCAACGAGGCGCTCGTTGTCGAACGTGTCCAGCTGTGCGGATGCAAGTTCCTTGGATCCTACTGCCATTTCTATTCACCACCTTCGCGACGCAAAATGCGTGCCTTCAACGGGAGCTTGTGGATTGCCAGGCGCAGGGCCTCGCGAGCTACCGATTCCTCGACGCCGGAGATCTCAAAGAGAACCCGGCCCGGCTTGACGTTTGAGACCCACCATTCCGGTGAACCCTTACCGGAACCCATGCGGGTTTCGGCAGGCTTCTTGGTGATCGGACGGTCCGGATAGATGTTGATCCAGACCTTGCCGCCACGCTTGATGTGGCGGGTCATCGCGATACGGGCAGACTCGATCTGACGGTTGGTGACGTATGCCGGGCTCAGAGCCTGGATACCCCACTCACCGAAGGAGACCTTGGTGCCGCCCGTAGCAGCGCCGGAACGACCCGGGTGGTGCTGCTTACGGTGCTTGACTCGACGTGGGATAAGCATTTAAGCCTGTCCTCCTTCTACTGCAGCAGGTGCAGCCTCAACTGCCGGAGCCTCGGCAGCCGGAGCTGCCTCTGCTGCCGGACGGTCGGTACGACGGCGGCGGTCACCACGGTCAGCGCCGCCGGCGCCACCCGGGCGGCCCGGACGGTCGCTGGGGCCGCGGCCACGGGACGGAGCAGCAGCTGCCTGCTGAGCCAGTTCCTTCGCGGTGACGTCACCCTTGTAGATCCAGACCTTCACGCCGATGCGGCCGAAGGTGGTCTTGGCCTCGTAGAAGCCGTAGTCGATGTTCGCACGGAGGGTGTGCAGGGGCACACGGCCTTCGCGGTAGAACTCCGAGCGGGACATTTCTGCGCCACCCAGTCGACCGGAGCAGGCGATACGGATGCCCTTGGCACCTGCACGCTGAGCGGACTGCATGGCCTTCTTCATCGCACGGCGGAAAGCCACGCGGGAAGTCAGCTGCTCAGCAACGCCCTGGGCAACAAGCTGTGCTTCCATCTCGGGGTTCTTGACCTCGAGGATGTTCAGCTGGACCTGCTTGCCCGTCAGCTTCTCAAGCTCGCCGCGGATGCGGTCTGCTTCAGCGCCGCGGCGGCCGATAACGATACCGGGACGTGCCGTGTGGATATCCACGCGGACACGGTCACGGGTGCGCTCGATCTCAACCTTGGCGATACCGGCGCGCTCCATGCCAACTGACATGAGCTGGCGGATACGGATGTCTTCGCGAACGAAGTCCTTGTACCGCTGTCCGGGCTTGGTGCTGTCAGCGAACCAGTGCGATACGTGATCGGTGGTGATGCCGAGTCGGAACCCGTGCGGGTTAACTTTCTGTCCCACTTAGCGAGCCTCCTCTTTCTCAGGTGTAGCGACTACCACAGTGATGTGGCTGGTGCGCTTCTTGATCTGAAATGCACGACCCTGAGCACGCGGCTGGAACCGCTTCATGGTCGGGCCTTCATCAACGAACATTTCGCTGATGATGAGGTCGCTTTCGTCAAACGAAACACCGTCGCGGTCCGCGAGGGACCGGGCGTTTGCGATTGCCGACTGTACTACCTTGAATACCGGCTCCGAAGCTGCCTGGGGGGCAAACTTCAGAATTGCCAGAGCCTCATTCGCTTGCTTACCACGAACAAGGTTGACGACGCGCCGGGCCTTCATAGGCGTTACGCGGATGTGACGCGCAATTGCCTTGGCTTCCATTGCTTTCCTTCTCTCGTCTTTGACGTAAGTGCAGGCGCCTAGCGGCGCTTGCCCTTACGGTCGTCCTTGACATGGCCGCGGAATGTCCGCGTGGGAGCGAATTCGCCGAGCTTGTGCCCGACCATCGACTCAGTGACAAACACCGGAATGTGCTTGCGTCCGTCGTGTACGGCGATCGTGTGCCCAAGCATGTTGGGGATGATCATCGAACGGCGGGACCAGGTCTTGATGACGTTCTTGGTGCCCTTTTCGTTTTCCCTGTCCACCTTTACAAAGAGGTGCTGGTCAACGAAAGGACCTTTTTTCAGGCTGCGTGGCATGTGTCCAGGCTCCTATCGCTTGTTCTTGCCAGTACGACGGCGACGAACAATAAGCTTGTCGCTCTCTTTGTTGGGACGCCGGGTGCGGCCTTCCCGCTTACCGTTCGGGTTGACGGGGTGACGTCCACCGGACGTCTTACCCTCGCCACCACCGTGCGGGTGGTCAACCGGGTTCATCGCGACACCACGGACGGTCGGGCGAACGCCCTTCCAGCGCATGCGGCCGGCCTTACCCCAGTTGATGTTCGACTGCTCGGCGTTGCCGACCTCGCCGACGGTTGCGCGGCAGCGCACGTCAACGTTGCGGATTTCGCCGGAAGGCAGACGCAGCTGGGCGAAGCGGCCTTCCTTGGCAACAAGCTGGATCGATGCGCCGGCGGAGCGGCCCATCTTGGCGCCGCCACCCGGACGCAGTTCAACTGCGTGGATTACGGTACCAACCGGGATGTTGAGCAGCGGCAGGTTGTTACCGGGCTTGATGTCAGCACCGGAACCTGCCTCAACGACGTCACCCTGGGAGAGCTTGTTCGGGGCGATGATGTAACGCTTGGTGCCATCAACGTAGTGCAGGAGGGCGATGCGAGCCGTACGGTTCGGATCGTACTCGATTTCGGCAACGCGGGCGTTGACGCCGTCTTTGTCGTGGCGACGGAAGTCGATCAGACGGTACTGGCGCTTGTGGCCACCACCCTTGTGACGGGTCGTGATCTTACCGGAGTTGTTACGGCCGCCCTTTTTGGGCAGCGGACGTACCAACGACTTTTCCGGCGTCGACCGCGTGATTTCGGTGAAGTCCGCTACGCTCGAGCCACGACGGCCCGGGGTAGTCGGCTTGTATTTACGGATTCCCATAATTTATTTCCTCGTTAAAGTGGTCTCCGCTACGAGAGCGGACCGCCGAAGATGTCGATGGTGCCTTCTTTGAGGCTCACAATTGCACGCTTGGTGTTCTTGCGGGTACCCCATCCGAATTTGGTGCGCTTGCGCTTACCGGCACGGTTGATGGTGTTGATCGATTCGACCTTGACGGAGAAAATCTTCTCCACGGCCAGCTTGATCTCGGTCTTGTTCGAGCGGGGGTCCACCAGGAAGGTGTACTTGCCCTCATCGATCAGGCCGTAGCTTTTTTCCGATACGACGGGTGCAAGCACGACGTCGCGCGGGTCTTTGATGGTGGCTGCACTCACTTGGCATCCTCCTCGTTCTTTGCTACTGCCCGGTCAGCAACGAATGCTTCGTAGGCAGCCTTGGTGAAGACAACGTCGTCAGAGACGAGTACGTCGTAGGTGTTCAGCTGGTCTGCGTACAGAACGTGAACACCGGCGAGGTTGCGCACGGAAAGTGCTGCAACATCGTTGGCGCGCTCGATGACAACCAGCAGGTTCTTGCGCTCGGAAACTCCGCGCAGCGTTGCCAGTGCGTTCTTGACGGACGGCTTGGTGCCCTCCACCAGTTCGGCAACAACGTGGATGCGTCCGTTGCGTGCCCGGTCAGAGAGTGCGCCGCGCAGTGCAGCAGCAATCATCTTCTTGGGGGTGCGCTGGCTGTAGTCACGCGGTGTGGGACCGTGGACTACGCCACCACCGGTCATGTGAGGAGCACGGATTGAACCCTGACGGGCGCGGCCGGTGCCCTTCTGCTTGAACGGCTTGCGACCTGCACCGGAAACTTCGGCGCGGGTCTTGGTTTTGTGGGTACCCTGGCGAGCAGCAGCGAGCTGGGCTACGACGACCTGGTGCAGCAGCGGCACGTTGGTCTGAACGTCGAAGATCTCTGCAGGCAGGTCAACCTTGACAGTGCTAGTCATTGAACTAGGCTCCCTTCACGGCGGTGCGTACGAGTACGACCTGGCCGCGGGCGCCGGGGACGGCGCCCTTGATCAGGAGCAGCGACTTCTCGACGTCAACTGCGTGAACCGTGAGGTTCAGCGTGGTGTGACGAACGGCGCCCATGCGGCCGGCCATTTTCATGCCCTTGAAGACGCGGCTCGGGGTGGATGCGCCACCGATTGAACCGGGCTTACGGTGGTTCTTGTGAGCACCGTGTGAGGCGGGAGCACCGTGGAAGCCGTGACGCTTCATAACACCGGCGAAGCCCTTACCCTTGGTGGTGCCGATAACGTCGATCTTCTGGCCGGCTTCGAAGAGCTCAACAGAAAGCTCCTGGCCCAGCTCGTAAGTGTCAGCATCTGCAGTGCGCAGTTCGACGACGTGGCGGCGAGGCGTGACGCCTGCCTTTTCAAAGTGACCAGCCAGCGGCTTGGTGACCTTGCGGGGATCGATCTGGCCGTAGCCGATCTGAACAGCTACGTAGCCATCAGTGTCTGCGTTGCGCAGCTGGGTGATGACGTTCGAATCTGCCTGGACCACAGTGACGGGGATGAGCTTGTTGTTCTCGTCCCAGACCTGGGTCATGCCGAGCTTCGTGCCCAGCAGGCCCTTTACGTTACGGGTTGCGGTCATAGTCTCTCAGCACCTCCCTACAGCTTGATTTCGATGTTCACGTCGGCCGGCAGGTCGAGACGCATAAGCGAATCAACAGCCTTCGGCGTGGGATCGATGATGTCGATAAGACGCTTGTGCGTGCGCATTTCAAAGTGCTCGCGGCTGTCCTTGTACTTGTGCGGAGAGCGGATAACACAGTAAATGTTCTTCTCCGTTGGCAGCGGCACGGGGCCAACTACCGTTGCGCCTGCGCGCGTGACCGTCTCAACGATCTTCCGTGCTGAAACGTCAATGACCTCGTGGTCATATGACTTCAGCCGGATGCGGATTTTTTGTCCCGCCATGTCGCCTGACTCTCTTTCAGTTAGTGCTGCTCCCGGTGAGGGCTGCTCTGTTCACTTTCTTGTTGCATGTGGCTGCCGAAGCATTTGAAGTCTGAACTACCACCCGCCGCACAAGCTGAATCCGGATGAATCCGGGTTCCTCAACCTGCCGACGTAACCGACCCCCGCGGTCGGGCGTGTCGCGCTTAGCACGCATACAAATCCGCAGTTCCATGGGGAGTGGGTTATGTTTGGGCTTCCACTTGGACCCTGACACCCGGCATTATCCGGATCGGGACACGAAGAAGCGCTTGAACAACTCATCTAGTATGCCGGATATTATGCCCAGAAGCGAATCTGCAGGCTGACACCTCCCCGTCCGGCCCGGTGCGCATTCGGGCCCTGCGCGGCCTGGGGTCATTGCCTTCGGCAACATCCGAATGGATGATGGGGGAATGACCGTCGAAAATGACGTTTCCGTCCAGGATCTGGCCGACCTACTGCCCAGCTCGTTCACCTTGGGTGTTGCCGCGGCCGCCTTCCAGATCGAAGGCTCCCTCTCCGCTGACGGACGGGGTCCCTCCGGCTGGGACGCCTTCGCGGAGAAACCCGGCGCGATCATTGATGGACACTCCCCCGCCGTGGCCTGCGACCACTACAACCGCTCGCCCGAAGATGTGGCTCTGATGCGGGACCTCGGCGTGGATTCCTACCGCTTTTCCATCTCCTGGCCGCGGATCCAGCCGGACGGCCGCGGCGCGTTCAACAAACAGGGCCTGGACTTCTACGACCGCCTGATCGACCAGCTGCTCGAAGCCGGCATCTCCCCCATGGCCACCCTCTACCACTGGGATACGCCATTGCCCTTGGAGCACCGTGGCGGCTGGATGAACAGGGCCACCGCCGAACGCTTCGCTGAGTACGCAGGCGAGGCCGGCCGGCGTTTTGGTGACCGCGTAGACCAGTGGGTAACCCTCAACGAACCAGCCTCGGTAGTCCTCAACGGCTATGCGCTGGGCGTCCATGCCCCCGGACGGGATCTCCTCTTTGATGCCTTTCCTGCTGTCCACAACCAGCTGCTTGCCCATGGCATGGCCGTCCAGGCGCTGCGCGCAGCAGGGGTCCGCGGCGGAATCGGCGTGACCAACCTCCACTCCCCCGTCCGGCCGGCCACGCGAAAAATCACGGACAAATACATCGCGCTGGTTTTCGACCTGATGCTCAACCGCATCTATGCCGATCCGGTCCTCCTGGGCCGATACCCCCGTCCGCCGCTCATCGCCAAGCCCTGGTTCCGGTCGTTCGGCAGAATCCCCGACGCCGACCTCCGCACCATCCACCAGCCCCTGGACTTCTACGGCGTGAACTATTACTACCCCACGAAGGTGGCAGCCGGACGGGGTCCGGCCGAAAGCCCCACCGGTCCTGCCGAGGCGATGGTGCGGGTGCCGTTCCATCAGGAGCCGTTCCCCGAATACGGCACCACGGGTTTCGGCTGGCCGGTAGCGCCGGAGCACCTTGGCATCCTGCTGCGCGAACTAAAGGACCGCTATCAAGGGGACCTGCCCCCGCTGTACATCACCGAAAGCGGCGCCAGCTTCCCGGAGCCCAACCATGTGAGCGGCCCTATCCAGGACCTGGGGCGGATCAATTACATCGCGGACCACCTGCGGCACGCGCTGGAAGCGACGGCCCCGGGCGGAATCGCCCACGACGTGGACCTCCGCGGCTACTACGTCTGGACGCTGATGGACAACTTCGAATGGGCCGCGGGGTACTCCCAGCGCTTCGGCCTGGTGCACGTGGATTTCGACACCCTGGAGCGCACACCCAAGGAATCGTTCTACTGGTACCGCGCGCTCAGTCAGGCCCGGAAATCGCTGGCCGGCGAAGGCCAGCCCGGCTGAACACCGGCGAACACCCCGGCCAGCTGAGGCCCAGTGGCCTTGCTACTTGTCCTTGTTTGCCCGGTTGATGCGCTTGGCGCGGTCAATCTCGGTGCGGAAATGCTTCTTGGCCCAGAAAACTCCGGCGACCACGGCGACCACGATGATCAGAAAAATCAGCCATTCCATGATGTACTCCTCTCGCTGTCAGCAACAGTATCAGTGCCGGCGGGACGGTTCACGGCGGTCGCGGGACGGCGGGCTGGACTCAGGACCCGGGGTCACCTCTGGTCCCGCCTCCGGCGCCTGACCGGCCGTTCCACGGTTCAGCCGCCAGACGGCAAAGACGATCAGCCCCACAGCGATGAACGCCAACAGCAGGAACGTGTACTGCCGCATGGCCCACAGAATGCAGACGGCCACCCCTGCCGCGCCCCACCAGACGAAGAGCCGTTCCCCCAGTCCAAGGCCTGCCATGAGCAGCAGGGCAAAGAGCACCAGGACCCATAGCTGCTGCCCAGCGTTCCCGCCGAACACTATGCCGAGGCCGCTCAGCGAGAGCAACGCAGAGGCCGCGCCCACCAGGAACCGGCCGGCAGCCTGGTTGCCGGCGAAGTAGCGCAAGCCACCGAGGACAGCGGCCAGGACCACGTACCACTGGACAACCCAGAAGGGACTGGGAAGGTCGGTCAATAGCCGGCCTGTGCGACCTTCAGGCGCGTCCAGTTCGAAGATGGCAGCACGCTGGATGGCTACGGTGAGGAGCAACGCACCCACTTCGAGGGCGATCCGTCGCGCCCTTGCGGGTGCCTCCCTGTAGGACACCCCGACGGCGGCGGCCAGCACGGCGGCCGCCGTCCAGGACGTTGCATCGTGCCGGATTCCGACGAAGACCACCAGCATGAGGCCGAGGAACGCCGCACCGGCAAGCGACCAACGACGCACCGGCTCGGCCTGCAACGGGCCGCTGCGCATGAGCCGCACGGAATAGAGGGCGGCCGAAGCCACGCCCGCGCCGGTCAGCCATGGCAGGAATCCGTCCCAGACGCCGGGGACATCCTGATACGCCTCCGCCGCCAAGGCCACGGACCCGCCGAGCGCGGCCACGGCAGCCGGCGGATACAGGACCGGCAGATCCTCGATATGCGACGCGGTAAAGCACACGGTTGACAGGACCAGTACAGCCGCTCCCGCCACCCAGTCGGCCGCCAACGGCGAGATCAGCAGCCCAACACCGGCAAACGAGCCGGCGGTAACCAGCCAGAGCCAGTGCTCGACGTCCGCGTCGCCAGCGGTCTGTTGGTGACCATTCTGCGCGTGCCCGTTCTGAGTGAGCCCGTTCTGCCGGCCCGCGTTCTGCCGGTGTCGCAGGATGCCGGCAGCGGTTGCAAGCAGCGCACCACCCAGCAGAGTCAGGGCAGTGCCGGTGTGGCTCAGGACCGCAGTCACAAGGAACGTCCCGCCAAACGTGAACAGCGGGCCCAGGGCGACCACGCCGAACAGCGCCGCATACACAGCGAAGTAGCGGGCTCCGTTGGCATTGAAGAGTCTCCTGGCCACCACAGCAGCGACCAGCAGCAACAGCAGTTCCAGCAACACCACCCAGCGGCCGCCGTCGGCGTCCTGCGCCAGCAGCCCGACGCCGCCCGGCCTCGTCACGTAGACCAGCGGCAGCAAGGCTTGCCCGGCCAGGGTGATCCAGACTGCAGCCTGCTGGAAGGGGATGTCAGCCAGCCGTGAGCGCATCACCCAGCGGACGGCATGCTGGGCCGCGAGCACCAGGGCAAAGGTCACCGAAACCACAGTGGGCGACGCGGTGATGTCGTAGCTGAGGACCACCGCGAGGCCTGCCGTCAGCACGCGGGCCGCCACAAAGTACCAGCCCTTCCTGGCCCGCTGTCGCTCGGCCACCACCATCAGCGTGGAGTAGACCGCGAAGATACCCAGGATCAGTTCCACCCGAAGTGGATCGCCATCGCTGAAGACCAGCAGCACAACAAATGCAAACGGGGCCAACCAGACTGCACCCGCCACTCTGCGAAGGAAGTACCCCGAGGCCGCCGCGCCTAGGGCCACGAGTCCTGCAGCGGAGGTTTCCTGCCAGTCTGCGGAACCTGACTGCAAGAGGCTGGTAATGCCGGCCAACTGGAGAAGGAGCACTGCGCCCGCGTCAGCAAGAATCCCGCGGGGAGCTCGACGGCGGATGGCAGCCACCAGCGGAAAGCACAGCTGGAGTGCCAGCACGGTCACCAGGACCGTTGCCGGGTGGACCACTTCGTCCGCGATGACCACCGGGCCGCCGTCCCGCCGCAGCTGGTGAAAAGCTGTCAGGGCAAGTACGGTGGCTGCCGCCCTGGCGAACCACCAGTAGGCCCAGCGATGTTGGCGCAGGGGCAGACGAACCGCAGTGATGATCAGATACGCCACCACCAACAACAACGCCACGTTCCCGGCGCCTTGTGAAACGGCTTGGAACGCGACCGTCGCGGCGACCACGGACATACCCAGCGGCAAGGCCTCCCACACCGTTGCAACCCAGACCGGTTCCGTAGCCGGCCGTGGAACCACCAGGGCTCCGATGACAAAAGCGGCAGCAAGCTGGATGATCACGCAAACGGCTGTCAGGCCGTGGTCCGGCGAGGTCTCTATGAACGGCATCCCGACCAGAACCAGTGCACCCCCCGCACCGAAGACGCCCAAGGTTGCCTCCGGCGCCAACGTCCGCACGCCCGCGCGTTCCAGGAGCGCCGTAAGGAGTTGCTGGCACACGAGTGCCAGCAACAGCGCGAACACGGACGCCTCGGCCCGCCCGGGGCCGTCATCCATCACGGCCGCGACAGTTACGGGGACCGCACAGGTGAGGGCCAACCGGGACCCCAGAACCAACCGGCCGCGGAAATCACCAGCCGCAAAAACCCCACGGATCGCCCAGAAGCCGGCCGCGGCGAGCAGCATTCCGGCGAGCGGCCACGCGCCCATCGAAGGCGAAACTATGCCGGCCAAGACCAGTGCGGCCACGGGGGCCCATTCGGCCCGGCCGGCCCACTTGGCTGCCAGCACCATGCCCGTGGCCAACGATAAGGCCACCGGCACCCACAGCGGCACCGTAGTACCCGCTGCGACTGAACCGTAGCCGTCCATAGCGCGGAAGAAGCCGACAGCGGTCTCCTGAACGCTGAACGCCGTGGTGGCAGCGAGTTGCAGAGCAAACGTCGCCCGGGCATCAACCTGCCAGCGTTCTCCAGCGGCGTTTGGGCTGTTGCCGGCGGCGGACGAGCCTGCGTGCTGCTGGGGAAACCAGCCCGTCAGCCTGGCCGACAGAAACGCCAGCCCCACTGCCTGGGCGGCGAACAGTAGGCCGACGGAGAGCAGGGCATCGGAACCCCGGCCGGTCAGGTGCCAGATCTCGACGGCGGCAGCTACAGTCAGGGCGGCCCGTGCCGCATAGAAGTTGATCAGCCGGAACCGCCCCGGAACAGCGGCCATAAGGGCAAAATAGACTCCGCACATCCCGATGACCAACGCGTACTCAGCTTTGTCCAAGTGCAACGGCACGCAGGTCGCGGCGACGGCAACGGCCGGAACCACCAACGGGTGCAAGACCATCAACGGCCTGACATACACCGGCGGCAGCCAACGCGGCCGGGCAAGGGCAATGCCAGTTAGCAGCACGGCGACGGCTATGAGCGCAGCGAAATACCAGACGAGCGCGCCACCCAGGATTGAAACGCCGGAGAACGCTGTGGAAGCCACAAACGTGAAGGAAAGGTACACGAGAACCCTGCTCTCCAGCCGGACCGCCGCCGCAACATAAGCCGCGGTACCGATCAGCGACGTGATCAGCCAGGCAGACGGGCCGTGATGCAATGCGAAGTTGTACAGTGCCAGCCCGGTCACAGGAACCAGGGCAAGCCCGGTGCCGGTGAACGCCACGGCAGCAGGCTTCAGCCGCGGGACCCGGGCGTGCAGTACAAATCCCGCGCCATAGAAAAGCGCCGTGACTGCGCAGACTCCGGCAAAGCGCAACATGGGCGGAAGGCTGGTGCCGATGAAGAGTGCTGCGGCAGCCACCAGCAGCAGGCTGGCCACGTACAGCGTGATGTTGATGTTCTGCCGGTCCCGCTTTTCACGGCGGGCCTGGCGCTCAGCCGGTGTCTCCGGATATGTCTGGAACGAGGCGGCCGGAGACTGCGGCGGAATCCCCGGTGGCACCGACGCGGTGGGCGACGGCGACGATAAGGGCGCCAAAGGCGACGCCGGCACCAGGGAGATGCTGACGTCGGCGGGCACTGGCGTGGCCGGCGTGGGCACACTGCCGGCTGCCGCCGTCGTCGTACGCTGCCCCAGGGGCGGGCCCTCCCCCAGCCGTGAGTCGGCGTCAGCAGAACTTGGCGATTGCGTGGCCCCCGGACTTGGCTGGCCGGACGCCTGAAGCTTGGCCACGGCGTCAAGCCACCCCTGAAGGTGACCGGCGCGGTACCCCGCTTCATAAGATTCGTCCCTCACGGCGATCCCTTTCCAAGGACAGGCCTGCCTGCACAATTAATCCAGTGATTGGATTAATAGTAGCAAAGAACAGCCCCGCTGCACTAGCAGCGGGGCTGTTCCAAACTTCGCGTCAGGCCGTCAGACGGCGATCAGCTCCGTAATCAACAAGTAAATTACTTGATGATCTTGGTAACGCGTCCTGAACCAACGGTGCGGCCGCCTTCGCGGATAGCGAAGCCGAGGCCCTCTTCCATGGCGATGGGCTGGATGAGCGCAACGGTCATCTCAGTGTTGTCGCCAGGCATAACCATTTCCGTGCCTTCCGGCAGGGTGATAACGCCGGTTACGTCCGTGGTGCGGAAGTAGAACTGCGGGCGGTAGTTCGAGTAGAACGGGTTGTGACGTCCGCCTTCGTCCTTGGAGAGGATGTAGACGTTGGCCTCGAAGTCGGTGTGCGGGGTGATGGAACCCGGCTTGACGACAACCTGGCCACGCTCTACGTCATCACGCTTCAGACCGCGGAGCAGGAGGCCACAGTTCTCGCCGGCCCATGCTTCGTCGAGCTGCTTGTGGAACATCTCGATACCGGTAACCGTGGTCTTCTGGATCGGGCGGATGCCAACGATCTCAACCTCGGAGTTGATGGCGAGGGTTCCACGCTCGGCGCGGCCCGTTACAACGGTGCCACGGCCGGTGATCGTGAAGACATCTTCGATCGGCATCAGGAACGGCTTGTCACGGTCACGTACGGGGTCCGGAACGGACTCGTCAACCGCTGCCATGAGGTCCTCGACGGACTTGACCCAGATGGGGTCGCCTTCGAGGGCCTTCAGGCCTGAAACGCGAACAACGGGAGCTTCGTCGCCATCGAAGCCCTGAGCCGAAAGCAGCTCACGAACTTCCATTTCAACGAGGTCCAGCAGCTCTTCGTCGTCAACCATGTCCGACTTGTTCAGCGCAACCAGCAGGTAGGGAACGCCAACCTGGCGGGCGAGCAGAACGTGCTCGCGGGTCTGTGCCATCGGGCCGTCAGTGGCGGCAACCACGAGGATTGCACCGTCCATCTGTGCAGCACCGGTGATCATGTTCTTGATGTAGTCAGCGTGACCCGGAGCGTCTACGTGTGCGTAGTGGCGCTTCTCGGTCTGGTACTCAACGTGGGAAATGTTGATCGTGATACCACGCTGGCGCTCTTCCGGAGCAGAGTCAATCGACGCGAAGTCGCGCTGCTCGTTGAGAGTCGGGTACTTGTCGTACAGCACCTTGGAAATGGCGGCAGTCAGCGTCGTCTTACCGTGGTCAACGTGACCAATGGTGCCGATGTTGACGTGCGGCTTAGTCCGCTCGAACTTTGCCTTTGCCACAGGTTCCTCCTAGAACGTTTTCAAATGACTTACCCTTCAACCGCGCTTATCGCGGCAGAAACTCAGGCAAGTCTACTTGGGGGGCTTTGGATTGGTGAAATTGCAGATTCAGGAACTAATACTAGTCCCTCGAGCCTGTTCGTGCAGATGGCCGGGAACCGGTCTGGACCGGGACCCGGCCATCTGCACCAGGTGAGCTTCCGTTTACCGGAAGCGCACCCGAGTTTGTTCGCTGTGAAAGTCCGAAGGACTATTCGCCGCGGTTCTTCTGGATGATCTCGTCGGCAAATGCCTTCGGGACCTCGGCGTAGCTGTGGAACGTCATGGAATACACAGCGCGGCCCTGGGTCTTGGAACGCAGGTCACCGATGTAGCCGAACATGCCGGACAGCGGGACGTGCGCACGTATGACCTTGACACCCTGTGCATCTTCCATGGACTGCATCTGGCCACGGCGGGAGTTGAGGTCACCGATAACTTCACCCATGTATTCCTCAGGGGTGCGGACCTCTACATCCATCAGCGGTTCGAGCAGGATGGGGTTCGCCTTACGTGCGGCTTCCTTGAAAGCCATACGGCCGGCAATCTTGAACGCCATTTCCGAGGAGTCAACATCGTGGTAAGCGCCGTCAATCAGCGTCGCCTTGATGCCGACAACCGGGTAACCGGCCAGGACGCCGTCGTTCAGTGCATCCTGGATACCGGCGTCCACCGACGGGATGTATTCGCGAGGAATACGGCCACCAGTGACCTTGTTCTCGAACTCGTACAGCTCGCCCTCGGAAGTGTCCAGCGGCCCAATGGCAATCTGGATCTTTGCGAACTGACCCGATCCACCGGTCTGCTTCTTGTGCGTGTAGTCGTGACGCGCAACAACATTCTTGATGGTTTCGCGGTAAGCAACCTGCGGCTTGCCGACGTTTGCCTCGACCTTGAATTCGCGGCGCATGCGGTCCACCAGGATATCCAGGTGGAGCTCGCCCATGCCGGCGATGATGGTCTGACCGGTGTCCTCGTTGAGGGAGACCTGGAAGGTCGGGTCCTCAGCGGAGAGCTTCTGGATAGCCAGTGAGAGCTTCTCCTGGTCACCCTTCGTGTTCGGTTCGATGGCAACCGAGATCACGGGCTCCGGGAAGCTCATGGACTCGAGGACGATCTGGTTGCTGGAGTCACACAGGGTGTCACCCGTGGTGGTGTCCTTCAGACCGATCGCTGCGTAGATGTGGCCGGCGGTAGCGCCCTCAACGGGCATTTCCTTGTTGGCGTGCATCTGGAACAGCTTGCCGATGCGCTCCTTCTTGCCCTTGGTGGAGTTGACCACCTGGGCACCCGCTTCGACGTGACCGGAGTACACACGGATGAAGGTGAGCTGGCCGAAGAAGGGGTGCGCGGCAATCTTGAATGCCAGAGCCGAGAACGGCTCCTCGGAGGAAGGCGCGCGCGTGAGTTCCTTCTCTTCGTCGCGAGGATCGTGACCGATCATCGGCGGGACGTCGAGCGGGTTGGGCAGGTAGTCAACCACGGCGTCAAGCATCGGCTGAACGCCGCGGTTCTTGAACGCGGAGCCACAGAAGACCGGGTAGAGCTCAGAGTTGATCGTCATCTTGCGGATGCCGGCCTTGAGCTCCTCGACGGTGAGTTCTTCACCCTCGAGGTACTTCTCCATGAGCTCTTCGGTAGCGTCAGCCACCGTCTCAACGAGGGCAGCCCGGTATTCCTTGGCCTTCTCCAGCAGATCCGCGGGGATCTCCTGGACCTCGTACTTGGCACCCATGGTGACGTCACCCTTGGAGTCGCCCGGCCAGACCAGCGCGCGCATTTCCAGGATGTCGACAACGCCGACGAAGTCGTTCTCGGCACCGATCGGCAGCTGCATAACAAGCGGCTTGGCACCGAGGCGGCTGATGATGGTGTCTACCGTGTAGTAGAAGTCAGCGCCGAGCTTGTCCATCTTGTTGACGAAGCAGATGCGCGGAACGTTGTACTTGTCAGCCTGGCGCCAAACGGTCTCAGACTGGGGCTCGACACCTTCTTTACCATCGAACACGGCAACGGCGCCGTCGAGGACGCGCAGTGAGCGCTCAACCTCGACGGTGAAGTCAACGTGGCCGGGGGTGTCAATGATGTTGATCTGGTTGTTGTCCCAGAAGCAGGTCACGGCGGCAGACGTGATGGTGATGCCGCGTTCCTTCTCCTGTTCCATCCAGTCAGTGGTCGAAGCGCCGTCGTGCGTTTCGCCGATCTTGTGGTTCACACCTGTGTAGAACAGAATGCGCTCGGTGGTGGTGGTCTTGCCAGCATCGATGTGGGCCATGATGCCGATGTTGCGGACCTTACTAAGGTCTGTAAGCACGTCCTGTGCCACGGTGTCTCCCTTTCGGATGGACTACACGTTAGCCGCCGGCTCAGTCGAGCCGGCGGCGTCCGGGAAGTATTACCAGCGGTAGTGTGCGAAGGCCTTGTTGGACTCGGCCATCTTGTGGGTGTCTTCGCGACGCTTCACAGCGGCACCGAGACCGTTGGAGGCATCCAGGATTTCGTTCTGGAGGCGCTCGGTCATGGTCTTTTCACGGCGGGCCTTGGAGTAGCCAACCAGCCAACGCAGGGCGAGGGCGGTGGAGCGGCCCGGCTTGACCTCAACCGGAACCTGGTAGGTAGCGCCACCAACGCGGCGTGAGCGGACCTCGAGGGAAGGCTTGACGTTCTCCATGGCCTTCTTGAGGGCTGCCACGGGATCGCCGCCGGACTTGGCGCGGGCGCCTTCGAGGGCACCGTAAACAATGCGCTCTGCGGTGGACTTCTTACCGTCAACCAGCACCTTGTTGATCAGCTGGGTAACCAGCGGGGAGCCGTAAACCGGATCTAGTACGAGCGGCCGCTTGGGGGCCGGACCCTTGCGAGGCATATTACTTCTTCTCCATCTTTGCGCCGTAACGGCTGCGTGCCTGCTTACGGTTCTTCACACCCTGGGTATCGAGGGCGCCACGGACGATCTTGTAACGGACACCGGGGAGGTCCTTCACGCGACCGCCGCGAACGAGCACAATGGAGTGCTCCTGCAGGTTGTGGCCTACACCGGGGATGTAAGCGGTAACTTCAACGCCACCGTTGAGGCGCACACGTGCAACCTTACGAAGAGCCGAGTTCGGCTTCTTGGGGGTGGTGGTGTAAACGCGGGTGCAAACACCGCGGCGCATCGGGCTGCCGTTAAGCGCTGGAGCCTTGGTCTTTTTGACCTTAGGCGTGCGGCCCTTGCGGACCAGCTGGTTAATCGTAGGCACTCTCGTGTTCTCCGTTGGTTTGATCTCTACCTTCACACTCAGGCGCCAGCCTGAGCACAATGGTTTTGGCGTTGTTCCTGCAGCTGCGGCCTCTGGAAACTTGCGTAGGCGTGCAAAAGCGTGGCATTCGTTGCGCACCTTACCCGCAACCCGGAAACAAGCTCCACCCAGCATCATGAGAACAAAACCAAAATGATGCTGCGGCGGCCTTCATCCACTGCCACACAGAACAATTACACAAAGTTTAGCACGGCCGGATCCCGGCCTTTAAACGGGCGTATGCAAAAGGCCCCGCCGCCACAGAGTGGAAGCGGGGCCTTTCAATGCAATCGACTAGCGGAAATCGTTGCCGAGATCGTAGTCATCCAGCGGGATGGCGTGGAACTCAGGAGCTCCGTCGCCGCCCAGGGAGTCGTACGAGAAGTCACTGAACGCGCTGGGGCCGGTGAACAGGTTGGCCTTCGCTTCCTCAGTGGGCTCCACGGTGACCTCGGTGTAGCGCGGGAGACCCGTGCCGGCCGGGATCAGCTTACCGATGATGACGTTTTCCTTGAGGCCGAGCAGCGGATCACTCTTGCCTTCCATGGCCGCCTGCGTCAGGACGCGGGTGGTCTCCTGGAAGGAAGCTGCAGACAGCCAGGACTCGGTGGCCAGGGACGCCTTGGTGATGCCCATGAGCTCAGGACGTCCGGAAGCCGGAGTCTTGCCCTCGGACACAACGCGGCGGTTGGCCTCCTCGAAGCGGCTGCGCTCGGCGAGCTCGCCGGGGAGCAGATCCGATTCGCCGGACTCGATGACCGTGACGCGGCGCAGCATCTGGCGGACGATAACCTCGACGTGCTTGTCGTGGATACCGATGCCCTGGCTGCGGTACACGCCCTGGACTTCGTCCACCAGGAACTTCTGCGCGGCACGGGGACCCATGATGCGCAGAACCTGCTTGGGATCCACCGGACCGTTGATGAGCTTCTGGCCTACTGTGACGTGCTCGCCATCCTCGATGAGGAGGCGTGAACGGCGAAGTACCGGGTAGGCGATCTCTTCAGATCCGTCATCCGGAGTGATGACCAGGCGCATCTGGCGCTCGGACTCTTCGATGGCGATGCGGCCGGCTGCTTCAGCAATCGGTGCGACACCCTTCGGAGTACGGGCTTCGAAGAGCTCCTGGATACGGGGCAGACCCTGGGTGATGTCGTCGCCACCGCTGGCGGAAACAGCACCACCGGTGTGGAACGTACGCATGGTCAGCTGGGTACCGGGCTCACCGATGGACTGTGCGGCGATGATGCCGACGGCCTCGCCGATGTCCACGGTCTTGCCGGTGGCCAGTGAACGGCCGTAGCACAGGGCGCAGGTGCCGACGCTGGACTCACAGGTGAGTACGGAGCGGACCTTGACCTCGGTGATGCCGGCTGCGAACAGCTCAGCGATAACCACGTCGCCGCAGTCGGTGCCGCCGGCTGCAAGGACATTGCCCTTGGAGTCCACAACATCAACAGCGAGCGTACGGGCGTAGGCGCTGTTCTCGACGTTCTCGTCCAGGACCAGCTCGCCGTTGGCGTCCGGCACGGCGATTGCCGTGACCAGGCCGCGTTCGGTGCCGCAGTCCTCTTCGCGGACGATGACGTCCTGCGACACGTCCACCAGACGACGGGTCAGGTAACCCGAGTTGGCGGTACGCAGCGCGGTGTCAGCCAGACCCTTACGGGCGCCGTGCGTGGCGATGAAGTATTCCAGCACCGACAGGCCCTCGCGGTAGGAGGACTTGATGGGACGCGGGATGATTTCACCCTTAGGGTTGGCCACCAGGCCACGGATACCCGCGATCTGACGGACCTGCATCCAGTTACCACGTGCACCGGAGGACACCATGCGGTTGATGGTGTTCATCGGCGACAGGTTGTCACGCATCACCTGGGCGATTTCGTTGGTTGCCTTGTTCCAGATCTCGATCAGTTCCTGGCGACGCTCGTCGTCGTCGATCAGGCCCTTGTCGTACTGGCCCTGGATCTTGGCAGCCATGGTCTCGTAACCAGCGAGGATCCGCGGCTTGTCCTTGGGCACCTCGATGTCCGAGATGGCAACCGTAACGCCCGAGCGGGTGGCCCAGTAGAAACCGGCGTCCTTCAGGTTGTCCAGCGTTGCCGCCGTGACCACCTTCGGGTAGCGCTCGGCGAGGTCGTTGACGATCGTGGACAGTTCGCCCTTGTCCGCAACGTTCTCAACCCACGGGTAATCGGCCGGCAGGGTCTCGTTGAAGATAACCTGGCCCAGGGAGGTCTGGACGATGACCGGCTGGCCGGGCTCCCAGCCTTCCGGGGCTTCCCAGCCAGCGTAAGGAACGAAGCCTTCGAGACGGATCCGGACCTGCGAGTTCAGGTGCAGCTCGCGGAGGTCGTAAGCCATGATGGCTTCGGCAACCGAGGAGAAGACGCGTCCTTCGCCGGCTGAACCGACACGCTTGGTGGTCAGGTGGTAGAGACCGATGATCATATCCTGCGAAGGCAGGGTGACCGGGCGGCCGTCGGACGGCTTCAGGATGTTGTTCGAGGACAGCATCAGGATGCGTGCCTCCGCCTGGGCCTCGGGGCTCAGCGGCAGGTGGACTGCCATCTGGTCGCCGTCGAAGTCAGCGTTGAAGGCGCCACAAACCAGCGGGTGGAGCTGGATTGCCTTACCTTCAACAAGCTGCGGTTCGAACGCCTGGATGCCGAGGCGGTGCAGGGTAGGTGCACGGTTGAGCAGCACCGGGTGTTCGGTGATGATCTCTTCCAGCACGTCCCAGACCTGCGGACGGTAACGCTCGACCATACGCTTGGCCGACTTGATGTTCTGTGCGTGGTTGAGGTCAACCAGGCGCTTCATCACGAACGGCTTGAAGAGCTCCAGTGCCATCTGCTTGGGCAGGCCACACTGGTGCAGCTTCAGCTGCGGGCCAACGACGATGACCGAACGGCCGGAGTAGTCAACGCGCTTGCCGAGGAGGTTCTGGCGGAAACGGCCCTGCTTGCCCTTGAGCATGTCGCTCAGGGACTTCAGCGGACGGTTGCCAGGACCGGTGACCGGACGGCCGCGACGGCCGTTGTCGAAGAGGCTGTCAACAGCTTCCTGAAGCATGCGCTTCTCGTTGTTGACGATGATCTCCGGGGCACCGAGGTCAAGCAGGCGCTTGAGGCGGTTGTTGCGGTTGATCACACGACGGTAGAGGTCGTTGAGGTCGGAGGTCGCGAAGCGGCCACCGTCCAGCTGGACCATCGGGCGCAGTTCCGGCGGGATCACCGGGACAGCGTCCAGCACCATGCCGAGCGGGCTGTTGTTGGTGGTCAGGAACGCGTTGACCACCTTCAGGCGCTTCAGGGCGCGGGTCTTGCGCTGGCCCTTGCCGTTGGCGATGATGTCGCGCAGCAGGTCAGACTCGGCCTGCATGTCGAAGTTCTCAAGGCGCTTCTTGATGGCTTCGGCACCCATGGAGCCCTCGAAGTACATGCCGTAGCGGTCGCGCAGCTCGCGGTAGAGGCCTTCGTCGCCTTCGAGGTCTGCGACCTTCAGGTTCTTGAAACGGTCCCAGACCTGCTCGAGGCGCTCGATCTCGGCGTCGGCACGCTTACGCACGTTGGCCATCTGACGGTCCGCGGAGTCGCGGGCCTTCTTCTTGTCGGCAGCCTTGGCACCTTCACCTTCGAGGCGCGCGATCTCGTTTTCGAGGTCACGGGCGATCGTGGCGATGTCGGAGTCGCGGTTGTCGATCAGCTGCTTCTTCTCGATGTCGTGCTCAACCTGCAGGTTGGGCAGTTCCTCGTGGCGGCTGTCGGCGTCGACGCTGGTGATCATGTAGGCAGCGAAGTAGATGACCTTTTCGAGGTCCTTCGGTGCCAGGTCAAGGAGGTAGCCCAAACGGGACGGAACACCCTTGAAGTACCAGATGTGCGTGACCGGGGCGGCCAGCTCGATGTGGCCCATGCGCTCACGGCGGACCTTCGCACGGGTGACTTCAACGCCACACCGCTCGCAGATGATGCCCTTGAAGCGCACACGCTTGTACTTACCGCAGTAGCATTCCCAGTCACGGGAAGGGCCGAAGATCTTCTCGCAGAAGAGGCCGTCCTTCTCGGGCTTGAGCGTGCGGTAGTTGATGGTTTCCGGCTTCTTAACCTCGCCGTAAGACCAGCCACGGATGTCATCCGCGGTGGCGAGGCCGATCTGCATGAGGCCGAAGGAGGATTCGCTGGACATATGGTCCCTGTTCTCTCTTGTTCTCTAAATTCTGAAGTCTTGGTTACGGGAAGAGGGAGGTGATGTCCGACGGCGGGTGGTCACCCGCCGTCGGACATCAACCTGCTAAACCTCTTCTACGGAACTGGGCTCTGCACGAGACAGATCGATGCCCAGTTCTTCCGCAGCCGTGAAGACTGCGTCATCAGAGTCACGCATTTCAATTGTGGTTCCGTCCGTGGAAAGTACTTCCACGTTCAGGCACAGCGACTGCATTTCCTTGATCAAGACCTTGAAGGACTCAGGAACGCCCGGCTCGGGGATGTTCTCGCCCTTGACGATTGCTTCGTAGACCTTGACACGACCGTGGATATCATCCGACTTGATGGTGAGGAGTTCCTGGAGGGTGTACGCGGCGCCATAAGCTTCCAGCGCCCACACTTCCATCTCACCGAAGCGCTGGCCACCGAACTGTGCCTTACCACCCAGCGGCTGCTGCGTGATCATGGAGTACGGGCCAGTGGAACGGGCGTGGATCTTGTCGTCCACCAGGTGGTGGAGCTTCAGGATGTACATGTAGCCGACCGAGATCGGATCCGGGAACGGCTCGCCGGAGCGGCCGTCGAAGAGGCGGGTCTTGCCTGAGGAGTTGATCAGGCGGTCGCCGTCGCGGGTGACGTTGGTGGAGTCGAGCAGACCCGTGATTTCCTCTTCACGGGCGCCGTCGAACACCGGCGTTGCAACAGTGGTCTGGCCACTCTCGCGCGGCAGGTTCGGCAGCTGCTTCATCCACTCGGGCTCGCCTTCGATCTTCCAACCGGTCTTGGCAACCCAGCCGAGGTGCGTTTCCAGCACCTGGCCGACGTTCATACGGCCCGGAACACCCAGCGGGTTCAGGACAATATCAACGGGGGTACCGTCGGCAAGGAAGGGCATGTCCTCGATCGGGAGGATCTTGGAGATAACGCCCTTGTTGCCGTGACGGCCGGCGAGCTTGTCGCCGTCGGTGATCTTGCGCTTGGCGGCCACGTAGACGCGCACCAACTGGTTCACGCCCGGGGGCAGTTCGTCGTCGTTGTCGCGGTCGAAGACGCGGACGCCGATGACGGTGCCGGACTCGCCGTGCGGAACCTTCAGGGAGGTGTCGCGCACTTCGCGGGACTTCTCACCGAAGATGGCACGCAGCAGGCGCTCTTCCGGGGTCAGTTCGGTTTCACCCTTCGGGGTGACCTTTCCGACCAGGATGTCGCCGGCTTCAACCTCGGCACCGATGTGGATGATTCCACGCTCGTCCAGGCCTGCCAGGACTTCCTCGGACACGTTGGGGATGTCACGGGTGATTTCCTCGGCACCAAGCTTGGTGTCGCGGGCATCGATCTCGTGCTCCTCGATGTGGATGGAGGAAAGAACGTCCTCGGCAACAATTCGCTGCGAGAGGATGATGGCGTCCTCGAAGTTGTGGCCTTCCCATGACATGAATGCCACGAGCAGGTTCTTACCGAGGGCGAGTTCGCCCTGGTCCGTTGCCGGACCGTCGGCGATGATGCCGCCGACCTCGAGGCGCTGGCCTTCGTTCACCAGGACACGGTTGTTGTAGCAGTTGCCCTGGTTGGAGCGTGCGAACTTGTTGATGCGGTAGTTGGTTTCCGTACCGTCGTCGTTGAGCATGATGACGAGCTCAGCGGAGACCTCGGTAACCACACCGGCCTTCTTCGCAATGGTGACATCACCGGCGTCGACGGCTGCGGCGCGCTCCATGCCGGTACCCACGAACGGGGCCTCGGAACGGACCAGCGGCACGGCCTGGCGCTGCATGTTGGCACCCATGAGTGCGCGGTTGGCATCGTCATGCTCGAGGAACGGGATCAGGGCCGTAGCCACGGACACCATCTGGCGCGGGGAAACGTCCATGAACTCGACCTCGCCGGCGGGAACGAGCACAGGCTCGCCTCCACCACCACGGGCGCGGACCAGGACGGTCTCTTCGGCGAACTTCTTGTTCTCATCCAGCGGAGCGTTGGCCTGTGCGATCAGGACCTCTGCCTCGTCGTCGGCCGTGAGGTACTGGACCTCATCGGAGACAACGCCTTCAGCGACGAGACGGTAAGGAGTCTCGATGAAGCCGAACGGGTTGATGCGGCCGTAGGATGCCAGCGAACCGATCAGGCCAATGTTCGGGCCTTCAGGGGTTTCGATGGGGCACATACGTCCGTAGTGGGACGGGTGAACGTCTCGAACTTCCATGCCTGCACGGTCACGGGACAGACCACCCGGGCCAAGCGCGGACAGACGGCGCTTGTGGGTCAGACCCGACAGCGGGTTGTTCTGGTCCATGAACTGTGACAGCTGGGAAGTTCCGAAGAACTCCTTGATGGCTGCAACGACAGGGCGGATGTTGATCAGCGTCTGCGGCGTGATGGCCTCGACGTCCTGGGTGGTCATCCGCTCGCGGACAACGCGCTCCATACGGGACAGGCCGGTGCGGACCTGGTTCTCGATGAGCTCGCCGACGGCGCGGATACGACGGTTGCCGAAGTGGTCGATGTCATCGATCTCAACGCGCAGCTCGTGGTCCTGGCCGTCGCGCTTGCCCGTGAGGGTCTTCTCGCCGGCGTGCAGGGCAACCAGGAACTTGATCATGGCCACGATGTCTTCAACGTGCAGGACCGAAGCTTCCTTGTCGCCAAGGGAGCGGTCGATGCCAAGCTTGCGGTTGATCTTGTAACGGCCAACCTTGGCCAGATCGTAGCGCTTGGAGTTGAAGTACAGGTTGTCCAGGAGGGACTGGGCAGCCTCGACTGTGGGCGGCTCGCCCGGTCGCAGCTTCCGGTAGATGTCCAGCAACGCGTCTTCGCGGGTCTCGGTGGCGTCCTTCTCCAGCGTTGCGCGCATGGAGTCGTACTGGCCGAACTCTTCGAGGATCTGCCCTTCGGTCCAGCCGAGGGCCTTCAGCAGAACGGTGACGGACTGCTTGCGCTTGCGGTCGAGGCGAACGCCGACCTGGTCGCGCTTGTCGATCTCGAGTTCAAACCATGCACCGCGGGACGGGATGATCTTGGCAGTGAAGATGTCCTTGTCACTGGTCTTGTCGGCGGTGCGCTCAAAGTAGGCGCCCGGTGAACGGACCAGCTGGGAGACGACCACACGCTCGGTGCCGTTGACGACGAAGGTGCCCTTCTCCGTCATGAGGGGGAAGTCGCCCATGAACACGGTCTGCTGCTTGATTTCGCCCGTGTTGTTGTTCATGAACTCGGCCTTGACGTACAGCGGTGCCGAGTACGTTGCGTCCCGGTCCTTGCACTCGGCCATCGTGTACTTCGGGTCAGCGAACTCCGGATCGGAGAAGCTCAGGGACATGGTGCCCTGGAAGTCCTCGATCGGGGAGATCTCTTCAAAGATGTCCGACAGTCCGGACGAGGTGGCGACGCTGAGATCGTTTTCTTCGACGGCCTTCGCTACGCGCGCCTGCCAGCGTTCGTTTCCGACCAGCCAGTCGAAGCTGTCCGTCTGCAGGGCAAGGAGATTCGGAACGTCCAGCGGTTCGTGAATCTTTGCGAATGAGAGCCGGCGAGTGGCACCATCAGTGCTGTCGGCGGTGTTAGCGGTTTCGTTATTAGAGGTGCTCGAGGCGACCAAGAGGGATCCTTCCACAGACCTTCAGGCGTTTTCAGATCTCCCCCGCTGTGCACCCTGCGGAGTGACTCCGCAGTGCTACCATCCGGTTCCGCTATATGACCCGGGCCGGGGCTTTCCATACAGTGACGTTGTTGACGGCACGTTGATGGTCAGCTGCCAGGCAAAGCCCACCGCTATATGAAGGCTGAAGGTAAACAGGGAAGACGCAAATATCTACGATACGGCAAAACCAATTACGTGTCTACCCCACAACCGGACTTATTGCAAGCACTGATTTTTGGCTTCTGGCCCGCGTTTAGAGGCGGAGCGTGACGTCCGCTGCGGTGCACTCGCCCGCGTTTGCGAAGACAGCATCCCGCACACCATCCTTGGAAGCCTGCTCCGGCTCGCCGCCCTTTTTCGCGGCCGTGGAGTGGTCAAGAGCGAGGACGCTGAGCGAGGTAAACAGTCCCACCAGGTTCCCCGACACCGTGTCCTTGGCGTCCTGCGCGGCAAAGTAGATGTCCTCGTAGGCGTTGGAATCATCCTCGATGGCCTTGTAGTCGGCGTAGAGCGAGTTGAACGTCTCGCAGGCTCCCTTAACACCTCCGGCCTGGGGCGCTGCTGACGGACTGGAGGAGCGCGACGGCGACGCGGTGGACGGTGCGGACGTGGACGCAGTGGGGGCCGCTGTGGATGAAGTGCTGTCCGGCGCAGGAGTGGCAACGCTGCAGGCGGTGAGTCCGGCGAGGCTGGCCATGGCTGCCGCGGCGAGGATTTTCTTCAAGATGCTGCTGCTCCCTGTTTGCGTTGCTCTGTTGCTTTCGTCTTCGCCGTCCACCCTACGCACCACCGCGACCTCGCGCACAACCGGCGGATGGGTAGTTCTCCCCTGGCGGCCACGGCCGGCACGATTGGAATCATCGGCACCCCTGCGGCGTTTGGATAAATAGGTGACAAGCCTCACGGTAGCCTTGGAAGTACATCGATTCAGAGCGGAAGAGATCACAATGGGCAACTCCAACGACAACACTGACGTGGTCATCCTGGCCGGTGCGCGCACCCCGCAGGGCCGGCTCAACGGGCAACTGGCGAGCTTCACCGCCGTCGAACTGGGAGCGCACGCGATCAGGTCCGCGATTGCAGCGAGCGGCGTGGACGCCGGCCAGGTGGACGCCGTCATCATGGGCCAGGTACTGCAGGCCGGCGCCGGGCAGAACCCCGCACGCCAGAGCGCCATCGGAGCGGGAATCGGCTGGAACGTTCCCACGGTCACCATCAACAAGGTGTGCCTGTCCGGGCTGACCGCGGTGATCGACGCCGCCAGGATGATCCGCAGCGGCGACGCCACCGTGGTGGTGGCCGGCGGCCAGGAATCCATGACCCGTGCGCCCCACCTGCTGCCGGGTTCGCGCCAGGGCTGGACGTATGGCGCCATCCAGGCGCTGGATGTTGCGGCGCACGACGGCCTCACGGATGCGTTCGACGGCCAGTCCATGGGCCTGTCCACCGAGACCAAGAACCTGACCCTGGGCATTGACCGGACCTCGCAGGACAACGTGGCCGCCCACTCGCACCAGCGTGCGGCGCTGGCGGCGAAGAACGGCGTCTTCGACGACGAGATAGCGCCCATCAGCGTCAAGCAGCGCAAGGGAGATCCCATCGTTGTCTCCACCGATGAAGGGGTACGGCCCAACACGTCCATCGAGTCCCTGGCCGGGCTCCGGGCAGCTTTTGTCAGCGACGGAACCATCACCGCCGGCAACTCCTCTCCCCTGTCCGACGGCGCCTCCGCACTGGTGCTGGCATCGCGCCGTTTCGCGGAGGAGAACGGCTTGGAATACCTGGCTGTGGTGGGGAAGCCCGGACAGGTTGCCGGTCCGGACAATTCCCTGCATTCGCAGCCGTCCCACGCGATCATGAACGCACTGCAGCGGGCGGAATGGAGCACCGCCGACCTGGACTTCATCGAAATTAACGAAGCCTTCGGTTCAGTCGCGGTGCAGTCGCTGAAGGACCTGGACTACCCGCTGGACAAGTGCAACATCCACGGCGGCGCCATTGCCCTGGGCCACCCGATCGGGGCGTCCGGTGCGCGGTTGGCGCTCCACGCGGCCCATGAACTCAAACGGCGGGGCAGCGGCAAGGCCGCGGTCTCCCTGTGCGGCGGCGGCGGCCAGGGCGAAGCGCTCCTGCTGTACCGGGACTGATGGTGGGCCGGGACTGATGGCGGGGCAGGTGGACAACGGGGGCGCCGCCGTCGGACGTCAGCGCTTCCTTGCAGACGCCGCCGGGCGCGGCTTGGACGTGCAGCTGGTGGAGCGGCTGGCCGCGCGGAGCCTCGAGGAGGCTGCCGGGATTCTGGGCATCACGCCCGCGGACATCGTGAAGTCCCTGGTGGTCAAGCACAAGGACGGGACGTTCCTGTTCGCGCTGATTCCGGGTGACCGGCAGATCTCCTGGCCAAAACTGCGGACCCTGGTGGGCGTCAACAAACTCTCGTTGCCGCCCGCGGACGTGGCGCTTGGTGCGACCGGCTACGAACGCGGGACCATCACCCCGCTCGGCAGCACCACCGCCTGGCCGGTGTACGCGGACGCCACCATTGCCGGCCGCCGGATCTCCATGGGCGCCGGCGAACACGGCTACAGCGCGTTTGTGGACGCCGATGCGCTCACCGCAGCACTGGGCGCCGTCGTCGCCGATATCTCCGAACCAAACTAGCAACGCGGGGTCACTTACGGCCCAATAGTGGGCACTTCATGGGCCATATGTGACCCCGCGTTGGGTTAAATGCAGGAAAACCCCGCCCACCGAAGTGGACGGGGTTTTCCGTGAAGCGGCGTGAGTTACTTGAGGGTAACGGTTGCGCCGGCAGCCTGGAGCTGCTCCACTGCCTTTTCGGCAGCTTCCTTGGTGACGCCTTCGAGGACAGCCTTGGGGGCGCTGTCAACAACGTCCTTAGCTTCCTTCAGACCCAGGGAAGTGATTGCGCGAACTTCCTTGATCACTGCGATCTTCTTTTCGCCAGCTGATTCGAGGATAACGTCGAATTCAGTCTGCTCTTCAGCTTCTTCAGCTGCGCCGCCACCGGCGGGGCCAGCAACAGCAACTGCAGCTGCAGTAACTTCGAAGGTCTCTTCGAAGAGCTTGACGAACTCGGAGAGCTCGATGATGGTCAGTTCCTTGAAAGCTTCAATGAGCTCTTCGTTGGTGAGCTTCGCCATGGTGTGGCGTCCTTCCTATAGGTGGTGCTTGGCGGCCTGGGCCATTGCCTTCACACCGGAGTCTGGTGGGTGAAGAGAAACTAGTTCTCTTCGGCAGCGGGTGCTTCGGCGGGAGCCTCGGCAGCTGCTTCGGGGGCTTCGTCTGCGGCCGGAGCTTCTTCCGCGGCGGGAGCCTCGGCAGCTGCCGGTGCACCGTTCGCTTCTTCGAGCTTGAGGCGCAGTGCGTCAATGGTGCGTGCAGCGGCGGCAGCAGGAGCCTTGAGGATGCCTGCAACCTTGGCGAGCTGCAGCTCGCGGGACTCGAGTGCTGCCAGGGCAGCGACTTCGCTCGCGTTCAGTGCCTTGCCCTCGAAGTAACCGGTCTTGATGACCAGCTGCTTGTTGGCCTTGGCAAAATCCGTCAGGCTCTTGGCAGCGGCAACTGCGTCACCCTTGATGAACGCGATTGCAGTAGGGCCGGAGAGCTGGTCGTTGAATGCTTCGACACCAGCTTCCTTGGCTGCAATGGCGGTCAGGGTGTTCTTGACGACCGAGAACTTGGTGTCCTGGCCGAGAGAAACACGCAGCTGCTTGAGCTGTGCAACGGTGAGCCCGCGGTATTCGGTCAGGACAGCGGCGTTCGATTCCTTGAAATCGTTAGTGATCTCAGCTACTGCTGAAACCTTTGTAGGCGTTGCCATAACCCTCCTTCCGGGGATAGTGCCGGTATGCGACGGTCCCCGCTCAGATGAGCTAAAACTAAAAAACGCCCCGCGCAGATGCACGGGGCTTGGCTCAACACGGCTTTCACTGTGGAGCGTTGCTTCGTTCACCTGCGCCGGCCGCCCTATGTTCAGGGTCCTTCGTCCAGAAATGCATTTGGCCTCCCGCACACAACTGCAGAGTTGAGCTGCGTTCAGGAGAATGGATTTCCAACAACCGACGGTCTTTGGTACTTCAAGCTTACGGGACCGGTCGCCGGACCACCAAATCGGCCTTAGCTCTTGCTGGTCCCCAGGTACGGAAGTTCCTTCTGCCAGATGCCGGTCACGCCGGCGGTGGTGAAGCCGAGCTGCTGGTTGACAGTCAGCAAGTACCTGTTCTCGGGGGCGTTCCAGGTGTAGATGACACGGGCATCGGGGAACTGCTCGGTGAGCCGCTCCATGTTGGCCACCTTGATCAGCAGCCCCAGCTTGTTCCCCCGGTGCTCCTGCAGGACCAGGGTGTCGTCCTGGAACACCACATCGGGCCGGTGGGCCAGGACGCTGATGGTGGTCAGGCCCACCAGGGCCCCGGTGGCCAGATGCTCGACGGCGGTGACCACCGTCCGCCGCCCCTGCGCGATGGTGACCTCTTCGGCCTCGCGGAGGATGCCGCCGTCGAACACCATGTCCTGCTCAACGGGAGTCTCAAGGGAAGGATCGACGTCGGCGCCCGCCTGGTTCTCGAGCACGGCCACGGCTTCCAGCCACTCATCCGGGCAACGGTCCGTCCAGTGATGGAGCCGGTACCGCGCGTTGTTGGCTTCATCCGCCTCGGCCTGGAGATCGGCCACGAGTTTGGTGTCCAGCGGCAGTGCACAGGAGCTGAACTGTTCGATGTGCTGAAGTGTGTAGCCGGTCCGGCGCGCGAATTCGACTTCCCGGCTGTCCAACGGCACAAAGCCCTGGCCTGAACCCGGCACCAGCTGGGCCGTCTCGAACTCGTGCAGGGACGCGCCGGGATGGTTGGTGTCAACGAGGATCAGCGTGCGGCCCTCGCTGCGCGCCAGGTGTTCGGCCGCGAGGAGCAGCTTGCGGCCCACTCCCTGGCGCTGGAATTCCGGCAGGATGTCCAGGGTGAACTCCGCCATGTCCAGGTTGTCGGTCAGCGGCAGGGCAATGTCCACCGTGCCGATGATCTGTTCTCCGGCCTTGGCCACCAGGATGACTTGGCGCTCATAGGGATCCGCCAGCTCCAGCAGCTTCTCCAGCGGCGTGTACGCGAGGTCATCGCTGCCCCAGGTCTGCATCCGTACCTTGCGGCCCACCTCCACGGCAGCCAAGAAATCCACCGCGTCAGGTGCGTCCAGGTTGTCCGGGATCCACAATTGCTCGATCCGTACGTCTTCTGCCATAAGGTGCGTCATCCCAGCCGTTTCTGCCATTCGCCCTCATAACCAGCAGGTTTGAATCCAAGCAAATTATTTATCGCCAGCATATGCCGGTTTTCCACGGCGTTCCATGTCAGCACCGAACGCGCCGCGGGCCATCGATGCTGGGCGGCTCGGAGGTTCGCTGCCTTGATCAGCAATCCCAGCCTCTTCCCGCGGTGCCCGGAAGAGACCAGGGTGTCCTGCTGGGCAATGCTTGCAGGAATGCCCGGCCGCCAGTTCAGGACCGTATAGGCGACGAGCTGGCCGGTGGGCTTGTGCAGCGCGGCCGCGACCTGGCTCTGCAGGCCGCTGCGGCTGTTCGACTCCTCCTCCTGCCGGACCCTGGCAGCGTCCCAGTCCTCGGCCTCCCAGTCCATCCCGGCAATGGGCACATCCGTGCTCATCCGGTTCTTGAGGACTGCATATTCAGTCACGAGTTCGTCAGGACAGGTATCAGACCAGCCCACCAGGACGTAGCCGGCTGCCCGTACGGACGCCTCCATCTCCAGCGTGTCGAGTTGATTCGCCGGGACCGGCAGCGTGAGCCGGCTGGCCCTCTCCACCTGCTCAAGTTCGTAGCCTGCACCGGCCGCAAAGGCCACGGCGGGATCATCGGCGGGGAGCCCGCCCGCCCCCGATTTGGCGGGGATCAGCCTGGCTGCGTTCTCCACCGGCCCGGCGGGCAGCTCACAGTAGGCATCCAAGGAAGTGCGGCCGCTGTCCGCGGCCACCGCCTCGGCATGCTCCAGCAGGCGGCGGCCCCAGCCCCGCCGCCGGAAGGCTGCCGCCACGTCCACCATGATCCCTGCCGTGGACGTGTTCTCACGCAGGGGCAGGGTGACGGAGCAGGTTCCCACGGTTTCCTGGCCCAGCCGTGCTATGAAGAGCCGGCGTTCCTCATACTCATTGCCGCGCCAGTATTCCAGGCTTTCCATGGCCGTGGGGCAGCGGTCCAGGTCGCCCCATTTCTCCAGCTCATGCTTCTCGCGCAAGGCGTGGCACTCGTGGAAGTCCATCACACCGCCGGTGCCGCCGGCACCGTGGCCTGTCCCGGCGTCGAGCGCTGAAGGAATGGCCACTGCGGTGATCATCAGCTGGTGACCGGTCATCCCCCATCCTAACCATCCATACGGTTTGGACGAGGGGGCAGGGGCCGCATGGTCCAGGGCTGTTGAGGTTAAACCAAAGGACCGCCCGGCGCAGTGCCGGACGGTCCATTGGTGTGCCGGAATAACCCGGCCGAAGTGCTGTTGAGGACTAGACCTCGGTCAGGACCTTCGTGACGTTGGGGTCGACGGAGATGCCGGGACCGAACGTGGTGGCCACAGTGGCCTTCTGGATGTAGCGGCCCTTGGAAGCGGACGGCTTCAAACGAAGCACCTCTTCCAGTGCTGCTGCGTAGTTCTCGGCCAGCTTGATGGCGTCGAAGGAAACCTTGCCGATGATGAAGTGCAGGTTCGAGTGCTTGTCGACGCGGAAGTCGATCTTGCCACCCTTGATGTCGTTGACAGCCTTGGCCACGTCTGCGGTCACGGTGCCCGTCTTCGGGTTCGGCATCAGGTTACGGGGACCCAGGACCTTACCAAGACGGCCAACCTTGCCCATGAGGTCAGGGGTGGCGACGGCTGCATCGAAGTCGGTCCAGCCGGCTGCGATCTTTTCGATCAGGTCATCGGAACCAACGAAGTCGGCGCCGGCAGCGATTGCTGCCTCAGCCTTGTCGCCCGTTGCGAAGACCAGGACGCGGGAGACCTTACCGGTGCCGTGGGGCAGGATAACGGTGCCGCGGACCATCTGGTCAGCCTTGCGAGGGTCAACGCCCAGGCGGAAGGCAACCTCAACAGTGGCGTCGAACTTGGACGGGTTGGTGTCCTTGGCGAGCGTTACTGCCTCGAACGGCGCGTAGAAGTTCTCCGCGTCGATCTTGGCGGCTGCTGCCTCATATGCTTTGCTGCGCTTTGCCATGCTGCTTATTTCTCCTTGTGCAGTTGTGGTCTGCGGACCGCGCTGGGCCCTGCCACAGCCGAGGATCCTGGAAGGACCCTGCGGCATTTCAATGTTTCAGTGGTGCCGGTTTCCCGACGGTGAAGGCTATTAGCCTTCTACGGTGATACCCATGGAGCGGGCGGTGCCGGCGATGATCTTCGCTGCGCCTTCGAGGCTGGTGGCGTTGAGATCTTCCATCTTGGTGGTGGCGATCTCGTTGACCTGGGCCTGAGTCAGCTTGGCAACCTTGACGGTGTGCGGGGTGGGTGAACCCTTGGCAACGCCTGCAGCCTTCTTGATGAGCTCTGCAGCCGGCGGGGTCTTGGTGATGAACGTGAAGGAACGGTCTTCGTAGACCGTGATTTCCACGGGGATAACGTTTCCGCGCTGGGCTTCTGTGGCAGCGTTGTACGCCTTGCAGAATTCCATGATGTTGACACCGTGCTGGCCAAGCGCAGGACCGATCGGCGGGGCCGGGTTAGCGGCGCCTGCCTGGATCTGCAGCTTGATGAGGCCGGTGACCTTCTTCTTGGGAGCCAATGTAAGGTCCTTCTCTCAATATCTTCCTGGGACACAGGAGCGTGCCTCAGGTTTTTGGCCGCCATGGCGAGGCGACCGGCCGTTCCGGGGCTGCTAAGCGGGCAGTCCGGAACGAATTCTGTGCGGGTAACTAGATCTTGCTGACCTGGTTGAATGCCAGCGTGACCGGGGTCTCGCGTTCGAAGATCGATACGAGCACCACGAGGGTCTGGGATTCCACCTTGATCTCGGAGATCGTGGCGGGGAGGGTCTCGAACGGACCTTCCTTGACGATGACCGATTCGCCGACCTCGAAGTCGACGTCAATCTGGGCGGCAGCATGCTTGACGGGCTTGCCCTTTTCGGCCTGCTCTTCTTCGAAGACCGGCGCGAGCATGGAGAAGACTTCGTCGAGGCGAAGCGGCACCGGGTTGTGGGCGTTGCCCACGAAGCCGGTAACACCGGGAGTGTGGCGGACGGCGCCCCAAGAGGCATCCGTCAGGTCCATGCGGACCAGGACGTAGCCGGGGATCCGGACGCGGTTGATGACCTTGCGCTGAGCGTTCTTGATCTCAACGACCTCTTCCATGGGCACCTGGATTTCGAAGATGTAATCTTCCATGTCCAGGGTCTGGATGCGGGTCTCAAGGTTGGCCTTGACGCGGTTTTCGTAGCCGGCGTAGGAGTGGATGACGTACCAGTCACCCTCCTGGCGGCGCAGCTTGGCTTTGAATTCGTCGGCGGGGTCAACCTCGGCCTTGGCGGCCGCGGCTGCCAGGGCGTCTGCATCAGCGTCGTCGCCCTCTGAGTCGCCTTCAGCAGGTTCGCCTTCTACGGCGTCATCCTCTGAATCGGCATCCTCTGAATCGTCTGAATCGTCGGCGGAATCGGCGTCGGCGGATTCGGGCGCAGCGGACTCAACCTCGGACTCTTCACCGGCTTCAGCCGTGGGGGCCGCCGTGTTGTCCGTGGACTCTTCCAGCTCAGTCTCGGTTACCTCGAGCTCCTGCTCAGACACTTGGTCTCCTGCTTCCTCATTGCCTAACATGCCTATTTAAATGGCTCAATTCCGCACACCGCGTGGATTCTTCCGGTTTACCCGGACAAGGCCACGCGGCCTGCGGACGATTCGCCCTAGCGGTCCCCGGGAGCGATCCCGCCGAAGACCCAACTGACAGCGGTTCCAAAACCGATGTCCAGCAGGCTGACGATCACCATCATGATGGCCACGAACACCAGCACCACGAGCGTGTAATTGATCAGTTCCTTGCGGGTTGGTGCAACAACCTTCTTCAGTTCGCCGATGACCTGGCGAATGAAGAGTGCAATACGAGCGAAGAAGTTAGCCTTGGCGTCCTTCTTAGCTGGGCGGCCCTTGGAGCTGCTGGCAGCTGTTTCGGTCACCTGGTCCTCGCTCATCTTTGCAATGTTGGATTACCCGGTTCTGATCAGAACCATGGTTGCTGCGCTTGCTCCGGCATTCCGCCGGAACAGCTTGCGCAGGGCAGACAGGACTCGAACCTGCAACCTGCGGTTTTGGAGACCGCTGCGCTACCAATTGCGCCACTACCCTATGGATCGAAAACAGCATCCTGACAAACTTCCGCAGTTTGCACTGGGGCGCACGTCATCATCCGTGTTTTCAACACCGGAGAACCAGTCTACGCAACAACTTCGTCTACGTCGAACCAGCCTCATTCCGGACCGTCCAATCCGCCCTCGTGGGTGAGTTGACCTGCAGTCACATCCACGCCGGCAGCCCGAACGATCCGCTGAACAGCATAGAGTAGATCACGTCGAATTCCACCATTCAGCCTCCCGGCTGCAAGCGAAGAACGGACCCTGCCATGTCTGCCGCCCGCGTTTCCCAGCGCATTTCCGCAATTGCCGAATCCGCAACCCTGGCTGTTGATGCCAAGGCCAAGGCGCTGAAGGCAGCTGGCCGGCCGGTTATTGGCTTCGGGGCAGGGGAACCGGATTTCCCCACTCCGGACTACATCGTCAAGGCATCCATTGAGGCCGCCAGCCAGCCCAAGTACCACCGCTACTCCCCCGCCGCCGGCCTGCCGGAGCTCAAAAAAGCCATCGCCGAGAAGACCCTGCGCGACTCCGGCTACGCCGTGGATCCGTCCCAGGTCCTGGTGACGAACGGCGGCAAGCAGGCCGTGTACAACACCTTCGCCACGCTGGTGGATCCGGGCGACGAAGTGATTGTTCCCACGCCGTTCTGGACCACCTACCCGGAGGCCATCAGGCTCGCCGGCGGTGTCCCTGTTGAGGTGTTCGCCGGACCTGAGCAGGACTACCTGGTCACCGTTGAGCAGCTTGAGGCCGCCGTGACGGACAAGAGCAAGATCCTGCTGTTTGTCTCGCCGTCCAACCCCACGGGCTCCGTGTACAGCCCGGAGCAAGTGGCCGAGATCGGCAAGTGGGCCGCCGCCAAGGGGCTCTGGGTGGTCACCGACGAGATCTACGAGCACCTGACGTACGACGGCGTCCCGTTCACCTCCATCGCCACGGCAGCCCCGGAACTCGGCGACAAAGTGGTCATCCTCAACGGCGTCGCCAAGACCTATGCGATGACCGGCTGGCGGGTCGGCTGGATGATCGGCCCGGCCGACGTCATCAAGGCTGCCACTAACCTGCAGTCACACGCCACCTCCAACGTTTCGAACATCATGCAGATTGCAGCCCTCGCCGCCGTCTCCGGACCGCTGACCGCCGTCGACGAAATGAAGGTGGCCTTTGACCGCCGCCGCAAGGCGATCGTTGCCGGCCTGAACGCGATCGACGGTGTTGAATGCCCGACGCCGAAGGGTGCGTTCTACGTCTACGCGGACGTCCGTGCGCTGCTGGGGAAGGAATTCCCGACGGCGGCAGGCACCGCAACGCCGTCGACCTCCGCCGAACTGGCTGCTTTGATCCTGAATGAGGTTGAAGTAGCCGTGGTGCCGGGTGAGGCGTTCGGACCCTCAGGCTACCTGCGGCTCTCTTACGCCCTGGGCGACGAGGACCTGGCCACCGGCGTCGCCCGGCTCCAGGACTTCCTGGGCAAGGCCAAGTAGGCACGCTCTCTCACTTAATGCAGGAAATACTCAAACGCTCTATCACTTTCTTTAGGAGAGTGAACTGGTCCCCGGAAGTTGGACTGGCCAAATAGGATCCTAAGCTGCAAGGGCCTGGGCACGGTATTGCACCGGGCTTAGGCCCTTGAGCTTTGTTGAGATTCTTTTGGTGTTGTACCAGTGGATGTATTCCTCGATTGCAGCTGCCAGTGCGTCGGTGTTGAGGAATCGGACGCGGTGGAAGAGTTCTTCCTTGAGGTGACCGAAGAAGTTCTCCATGACGGCGTTGTCGTAGCAATTGCCCTTGCGGGACATTGATTGCACCCCGCCGGCGCCCTCGATCAGGGTGCGCCAGGACGCGTGGCGGTACTGGAAACCCTGGTCCGAGTGCACCAGCGGCTGCTGACCGGGCTGCAGGCAGGTCAGGGCCTCACGCAGGGAATCGTTGGTGAGCGCCAGGTTCGGCGACAAGCCCAGCGAGTAAGAAATGATCTGCCGGTCGAAGAGGTCCATGACCGGTGAAAGGTAAAGCTTCCGGTCGCCGACGCTGAACTCCGTCACATCGGTAACCCACTTCTGGTTCGGTGCATCAGCCTCGAACTCCCGGTTCAGCACGTTGGGCGCTACCGCGCCCTGTTCGCCCCGGTAGGAGTTGTAGCGCTTCCTGCGCCGGACCTTGCAGGCCAACCCGAGTGCCTGCATCAGCTTCAGCACGGTCTTCTTCGCGACCGTCCATCCTTGCTTGACCAGCTCCGTATGGACCCGCCGGTGCCCGTACCGGCCATGGTTCGTCTCGAAGATCTCCGTGACCGCGGCTTTGAGTTTCTCTTTCGGGTCGGGCGCCTGGATCCGGGGCTGGTGATAGAAGAACGTGGATCTGGCCAGCCCGGCGACGTCCAGCAGGACACCAAGCGGATAGTCAGCCTTGAGGGAAATGACGGCTTGAACCTTTACCGACGTCCCTGTTCCCTCAAGGCCCGCAGTTTTCCCAGGTACGCCACCTCAGCGCGCAGCCGCTCGTTCTCCCGCCGCAACCGCTCAAGCTCGGGCAGCTCCGCAGGCGGCGGGGAATCGGGTTTCCGCGGTCTGCCTTTGGGCTTCGGCCGCAACCCGTCCTCACCGTCCAGCCGATACGCCCGGACCCACTTCTGCAGCAGCTCACGCGAGGCCAAACCCGCCTCCACTGCCAGATCCGGGCCGGACTCGCCCGCGAGGAACCGCTCCACCAAGGCCAGCTTGAACTCGAAAGAGTACGACTTCGCCAGCCTGCTCACCAGCACTCCTTGCCCATGAATCCTCCACCGCCCATACAGGGCCCTAACCGGCACACGAGCCGCATCGAGCGACCGAGCCGCCGACCCATACCCCACACCCTTCTCAAACAACGCTACAACCGCCTCGCGCTGCGCCTCAGACAATGAACTACGTGCATGCATAAAACTGCTCCCCGGAAGTCGGAACTGAATTTCTCAGTCCAACTTCCGGGGAGCAGTTCAGAGTGATGGAGCGTTTGCGATTAAGCCGCATCAAGTGAGAGAGCGTTGGGGGAAAAGGCACATTAAGTGAGAGAGCGTCCGGGTGGGGGCGCTAGAGGAGGCGGCGTTCGGCGGCCCACTTGGTCAGCTCGTGCCGGCTGGAGAGCTGCAGCTTGCGCAGCACCGCCGACACGTGGGTTTCCACAGTTTTGATGCTGATGAACAGCTCCTTGGCCACCTCCTTGTAGCTGTAGCCCCGAGCGATCAGACGCATCACTTCAAGCTCGCGCGCGGAAAGCCTGTCCAGCTCATCGTCGGCAATATCGGCCGGAGCGGTGCCGAAGGCGTCCAGCACGAAGCCCGCGAGCCGGGGCGAGAACACGGCGTCGCCGCCGGCGACTCGGAACACTGCGTCGGTGATCTCGGCCCCGGAAATCGTTTTGGTGACATACCCCCGGGCACCGGCGCGGATGACCGACACCACGTCCTCGGCGGCGTCGGAGACGCTCAGGGCCAGGAACTTGGTGGTGGCCAGCAGCGCCGCCGAACCCGCGATGACTTCCCGGCCGCCGCCGCCCAGGCCACCGGGCAGGTGCACGTCCAGGAGCACCACTTCCGGACGCTCCTGCGCGATCACGGCGATGGCCTGCTCAACCGTTGCCGCTTCCCCCACTACCTGGATGCTCTCAGAGAGGTCGGCCTTGAGTCCCGAGCGGAAGATGGCGTGGTCGTCCACGATGACCACCCTGACCGGCGTTGCGGGGCGGATGGGCCCGGTCCCCTGTACGTTGTTCATGATTTCCCTTCCGCGTTTTCCGTTTGGAGCGCCGGCATTCCCAGCCGCACCTCAGTGCCGTTGGGCGTGCTGGTGATGGAGGCGGACCCGCCGTGGCGTTTCATGCGTCCGATGATCGATTCGCGGACACCGAGACGGTCTTCGGGCACATCCTGCAGGTCGAAGCCCGGCCCCCTGTCCTTGATGAAGATTTCCGTCCGACCATCGGAAACTTCGAGGTAGACAGAGACGGTCCCGCCGCCGTGCCGGGAGGCATTGAGCATCGCCTCACGGCTGGCCTGGACCAGGGCTTCATGGGATTCGGTCATGGCTGTGTCCCCGACGCTCACCACCTCCACGGCGTTGCCGAGCGAGTCTTCCACCTCGGCACCCACTGCCTTGATGCGGTCCGAAAGCTGGCCCGCCTCCTTCCCCGGGTCCTGGAACAGCCAGCTCCTGAGCTCACGTTCCTGCGCCCGGGCGAGCCGGACAACGTCGTGCTCGCTTCCCGCCCGCCGCTGGATCAGGGCGAGGGTCTGGAGGACGGAATCGTGCAGGTGGGCAGCGATCTCGGCCCGCTCCGTTTCACGGATACGGCCCGCCCGCTCAGTTTCCAGGTCCCGCCAGAATTTGAGGGCCCACGGAAGAAGTACCAGCACCACGCCGCCCAGCACCGCCACCGATGCCAGCAGCGCCAGCCAGGTCTGTTCCCAGGATCCGGAACCGGACACCATCACCAGCACGCCGGCAACCACCAGCGCCAATCCGGCGGCCAGGCGCGCCCAGCCGCCTGCCTGATCGGCCTTGGTTTTGTCCACGAGCCCCGCGCGGCGGGTTTCGTCGAGCTGCATCCAGGCGATGGCTGCACCGCCCAGCACGGCAGCCGCAGGGATTAGGGTCTCCAGGGGAACGTCCACGCCCAGGAGCCGGGCAATCATGATGCCCGCCACGAGGAGGAGGCCGGCGCCCAGCAGAATCTCCTTGCCATAGCGCATGCTGCGGACCCGGAACCACGGCGGCCGCACGGGGGCCCCGTAGCCCGACCCGTAGCCGGCAGCGGGCCCGCCGGGGGAAACCCCCGGGGCGTCAGCACCGGCGTCGGGATTTCCCCACCAGGGAGCGGCCGCGGGCGAGCCCTGCGACGGCGCCGCCGAGGGCGGTCCGGCGCTGAATGCCGGGTCAAGGCTGACGGCCGGGGCAATGGGCGACGCCGGACGCCTGGCGTTTCGCCGTGCGCTTTCGTCCGCCGTGGGGACCATGATCCACAGCCACGCGTAGAAGGCCAACCCGGCGCCGCCGGCGAGGGTTGCGAGCGCCATTCCGATCCGCACGCTTTTCACCGGCCAGCCCAGATGCGCCGCGAGGCCGGCACATACGCCCGCGATGACGCGGTCGCTGCTGCGGACAAGCGGTGGGCGGGTGAGGGCGGTGGTCATGTGTCAATCCAAGCACGGATCAGGGTTCCCCGGACCCGATTCCGGCCTGAACCGGGGGTAACTCAGGGGCGAGTCAGGGTGTTCCCCAGTAGAGCTGCGCCGCCCCGGACGGCAGGATCGAAGTATGAACTCCCAGACCCCCACCCCCGATGACGGCCAGCCCACGGAACCGCTCCCCCCTCGCGACCCGGACCAGCCAACCGAACCCCTGCTGCCACCCCCGGCTGCTTCGCAGGACACACCCCCGGCCGCCGGTCCCTATGCCGGCCCCTACGCAAGCCCGTATTCCGGCCCGTCCGCCGGCCCTTACTCCAGCGCCAAAGCACCGGGCCAGTCCGGTGACTTCTTCACCTGGGTCCGGAGCCACGGCATCCAGCGCGGACGCGACCGGTGGATCGGCGGTGTCTCCAGCGGCATCGCGCACCGGATGGGCATCGATCCGCTGATTGTCCGCGGCATCTTCATTGTCCTCACCCTCTTCGCCGGAATCGGCGTCCTGCTCTACGGCCTGGCGTGGGCATTCCTTCCCGAACCCGACGGGCGCATCCACGTCCAGGAAGCGGGCGCCGGCCGCTGGTCCAGCGGCATGACAGGCGCGCTGATCACCACCGTGGTGGGACTCACCGGGCTGGGCGGCGGATTCTGGGGCTGGAGCCGCAACGGCTTCGGCGGATTCCTCTGGACCGTCTTCTGGGTGGGCGGCGCCATCTACTTCATCTACTACCTGACCCAACGCAGCAAGGCCCGGAATGGAGCTCCCATGAACGCGACACCGCAGCCGGCCGGCGGAGACTCCGGTTACTCGGCCTCCTATCCCACAACCCCCTATTCCGCGCCGTTTGCGGCCACGGACGCTGCTTCGACCCGCACGTCCGGCACGTCCGGCACGTCCGGCAGCGCACCCTACCTTCCGGTCCCGCCGTCGGGCGTCAACCCGCCTTACGGCGGCGGCACTTACGGCGGCGGCAGCTACGGCGGGGGCGGCAGCGACGGCGGTGCCTACGGCGGCTACCAGCCACCGCAGGGCCCGGCCCGGGCACCCAAGGTCCGCCCCTCCGGCCCCGGTGCCCCGGCAGTAGCCATCACAGCCGGAACAGCACTCCTGGTGGGTGGCGGGCTCAAGGCCCTGGACGCCGGCAACGTGATCAACCTCGGTGACGCCGCCAACGCGATCGTCTGGGCCAGCGGCGCAGCCGTCCTGGGCCTGGGCATCCTCATCGCGGGCCTTCGCGGCCGGACGTCCGGAATCCTCGGTTTCTTCGCCGTTGTTGCCTTGGTGATCGGCGGCATCTTCAACGTGGTGGGCAACGGCGACAGGGTCCGCTTCAGCCAGGTCGACTGGGCACCGACGAGCCAGAAGCAGGCGGCCGATGGCTTCAGCGTCACCGGCGGCCGGGGAACCGTTGACCTCACCCAATTGGCCGCTCAGGCCCCGCTGGACTCAGACGTCGTGGTTCCCCTGGACATCACGGCGAGCAACGTCACCGTGATCCTCCCCAGCAGCATTCCAGTGGACGTGAGGGCAGACATGACGCTGGGGAACCTCAACGAAGGCACCAACCACCGGGGCGGCATTACGTCCCGGGAATCCAGCTACAACACCGACAAGCCAGGCGGCCACCTGATCATCCGGATCGACGGCACCGTCAGCAACGTCACCATCCAGGAAGGGAACTGACATGAGCAACGTCAATCCGTCACCAGACCCATACACTCCGGAAAGCACGACGGCGGCCGGCCAGCCCGGAGCCGACGCACCCCAGCAGCCATCCGCCCGCGTGGGCACCATAGTCTGGGGCCTCATCGTGATGGCGCTGGCCGCCCTGATCATCATCGCCCAGCTGGGCGTGGTGACCCTGAACGGCACCTACGTGCTGATCGGCCTTATGATCGGCGCCGGCGCCGCGCTGGTGATTGGCGGGCTGCTCTCGGCCCGGAAACGTGACAACGAACCCACAACAGGGAAGTCTTGAACCATGGACAAGTTCTTCAGCATCGTCAGGGGCTTCGGCCTGAAACGTGGACCCCAACGCTGGCTGGGAGGTGTGTGCGGCGGCATTGCGGCAAAGCTCAATGTGGATGTGGCATTCGTCCGGATCGCTTTCCTGGTCTTCTGCCTCCTTCCCGGCCCCGCCGTCGTCCTCTACGTTGCAGCGTGGCTGGTCCTTCCCGACCAGCAGAACTCCATCCCGCTGCAGAACTTCCTGGACCGCCGGTCCATCAGCTGAACTCGTGTAAGAACCGCAAGGCCCCCGCTCCCCGGACAATCCTTCCCGGAGCGGGGGCTTCTGCTGTCCTTGTCCACCGGCCGGTGGACAACAGGTTCAACCGGCCGGGGCTGTTGACCGGCACCCCGGGACTGCCACGCTGGAAGCATGAACACTTCCCTCAGCCCCGGGCAGCGGCAAGCCCCTGATGCCATCACCGTCCGCGGCCTCAACAAAACCTATGGCCTGCCCAAAGGCGGGACCCTCACGGCCGTGGACCAGCTGGACCTCACCATCCGTGCCGGCGAAACCTATGCCCTCCTGGGTCCCAACGGCGCCGGCAAGTCCACCACCATCGAGATCCTGGAAGGGCACCGGAAACCTGACAGTGGCGAGGTCATGGTTCTGGGAACGCGCCCCTGGAAGGCGGCACCGTCCTTCCGCGCCCGGATCGGCATCGTCCTCCAGGAGGCCACCGACTCCGGTGAACTCAGGGTTTCCGAGGCCCTGCGGTCACTGGCTTCCTGTTTCCCGGCGCCCCGGCCAGTGGACGACGTCATCGAAGCCGTAGGACTCGGCGGCAAGGGCGGCGTCCGGATCTCAACCCTTTCGGGCGGCCAGCGGCGCCGGCTGGACGTGGCGCTGGGGATCATCGGCAACCCGGAAGTCCTGTTCCTGGACGAACCCACCACAGGCTTCGATCCGGAAGCCCGTCGACAATTCTGGGACCTCATCCGCCAGCTGAGCAGCGGCGGCACCACCATTGTCCTCACCACGCACTACCTGGACGAGGCCGAGCAGCTGGCGGACCGGATCGGCGTCATCAACCACGGGCGTCTGATCGCCGAAGGCAGCCCGCAGGAGATCGGCGGCCCGGGTCTCCGGGTGCCCCGCGTCCGGTGGCGGGATGCTTCCGGCCTTCGCGAAGTGGTGACCGAGCAGCCTGCTTCCCTGGTCGCGTCGCTGTCCGACGGCGGCGCGATAGAGCCGGCGGAGCTCGCCGTCGTCCGTCCCAGCCTTGAGGACATTTACCTCCAGCTGATCGGTGCCGTGGACGGCGCCGAAAACTCTGCCGAACCATCCGCCGCACGATCTACGGAAGCATCGTCCGTTTCAGGAGCCCTCCGATGAGCACAGCAGTCCCCGCATCCGTCTCCCCCGCCACCGGCCGCCCGGCCTGGCGCCCGTCAGTCCTGCGCCTGGGACTTGGCCGGGTCCTGCTGGAGATCAAACTATTTAACCGTGACGTGCTATCTCTGGTCCTGGTCCTCTTCTTCCCGATCCTGATGATGTCCCTGTTCGGGACTGTTTTCGGTGACGAGCCGGTCTTCGGGGCCGGCCCGGACGGGCAGGGCGGCATCACCCCGGCGCACTACTATCTGCCCGGTATGCTTGCGCTGAGCACCATCCTCAGCGGGTTCCAGAACCTCAGCAGCTACGTGGCCACGGAGCGTTTCAACGGCACGGTGAAGCGGCTGGCCGGTACGCCACTGCCCGCAGCCTCGTACTTCATCGGGAAAACAGGCCAGACGCTCTACCTGATCGTGGCCCAGACTGTCCTCCTATTGCTCGCGGCGGCCGTCCTGTTCGACGTGCCGCTGCCCCGGGATGCCGGGCAGTGGGGCATGGTGGCGCTGCTGATGATCCTGGCCACGGCTGCCTGGGCCACCGTGGCCATCGCGTTCACCGCCTTGCCGAAGTCAGCACAAAGCGCGTCCACCCTGGCGGTCCTGCCGGTGCTGCTCCTGTCCTTTACCTCGGGTGTGTACTTTCCGTTCTCGCAACTTCCGGACTGGCTGCAGTCCGTGACGAATTTCTTCCCCCTGCGCTGGACGGCGAGCGCCTTCAGGTCTGTTTTCCTGCCTGCCGGTTTTGAAGCCGTTGAGCCCGGCGGCACCTACAACCTGCCGCTGACGTTCCTGGTCCTGGGTATCTGGGTGGCCGCGGGTGCCGTGCTGGCCCGGTTGGCGTTCCAGTGGCCGCCGCAGAAGTAGCCGGCTCCGTGCCGCAGCAACCGCCGATCTTGGTAGCCCGGCGGCACGCCGATAGGGTGCACCCATGAGCTATATGAGCGGACGGACCGAGCGGCTGCTGCCGGCACGGTCCGTGTGGGCCACCTCCATGGTCTGGTGGCACGCCGGCTTCTACGCCGCACTGGCCAGCGTGTCGTATTTCGCCATGTTCGGCGACGAGCGCGAGTCGGGGACGCCCCTGGTCGTTGGTGCGCTGGTGCTCCTGGGGGCCGCGTACCCGTTCCTGACCCGGACCAAGGATCTCCGGACACTGCGGCCCACCATCTACGTGGCACTGCTGGTGGCGGTGGTGGTGTTCCTGTCGTTTGTGTACGACGGCGCCGGGGTCCTGCTGTTTGTGGCCTTCCCGCAGGTCTGGATGTTCACGTCCTCACAGCGCCAGGGCGTAGCAGCCACCGCCGTGCTGTGCGTCGGCGTGGCCGTTGGCCAGATCAACCGCTGGGGACTTGCCGGCACGGAGGTTTACGGCATCACGGCCCAGTTGGTGACCTCGTTTGTGGCCAGCTGCATGATCGGACTCTGGATCTCGAAAGTCATTGAGCAAAGCGAACAGCGTGCCGAGCTGCTGGCCGAGCTCGAGGCCACCCGCCACGAACTGAACAACGCGGAACAGGCACGCGGTGCATTGGCTGAGCGTGAGCGGATGGCCCGGGAAATCCACGACACGCTGGCCCAGGGGTTCACATCCATCGCCATGCTCTCCGAAGCGGCGCAGGCCCAACTCAGGGCGCAACCCGAGGCCCCCTCCGGGCTGGTGCGCAGCCTCACCGCCATCACGCGGACGGCCCGGGAGAACCTCGCGGAAGCGCGGGCCCTGGTGGCCTCAGGCGTCCCGTCCGATGTGCAGGGCGGAGACCTCCTGGCGGCACTGAAGCGGCTGCCGGAGACCCTGCACCTGGACAGCATCCGGCTGACCGTGGAGCTGCCCGACAACCTGCCCCCGCTGCCGTCCACGCAGCAGGTGGCACTGCTCCGGACCGCCCAGGAGGCACTCAACAACGTCCGCAGGCATTCCGGAGCCACGGCCGCGGAGGTACTGATGGATATCCCTGCCGGCGGCCCGCCGCTGCTCCGGCTGACCGTCATGGACAACGGGCAGGGTTTTGACGTCTCGGCGGATCACCAGGGGTTCGGCCTGAAGTCGATGGCTGCCCGGCTGGACGAAATCGGTGGCCGGCTGCAGGTCACTTCCGCGCCGGGCACCACCCGGCTGGTGGCGGTGGTCCCCACCGAGGCCCTCGGGCCCGGCGGCACAGACACCGGACCAGGGACCCGCGGTACGGACGCACCCCTGCCCGGAGCCGTGACATGAGCCTCCCGGAAACTGTGACTGTTGTCCTCGCCGATGACCACCCCGTGGTCCGGAGCGGCCTGGCCGCGCTGCTGGACACCGCGGACGGCATCGATGTGGTGGCCGCCGCGGCCAACGGCGTGGAGGCGGTGGACGCTGTCAGCCGGCTGCGCCCCGCCGTCGTCCTGATGGACCTGCGGATGCCCGTCCTTGACGGCGCCGGCGCCACGGCGCAGATCCGGGACCGGTTTCCTGACACCAAGGTGCTGGTGCTGACCACGTACGACGACGACTCCGACATCATGCGCGCCGTGGAGTCAGGGGCGGTGGGCTATCTCCTGAAGGACACGGCCGGGGACCGCATCATCGAGGCCGTGCGCGCTGCAGCGCGCGGTGAGACGGTTCTCGCTCCGCCGGTGGCGGCACGCCTGGTCTCGCGGATGCGCGCGCCTGAACTGCCGCGGCTGACAGCCCGGGAGGTGGAGGTCCTTCGCTGCGTGGCGCAGGGATTGAGCAATCCCGAGGTGGCCACCGCGCTCCACATCGCCGAGGCGACGGTCAAGACGCACCTGCTGCGGATCTTCAACAAGCTGGACGTGGACGACAGGACCCGTGCCGTGGTCCTTGCCATGGAGCGGGGCCTTTTGTAACCGGTTTGTGTCGTAACGCACACCGGCGACTACAATCTAGGTGAGCTCAGCGTGGCGCTCTGCCTGTAAACCTTCACACCAGGATTTGAGCCGAGACATGAAAATTGGAATTCTTACCAGCGGCGGCGACTGCCCCGGACTGAACGCTGTCATCCGCGGAGCCGTCCTCAAGGGCATCGCCATCCACGGCCACGAATTCGTGGGGTTCCTGGACGGCTGGCGGGGTGTCGTCGAAGGCGACATCATCGACATCCCCCGCAGCATGGTCCGCGGCATCGCCAAGCAGGGTGGCACCATCCTGGGCACCTCCCGCACCAACCCCTTTGAAAACGGCGGCGGGCCGGAGGTCATCAAGGCCCACATGGACCGCCTCGGCATCGACGCCATCATCGCTATAGGCGGCGAAGGGACCCTCGCGGCCGCGAAACGCCTTACCGACGTCGGTCTCAAGATCGTGGGTGTCCCCAAGACCGTGGACAACGATCTTGACGCCACCGACTACACCTTCGGTTTTGATACGGCCGTCCAGATCGCCACCGAGGCCATCGACCGGCTCCGGACCACGGGCGAGTCCCACCACCGCTGCATGATCGCCGAGGTCATGGGCCGCCACGTTGGCTGGATTGCCCTGCACGCCGGCATGGCCGCCGGCGCCCACGCCATCCTGATCCCCGAGCAGAAGGTCAGCATCGAGCAGATCACCGAATGGGTCCAGGAAGCCCATGACCGTGGCCGCGCCCCGTTGATTGTTGTTGCCGAGGGCTTTGTTCCGGACCACATGGAATCCCCGCACTCCGAGCGCGGCCTGGACACGTTCGGCCGGCCCCGTCTGGGCGGCATCGCGGACCGGCTCGCCCCCGAGATCGAAGCCCGCACCGGCATCGAGACCCGCGCCACGATCCTGGGGCACATCCAGCGCGGCGGCGTCCCGTCCGCGTTCGACCGCGTGCTCGCCACCCGCCTGGGCATGGCGGCGATCGACTCCGTGGTGGAGGGCTATTGGGGCACCATGGTGGCGCTCAAGGGCACCGACATTGAGCACGTGAGCTTCGACAAAGCCCTGGGCCAGCTGAAGACCGTACCGCAGAACCGCTACGACGAGGCTGCGGTCCTGTTCGGCTAAGCCCGGTCAGCACGAACGGACACTTGAGGCCCTCCGCTGTGGGGCCTCAAGTGTCCGTTCGCGCTTCCCTGTGCTGGGTAGGCTGGGGATATGACTCTTGACCCCGGTTCCGCCGCCATCATCCAGCTCGCTTGGGCCCGGCATTTGGGGCTCGACGACGGCGCGTTCGCTGCGTCGCTGACTTCCGGCGAGCGTATGGTCAGGGCCGACGCCGCTGCAGAGACTGTGGAGTTCGTCAGGCTGTTCGGCAGCTCGGCACTGGTGGGCCCGCAATGGGTCATTGACGCCGCCGCCGGAATTCCGGACGAGGAGATGGCCCAGCATGTGACGCTCCTGACCCTGACCCGGTCCCACGGAGGCCACGGCCTGGGCTCGGCGGCGTTGTTCTTCGCCGACGACCTGCCCCTGCGCCAGCCTTCCGAAGAGCTGACCGTGTCCCACGGAAACCCGGAGGCGATCGAGCTCGAAGGCCTGTGCCCGCCGGACGACGTCAACGAAGTGCACCTGTCAGAACTCGAGAACCGCTACACGATCCTCCACGAGGTGGACGGGCTGCGTGTTCCGGTGGCCTGCGGCGCCTACGGGGAGTGGGAAGGACTTCTCGCGCAGATGGGAGTCCTGGTGGACCCCGAGTGGCGGCGCCGCGGGCTGGGATCCGTGGCCGCATCCATCGCAGCCCACGAGGCCCTCGCGGCGGGCCTCACCGTCCAGTGGCGGGCCGAAGTCAGCAACACCGGGGCGGTGGCCCTGGCGCGCCAGCTGGGCCTGTCCACCGGCGGCATCCAGACCAGCGTGCACCTGGGCTGACGCTGTCTAGGACGGCTGCCTACTTTTGGGACACCGCCTAGGACGCCCGGTTGGCGTCCTGTACAGCCGCAGGAGCCGCCGGCTGACCGCTCCAGCCCGCCACGGCCTTGGGCTTGGCGAAGAACAGTGCCACGGCAGCGCCCACCAGGATCACACCGGCAGGAAGCAGGATGGACTGTCCCATCGCCGTCGAGAATCCATCATGGAGCGCCTCAGGCAACTGGCCGGAGAATTCCATTCCGCCTGCCCCGGGACCTTGCACGGGAAGCTCCGCGGCCAGGCGCGCCTGGATGAGCACGGCGATGGCCGCGCTGCCCAGTACCGCGCCGATCTGGCGGGTGGTGTTGTAGACCCCGGAACCTGCCCCGGCCTGACGCGGGGGCAGATTGCGCGTGGCCGTGGAGCTCAGGGGCGCCCAGATGCCGGCATTCGCGAACCCCAGGACAGCACTGGGAAGGAGGAAGAGCAGGATGGGAGTATCCGGGTGCATCAGGGCAGAGTTCCAGAACAGCGCCACGGCCATCAGGACCAGCCCGCCGGCAGTGATGTACTTCGGATCGACCCGGTCGATGATCTTGCCCACCACGGGCGCCAGCCCACCGGAGATGAGGGCCATGGGAACCATCATGAGCGCCGATTCGGTGGGCGTCATGCCCCGCACCAGCTGGTAGTAGAAAATTAGCGGCAGCGCGAAGGCGGTCACGGTGAAGCCAACGGTGGTGATGCCGATGTTTGCCAAGGAGAAATTGCGGTCCCGGAACAGGCCCAGCGGCAGGAGCGGCTCCCCCTTGTTGAAGCGCTGCCAGAGAATGAACGCCCCAAGCACCACCATGCCGGTGATGATGAGACCCCAGACGCTGACGGGGCCCACGATGGTCCCCCAGTTGTACGTCTCGCCTTCCTGGATGCCGAACACCAGGAGGAACAGCCCGACGGCGCTGAGCAGCACGCCCGGAATGTCGAACTTATGGGCGTGCGTGCTGAGGGTGGGGACGAACCGCCAGGCGAGGATAAATCCAACGATGCCGACCGGCACGTTGATGAAGAAGATCCATTCCCAGCCGAGGCTGTCCACGAGCAGGCCGCCCAGGATTGGTCCCACCAGCGTTGCCAGGCCCGCGGTGGCGCCCCACAGGCCCATGGCGGCGCCCCTGCGGTCCGGCGGGAAGATCCTGGTGATCACGGCCATGGTCTGGGGTGTCATGATGGCGGCACCCAGACCCTGGAAGATCCGTGCGGTGATCAGGGTCTGGACGTCACCGGCCAGACCGCACCAGAGGGAGGCGAGCGTGAAGACCACGAGGCCGGAGAGGTAGAGCTTCTTGGGTCCGAAGCGGTCGCCAAGCCGGCCGGTGATCAGCAGCGGCACGGCGTAGGCCAGCAGGTAGGCGCTGGTCACCCAGATCACGGCGTTGATGTCCGTTCCCAGCCCCTCCATGATGCTGGGGTTGGCCACCGACACGATGGTGGTGTCGATCAGGATCATAAAGAACCCGATGACCAGTGACCAGAGGGCTGGCCAGGGCCGCTTTACATTCTCCAAGCGTCAGTTCCCCAGCAGATCCAGGATGTCGGTGCGGGCGAACATCTGCGCTGCAGCCCGGGCGGAGGGACTGCCGGCGTCGGGATCTGCACCGGCGTCCAGCAACACGCGGGACACGTCCGTGTAGCCCTTGAATGCTGCGCCGGCCAGTGGGGTCTGGCCGCGGTCGTTGGCCGTATTGGCCTCTCCGCCGTGCTCGAGGATCAGCTGCACCGTCTCAGCGTGGCCGTGGTAGGCGGCCAGCATCAGCAGGGAATCCCCGGCCGTGTTGGTCATGGTGGCCGGAGCCCCGGCGTCAAGATACGTGCGCAGGAGACCGGTGTCCCCCTCCCGGGCAGCCTGGAAGAGCCGGTGGGCCAGCGCCACAGCCTCGTCGTCGGGCGTTGAGGCGTCAGGCGCAGCGGCATCGGGTTTGGCGGCGCCTGTTGAAGCTGCGTCGGGTGCGGTGTTCTCGGTCATCAGCGGGTCCCCCTCAGGAATCCAGTCTGGCGCCCCACTACCTGGCCGGCGTCGGGAGCAACAATTACTTCCTGGGCAGCGATGTAAGGCTCCTCGCCGTCCAGCACGGTCAACATTTCATCCGGTGCGACGGACCGTTTGATGACGGCCAGCGCCACCGGACCCATTTCGTAGTGCTGGGCAACGGACGTCACTGTCCCGACCTTCCGCTCGCCCAGCATGACCTGGCTGCCGGGCGCCGGCATGGTGTGCTGCGACCCGTCCAGCTGCAGGAACACCAGGCGCCGCGGCGGATGGCCCAGGTTGTGGACGCGGGCGATGGTCTCCTGGCCTTTGTAGCAGCCCTTGGACAGGTGCACGGCGGTGCGGAGGAGGTCCAGTTCGTGCGGAATGGTTTTGTCGTCGGTTTCAGCGCCCAGCCTGGGGCGCCACGCGGCAATGCGGAGGGCTTCAGCCGCCATTACGCCGGCGAGCGGGCGGTCCGCCACAGTTTCCTCAAGTTCAGCGGCCGGCACCAGATACTCGATCCAGGGCCGCTCCAGCCCCGGGTGTCCTTCTTCCGGAACCACAGCATAGGAGTAGCCGCCGGCGCCGACGTGCGGCCAAGGATCCCGCCAGGCCAGCAGTGCGGACCATTCCTCCACAGCCTTTGTGGACGCGAGCACGGCCCAGTCGGCGGAGACGTCGGTGACCTCCACGCGCAGCATGAACTTCATTTTGTTCAGCCACTCAGCCAGCGGTGCAGCCTCGGCGGCCTCAACAATCAGCCAGGTGGTCCCGCCGTCGTCCACTACACGGGCGTCAAACTCGATCCGGCCCTGGACACTCAGCAACAGCAGCTCGCTTGACTCCCCCGGCTGCAGGCCGGTGACCTGCTGGGAAGACAGGGTGTTCAGCCAGGTCAGCCGGTCCGGACCGCTGACCGTCACCACGCCGCGGTGAGAGAGGTCGACGACGGCGGTACCGGCTGCGAGGGCGCGCTGCTCACGCAGCGGCTCACCGTAGTGGGATGCGACGCCGGCGTCCGCGCCGGTGGCCTCGACGGCGCCGGGGCGCGACAGTAGGGGGCTGGGAGTAGTCATACTGGGGCAACGTCCTTAGGTCGGTGGGTATTCCGGTCTCGGGCAGCGGGTCCTGACAAGCTCGACCACCGGTGGGTCAACCACCCGGGGGCGGCGTCAGCGGTATTCCGGGTTTTCGAAATCGAAGCGTGTTCCGGCTTTCCATTCTTCAGGAAGATTGCCGTACGCGGGAATCCCGCCGACGTCCTTAAGCATCCGGGCGAAATGCAGCAGGTTCCAGGTCATAAACGTGGTGTTGCGGTTGGTGAAGTCGGATTCGGGGCCGCCGGAGCCTTCGTCAAGATAGCTCGGGCCGGGGCCCACCGGGCCGATCCACCCGGCGTCGGCCTGGGGAGGGATGGTGAAGCCGACATGCTGCAGGCTGTACAGCACGTTCATGGAACAGTGCTTGATGCCGTCCTCGTTGCCGGTGATCAGGCAGCCGCCAACCTTGGGGTAGAACACCCATTGGCCCTTGTGGTTCAGTTCCCCCGAATGGGCGTAGAGCCGTTCGATCAGCTTCTTGGTCTGGGAGGAGTTGTCGCCCAGCCAGATGGGACCGGCAACCACCACAATGTCGGCTTCTTCAACTGCCGGGTAAAGTTCCGGCCACTCATCGGACGGCCAGCCGTGCTCGGTCATGTCCGGGTAAACACCGCTGGCGATGTCGTGGTCGACAGTCCTGATCACGCGCGTGCTGACGCCCTGCTTCTCCATGATGAGGCGGCTGACATTGATCAGGCCCTCGGTGTTGCTGGTCTCCGGCGACCGTTTAAGGGTCCCGTTGAAGTACACAGCCTTCAGGTCGCTGTAATCCGTGGAGTCCTGCGGTGCAGCCATGACGCTCCCTTGATTCACTCGTGGGTGAAGCCCAGGATGCCAAGTCTACTGAGAATCGGTGAAGCGGCAGGGCGTCAGGAAACCTTTTTCAGGAAAGCAGAGGCGTGCGCTTCGAGACCCTTGCCGGGCTGCGATGTTCCGCCGGTGGCCACGTCCCAGCGCCAGAGCAGGTTGCCGTCCACCAGGCCGAAGATCCGGGTGGCCGCGCTGTAGTCCTTGGAATGGCTGCCGCGCATCACCATGTCGGTGGTGAGCTGGATCTGCGGGCCCTTGATCTGCCCGTAGTAGAGCTCGGAGATCCCGCCGGGATGTGAGATGGACACCGAGATATCGAAGCCGCCGTCTTTATTGCGCAGCGCTTCGACTTCATCGGCGCTCTTGAGTGCGGGAACAATATCGGCCGGAATCAGGCCCGGTCCGCCGTCGGCATCAAGCTGTTTGCGCTCCAGCGCCCAAAAACCGGTCTCAACTGTCAGCGGCCGCAGGCGCGTGCCGTCGTCGTCAGTTAACCAGCTCTCCGCACGGTACTGAAGGTACGGCAGCCCGTTGTGCGTGAAGGACACGTGCTGGAGGAAGTGCTCCGAGTCCTCGTCCCCGCTGCCGAGCCGGCCGCTGCCTTCCCACTCACCAATGAGCCAGGAAAGCGGAACAAGTTCCGGTGTCAGGTCTGTAGGAATTTCTATCGGCACGGCAATTACCTCAGGAAAATGCTAGCTCGTTGAACGGGTTTACTTCTGCCCTTTGAAGAGGCGGTAAACCACAAAGCCGGCGAACCAGGCCATGGACAGGCTGGCGATGCCGAGCAGGACGAGGAAGAAGATTTCAAATGCAAGTACGGACATGATGCCATCCTAACCGGTTAGTAGATGAGTAGTTTGTCTATGAAGTAAGCCAGGGAGCCCACGGCCGAAACCGGTGCAAGCCCCATGCTAACCGCAGCCAAAAGATTCAGCGGACCGCCGCGGAGTGTTACGAGGCGGCGGAAGCTGACCAGGACGGCGCCAACCACAACGCCGAAGATCGCCGCCGGCAGAACAGCAATGTCGGAGAAGACCAGGCCAGCGAGCGGCCCGGCAAGTCCTGCCATCACGATGCCGAGGGGGGCCACGATGCTGTCCGGCCAGCGGATGAGGCCGGCCAGCAGCGCCACGGCAGCGCTGATGGCTGCCACCAGGAGCATCTCGCGGACGCCGTTGAAGCGCGCGCCGGCGACCCAGCCTGCTCCCAGGCAGGAGAGGAGCACACCGGCGCAGCAGCCCAGGGTGGATTCAAGCCGCTGGGCCTGGCCGGTGCCTCGGATGAGCTGCACCACAAACACGGCCATCATTCCCAGCGCCATAAATGCAGGCGTCCAGTCCAGGAAACCCGGGGCGGGGACAAAGCCGGCCGCGAGCGCCGATCCGACGCCGGGCAGCGCGATGACGGCTGCAAGGGTCTTTTTCGCGGGGATGCGGAGAAAGTGGGGCCAGCCGATGCCTACCGCCACAGCAATCACCGCGGCGACGCCGATGAGTGCCTCGCGCGAGATGTAGACGCCGGCGATGATCGCTACGAGTCCCGCCACTCCGACAACACCGATGACCCACGAGCCCAGTGACTTTGCCGGGGCCTGCACCTCGGCGGTCATCGGGAACCCGGCCGGCCGGTTCGCTTCGGCTTCGACTCTGCACTCAATTCGTGGCATCCCATTCTGGCTGTGGACCCGGCGGCTCGGCCTTCGGTGTCAGGGCGTTCTGCCCGACGGTTCAATCCTGCCTTATGTGACCCGGATATGTCGCAAAACGAAGGTTTGAGGGGGCGGAATCCGTGCTGTCGTGCAGGCCGGTGGGTATACTCAGAGTTCAGCTACGCTTCCTGCTACGGATGCCGGCCGGATAGATTCTTAGTCGGCCAAGTCCGCTGCAGTGAGATAGTACCGGCCGGCGAAAACCCGGTTCAGTCGCCCGAAGATGCGCGGACGCCCCTTGGAGGAACAATGTCGCACATCCTGCTATTGACGAACAGCACCGGTTCTTCGGTAGACATTCTGCCTGCCCTGGAATTGCTGAACCACCGCGTGCACATCCTCGCCGCGGAACCCACAGCACTACTGGAGACCGATCCCTGCGATATTGTGCTCCTCGACGCACGCAAGGACCTCGTAGGCGCCCGCTCCCTCACCCAGCTGCTCAAGGCCACAGGTTTGAGCGCGCCCTTGGTCCTGATCCTGACCGAGGGCGGTATGGCCGCTGTTTCTTCGGCCTGGGCCGTGGATGACATCGTGCTCGATTCAGCCGGTCCCGCCGAAGTGGAAGCCCGAATCAGGCTCTCCGTGGCGCGGGCAGTTCCGGACAAGGATGACGCCCCCACGGAGATCCGGGCGGCAGGCGTGGTGATCGATGAAGCGAGCTACACTGCCCGCGTGAACGGCGCCCCGCTGAACCTGACGTTCAAGGAATTCGAACTCCTCAAATATCTGGCCCAGCACCCCGGCCGCGTCTTCACCCGCCAGCAACTGCTCACCGAGGTGTGGGGCTATGACTACTACGGCGGCACGCGCACCGTGGATGTCCACGTCCGGCGGCTGCGTGCCAAACTCGGCGCGGACCACGAAAACCTGATCAGCACGGTCCGGAACGTCGGCTACCGCCTGACCCTGGTGCGGCAGCAGGAAGACGAACTGACGGAAGCCTGACACCGTTCAGACAGCAACAGCCCCGGACCAGTGGTCCGGGGCTGTTGCTGTCTTAGTCAGGCTGTATTTGTGGAGGACATACGGGTCGAACGTATCGAGGCCACCCCATTGGTGGATCCCCCTCGTTCCCACCGTTAGCGGCGGGTGAGATATCGACTATACGTGCCTGCCCCGGGGCCATCAAATCGGAGCGCCTTCCGGCCGGGGCGTATAGCCTAGCCTCATGAGTCCTGCGCACCCGGAAAAATGGCCCGTCCTGATTGTCCACGGCGGCGTGGAACAACAGCTGCTGAAGGACTGCGTGGCGCTCCTGGCAGCTGCCGAGGAGTCTGACGGCAACCCCTCGCTTTCCGAGCAAACAGTGGTGACACTCCGCGCCGGGGACTCTGCAGAGCATTCCCTCCTGACCCTGGCGCTCTACGCGCCGGACGAGGATTCCGATCCCTCCTCCGGCCAGGACCTGGCCGGGTTTGCCGTTGTTGTGGAGGAGCCGGACGGCAGTGGAGTGCTGGAAATTGCCGTCCACCCCAGCTACCGCAACCAGGGCGTGGCGGACCGGCTTGTCGGCGCACTTCAGTCCGGGCGAGGCCTGGATGGGCTGAAGGCCTGGTCCCACGGCAACCACGAGGCAGCCGCGGACCTCGCCGCCCGCTACGGCTACGGTCCGGTGCGCGAACTCTGGAAGATGAGGCTGACCACCGCCACGGCAGAACTGCCCGACGTCGGCCTGCCGGATGGCGTCACGCTCCGCCCCTTTGTGCCGGGCAAGGACGAGGACCGCTGGCTGGCTACGAACCGCGCCGCATTTGCCCACCACCCCGAGCAGGGCTCGATGTCCCGCGCGGACCTGGATGCCCGCATGGCCGAGGACTGGTTTGATCCCGCCGGCTTCCTGTTGGCCGTGGACGCCGAGGACCGGTTGCTGGGATTCCACTGGACCAAGGTGCATCCGCGCCACGGCGCCCACCCTGCGATCGGCGAGGTCTACGCTGTGGGCGTCACACCGGCCGCGCAGGGTATGGGCCTGGGAAAAGCACTCACTGTGGCTGGCATCAGGCATCTGCAGGGCCTGGGGCTTCACGCCGTCATGCTCTACACGGATGCCGACAACACCGCTGCCGTTTCCCTCTACCGGGGCCTGGGCTTCACACGCTGGGATATGGACGTAATGTACGGACCGCTGGCCTCCGTTTAGTGGCGCCCGAGTGAGTTATCCCACTCGTGTGACCAACGACTTCGGGTGGCCCGAAATCTAGGGCTTGTGGACGCTGATTGATTGTAAGGTTGGTAAAGAACCGCGCCGGCCGAGGGCCAGCATCAAGCGCCAGGTAAGAGGAGAGACCATGAAACCGGAACCCGCCGGAACAGTCACGTCCGAGGGCGCTTCAGTGCCGGTGCGCGCGCGCTTCGGCTCATCCGAAGTCCCTGCCTCGCGTGCAACGCAGGACCGGATCGACATCCCCGAGTTTGCGCCCAACCTTGTGCCCGAAGGGGACATCCGGCCTGACCGTTTCCTGGACCGCGAACTCAGCTGGCTGGCTTTCAACTCCCGCGTCCTGGAACTCGCCGAAGACCCCTCGCTCCACCTCCTGGAACGCGTGGCTTTCCTGTCCATCTTCGCGTCCAACCTGGACGAGTTCTTTATGGTCCGGGTGGCAGGCCTGAAGCGGCGCATCGCCACCAACCTCGCCGTGCCCTCCCCTGCCGGCCTCAGCCCTGTGGAGGTGCTGGAGAAGATCGGCGACGAAGCCCACCGCCTCCAGCAGCGCCATGCCCAGGTCTACGCCGAACAGATCCGCCCCGCCCTGGCCTATGAGCACATCCACCTGATGCACTGGGAAGAACTGGATGACGCCGCCAAGCAGCAGCTCAGTGCCATGTTCGCCGAAAAGGTCTTCCCGATCCTGACGCCGCTGGCCGTGGACCCGGCACACCCGTTCCCCTACATTTCGGGGCTCTCCCTCAACCTGGCCGTCGTGGTCCGCAACCCCGTGAGCGACAAGGAACTTTTCGCCCGCCTCAAGGTTCCGGACCAGCTTCCCCGCCTGATCTCCATCGACGGTCCGCGGGCCGGGGCCGTGGCGGGACGCGTGGCGCGTTTCATCGCGCTTGAGGAAGTCATCGCCGTCCACCTGGACAAGCTCTTCGCCGGCATGGAAGTCCTGGAACACCACATCTTCCGCGTCACCCGCAACGAGGACCTCGAAGTGGAAGAGGACGACGCCGAGAACCTCCTGCAGGCGCTGGAGAAGGAACTGCTGCGCCGCCGGTTCGGCCCTCCCGTCCGCCTCGAAGTCACCCACGACATCAACCCGAACATCCGGGCCCTGCTCATCCGTGAGCTCGGAGTGGACGAGTCCGAGGTTTACTCGCTTCCGGCTCCGTTGGACCTCCGCGGCCTGTCCGTCATTGCCGGAATTGACCGTGCCGACCTTCATTACCCCAAGCACATGCCGCACACGTCCCGGTTCCTCAACGAGTCCGAGACGTCCAAGGCCGCCAACGTTTTCTCGGCCATGCGCCGCCGCGACATCCTGCTCCACCACCCGTACGACTCCTTCTCCACGTCGGTGCAGGCGTTCCTGGAACAGGCGGCCGCGGACCCCAAGGTCCAGGCCATCAAGCAGACCCTGTACCGGACCTCGGGCGACTCCCCCATCGTCGACGCCCTGATCGATGCCGCCGAGGCCGGCAAGCAGGTGCTGGCCCTCGTGGAGATCAAGGCCCGGTTCGACGAGCAGGCCAATATCTCCTGGGCCCGCAAGCTGGAACAGGCTGGCGTCCACGTGGTCTACGGCATCGTGGGCCTGAAAACCCACTGCAAGCTGTCGCTGGTGGTCCGCCAGGAAGTGGACGGGCTGCGCCGCTACTGCCACATCGGCACCGGCAACTACCACCCCCGCACGGCCCGCTACTACGAGGACCTTGGCCTGCTGACCGCCAACGACCAGGTGGGCGAGGACCTTTCCAAACTGTTCAACCAGCTCTCCGGCTATGCGCCGAAGTCCACGTTCAAACGGCTCCTGGTTGCTCCGCGCTCCGTCCGCTCCGGGCTGATCGACCGCATCGAGACCGAGATCCGCAACGCCCGGGCCGGGCTGGCCGCCAGGGTGCAGATCAAGGTCAACTCCATGGTGGATGAAGCCATCATCGACTCCCTCTACCGCGCGTCCCAGGCCGGCGTGATGGTGGACGTCATTGTGCGCGGCATCTGCTCGCTGCGTCCCGGCGTCCCGGGCCTCAGCGACAACATCACCGTGCGCTCCGTGCTGGGCCGCTTCCTGGAACACTCCCGCGTGTTCGCCTTTGCCAACGGCGGCGATCCTGTGGTTTACATCGGCTCGGCGGACATGATGCACCGGAACCTGGACCGCAGGGTCGAGGCCCTGGTCCAGCTGTCCAATCCCGACGACATCAGCTACGTCCTTAACCTGCTGCGCCGCTACATGGATCCTGAGACAGCCAGCTGGCATCTGGATAACCAGGGCCTGTGGAACCGGCACCACATTGCCGACGACGGCAGCCACCTCGACGACATCCAGTCCTGGCTGCTGGCGTCGCGCACCCGCCAGCGCAGCCTGAGCCGGCGGTAGGGCTACGGCGTTGGCGAGCGACATCCTCGTAGCAGACCAAACAGACCATCCCCGCGAGGCAGTCGCCGTCGTCGCGGCCGGGGCGCTGCCCTGGCGTATCAACTCCGAAGGTCTCGAAGTCCTGCTGATCCATCGTCCGCGATATGACGACTGGTCCTGGCCCAAGGGCAAGATCGACGCCGGCGAGACCCTTCCCGAATGCGCGGCCCGTGAGGTGCAGGAGGAGATCGGACTTGATGCACCCCTGGGCATTCCGCTGCCGCCGATCCACTACCGGGTGGCGACTGGACTGAAGGTGGTCCACTATTGGGCGGTCCACGTCAACGGAGCCCGCCTCGTTCCCGACGGCAAGGAGGTGGACCGCGTGGTGTGGTGCGCCCCTGAAACGGCCGCAGGACTGCTGTCCAATCCGACCGACGTCGTTCCCTTGGAGTACCTGCGGGCAGCCCATGGCCGGGGTGACCTCAACACGTGGCCGCTGATTGTGGTGCGGCATGCAAAGGCCAAGCCCCGCTCGTCCTGGTCCAAAGCCGAGGGTGAACGGCCTCTGGCCGCGACGGGAATCAGGCAGGCGCAGGCCGTCAGTCGGCTGCTGCAGGTCTGGAAGCCGCCGCGCGTGGTGACGAGTCCCTGGCAGCGCTGCGTTTCAACGGTGGCGCCATACCTGAGGGCAACAGGGGCCAAGGTCAAACTGGTGGAAGCGCTGACGGAACACCGGCACGCCAGGACCCCCAAGAAAACCGCTGCCGCCATTGAGTCGCTCCTGGAGAAGGCACGGCCCGTCGCCGTCTGCACGCACCGTCCCGCACTGCCCACTATCCTGGGCCAGCTGGGCAAGCACATGCCGGGCCGCGTGCGCGCGCTCCTGCCGGACGCCGACCCGTACCTGTCCCCTGGTGAGCTGGTGGTGTGCCACGTGGCCATCGACAACAGGCGCCGCATCGTGGCAGTGGAGCAGTTCAAGCCCTTCGACGACTAGGTTTTTTTGGTCAATGCCGGGCGCGACGCCACAGCCTGTTGACCCCGAGATGTTTGTATCAAATACTTAGTACATTGATGCGCAAAATCTGGGGGATGATGTGCCAGGCGTCGACGGTCTCGAAATAGCGGTACACAACGTGCCGCCCATGGTCCTGTTGTGGCCGTTCCTGTTGGCCGCCGGCCTCTACCTGCTGTTGCGGTGGGTGATCAGAGCCCCGGGCGGCGGGACCACCGCCGTCACGGTTTCCCAGCATGCGCTGTGGATCGGCGTGATCGGATGGTTGGCTAGCTCCCTGCAGGCCGCGGGGACTGCGGGCATCATTCCGGCGGGCAACACATCGCCCACCCTGGCCACGCCAACAAGCATCCTCGGAGCTTTGGCGTGGCCGGTCCTGGGCTGCCTCGCGGTCCATGCCGTGGGGCAGCTGAGCTACCCCGGACCCCGGCTCCCCCGCCGGCTGGCCTCCCTGGAGATCCGCCGCATCCGGGACTTCCTGCCCCGTCCCCTGGCCTGGACTGTCGCCGCGATCTTTGTGGGTTCGGCGCTGCAGATCGGGTTTGTGGCTGGCCTTCCCGCCTACGACGCCATCCCGTATGGCGCTTTGCAGGAAGGCCCGAGCAGTTTCAGGCGCATCGGTGGGGACGGCCGGATCCAGGGTTACATTTTGGCCGCCTGCCTAGGCGCCGCCTGGCTGACGCTGGCCTTGGGAACCGCGCTGGTGCTCAAACTCATCAGCCACCGGCGGCAGCTCGAGGCCCTGGATGCACCAGAGAGCGACCTGCTGCGGACCATCGCCATGAACAGGCTCTTGAGGACCGTCGCAACCATCGCCGCCGGGCTTGCCGCGGTGGCAGGCAATTTTGCTGCCCGGCCCGATCCGGCCGCCAATGTATCCAGCTGGACCAACCCGGCCGGATTTGCGGCGTTCGTGGTGCTGCTGGTCATGTGGGGGTGGGCGCCGCCCAAGCTCCCCAGCGTCCAGGTCAACGGCAATGGGAACAGGGCGGCGCTCTCAGAATCACCGGCCGCCGCGCATCCGGCAACCCGTCTCGTTGTTTCCCTCGGGGCAGCCATGGGGTTCACCCCGGTAGCAGCCGCCGTACTGGGATTGTTCGTGCCCGGTCTCTATTTCCCCGGTGCCAACCTTCCGGGGCTGCCGATGCTATTTGTCGCGCTGATGGCGGCAGCCGTTCTGCTGGTGGCTGGGGCCGGCGAGCTGCTGCTCCAGCGCAGCTATGGCACCCACGGGATACCGCGGACATGGCCGCGGCAGGTGGTGAGCCCGGCTTTGCTCACCACGGCGATCGTCGCCGTCGTACTCTTCGTCGCGATCACGGTGCTGACTGCTGCCGGGGAATGGGAACTGCGTGAGGCCGGGCTGGACGGTTTCCTGCGCCCGGGCGGCACGCCCCCCGATGGTTCTCCCGGCTGGGTGATCGCGGCGGTTGCGACGGCGGCCGTCGCGGCCATCGCCAGCCTGCCGGTTGTTGCGGCCCGGAGGCGTCGCAGCATATCCACCGACATCCACGGCCTGGACGCCGCGCTGCGGGCCATCACGGTCCATCGTGTGGTGCGGACGTTCGCGGCGTTCTGCACAGCCCAAGCAGGCGTGCTGCTGATGACGGCAAGCCAGGCCTGGCCGCCGCTGCTGGGCCTGCCGGCAACAACCTGGGCAGCCCCGTGGCAGCCGGCCATCATTGCCGGGGCGCTGCTCGCGGCCGCCGGCGTGCTGATCGCCGTCATCCCGGTCAAGGGTTTTGCCCGAACTCCAGCCGCCGCGGCGAAGCCTGTCCCGGAACGGGTGCCGTGAACGCCGGCATCTCCGTGGACCTGCGCTCGGCAACCCCGCCGTATGAACAGATCCGCTCGCAGATCAGCGCCCTGATCGCCACCGGAACACTCACCGCCGGAAGCCGGCTGCCCACGGTCCGCAGCCTGGCCGCCGATCTGGGCATCGCCGCCGGAACGGTCGCGCGGGCGTACAAGGAACTTGAAGCTGCCGGATTCATTGAATCCCGACGGCGGAACGGCACCGTCGTCGCGCAGCCGGCACCGGGCGGCGCCCAGCAGGCAGGCGGGCCGGTGCCGGAAGCGGTGACTGCCGCCGTCGACCTTCTGGTCAATGCCGGCCGCGACGCCCGACTCACCGATGAACTGCTGCTCGATCTGGTCCGCGGCAAGCTGAGGAAGGGCTGATCCGACGCGCGGCCGGCGGCCAACGCTGAGGCCAGCCGCGGGACCCTTGCGGGGTCGGCAGGGCTTGGCCCGGTAGACTTTAGCCGTGAGCATCCCGACGCCTTATGAAGACCTCCTGCGCGATGTCCTGGCCCATGGCACGCACAAATCCGACCGGACGGGCACCGGAACCACCAGCGTTTTCGGCCGTCAACTGCGCTTTGACCTTGGCCGGAGCTTCCCGCTGATCACCACCAAACGCGTACATTTCAAGTCCGTGGCAGTGGAACTGCTGTGGTTCCTGCGCGGTGAATCGAACGTCAAATGGATGCAGGACCAGGGCGTCAGCATCTGGAACGAGTGGGCCGACGCGGACGGCGAACTCGGCCCCGTCTACGGCGTGCAGTGGCGCAGCTGGCCCACCCCTGACGGCGGCCATGTTGACCAGATCGCCGAGCTGGTGGAGAACCTCAAGACCAACCCGGACTCGCGCCGGCACATCGTGTCTGCCTGGAACGTCTCCGAGCTCAAGGACATGGCACTGCCCCCGTGCCACGCGTTCTTCCAGTTCTATGTGGCCGACGGCAAACTGTCCTGCCAGCTGTACCAGCGCTCGGCGGACATGTTCCTGGGCGTGCCCTTCAACATTGCCTCCTACGCCCTGCTCACGTGCATGATTGCGCAGCAGGTGGGGCTGGAGCCTGGCGAGTTTGTCTGGACAGGCGGCGACGTCCACATCTACGAGAACCACATGGACCAGGTCCTGAAGCAGCTGGACCGGGAACCGTATGAATACCCGCAGCTGTTGATCACCCGGAAGCCGGCGTCGATCTTCGACTACACGCTCGAGGACTTCGAAGTGGTGGGCTACCAGCACCACCCCACAATCAAGGCCCCGATCGCCGTATGAGCACCGAAAACGCAGCAGACCCCCAGGACTTCACGCAGGAACTCGCCGGTTCCGTGACCGGCGTCGGCCTTGTGTGGGCGCAGACGTCCGGCGGTGTGATCGGCAAGGACGGCGATATGCCCTGGCACCTCCCTGAGGATCTGAAGCACTTCAGCCGGCTCACCATGGGGCACCCCGTGATCATGGGCCGCAAGACGTGGCTGTCCTTCGCGGACAAGTACCGTCCCCTGCCCGGCCGGACGAACATTGTGATCACCCGGCAGAAAAACTGGGGCGAATCGCCCGAGGCGGAGGGCGCCGTCGTGGTCCCCTCCCTGGATGATGCCCTCCTTGAGTCGCAGTTCGTCGACGGCGGCGGGACCGTGTGGATCCTGGGAGGCGGCGAAGTCTTCCGCCAGTCCACCGAACTCGCCAACGTCGCGGTGGTCACCACCATCGATATGGAGGCCGACGGCGACACGTTCGCTCCGGAGCTCGATGAGACCTGGGAGGCGGCGGCGTCCGTCCCGCCAGACGGGTGGCTGACGGCGGCCAACGGAACGCGCTACAGGTTTACCAAATGGATTAGGACGCAGGGCTGAGATGTTGAAAAAACCGGAAACACTGTTTGTGCTGGGCTACATGCTGCTGCCGCTGCTCGCGCTGCTCTCTGCGATCGTGGGCCTGACCATGATCCTGGGCGGCAACAAGATCGCCGGCGCCATCGTGCTGGTGGTGGTGACGCAGGTGTTTGCCTTCGGCGCCTTCTACGCGTTGCGCCTCCGCAAAGCCGCGGTGCTGGAGGAAACCAACCGCAGCTGACGTCTGTTTCCTGCCACACGCCGTCGCGCGTTATCCCTCACGGTAGTGACGTAACCGACTGCGCCCTGCGCGATCCGGCGTCTAAACTGGACGAATGACTACAGCAGCTACCCCCTCCGTCGGCCTGGTCGGATGGCGCGGCATGGTCGGCTCCGTCCTGATGCAGCGCATGCAGGACGAGGGCGACTTCGCCAACATCAACCCGGTGTTCTTCTCCACGTCAAACGCGGGAGGTGCCGCCCCGTCGATTGCCGGTGCTGCCGCTGGCGCCGCCGGCAAGCTTGAGGACGCGTTCGACGTCGACACGCTGGCTAAGCTGCCCATTATTGTCACCGCCCAGGGCGGGGACTACACCAAGCGCGTGCACACCGAGCTGCGTGGCCGCGGCTGGGACGGCCTCTGGATCGACGCCGCCTCCACGCTGCGCATGAACGACGACTCGATCATCGTGCTGGACCCGATCAACCGCGACGTCATCGACAAGGGCCTGGTCAACGGGACCAAGGACTTCATCGGCGGCAACTGCACCGTTTCCTGCATGCTCATGGGCCTCGGCGGGCTGTTCAAGAACGGCCTCGTCGAATGGGGCACGTCCATGACCTACCAGGCTGCCTCCGGCGGCGGCGCGCGGCACATGCGCGAGCTCCTGAGCCAGTTCGGCACGCTCAATGCCGAAGTCAGCTCGGAACTGGACGACCCGGCGTCGGCCATCCTGGAAATTGACCGCAAGGTCCTGGCCCATCAGCGCTCCGACATCGACGCCACCCAGTTCGGCGTGCCCCTGGCCGGCTCCCTCATCCCGTGGATCGACGCGGACCTGGGCAACGGACAGTCCAAGGAAGAGTGGAAGGCCGGGGTTGAAACCAACAAGATCCTGGGCACATCGGACGAAAACCGGATCATCATGGACGGCCTGTGCATCCGGATCGGCGCCATGCGTTCGCACTCGCAGGCACTGACGCTGAAGCTCCGCGAGGACCTCTCCGTGGCCGAGATCGAGAAGCTCCTCGCCGACGACAACGAGTGGGCCAAGGTCATCCCGAACACCAAGGAAGACTCCATGGCAGGCCTGACCCCCGTCGCCGCGTCCGGCACGCTGGACATCCCCGTGGGCCGCATCCGCAAGATGGAAATGGGCCCGGAGTACATCAGCGCCTTCACCGTGGGCGACCAGCTGCTCTGGGGCGCCGCCGAGCCGCTGCGCCGCATGCTCAACATCGCCACAGGGAACCTGTAACCTCCCGCCACACAGCAACGCGGGGTCATTTACCGCCCGATCCGCACCCGCGGAAGGGTCGTAAGTGACCCCGCATTGCTGTGTGATGTCACGTGTTGAGGAACTCAAGGTACCGTTCGGCGGCCTTGCTGAACACGGCCTGCGCAGCGGGTCCAAGTGGCTTGGCTGCGTCAAACAGTGCAGGCACGACGGCGGCGCTACGGCTGGTTCCGGCCCGCGCCCACGTGCCGATCACCTCTCCCCCGGCCACGACGGTCTTCTTGAACACTCCGTTGCCGCCCGGGACGATCTTGTTGGCGTGCTCCGGCGCCAACACCAGGCTGCGGTCCTGGTAGCCCAGCAGGAACTCGTCGAAGCCCGGCAGCAGGAGCACGGAGCGCTGCCCGGGCACGCCGTCGTCGAGCATTGATGCAGTCTCCGGTGACATCCAGTAGGGGACACCCCCGAATTCCAGCTCCACCAGTTGCCCGCTGACCAGCTCAAACGCTGCCCGCACGTCGGTCAGGGGAATCTGCGTCCACCAGGCGAAGTCGCGGACGGTGGCAGGGCCATGGCTGCGGAAGTAGCGCAACATGAACTCGGCGATCGCTTCCTGCCGCTCAAGCTCGCGCGACACGGGGATCCAGTCATCGAACGCTACCAGCAGCTGCTGGTTCCCGGCCAACGGCCCTTGAACCAGCCAGGCGTGCCGGCACAGCGTCCCCAAGAGGTGGATCCCCCGCTGGCCGGTGGTGGGCTGCCCGGCTGCCTCAAACACCTCGAAGAGTTCGGTCCGGCTCACGGGACCGCCGGCCGCAATTCGCTCCAAGGCAACGTCGCGGCACTTCTCGATGTCCGCCCAGGTGATGTCCAGTTCCCGGTGCCGGCCGGCAATGATGCGGCTGAGACGCTCGGTGGTGAGGTCCAGCATCCAGCGCAGATCCTCTGGAGCCACCAGGTGCAAGGTGCCGCGCATCGGCCAGGACCGGACCACCCTTCCGCTGTCCAGCGCGGCGCGCACGTCAGTCAAACCTGCGCCCGGAACGCGGAGGCCGATGGCCCAGAGGGCGGCCTGCAGGTCCTGAGCCTGCGTGGCTGTCATCCAGCGGACCGCGGCCTCTACGGAGCCGAGTCCGGGACCGAGCAGTCCTTGAGAGGCAAGGCGTAACCTGCCCATCACCTTGGGGCTTACGCGGTTCACTGCCATGTCCTCATCGTAGGACCTGGCCCGATAGGGTGTAAGCATGACTTTGGGGAGTTTGTGGCAATTGTTCGCGCGCGGAACACAGGCATGGCTGGTGGCAGGGACCGTATCCGTCCTGGCCGGCGTGGCCATCGGGCTGGCCCCGGCCATTGGTTTCCAGCCCCTGGGATTCCCGGGAGGCGGCGGCGAGGCACCCCTGGAACTCCTCTTGCCTTCCCTGTTCCTGTCGCTCGGCGGAGGGTACGCCGTGCTTTTTCCCGGTATCCGGGTGGGCCGCGGCAAGGTCCGCATTGTCCGTGACTGGAAGCTCTATCCCGTCAGCGGCCGGCTGCTCTGGATCCTCGCCCATGCCACCGCCGTGATCGGATTGGTGGTTTGCATTCTTGCAGCCGCGACCCACCCGGCGGTTCCGGGACTTATGGTCTGGCTGTTTATGGGGCCATATCTGGCGCTGACCGGCTGGGCCGCCGCCCTGCTGGGCATGGCCACGAACGTCCGGCTGATCGGCACCGTTGACGGGCGCCTGGCGCCGGTCACGCAAGCAGGCTGACGCTAGAGCGTCACGCCGATGAGCAGCGGTTCCGGGTGCAGTTCAATGCCAAAGCGTTCGACGACGCCGGCGCGCACCTCGCGCGCGATGGCCAGTATGTCCTTGGCGCTGGCGGAGCCGCGGTTGGTGATGGCAAGCGTGTGCTTCGTGGACAGTGACGCCCGGCCGCCGGAGGCGCTGCCCTCCTCCAGGCCATAGCCCTTGCCGAATCCCGCCTGGTCGATCAGCCAGGCGGCGGACAACTTCACCAGCCCCTCTGCCCCCGCGGGGTACTGCGGTGCGGACTCCGGCAGCGTTGCCGCCACGTCCACGGGCACAACCGGGTTGGTGAAGAAGGAGCCGGTGGAATAGGTGTCCCGGTCGGCCGGGTCCAGCACCATGCCCTTGGAACCCCGCAACCGCAGGACCTCCCGGCGGACATCGTTGGAGTACGCCCGTTTGCCTGCTTCAACGCCCAGGGAGCGGGCCAGTTCGGCGTAGCGGATAGGCGCGCTCATCCGGCCCAGCGGCAGCTGGAATTCCACGGTCAGCACCACGTAGCGGGGTGAGCCCTCGACCGTGGTCTGTTTCAGGATGGAATCGCGGTAGCCGAACTTCAGCTCTGAGTTGGTGAACGTCTGGACCGCGTTCCGGGTCCGGTCCCAGGTGCGGACAGCCGCGATGGTCTGGGAGACGTCAGAGCCGTAGGCCCCGACGTTCTGCACGGGCGTGGCGCCCGTGGCCCCCGGGATGCCGGAAAGTGCTTCGATGCCGGACCACGCATGCAGCACTGCGTGCTCCACCAGGGCATCCCAATTGTGGCCGGCCTGGACCACCACGGCCACGCCGCCGCAGGAGTCCTCGGCGTTGACGGTGAACCCTTCGGAGGCGATCCTGATCACGGTGCCGGGGAACCCGTCGTCGGAAATCAGGAGGTTGGAGCCCCCGCCGATGATGAGGACCTGCTCGCCCGCAGCGTCAGCCGTGCGGACGGCGTCGATGATCTCCGCCTCGGTGCTGGCCTCAACATATTTGCCGGCGGGGCCTCCGACGGCGGCCGTGGTCAGGTGGGAGAGCAGTGTTTGAGTCACCAACTTAGACTAACTTAGGCCAACACTAGGTAACTTTCCGGGCCACCGGTGAGAGCAGGAAGGTGGCCACCAGCATCACCATCACGGCCAGCAGCGAGTGCAGGATGCCCACGTGTTCAGCCAGCAGCCCCAACAACGGGGGCCCGCATAGGAAGGCGCCGTAGCCGATGGTGGACACGACGGAGACGCGGGCCGCGGCCTTGGCGGGATCGTCCGCCGCGGCCGACATGCCCACCGGGAACCCCAGTGAGGCGCCGAGTCCCCAGATGGCCAGGGCCACAAAGGCGAGCCAGGGAACGGGGGCAAACACAAAGAGCCCGAGCCCCAACACTGCCAGCGCGGCGCACCAGCGCATCACCGGAACGCGGCCGAAGCGGTCCAGGACCACCGTGCCGGCGAAGCGTCCGATGGTCATAAACGTCACGAAGAGCCCGTAGCCGGCGGCTCCGGCAGCGTCGGTCTGGCCGTGCCCGTCGGCGAGGGCCAGGGCTACCCAGTCCCCTGCTGCGCCTTCGGCCAAGGCAAGCCCCAGGACCATGACACCCAGCAGCAGGGTGCGCCGGTCGCGCCAGGCCTCCGCGATCTTGCGCTTGTTGTCCAGCGGGGCCCCGGAAACGTCAGCCGGCGCGCCGGCGGTGACAATGGGGATGGGTCCGGTGAACGGGTCCTCGAAGTTGTCCGGTACATACTTCCGCTCCCCCGCGACCGGGGTGACATCCGCACGGAACCAGGCTGCCGCCGTCGTCACCGAGACGGCAACCACGACGCCGGCGGCGGCCAGGTGCCAAAACACCGGGACGGAGGCAGCTGCGGCCCATGCGCCAAAGCCTGCACCTGCCACGGTGCCGAGGCTGAACGCGCCGTGGAGCCTGGGCATGATGTGCCGGCCCACCGCGCGTTCCACGGAGGCGCCCTCGACGTTGGAGGCCGTACTCCAGCTGGCGGAGCCGAGCCCGATGACGGCAAGTCCCACGGCCACCGCGACCGGCGTGGCCAGGACCGACGTTCCAAATCCGGTGATGGCCATGCCGCAGGCCACCATGATGGCGCCTGTGCGGATGGTCCGTTTGGAGCCCAGACGGAGCACGATCAGCCCCGACGCGGACACCGAGACGAACGATCCCAGGGTCATGCACAGCAACAGCAAACCGACAGTGCCGGGGGTCAGGTCCAGCCCGTCGCGGATGGCCGGAAGCCGGGAAACCCAGGACGCGAAGGCCAGCCCACTGCCGGCGTAGGCAACCACCACGGCATTGCGCCAGGCAGTGACCTCGGCAGCGGCAGTTGTGTTGACGGTCAAAGGATCATGAAAGCCTGACGACGGCCTGGGCCTTCATCAGCACTTTCTGGCCGGCAGCGACCACGGTGAGGTCAACGCGGGCGGTGCCCGCATCGGCGTCGAGCTTTCCAATGGCGCCGCTGACCTCGATGGTGGCCCCGGCGTCCGTGGTTCCGGTGGTGTCCGTAACCAGGACCGGCTTGGTGAAGCGGGTCTGGAAGTCGACGACGGCGGCGGGGTCGCCTGCCCAGTCGGTCACCAGCTGAACGGCGGCACCCATGGTGAACATGCCGTGGGCGATCACACCGGGCAGTTCCACGCCGGTGGCGAAGGCTTCGTTCCAGTGGATGGGGTTGAAGTCGCCGGAGGCGCCGGCGTACTTGACCAGGTCGGTCCGGGTGACCTCGATGGTGCGGCTGCCGATGTCCTGGCCGGCGCTGAGTTCGTGGAAGCTGGGGCTCATGGTTACTGTCCCTCTCCGCGGACGAGGATGGATGACGTGGTGGTGGCGACTGCCTCGCGCGGTCCGTTGCCGCCGTCGGTCAGGGCGAAAATTTCCTGGCGGGTGGTGATCATGGCCCCGCCGCCCATGGCACGGACACCGTCAACGTGCAGTTCGGCAACGAGGCGGTCGCCGGCGAAGATGGGGCGGTGGTGGATGAAGCGCTGGTCGGCGTGGACCACGCGGGAGAAGTCGATGCCGGCGTCCGGATCCTCGATCAGCTGGGCATCGGCGCGCTGGGCGATGATGATGGCGAACGTGGGTGGTGCCACCAAATCCTTGTGTCCGAGGGCCTTCGCGGCCTCGACGTCAAAATGGGCTGGGTGCGTGGCCTTGACCGCGCGGGCGAACTCGCGGATCTTCTCGCGGCCGACGTCGTAAACCTCTGCGGCAGGGTAGCTGCGGCCCTGCAGGTCCGGATTGATAGTCATGGCCTCAAGCCTATCGGTCTGCCCCGGGACACCCGGAATTCCGGCTACTTGCGGAGGTTCTTCCGGATGGTCTGGCCCCGCACCACAATCCCGGCGATATGCAGCAGGAGGCCTAGCCCAATCAGCGGCAGTGACGCAGTGGCGAGGCCCTGGTTTCCGGATATGTTGCCGATCAGGTTCAGGATGATTCCGACGGCGATGAGGCCCATGGCGCCGAAGACCAGGACTTTGTACGAGGTGGGCGCTGACTCCCAGAATTCTTTGAGCACCGTGACAGTCTACCGAGCGGGTTCAGAACAGCGGTTCCTGCACGGCCGGCACCTCCGAGGCGAAGTCCCCCAGGACGATGGTCCGGGCAGCCAGCCGGCCAAGGTTCACCACAAAGGCCGCGTCCGTTCCGGCCAGGCTGGCGAGGGCGTTGCTCCCGCTCAGCGCGGTGATGCCGAAGCCGTGCTTTCCCTGCTCCAACGGATGCGTGTAGGCGTGGCGCGCCGTGGTGGCGCAAAGCCCTGCCGCCTGCGCCGGCCGCACCCATAGTTCGTCCACGATGCTGAAACCTTCTGGGCTGGAACCGTCGACGGCGGCCTGGCCCAGCAGCGTGCGGACCGCGGCCGCGTGCCGCTCATTGATGCCGTCCAAGGCGGCCGCGGGCAATGGCCCCGCCAGGGCCTCGGCTTTGGCGGCGGAGCGGACCTGCTGCGCCAGGCCGGCCTCGCGCGTCACCATGTCCTCGAGGAGCCGAACCACGCGGCCGTCCTCCGCCCTGGCAACGTACCGCGCCACCACCGCTCCCTGTTCCGCGAGCCGGTTCCATTTCCTCAGGTGGGACGCCGTGCCCACCTTGCTGGCGCCGCCGGCGAACGTGGCCACGTACAGCCAGTGATCCTGCAGAAGATAAGTTCGCAGCCCGTCCGGAACGCGGCCGCCCCGGTGGAAATCGTGGATAAGGCGGGAATCGTCCAGCACAAAGCAGCGTTCGCACTGCTTGCCCTTCACGGCGGGGGCGCGGGCCGGGCACAGGACGTGGTCACGGCTGCTGGCTGAGTGGACCTTGTAATGCCCCAGGCAGAACCTGCCGTGATCGGCCACCGCGAAACCGAGCCTGGCGCCCGCCGCGAGGCTGACCTCGCGGAGATCCCCGGACGGTGACTGGAGGCGCAGAACCGGGCTGCCGCCGTCGTGCCTTACCGTCTGCGCCGGGTCGCCGTCCCAAAAGACCCCGTGAACCAGATAGCGGGTATCGGTCACGGGGTCTCCTGTGCGTTGGGTAAACGTTGGCGCTACAGCGCGGGCTGCACGCCGAACGCTACCGCGAGCTTCATGATCTTTTCGGCGCGGCCCAGGCGGGGCAGGTCCGAGCCGTCACGGATGACGCGGCCGTTGGCCTCGAAGTCGGACATAAAGTCCGTGGCCCAGGCGACGTCCGACGGGGTGGGGCTGATGACCTCGTTGATGACGTTCGTCTGGTCGATGGCCAGGCACAGCTTGCCGGTCATGCCCATCATCACGGTGATGCCGGTCTGCTCGCGCAGGATGGGGTGGTTGGTGCCGACGGTGGGGCCGTCAATGGGGCCGGGCAGGTTGCCGACGCGGCTGGCAACCACCAGTTTCGCGCGCGGATAGGCCATGGCCTCGGGGGTGGCCGCCATGCCGGTGTCTCGGCGGAAGTCGCCGGAGCCGAAGGCCAGGCGGAAGGCGCCCTGGGCCTTGGCGATGTTGTTGGCTTCCTCGATACCCACAGCGGATTCCACGAGCGGGATGACGGGCGTCTTGCCGTCCATCCGGTGGAAACTTTCGGTCACCTGGTCAGCTGATTCGGTCTTGGCGAGCATCACGCCGAGCAGCCCGGGCGTACCGCGCAGCCCTGCCAGGTCATCGGCCCAGAACGGGCTGGTGGCATCGTTGATGCGGACCCAGGCCTGGCCGCCGCCGCTGAGCCAGTCAATCACGTGCCCGCGCGCCTCGTCCTTTTGCGACGGGTCCACGGCGTCCTCGATGTCCAGGATGATCGAGTCAGCGCGCGAAACAGCCGACTGGTCAAACAGGTCGGTTTTCATGGCGTTGACCAGAAGCCACGAACGGGCGATTTCTGCTGGGATGTTGCGCTTGGGGCGTAATGTCTCGGTGGCGGTGGGTGACGTCATGCTACTACCGTATCTGCCCGGGCACCGCCAGCGCTAAGCCATGGCACCGGACGTGCCGAACAATACAGATACGACCGTCCGGCGCCGGTGGTCGGGCCTGTCGAGACCCGGGTTTCGACAAGCTCAACCACCGGTTTGGACAGGCTTAGTTCCCTGTGAGTTCCGCATGGAGCTTTCGGACGCGGGCGTTGATGTCGTCGCGGACGAGGCGCATGCGCTCCGTGCCTTCGATGCCGCGGGTGGAAGGTTCGTCGGTTTCCCAGGTTTCGAAGCGCGTGCCTTCGCGGGGTTCGAGCTTGGCTTCGGTGCCCAGAACGATCACGACGTCGACGGCGTCAAGCACCTCGTCGGTGACGGGCTTAGGGTGTTCCCCCGTAATGTCGATGCCGAGTTCGTTCAGGGATTCCACGGCCTCGTTGTTCAGGCAGCTGCCCGGTTTGGTGCCTGCCGAGTAGACGGTGACGTCGTCGCCGGCGAGGTCCCGCATGAGACCGGCCGCGAGTTGGGACTTGCCTCCGTTTTTGCTGCAGACGAACAGGATACGGGGAGTCTTGGTGCTTTCGGTCATGAGTTGGTGTCTTCTTTCTGTTCTGCGGCCAGGAGTGAGCCGACGAGGGTTTTGATGCGCGCCTGGATTTCGTCGCGAATGACCCGGACCGTCTCCAGGGACTGACCGGCGGGGTCGGTCAGGTCCCAGTCTTCATAGCGTTTCCCGGGGTAGATGGGGCATGAGTCACCGCAACCCATGGTGATGACGACGTCAGATGCCCGCACGACGTCGTCCGTGAGTGGCTTCGGATAGTCCTTGCCCAGGTCCAAGCCCATTTCGGACATTACAGTCACAACGGTTGGATCCAGCTCAGCTGCCGGCATGGAGCCTGCCGACCGGACGCGGATCCTGCCCTTGGCTTCAACGTTGAGCAGCGCGGCAGCCATTTGTGACCTGCCGGCGTTCTGCACGCAAACGAACAGGACCTCCGGGACCTCGGAGACCACCGACCCTTTGGATTTGGCCAGGGCGGCCAGCCGGTCGTTGGCGAAGTGTTCCGTGGTGGCAGGCAGGTAGGCGCTGATCTTCGCTGTCCGGGCCAAGGCCGTGTAGGACTCGAAGACGTAGCGTTCGACCGTCTCGACGGCGAACACCCCGGTGAAACGCTCGGCGAGGCGTTCGCTTATCCGGTGCAGGATTTCAGTATTGTCCTGCAATCCCAGCGTCGTTTTCTGGTGTTCGGTCATGGCAATACTCCCTTGGCGTGCGTCCGGAACGGTGCGTTGTGGTTGGTTGTGGTCAGTGTTCCCCGGAGCGGCCGTGAGCCAGCCCGGTGGGGAATCCAACGAGGACCGGCTCCGGGGCGGCGCAACAGCCGCTCTCCGCTGATCCGTCAGTGTCTGCTGTTGAAGCCGCGGGGACGTCGCAGCTGGTGCCGGCGTCGGTGGAGCATACCCCGGTTTCGGGCAGTTCAAGGTGGACAGTGTCCGCCGCGGCCTGGTCGCCGGAGAGTGCCGCGGCGACGGACCTGACCTGTTCGTAGCCGGTAGCTAGCAGGAAGGTCGGCGCACGGCCATAGGACTTCATGCCGACGATGTAGAAGTCCTTTTCCGGGTGGGCGAGAAGCTTGGCGCCATGCGGCTGGACCGTGCCGCAGGAATGGAATTCGGGGTCGATCAGCGGACCCAGCTCGACCGGCGCCTCGACGGCGGGGTCAAGGTTGAGCCGGAGCTCGCGCAGGATGTCCAAGTCCGGCCGGAAGCCTGTGCAAGGGATGATGACGTCGGCGTCCAGGGTGCGTCCGTCGGCGGCTTCGACGCTCACGTGGGTCTCCAGGGTCTTCAGTGAGGAGATGCCAAAGCCGGTGCGCAGTTCGATGGTTCCGGCCTCAACGAGTCGGCGGAGCCGGGCGCCTAGTTGGCCGCGGGCGGGCAGGCCGTCAGCCTCTCCGCCGCCGTAGACCTTTTCAGCGGATGCTCCGCGTACGGCCCACAGGATGGTGGTTCCGGGTTCTTCCTTGGCGAGGTCTGCCAGATTGATCAGTGTGTTCGCGGCCGAGTGCCCGGCTCCCACGACCAGGACGCGACGATTCGCGAAGGTGGCACGGTCCCGCCCTGTGACGTCCGGCAGGGGCGAGGAGATCCGGGCGGCGGCCGTGTCTTCGCCGATGGCGGGCAGCCCGGAGGTTCCGAGCGGGTTGCGCGTGGACCAGGTGCCGGACGCATCGATCACGGCGGCCACGGTGTGGTCGCGCACTTCTCCGCCGTCGTGTTCGACGCGGACGGTAAAGGGTGTGGTTTCGCGGTCCCGGACGTGGGTTTTGTCCATGCCCTGGCGTGTAACGGCGATGACGCGTGCGCTGGTCTGGAGGCGGGAGGAGATCTCCGGGGTTGCGGCCAGCGGGGCGAGGTAATTGTCGATCAGTTCCCCGCCGTACGGGAGTGCCGTCAGGCGGGGGGCCACCCAGCCGGCGCCTTCCAGCAAACGCAGGGCCGCGGCGTCGAGGTTGAACCGCCAGGGTGAGAACAGCCGGATGTGGCGCCACTGTTCGATGGCGGATCCCGCCGTCGGGCCTGCCTCGAAGATCAGCGGCTCGAGGCCGCGTTCGAGCAGGTGGGCTGCGGTGGCCAGTCCCACAGGGCCGGCGCCGATGACGGCGACGGGAAAGTTATTTACTGGATCCATGCTGTCCTCTGTTTCATCCGTTGGTGTGCGGTTCGATCGGGGTGCCTGCCGGAGCCTTGTGGGACCGGCAGGCCGGGGCGGTGCTGTTCAGCAGCAGTCCAGATCGTCCTCGTCGCAGCAGCCCGCATCGGTGCAGCAATCGGTGTCCATCCAGCTCACCCCCTCTCCCTAATCGCGGGGTGTGGTTACTTGGCGGCCGGGATCAGCGAGTCGATGAGCCCTTCGATGCGCGTCTTGATCTCGTCGCGGATGGGGCGGACGGCGTCTACGCCCTGCCCGGCGGGATCCTCCAGGACCCAGTCCTCGTAGCGCTTGCCGGGGAAGTAGGGGCATTCGTCGCCGCAGCCCATGGTGATCACGACGTCGGACTCCTTGACGGCCTCGGTGGTGAGGACCTTCGGGATCTCGGCAGACATGTCGATACCCAGTTCGGCCATGGCCTCGACGGCGGCCGGGTTGACCTTATCTGCGGGCTGCGATCCGGCGGAACGAACCTCAATGCCACCCTTCGAAAGGGTGGTCAGGAAGGCGGCTGCCATCTGGGAGCGGCCGGCGTTGTGGACGCAGACGAACAGGACGGAGGGCTTCTTGGCGGTTTCGGTGCTCACGTGGTTTCTCCTGGAATCAGATCGGTGTGAATCGGTTTGGTTGAGGTTGTTGCGCCTGCACCGCCCTTGCTAGCATCACATTGATGATTATCGATGTATGCAGTATCGAGCGAAAGATTGATGATTGTCAATATTTGAATCCGCCGGAATATCAAGCGGCGTGCAGGCGGGGCGCGAGGTCGCTGATGCGGCGGGAGATGTCAGTGAAGGCGCCTTCGAAGGCGTCCTCAGTGTTCAGTCGGAGCGGATCCGGAACGGACCAGTGGATCCCTCCCAGATTGGGAATTTCCTCGTGAGCGTTATCACACACGGTCACGACGAAGTCATCATCGTGCGCCACCTCATCGAGCCGGCGCGGGGGAAGGTCTGCAAGAGCGACGCCGTGGCGGCGGGCTACATCAATGGCCCCCCGGGCAATACTGTCCGCGGGATGAGTTCCGGCCGAGGTCGAGGGGATTCCGCTGATCTGATTCCAGAGCGCGGCGGCCAGTTGCGACCGGGCGCTGTTCCGCGTGCACACGAAGAGGACACGACTGGCCCCATACTCAGCCCCCGGCACCAGCCCTTCGAGCGCCCCGGCGGCAAGCCGGAAGTAGCTGCGCCGCCTGTCCGCCTCTGAGCGGTGGCGGATCGCCAGACCCGCTCCTTCCAGTGTGCGCAGGTGGTGGGACAGCAGGTTAGAGGGCATCCCGAGGTCAGCTTGAAGTTCCGTGGGGGAAAGGTCGCCCAGAGTCAGCAGGTCCACGATGCGCAGCCGCGCGGGATCGGCGAGGGCGGCATGCTTTGCGACCCGCGCCCGAAAGTCCTCAACTGGGTCAGTATTCATTGGTTCAATTTTGACTGAGTTAATTTCTTGCGTCAAGCTGTTGGTATGACTTCACATCAGCCGCCGCTGTGGCGCCGCGCCGTCGCCGAACTCCTCGGCACCGGCCTGCTCGTATCCATCGTCGTCGGCTCCGGGATCGCGGCACAGCAACTCTCTCCGAACGACGTCGGCCTGCAGTTGCTCCAGAACAGCACCGCCACCGTCCTGGGTTTGACCGTATTGATCCTCATACTCGGACCCGTCAGCGGTGCGCATTTCAACCCAGTAGTCTCGCTCGTGGACTGGGTCCTGGGTCGGCGCAGCGGAACCGGGCTGACCCTGCCGGACCTCGGTACATACCTGGTTGCCCAAACCGTTGGTGCAATAGGCGGCAGCGTGGTCGCGAACGCCATGTTTGAGGTGGGAACCTCAATCTCGGTCACCGACCGCGCCACCACAGGGCACCTCCTGGGCGAGGTCGTCGCCACCGCGGGCCTCGTCCTGCTGATCTTCGCACTGGCCGCCACCAACCGGGGCGTCCTCGCAGCCCCCGCCGTGGGTGCCTACATCGGCGCCGCGTACTGGTTCACGTCCTCGACGTCGTTCGCCAACCCCGCCGTGACGGTCGGCCGCATCTTCAGCGACACCTTCGCCGGGATCGCGCCGGCTTCTGTACCCGGCTTCGTCGCCGCTCAGCTGATCGGGGCGGCAGTAGGCCTCGGGCTCCTCGTCGTCCTGTTCCCCTCCGCCGCCCGCAGCGCGGACGACGTAGTCCTTGCGCACTCCTCAGTAACGACCACCTCCTAGCACTTAGCAGGCCACGACGGCCCGGCTGTTGCAGTGCTGCCAGACCGTCGTCGAACGCAAAGCCCCATACATTGATGGCGGTCAATATTCGGGCATAATGGGTACATGAAAACGCTGCCCGTTCTCGATCCGATCACGGACGAAGCTTGCTGCACCCCGGCAGGACAGCCCGCCCTTGGCGCAGAAGAGGCCAAGCAGAAGGCCCTGGTCTTCAAAGCCCTGGCCGACCCGAACCGGCTGCGGCTGCTGTCCATTGTCAAGGCCGAATCCTCCGGTGAATCCTGCGTCTGCGACCTGACCGACCCGCTGGACCTGGGCCAGCCCACGGTCTCCCACCACCTGAAAATCCTGGTGGACGCCGGTCTGCTGCACCGCGAAAAGCGCGGAACCTGGGCCTATTACTCCCTGGTTCCCGGGGCCTTGGAGCGGACAGCCGGACTCCTGGCGGCGCTGTGATCGTGCCTGAACCGTCCATCGTAACCACACGCCTCATGCGCGATGATGATTGGCCGGCCGTCCACCGGATCTACGCTGAAGGAATCGCCACCGGTCACGCCACGTTCGAAACGGAAGCGCCCGGCTGGGAACAATTCAACACCTCACGACTCCCCCGCCACCGGCTCGTCGCCGAGGAAGCTGTGCGCGGGATCCTTGGTTGGGCTGCTGTTTCCCCGGTTTCCACCCGCCCCGTGTACTCGGGCGTGGTGGAACACTCCGTTTACGTCGCGGCCCAAGCACGCGGCCTCGGCGTCGGGGCAGCGCTGCTGCGGGCCTTGGCAGAATCCACCGAGGCTGGCGGGATCTGGACCATCCAAGCCAGTGTCTTTCCCGAGAACGAAGCCAGTCTCAAGCTCCACCTCGCCAACGGCTACACCGTCGTCGGGCGGAGACACCGTATCGCCCGGATGACCAACGGACCGCTCACTGGACAGTGGCGCGACACAGTCCTGATCGAACGCCGCTCCCCCATCCTCTGAACAGCCGGGCACCGCCGCACGCAGCACCGACGACGTCGTGGCCAGCGCGTAAGGCTGCGCCCGGTGATCGAGCCCGGGCCCACTCTGGATCTCGACAGGCTCGATCACCGGGACCACAGGCTCGATCACCGGGACCACCCTCAGGGGAGGGTGCTGCCCCTTGCTGCGATCCACAGTCCGTACCAGTCGGCCCGGGTCATGGCCTCCGCCACGCGGGCGGCGTCCGCGCAGGCGGCGATTCTCGCCGGATTCACGGTGCCGATCACGGGCGCAATGCCGGCCGGATGCTTCATCAGCCACCCCAGGAGGACGGCCTCCCCCGTGGTGCCGTATTGACCGGCAAGCTCCGCAACCATCGCGGCCGCGGCAGTCTCCGCCGCCGTCGGGTTTTCCGGAACTGCCCCTGTGTACAACCCCTGCGCCAGCGCGCCGTAAGCCTGCACGGTAACGCCGTTGCTGCTGCAGTACTCCAGGGTCCCGTGCGGGAAGCTGTAGTCCAGCGACTCCGGATGGTTCACCAGGACCTGGCTCTCCAGCCAGGCCCGCTTCAGCAGGCTCATCTCCAGCTGGTTGGCCACCACGGGCACCTCCAGCCGCTCCTGCAACGCCTTGATCTGCGCGCCGGACATGTTGGACACCCCAAGCGCCCGAACCTTGCCGTCGGCCAGCAGTTGCCCGACGGCGGCCGCCACCTCCGCCAGGTCCGTCAGGGGATCCGGGCGGTGCAGCAGGAGGACGTCCACGTAGTCCGTCCGCAGCCTCTTCAGGCTGCCGTCCACGCGTTCCAGGATGGATTCCCGGCTGAGGTCATAGTGTGTGGCCAGCCCGCGTTCGCGGAGCCGGATCCCGCACTTGGTCTGCAGCCGGATCCGGTCGCGCAGGCCCGGCGTTGACGTAAGGACTTCGCCGAACACCGCCTCGGACTTGCCGCCGCGGTAGATGTCCGCGTGATCGAACAGCGTGATGCCGGCGTCCAGCGCGGCCTCGATGGCGGCAGCGGCCTCGTCAACATGCTGCACGTCATGCGGTTCATCGGACCAGCTGCCGCCCAGGCCCATGCAGCCGTAGATGAGTTCCTGCGCGGAGGATGGAACGTTGTGTACAGTCATTGCTTCACTCTTTCATGAGCCGGGGCAGACACACAGGTGGCGGGGCCCGGCAGGGCCCCGCCACCTGTTTGATATTGAGTTATGTCAGCGCAGCCAGGCGGTGCTGTTGGCGCCCAGTTTGCCGTCCACCAGCGGGGCGCTGCTGACCAGGACGGTACCTGCCGGCAGCTCGACGGCGGTGTCCCCGAAGTTGGTAACGGACTGCCAGCTACCGGGGCGGCGGAAGTGCAGGACCTCCGGGTTGCCGGTCTCCACCCACTCCAGCTCCTCGCCGGCCTGCAGTTCGCGGCGCAGCTTCAGGGCCGCGCGGTACAGCTCCAGGGTGGAGTTCTCGGTGCCGTCCTGTGCCTCCACCGCGTACTTGCTGAACCAGTCCGGCTGCGGCAGGTGCGCGCCGCCGTCGCCAAAGCCGAAGGAGGTCCCTTCAACCTTCCAGGGCAGGGGCACCCGGCAGCCATCACGGCCCACCTCAACGCCCCTGTTCCGGAAGAACGCGGGATCCTGGCGCTCGGAGTCCGGAATCTCCGCCACTTCCTGCAGGCCCAGTTCCTCGCCCTGGTACAGGTAGGCCGAGCCGGGCACAGCGAGCATCAGCAGGGTGGCGGCGCGGGCACGGCGCTCGCCAAGGTCCACGTCGAGTTCCTCCTTGGGGCCGCCGGCCAGCAGCCAGCCTTTCCCGTCCTGTCCCTTGGCGTGCTTCTTCCCCTTGGACGCCTTGGGCAGGCCATAGCGCGTGGCATGCCGGACGACGTCGTGGTTGGAGAAAACCCAGGTGGAGGACGCGCCGGTCGCGGCGGCTTCGGCGAGGTTGCGGGTGATGATTTCGCGGAAATCCTCGGCATCGAAGTCGGCCTGCAGCAGGTCGAAGTTGAAGGCCTGGCCCAGGCCCTCAGGGCTGGCGTAGCGGGCACGGCGGGTAGCGTGCACCCATGCTTCGGCGACGGCGGTGCGGGGCGGGTGGTATTCGTTGAAGACTTCGCGCCATTCGACGTAGATGTCGTGGACGTCGTCCCGGTCCCAGAAGGGGTGCGAACCGTCGTCGAACCCGTCCGTCCCCGAGTTGGCCTCGGTCAGCTCCAGCTTCGAGAGCAGCGGCTCGGTGAGATCCTTGGTGAGGGCATGGGCCACGTCCACGCGGAAGCCGTCGACGCCGCGGTCGGACCAGAAGCGCAAGGTCTTGAGGAAGTCGTCGCGGACCTCCCGGCTGGACCAGTTCAGGTCCGGCTGTTCCTTGGCAAAGATGTGCATGTACCACTGGCCGGGGGTGCCGTCCGGCTCGGTGATGCGTTCCCAGGCCGGTCCGCCGAAGACGGAGTCCCAGTCCGACGGCGGGAATTCGCCGTTGGGTCCTTTGCCGTCACGGAAGATGTATCGCTCACGCGCGGCGGAACCCTTCGGCGCGGCGAGCGCCTCCTTGAACCATTCGTGCCGGTTCGAGGAGTGGTTGGGGACGATGTCGGCGATCAGCTTGATGCCGGCGGCGTGCAGCGCCTTGGCCATCTCGTCGAAGTCCGCCAGCGTGCCCAGCTTGGGGTCCACGTCGCGGTAGTCGTCCACATCGTAGCCGCCGTCGGCCAGGGCCGACGGATAGAAAGGGCTGAGCCACACAGCGTCGATCCCCAGTTCCTTCAGGTAAGGGACCTTGGCCGTGATGCCCTTGATGTCACCCATGCCGTCACCGTTTGAATCGGCGAAGCTGCGCGGATAGATCTGGTAGACCGCGGCCTGGCGCCACCAGTTGGGATCGGCCAGACGGTCGGAATCGGACAGGGTTGCCAGCGTGGCAGTGGTGGACAAAGGATGATCCTTTTCTCTTGTTTGGGTTGTTCTTGCTGGGTGGATAAGTCTGGCTATTTAACGGCCCCGCGCATGACTCCGGACAGTACCCAACGTTGGGCCAGGATGTAAACCACCAGTGTGGGTGCCATGGCCATCAGGTAGGACGCGAACGCGAGGCTGTAGTTGGTGTTGAACTCGCCCTGGAACAGCATTTGGACCACGGGGAGGGTCTGCAGGGCCGGGTCGGCGATCATCATCTGCGGCAGCAGGAAGTCGTTCCACGAGCCAAGGAAGGCGAAGATGCCCACCGTGGCGTTCATGGGGGCCAGCAGCGGGAAAATGATCTTGCGGAACACCTGCCAGGTGGTGGCACCGTCCATCCGGGCCGATTCCTCCAGCTCCACCGGGATGGAGCGGACGAACGCGATGTACAGCAGCGCGTTGAACGAGATTCCGCCCAGCACGTGCAGGAAGACGACGCCGGCCGGGTTGTCCAGGCCGAGCAATGCAGTCTGCTTGATCAGCGGCAGGATGATCACCGGGAACGGAATGAACATGGCGGACAGAAGGTACACAAAGGAGCCGCGGAAGAACCGGTGGTTCCAGTTCCGTGCGATGGCGTAGGCAACCAGCGAGCTGCAGGCCAGCGAGCCGAGGACGCTGAAGACGGTGACGAATGCCGTGGACATAAAGGCCCGAGGGAAGTTCGTGGCCACGTAGGCAGCTGCGAAGTTCTCCCAGTTAAGCGGGTTCGGCCAGGCAAGCCCGGTCCCGGTGCCGATCTGGTCCGGTGACTTCAGCGCCATGGCCACGGTGAAGTACAGCGGCAGCAAGACAGTCAGGGATGCCACGAGCATGAGGGCGGTGAGCCACCAGTTGATCTTGAAGCCCTCGCGGCCGGACGGGCGGTTTGTGAGAACGCGGATTCTGCGCTGCGGAAGAGTTGATGAGGTCATTACAGTGATACCCCCCGGCGCTGGATGAGGCGCAGCTGGATGACGGAGATCAGCAAAGTGATCAGGAAGTAGATGACCGCATTGGCCATCTGGTAGGAATAGTCGCCACCCGTGAAGCCGGAGAAGATGCGCATGGCCACTGACTGGGTTGCCATGCCGGGTCCGCCGCCGGTGAGGCCCACGATGATCTCGTAGGTCCCCAGGAATCCCTTGAAGCCGAGGATCACATTGATGACGAGATAACCGAGGATGAGGGGCAGTGTGAGGCTCAGGAACTGGCGGAAGCTGCCGGCACCATCCAGGTCCGCGGCTTCGTAGACCTCCGCTGGCACGCTCTGGAGCCCGGCGAGGTAGATGATGGTGGCTCCGGGCGCGGCCTGCCACACGGTGACCAGCACAATGGCCAGCCAGGCGAGGTTTTCGTTGGCCAGGATGCTGGTGGCAAGCGGCGTTAAGCCGAACCGTTCAGCGAGCACCGGCAGGGTGTTGGAGAACAGGTAGTTGAAGACAAACGACACCACCAGGGCTGAGAGCACCATGGGGATGAAGAACACGGTGCGGATGCCGGTTCGCCACTTGATTTTCGCATTCAGTCCAAGGGCGATCGCCAGGGCCACGATATTGACCACCACGGTGGTGGTCAGGGCAAAGACGAACGTGAAGATGTAGGACTGCAGGATTGCCGGGTCCTTGAAGATGTTGACGTAGTTGGACAGGCCGATGAACTTCCAGTCACCGTAGCCTGCGTAGTTGGTGAGGCTGAAGAACACCCCAACCAGCGCTGGCAGGGTGATGAAGAAGGCGAAAAGTGCAAGGACCGGCACCACCATCCAGTAGTAGGTGGGGTCGATCCGGCGCTTGGACCGGACAGCGAGCGCACGGGCGGGGTCGTTGTGCGCGGCCGGCGTTGTCTCAGCCGGCAGGGCAGTTGCGGTCATGGGGGCTCCTGGGATCGGGGTGGGCATCAGACCGCTGTCCGCTCGGCGACGCGGCGCCATTCGTCGTCGACCGTGGTCAGGAACTGTTCACCGTTCTTGTTGAAGACGAAGGACTGAATGTAGTTGTTCATGGGGACCGACGGCGGAAAGTATGTTCCGGCGCCCTGGTAGTAGCGGCCTTCGGCCACGTGGGCGGCAACACCGTGGAGATGGGGGTTGCTCACGGCAGGGGCGCCTATCAGCGGAGAGAACGCCGCGTTCTTCTCGTTGTACGTGTTGACCACGGACGGTTCCAGGAGGTAGTTGAGGAACCTCTCCGCAGCGGCCCTTTTCCGCGTGTTCCGGGTGATGGAGAGGGCCATGTCCACGTTGACGCGCACCTTGGTCTGGTCCGGGTCGTTGGTGACCGGCAGCGGAAAAGTGCCCAGCTTGATGTCCTTGTTGGCCTGAACCAGCTGGGAGAGCGCCCACGGCCCCTGCAGATACATGGCGGCCTGGCCCTTGCCGAAGGCGGCATTTCCGTCAGAGTAGTTCTTGCTGGCCGCCCCGTTCTGCGAGTAGGACGCGAGCTGCAGGATTTTTGGCAGCGAGGAGCGGTAGTGTTTGCTGAACGACTCGGGGGCGGACTGCGGGATGTTGGCGCCCTTGGCCATCAGGTCCCTGAAGAATCCCCCGACGTCCAGCATTCCGCCGGTGACGTAGTCGAAGGCCCCCTGGCGAAGGGTCCAGGCGTCCTTGAACGTCCCGTAGATCGGTGTGATGCCTGCTGCCTTGAAGGTCTCACACGCGGCGATGAAGGCCTCCCATGTGGTTGGAACAGCCACACCGTGCGCTGCGAAGATGTCCCGGTTGTAGATGACCCCGGCCGCAGCAATGGAGAACGGCAGGGCGCTGGTTTCGTTCCCCTTGTATTGTCCCCACGAACTGATGAGGGCCTGGAACTTCGGATCGACAGTCTTGGCCACGGGAAGGCCCGACAGGTCTGCGAAGATTCCCTTCCGGACGAACTCAGCCGTTTCGGTCGCGAATCCCCGGGTCACGACGTCGGGCGGATCGTTGCGGACCAGGCCAGGGACGAAGTTGCCCTCATTGAAGTCCTGGATGACCCGGAGATCCGGGTTCAGGGCTTCGAAGTCCTTGATCACCTGGTTGAAGTACCCCACCACCTCGGGCTTGTTCTGCATAAACCGCAGGGTTGTGACGCCGGCCTGCTGCCCTGCGCCGGCGGCGCAGCCGGTGAGGGGAAGGAAGGCGGTTGCTCCGGCCAGGCCGGCCGCCCGGAACAGCGAGCGCCTGCTGGGCAGTGTTGCGCGCGCGGTGCCGCTCACAGGGCGGGGGCAGACGGACGGGAGAGAGAGGACTGTGGTGAGGGCGGGCAGTGCTTCGGGATGCGGTTCACTGTTGCTCCTTTGCAAAGGCTGAATGAAGGATTTTGGAGAAGACCGGTGGCTCGGCGGACGTCCGACCCACCGGCCAAGCATTATTTATTTTGGATCTAAATTTAGTTTCTCAAGTATTATGTGGTGCAGAACACAGGGGGTCAACACCATGTCCGAAATTTCCGTCGCAACGCCCCAGTTGCTCAGGCGCGTGAGTGCCGGAGCCGTCCTGGATTTTATGCGCGCGTCGCAGGCCGTAACGGTCACCGACGTTATGGAAGCCACCGGACTGACCCGGGCCACGGCCATATCCGTGTGCGAGGACCTCATGCACCGAGGCTGGATCCGGGAGCTGGAAAACCAGCGGGCCTTCGGCGGCTACCAGAAAGGCCGGCCGGCACGGCGGTTCGAACTCAACGAACGCGCAGGCTACGTTCTGGGCATGGACGTGGGTGTCTCCAAGGCCACCGTGGTGGTGTCCGACCTTCGCGGAAAGGCCCTCGGCAGGTCCAGCCAACCCTTCGCGGAAGCAGACATCCCGGCCGAGGAACGCATCGCCGTCATTGACCGCACCTCCATGATGGCACTGCACAGCGTGGGCGCTTCGCCGGATTCCGTCCTGGCCGTCTGCGCCGGCATTGCGGCGCCAGTGGACCGTAACGGCGAGGTCCTGGTGACGCAGCACTTCTGGGGACTGTTCGACGTCGGCCTGAAGGCTGCCCTGCGGGATCGGCGGGGCTGGACGGTACTGCTCGAGAACGACGCGAACCTGGCCGCACTCGGCGACCGCTGGAGGGGTGCCGCTGCCGGCGTGGACGACGTCGTGGTCATCCTCGCCAGCGAGCGCCTCGGCTCGGGCGTGATCGACGGCGGGCGGCTGCTGCACGGCCGGGGCGGAGGCGCCGGCGAGCTCGCCTTCCTCGACATGGTGGAGGGTGTGGGAGATACCTACGGCATCGCCGCATTGGCAAGGACGTGGGCGGCTGACGCCCTTGCCGGCAAGGCCAAAACATCCCTCCGGGAGTTTGCCGCCGAAGGAGTCGAGGCGGAGCAGGTCTTCGCGGCTGCCGCCGACGGAGATGCCGTGGCGCTGAAGATCCTTGAACGGCTGGCCGACAGGATGGCCCGGATCATCGGGGCCGTCGCCACCATGATCAACCCCGAACTCGTGGTCATTGGCGGGGCCGTGGCGAACTCCGCCGGCGTGCTGCTTGAGCCGATCGCCAGGCACCTGACCAAGTACACCGTCACTCCCCCGCGGGTGGCGGTCTCGCCCTTGGGAGATTCAATCGTGACCGTGGGAGCCGTGCGGTGCGCCCTCGACTACGTGGAAAAGAACACCCTGGACCTGGAGCTCGCGGTTCCGGACTAAGCTGTGCTCCAACGGCGCGAAGGGACAGTTGAGGCCCCGGAGCCGCATCGGTTCCAGGGCCTCAACTGTCCCTTCGCGCTGTGTTATTCCATCGTCGCGGCCGGCCCCTCGGCTACGGCTGCGGCTCCAGGGCGGCGGCAATCGGGAGTGTGCCGTCACGGAATTCGATGGTCCTCCCCGCCGTTTCGGGCAGGTCCAGCACGGCGGCGGCCACACTGGCCGTGTTGCTGCGGGAGGTTGCCCCGCTGCCGTCCCGGCCGGGGTCCACTTCAATAAGGCCTGTCCCCGGCTGGTCCGTCAGCGTCCCCGGACCCAGGATGGTCCAGGCCAGTGCGGTGCCGCGCAGGTACTCATCCGCCGCAGCTTTGGCGTCCGCGTAGGCAAAGAAGCTGTTCTCCGCCGGAACGCCATGGTCCGGCCCCGCTCCCAGGTAGGAGACCATCACATAACGCCCGACGCCGGCCTCCGCCGCCGCGTCCATCGACCGGATGGCCGCGTCACGGTCCACCGCATAAGTGCGTTCCGGGCTTCCTCCCCCGGCCCCGGCGGACCAGACCACGGCGTCATGGCCCCTGAGGGCGTCGGCGATTGCCGCCGTCGTCGAATTCTCAACGTCCAGGACCGACGGCGTAGCGCCGGTAGCCGCGACGTCAACGGCATGGTCCGGGTTGCGGATGATCGACGTGACGCTGTGACCTTCGGTTGTAAGAAGCGTGGACAGGTGGAGGGCCACTTTGCCGTGGCCGCCAATGATAACGATGCTGGTCATGCCCCCATTCTGCCCCCTACGCCCGTGTGCGGTAGCGGAGGTAGACCACGCCGTTTCCAAAGGTGTGCTCTTCGAGGAGTTCCAGCCGCAGGCCGAGCCCGTCCGGCAGGAAGCGCAGGCCTCCTCCCACGGCTACCGGATTGAGGAACACGCGGCATTCGTCCACCAGCCCGGCGTTGAGCGACGCAGCGGCCAAGGTGGGGCCACTGATGCTGATATGCGCCTCCGTGGCGTTCTTGAGGCCGCGGACGGCGTCGGGAACAAAGGTCCGCTCGATCCTGGTCTTGGCCGTGGATGCGGCGGTGAGGGTGGTGGAGTAGACAACCTTGTCTGCCCCTTGCCAGATCCGCGCGAAGTCCCGGATGTAGTCCGGCTGATCGGGGGTATCGAAGGTTTCCCACGCAGACATGACCTGGTACATGCGGCGGCCGAAAAGGTAGGTGCCCACATCGCGTTCGAGATCATTGACGAACGTATGGACTTCCTCGTCCGGCTCGCTCCAGCTGAAGTTGCCGTTGCGGTCCGCGACGTAGCCGTCCAGGGACACGATGCCTGAGTAGATGAGCTGGCCCATCCGCCCATTGTGCCGCCGTCGGCAGCGGATGGGTAGGCTGTAGCGGCCGCGGGTGCCTGCCCTGCGGTGCGGGGTGAGGTTTCAGCGCTTCGGGCGGCCGTTAGCGTCGAAACCTCACGCCTCATTTGACGGCGAACTGCTGCGCCATGGTCCAGAGGTTGGTGGTGGTCCAGTAGATCAGGACGCCGATCGGGAAGAGTACTCCACCCACACCGAAAATGAGCGGAAGGGCATACAGGATCACCTTCTGCTGGCGCGCGAGGGGATTGTCTGCGGCCTCGTCAGGCACGCTCCGGGCCACGATCCGTCGTTGCGTGATGAACTGCGCGGCCGTCATGGCCAGGATCATCACGATAGTCAGTACCAGGACCGCCGCGGGGTCGCCGGCACCGCCGTGCAGCACGGACGCTGACAGCGGGGCACCAAAAATGCTTGATTCGTCGAACTGCACAGCCTGTTCGTGGGTCATCGCTCCGATGCCATGGGCTTCCCTGGCTGCGGCTGGGATGCCGGAGAGTACCTGGAAGAGCGCGAAGAAGAACGGCACCTGGATGAGCATCGGCAGGCAGGCGGACAGAGGGTTGGTCCCGTGTTCCTTGTAGAGGGCCATCTGTTCCTGGGCCATGGCCTGCCGGGACAGCTGATCGGTCTTGCCCTTGTACTTGTCCTGCAGCCTCTTCAGGTCCGGCTGCAGGAGCCGCATCCGGCGCTGGGCGCTGACCTGCCGCAGGAACACCGGAATCAGGGCGGCACGGATGATCAGCACCAGGCCGATGATGGACAGAGTCCACGTCCAGCCGCTTGCCGCAGGCATGCCCATGCTGCTCAGGACGTCATGGATTCCGACCATGACGGCGGATACAAGCCAATTGAACGGACCCATGATGGTTCCGAAGAAGTCCACTGCAATCCCCCATCGCCACGTGCAGCAAAGCTACGGCGAAAAGGAGCACTTGTCACGGCCTCGCGCCGCCGCAAACACACCGTCGTGCGGGGAAACAGAAAAGCCCCCGGAATCCGTGGATTCCGGGGGCTTAGCCTGTAGCGGTGGGGAGGCTCGATCTCCCGACCTCACGATTATGAGTCGTGCGCTCTAACCAACTGAGCTACACCGCCACGAATGAGAAAAACCTGCGCCAAGCCGGTCAAAAACCGCCTTGACACAGGCCCTCATCCAGAGCCCCCCACCGGAATCGATCCGGTGACCTCGTTCTTACCAAGAACGCGCTCTACCACTGAGCTAGGGGGGCAACGAGTAAATACTCTACCGGAAGATTTGGCCACCAACAAATCGGCTCCAGAACGACGCCCGCGGCGCCAAAAGTGCCGGAAATTAGGGCTTTCGGCGCCCTCCGGACGGCCCATAAATCGGCCCGGGGAGGGATCCCGGAAGGGATGTGACCAAGCCAACTTAAGCAGCAACCTTAAAGCAGAACGGGCCGGCAAGAAGCCGGCCCGTTCTCAGTTCACTTTAGGACGCAGTGGTTACCACTTGTTGCGGGGCTTGAAGCCGCCTTCGGTGCGCGGCTTGCGTGCCGCGTCGGTGCCCACGCTGCGCTCGTTACGGTCGCTGAAGGAGCGGCCGCCGCGGTCAGCGGAGCTACGCTCGCCGTCGGTCTTGCGGAATTCCTTCTTGAACCCGCCGTTGCCCTTGAAGTTGCCGCCACGGTCGCCGCCACCGGCGCCGCCACCGGAGTAACCACCACCGGAGTAACCGCCGCGCTCGCCGCCGCCACGGTTGCCCTGGTAACCGCCGCGATCGCCGCCGCCACGGTTGCCCTGGTAACCGCCACGCTCGCCGTCGCCGGAGGGCTTACGGCCGTTGTCCAGCTCGAGGTGGATCAGCTCGCCGCCGATCCGGGTGCGGGACAGAGCCTTCAGCTGGTCGGCACTGAGGTCCGCCGGGAGCTCCACAAGGGAGTGGTCCGCACGGATGTCGATGCCGCCGATCTGGGCCGAGGAGATGCCGCCTTCGTTGGCAATGGCGCCCACGATGGAACCCGGCATAACGCGCTGGCGGCGTCCGACGGCGATCCGGTAGGTGGCGTTGCCCTCCGTGAGCGTACGGGTGGGGCCACGTGAGCCGAAGCCGTCCTTGGAACGCTCGCGCTTCTGGAAATCGGGAGCTGCGGCCAGTTCCTTGACCAGCAGAGGCTGACCGCCCTGGGCCATCACTGCCAGCGCAGCAGCGATCTCCGAGGCCGGCACGTTGTGCTCTTCCTCGTAGGAGGAGATGAGGTCGCGGAACGCGGCAACGTCCTCGGACTCGAGGGTCTCCGTGATGCGCTCGGCGAACTTGCCCAGGCGCAGCGTGTTGACGGTCTCGGCCGTGGGCAGGTGCATCTGCTCCACCGGCTGGCGCGTTGCCTTTTCGATGGAACGCAGCAGGTACTTCTCCCGCGGCGTCATGAACAGGATGGCGTCGCCGGAACGGCCTGCACGGCCGGTGCGGCCGATGCGGTGGACGTAGGACTCGGTGTCGTGCGGGATGTCGTAGTTGACCACGTGGCTGATGCGCTCAACGTCCAGGCCGCGGGCCGCGACGTCGGTGGCCACCAGGATATCGATGCGGCCTTCCTTCAGCGCCTCGACAGTGCGTTCGCGCTGCTGCTGCGGGATGTCGCCGTTGATGGCGGCAGCCTGGAAGCCGCGGGACTTCAGCTTGTCAGCCAGGTCCTCGGTAGCCATCTTGGTGCGCACGAAGGCGATAACGCCGTCGAACTCTTCAACCTCGAGGATGCGGGTCAGGGCGTCAAGCTTGTGCGGGCCCATTACCTGCAGGTACCGCTGGCGGGTGTTGGCGCCGGTGGTGGTCTTGGACTTGACCGAGATCTCGGCCGGGTTGTTCAGGTACTGCTTGGACATCCGGCGGATCTGGCTCGGCATGGTGGCCGAGAACAGTGCCACCTGGCGGTCCGACGGGGTCTGCTGGAAGATCTGCTCCACGTCTTCGGCGAAGCCCATGCGCAGCATTTCGTCAGCCTCGTCCAGCACCAGGTACTGGAGCTCGGACAGGTCCAGGGAACCCTTGGAGATGTGGTCGATCACACGGCCCGGAGTACCGACAACAACCTGGGCACCGCGGCGCAGGCCGGCGAGCTGGGGGCCGTAAGCGGAGCCGCCGTAGACGGGGAGGACGGTGAAGTCATCGATGTGCTTGGCGTACGAGGTGAAGGCCTCGGCAACCTGGAGCGCGAGCTCGCGGGTCGGAGCCAGGACCAGGGCCTGGGTCTTGCGGGACGGGCCGTTGAGGTCGTGGAGCTCGGCCAGGCGGGACAGTGCCGGTACTGCGAATGCTGCAGTCTTACCGGTACCGGTCTGGGCGAGGCCCACAACGTCGCGGCCTTCAAGCAGCAGCGGGATGGTTGCTGCCTGGATGGGGGAAGGCTTTTCGTAGCCGACGTCCATCAGGGCGGCGAGGACGCGGCCGTCGATGCCGAGATCGGCGAACTTGACGCCCTCGTCTTCGGTTTCCTCAGCCTTGGGAGCTTCTTCAACCTTGGCGGCAGGCGCTTCAGTCTCAGCGGCAGGCGCTTCTTCGATCTTGGCGGGGGCTTCTTCAGCTGGAGCAGCGGGGGCTTCAGCTTCAATCGCGGCGGGCTCTGCTGCGGGGGCAACGGCCTCGGTGAATTCGACGGCGACGGTTTCGACAGTTACTGCTTCAACGGTGGCGTCATTTTGATTTTCGGGCATAGGGAAATTTCCTCATCCATAGGGGGCCAGGCGGCACAACCCGAGGTGAGCGGAGCCGCAGTACAATGTGCCGTGGGTGCCGGGCATACATTGACCGGCCGGTCACTTAGAAGTCCGGCGCTTTCGCAATCCCGTGGCAGGACTTCCCGCTGCATCTCTTGGCTGCTATCTCAGCAGTCTGTACAGCGTTTTCTTTAGCCGGCTCTCCCTATGAAAATGCCCGCATCACATTAGCGGGCCCCAACACTTGCCAGTCCTGCCTCAAAAATTGGGCAGGAATAAGGGATTTCCGGAGTGGGGGATATTTCTAGTGTAGGGTACGGATCCGCTTTCCGGCTAATTGAACGTACGACGGCGGCGGTGAGCTTGCGCACATGGTTCCCCTACCAGCCACTCCAACGGGCCGCTACGGGGCCAACTGCCGCTGCAGCCGCAGGAACTTTTCCTCGTATTCGGGCTGCTGCAGGCGGATCTCGCGGTCGGCGTCGGCATCCCGCAATGCCTCCATGGACTCCAGGTCGGGCTCACTAAACCACTTGCCCACGGTGATTCCATGCTTGGGCACAAAGATGCGGTGGATGTGGTCGCCGGCCTGGATGCTGCCAGTGCGGATCACCCTGAGGTAGGCGCCCACGCGCCCTGCCTCCGTGAATCGCTTAACGAAGCGGGGCTCGTCAAAGCGGCGCTGGAAGGTTGCGCAGGGCGTTCGCGGGGAGGTCACTTCCAGCTCCACCTCCAGCCCGATCTTCCAGCGTTCGCCAATGACGGCGCCTGTGGTTTCGATGCCGGCCACCCGAAGGTTTTCGCCAAAGATGCCCGGCGGAAGGTCGCGCTGGAGCTCGCCGGCCCAGTAGTCCGCGTCGTCCTGGGAGTATGCGTAGATGGCCTGGTCCTCCCCGCCATGGTTGATCCGGTCGGCCTGGACGTCACCGTGCAGGCCCAGCTTATGGACGCGGACGGGGCCGTCCACCGGGCGCTTGTCGATGGCCGTGACTCCCACGTTCCCCTCATCGGCAAGGAGCTGGTGGACGCGGCAGACGGCAAGCACAGATGCGGTTTCCATGGCTCCAGTGTAGGTTCCCGGGCGGACATTGAACCCGGGCGGCAGGGTGGGGACTTCTCCCCCGGTTTCCGCTCGCAGCCTGCCGGGGCAGCGGCTAGGCTGAACTCAGGATTTGAGCTTCCGGCGCACAGCTGCGCCCACATTCAGCATGGACTACCAAGGGGGGACGTCATGGACCCGGAAAAGGACCAAGGCAACGGTCCGGACAAAGACCCGGCCAAGGACCAAGGCGCCGGGCAAGGCAAGGACCAGGGAGCGCCGAAACCGCCTCCGTGGCAGGTTCCCAAACCTGAGCTGCGCCCCGAACTCCTGAACGAACCCATTCCCACGGTTGATCCGTTCGCCCGAGACCGCGAGCGCCAGACCCATGATGCGGCCGCGCGCAAGAAGCGTTCCCAGCGGCGGACCGTTGTGGTGGGGTTGGGAGTCACGGCCCTCCTCGCCGGCACCATCACCGCCGTCGTGGCCAGCAACCAGGATGAACCCGAGTACGCCCAGGTCTGTTTCAACGACGAAACCGGCGAACGCGTCGAGGATACGCAGTGCAACAGCTCGGCCGGCCGGAGCGGCGCACTATTCGCGTGGTACTTCTACTCCCGCGGCGCCAGCGTGCCAGCGGTGGGGCAGAACCGGTCCTCCTATCCGAGCTACACCAGCACCATCCCCAGCGGCGCCAAGGCATCCACCGGGTACAGCACCAAGGGCGGAACGGTCAGCAGGGGCGGCTTTGGCAGCAGCTCCAAGGGCGGAAGCACGGGGGGCTAGGCGTGAAGCGGTTGTTATCGGAGCCCAGGCCTGACTGGAAGCAGAAGATCGAAGAGCAGGGCCTGGTCTTCTCCACCACCACCATGCCCAACGGCCGGAAGATTGAATACTGGAACGAAGCCGCCTACTACGAATTCACCATGGACGAGGTGGAGACCCTGGAGGTCACGGCCGAGGACATGCACAAGATGTGCCTGGAGGCAGCCAAGTTCCTGGCCACGGGCGCCATGGGGAACATCGGCATCGGCCCGCAGGCACTGGAGCTCGCGGCTGAGTCGTTGCAGGCCGCGGACATGGATGTCTACGGGCGCTTCGACTTTATCTATGACGGCCAGGGCGGACCGGCCAAGATGCTGGAGTACAACGCCGACACGCCCACCGGCCTGATCGAGGCCGCCGTCGCTCAATGGTTCTGGCTGCAGGACGTGTTCCCGGAGAAGGACCAGTGGAACGGCATCCACGAGGCCCTGATCCGGCAGTGGAAGAAAATGCAGTACCGCACCGGCATGAGCACGCTCCACATAGCCCATTCCGAGGCTGAGGAGTCCGGCGAGGACTGGATGACGGCCGCGTACATGCGGGACGTGGCCAGCCAGGCGGGCTGGACCACCATCGGCATCAATATGTCCGATATCGGCTGGGATCCCAACCTGAACCGCTTTGTGGACCTGGACAACTTCATGATCAGCACCATGTTCAAGCTGTATCCCTGGGAGCTGATGATGAAGGAGCCGTTCGGGCACCGGCTGCTGCAGCGGGCACATAATCCCCGTTGGGTGGAGCCGGCGTGGAAAATGCTGCTCTCCAACAAGGCCTTGCTGGCTGCTCTGTGGCACCTGTACCCGGACCACCCCAACCTGCTGCCGGCCTACCTCAACGAGCCCGGGCCCCTGAAGGAATGGGTGGCCAAGCCGCTGCATGGGCGCGAAGGGGACAACATCAGGATCCATGCGCCGGGCATCAGCCTGGAGCAGCCCGGGGGGTACGGCCGAGAGGGCTGGTGCTACCAGCAGTTCCATGCGCTGCCCGACTTCGACGGCAACCACCCCGTCCTTGGCCTTTGGGTGGTGGACGGCGAGTCCGTGGGCTGCGGGATCCGCGAATCGGACGGCCCCATCACCGACTACTTCTGCCGTTTTGTGCCCAACACCATCGACGCCCCGGCGCCGCTTTCAGCGCAGGCCCACTCCAGCAAGGCAGGTATCGCACTATGAGCACCCTGATATTCCAGAGCCCGGTGACCGTATGAGTGCGGAGACGACGACGGCGGGCGGCGCTCCCGGCCGACCGTCCGGCGGTGCCGTCCCCGACAAGGGGCTCCGTGCGGGGATCCTGGACCTCGGCGACTCGGTCATGCTGGGCCTCGCGTCCACGGCGCCCGTGTATTCGCTGGCAGCCACGCTGGGCCTGATCGTGGCCGTCAACGGGAACTACACTCCCCTGATCCTGGTCCTCGGCTTCATCCCCGTCCTGTTCATTGCGTACGCCTTCCGGGAGCTGAACAGCGCCATGCCGGACTGCGGCACCACGTTCACCTGGTCCCGCCGGGCGTTCGGTCCCTGGGCGGGTTGGCTGGGCGGCTGGGGTGTTGCCCTGGCCGGCATCGTGGTCCTGGCCAACCTGGCGCAGGTGGCAGGCCAGTACCTGTGGCTGCTGATCGGCGACGGCTCCCTGGCGGAAAACAAGGTGGTGGTCACCGCCACCGGCGTGCTGTTCATCGTGTTTATGACCCTGGTGAACTACCGGGGCATCCGGCTGGGCGAGCATGTCCAGCGGGTCCTGACGTACGTGCAGTATGTGTCGCTGGGCATCTTCGCGCTGGCCATCATTGTGCGGATCGCGGGCGGGGCCCCGGAGGGCCAGGCGTTCGACGTTGAGTGGTTCAACCCGGCGGGTGCCTTCGCCGACCCCTTCGCCGTGGTGCACGGTTCGCTGCTTGCCCTGTTCATCTATTGGGGCTGGGATACCTGCCTGGCGGTGAACGAGGAGACCGAAAACCCGTCCACCACGCCGGGGCGCGGCGCCGTCATTTCGGCCTTTGTCCTGGTGGCCATCTACGTCTCGGTGGCCTTGCTGGTGATGATGTACGCCACCGTGGGCACCGAAGGCATTGGCCTGGGCAACGAAGCCAACCAAAGCGACGTCTTCCTGGCGATGAAGGACGTGGTCCTGGGTCCGTGGGGCTGGCTGATTGTGGTGGCCGTGCTGGCCTCGGTCCTGTCGTCCACGCAGACCACCATCCTGCCCACGGCTCGCGGCACACTGTCGATGGGCGTGCACGGCGCGCTGCCGCCGAAGTTCGGCGAAGTCCACACCCGCAACCAGACCCCTGGATTCTCCACCCAGGTCATGGGCGCAGCGGCCGTGGTGTACTACGTGGCCATGAGTTTCCTCAGCGAAAACCTGCTCTCCGATTCAATCAGCGCCATCAGCCTGTTCATCGCCTTCTACTACGCACTGACGGGCTTCGCGTGCTTCTGGTATTTCCGGGGCACCTTCCGGGAATCGGCCCGCAACCTCTGGTTCCGGGGCATCCTTCCGCTGCTCGGGGCGCTGATCCTCACGGCGGCGTTCTTCATTTCCGCTGTCCAGATGTGGGATCCGGCCTACGGCGACACGCAGATCTTCGGCGTCGGCGGGGCGTTTGTCAGCGGCGTGGTGCTCCTGGCTCTGGGCGTCGTCCTGGCCATTGTCTGCCGGTTCCTGCCGTCAACGCGGGAATACTTCACCGGGAAGCCGCCGGCGGCGGCTGCCACACCGACGTCGGCCTAAGATACTCAGATGAGCGACGCTGAAGTCACCGCCGAAGTGCCCCTGACACCGGACCCGTCCGACGTCCTGGCCCTTAGTGCGTTGCTGAGCGCTGACGAGCGGGCACTCCAGCAGCGGATCCGTGACTTCACCGACCAGCGGATCAAGCCGAACATTGCCCGCTGGTATGACGACGCCGTTTTTCCGCTGGAGCTCGCTCCCGAACTCGGCGAGCTGGGCGTCCTGGGGATGCACCTGGAAGGCTATGGCTGCCCCGGCCGCTCCGCCGTCGAATACGGCCTGGCCGCAATGGAACTCGAGGCCGGCGATTCCGGGATCCGGACCTTCGTCTCGGTGCAGGGGTCCCTGGCGATGACGGCCATCCACAAGTGGGGTTCGGAGGACCAGAAGCAGGAGTGGCTCCCCCGGATGGCCGCCGGTGAAGTGATCGGCTGCTTCGCCCTAACCGAGCCCACGGCAGGCTCCGACCCGTCCTCCATGACCACTTTCGCCCGCCGGGACGGTACCGGGGACAACGCCGGCTGGGTCCTGGACGGTGCCAAACGCTGGATCGGACTGGCCTCCGTGGCCGGGGTGATGGTGGTGTGGGCCCAAACCGACGACGGCGTCCGCGGCTTCCTGGTGCCGGCCGGTATGGCGGGCGTGACCGCAACGCCCATCACCCAGAAGCTCTCCATGCGCGCTTCCATCCAGTGCGATGTGGTGTTCGACGGCGTCCGGCTGGGACCTGAGGCCATGCTGCCGGCTGCGCTGGGCCTGCGCGGGCCGTTTACGTGCCTGAACGAGGCCCGCTACGGGATCATCTGGGGTGCCATGGGCGCCGCGCGTGATTCCTACGAAGCCGCCCTGGCGTATTCCCAGGACCGGTTGCAGTTCGGCAAGCCGCTGGCCGGGTACCAGCTGACGCAGGAGAAGCTGGTGAACATGCTGCTGGAGATCCAGAAGGGCACCATGCTGGCCTTCTATCTGGGGCGCCTCAAGGACGAAAAGAAGCTGCGGCCCGAGCAGATCTCGCTGGGCAAGCTGAACAACGTGCGCGAGGCCATCAAGATCGCCCGCGAAGCCCGTTCCATCCTCGGCGGCAACGGCATCACGCTGGATTATTCGCCGCTCCGTCATGCTGCCAACCTGGAGTCAGTCCGCACCTACGAGGGCACCGACGAGGTCCACATGCTCGTGCTTGGTCAGCACATTACGGGCCTCGGCGCGTTCCGGTAAACCCACCCGCAGCTCCCCAAGGGGCGGTTATTCGGGCAGGATGACCAGCTCCAGGTAGCCACGCAGGCACCCGGCCATGTCCACGCTCTCGGGCGATAGCAGCCACTGTGTCTGGATACCGTCCCACAGGGCAATCAATGATGCCGCGGCGGCTTCGGGTTGCACACCGGGACGCAGCCGGCCTTCCACCGCTAGCTGCATAAACCGACGTGCGTAGCTCCGCCGCAGCCGTTCAAAACGTTCGGTGAAGTACTCACGCCCCGGATGGCCGTCCGTGACGGATTCCGCGCACAGGACGGTGTACAACTCAATGACACCGGGAATCTCTTCGTTGGAGCGTGCCTGGCGGATGACGGCATCAACGAGCGCTTCCTCAGGATCGGGAGGTGCGGTGCCATCGCCGGTATTCGAGTCGCGCCAGTTCAGCACGGCCAGCAGCAGATCACTTTTCGACGGGAAGTAATGCAAGAGGCTCGTCTGTCTCATGCCGACTCGATCGGCAACGTCCTGCAACGAGCCTCCGCGGTACCCGTGGGCTGCAAAGACGGCGTGCGCAGCAACAAGGATCGCGTTCCGGCGCTCCGTCGACTTCGCGTACGGTCCCCGCCGGGAGGGCCTGCTCGCCTCGTTTGTGGTCATGGCAAGCCAGTGTACAGGCGGATATCCGGGTTAAATTCAAAACTCGAGTGACCACTCGAATTTTGTGTTAGCGTTTCTCGTATCGATTCCAGACGTGGTGGACCTCACAGTCTTGCCATGGTGGTCCTGCAGCGCTTCTGGCGCGGCGGGCTTACAGAAGGAGCAGTCAAGTAATGTCCCAGTCCACAGCATCCGGTCGCACCGCCGATGTTTCCTACATCATCGACCCCGCACCGGGATCGGGCAGGCGGACCGCCGCCCGCTCCTGGCTGCACAGCGACGCCCCCACCCAGTCACTCAACGGCAACTGGCGCTTCCGGCTCCTGCCCGGCGCACCCGGAACCCCCGGAGGCCGCGGCGTCCTGCCCGCCGGCGAAGCTGTGGAGGGCATCGCCGAGGAAGCCTTCGATGACTCGTCGTGGGACGAGATCGCCGTCCCGGCCCACTGGGTACTGGAAGGCGACGGTCGCTATGGGCGGCCCATCTACACGAATGTCCGCTTTCCCTTCCCCACCGATGCACCCAACGTCCCTGATGAGAATCCCACCGGCGACTACCGGCGCACGTTCGAACTGCCGGAGGCATGGACCGAAGCCGAACGGATCCTGCTGCGGTTCGACGGCGTCGAGTCGCGGTACAAGGTATGGGTCAACGGGGTGCCGATCGGCGTCGGCGTCGGGAGCCGGCTGGCTCAGGAGTTCGACGTAACCGATGAGTTGCGCCCGGGGACGAATGTGGTGGCGGTCCGCGTGCACCAGTGGTCTGCGTCGAGCTACGTCGAAGACCAGGACCAGTGGTGGCTGCCTGGCATCTTCCGCGACGTGACGCTCCAGGCACGGCCGGCGGGCGGCATCGACGACGTCTGGCTGCGCACCTCGTTCAGCGGCTCCGGTGATTCCGGAACAGGTGATTCCGGCGCCGGCACCATTGATCCTGAAATCACGGCAAACGGTGACGCCTTTCCGGTGACGCTGTCCGTGCCGGAGCTGGGCGTGGACGTCACGTGGAACTCCGCGGCGGACGTTGCCCCGGTGGCGATCGACGCCGTCGAACCCTGGTCTGCCGAGATCCCGCGGCTGTATGACGCAACGGTGAGCAGCGCTGCCGAAACGCTCTCCCTCCGCCTGGGGTTCCGCACCGTGGAAATCGTGGGCGACCGCTTTTTGGTGAACGGCCGGCGCGTGGTGTTCCACGGCATGAACCGTCACGAGACCCATCCCGACCGGGGCCGCGTCTTCGACGAAGAATCTGCCCGCGCCGATCTGGCCCTTATGAAGCAGTTCAACGTCAATGCGATCCGCACCAGCCACTATCCGCCCCATCCCCGGTTGCTGGACCTGGCCGATGAAATGGGGTTCTGGGTGGTGCTTGAGTGCGACCTCGAAACGCACGGATTCCATGCCCAGCAATGGGCCGGGAATCCCAGCGACGATCCCGCCTGGCATGACGCCTTCGTGGACCGCATCGAGCGCACCATCGAGCGCGACAAGAACCACCCCTCCATCGTTATGTGGTCGCTCGGCAACGAGGCCGGCACGGGCGCCAACCTCGCAGCAATGGCCGCGTGGGCCCATGCCCGCGACACCGGACGCCCCGTCCACTATGAGGGCGATTACAGCGGCGCCTACACGGACGTCTATTCGCGGATGTACTCCTCCGTCCCCGAGACCGAGGCGATCGGACGCGACGACTCCGGCTCCCTGCTGCTCGGCTGTTCCGCCGCCGAGTCGGCACGGCAACGGACCAAGCCCTTCATCCTGTGCGAGTACGTTCATGCGATGGGCAACGGCCCCGGCGCCATCGACCAGTATGAGGACCTCGTTGACCGTTACCCACGGCTGCACGGTGGTTTCGTCTGGGAGTGGCGGGACCACGGCATCCGCACACGAACGGAAGACGGAACCGAATTCTTCGCCTACGGCGGCGATTTCAACGAGGTCATCCACGACGGCAACTTCGTGATGGACGGAATGGTCCTCTCCGATTCGACACCGAGCCCGGGACTTTTCGAATACAAGCAGATCGTAGCGCCGATCCGTTTGCGCTTCGGCACCGAGGTGCCCAATGGAACAGCGTCCGACGGCGGTGCGCGGCGGTTCATCACAGTCGCCAATCTGCGGCACTCGGCGGACGCCTCCGACGTTGTGCTCCAGTGGCGGACCGAAGTGGACGGCATCCGCAGTGACTCGGGCGAGCTGGCAGTGGCCGGCGCGTCCGGCAAGGTTCTTGCGGCCGGCGACTCGGCGCAGCTGGAGCTACCGGCGTTTGCTGTCTCAGGTAATGGAGAGCACTGGCTCACCGTTGAAGCCGTGCTCCGCAAGGACACCGACTGGGCTCCGGCCGGGCACGTGATTTCAGCCGCCCAGCTGGACCTCTCGGAGCCTACGGCACCGGTTCAGGCACCGCGCCCGCTGGCTTCAGTCGGCCGGACCGGCTCCTTGGGGGCCGAGTCTGCGAGTGCCGAATCCTCGGGCTCCGGAACGGTAACCCTCGGACCCGGGGTCTTCGAGGAGGGCCGGCTTGTGTCGCTGGGCGGCTTGTCCGTGGCCGGTCCCCGTCTGGAGCTCTGGCGTGCACCGACGGACAACGACGGCGGAGCGGGCCACGGCAGTTACGATCTCGCCGACCCCTGGCTGAACAACGGAAACGGCGTGCCCGCCCCGCCGTCGGCCGAGGTGTGGCGCAATGCCGGTATGGACCGTCTGACGGCCCGCGTGGAAAAGGTCGCGGCGAACGATTCCGGCGTGACGGTCCGGACACGGTACGCGCCGGCCGACAGCGCTGACTCCGTGACGGTCGAACAGCAGTGGCAGCTCGCGGATGGGGAGCTGTGGCTGCGCCTGGACATCATTCCCAGTGCGGGCTGGGACATGATCTGGCCGCGCATCGGGGTCCGGTTCGATTTGCCCGGCTCCGTGGACGGCGCGTCCTGGTTCGGTGCCGGGCCCCGGGAATCGTATCCGGACAGCATGCAGGCGGCACTGATCGGGCGGTATTCGGCAGCAATCGACGACCTCACGGTGACGTACGCCAAGCCCCAGGAGAGCGGGCACCGCAGTGCCGTGCGTTCGCTCGAGCTGAAGAACGCGGGGGCGCCCTGGCTGAGGATCGAGACGGTGGCGGATGCCCGCGGCCGGCGGCCCGGTTTCACTTTGGCCCGTCACACGGCACAGGAGGTCAGCGCAGCGGCCCATCCCCACGAGTTGCCTCCGAGCGAGCACAGCTACCTCTACCTGGACGCTGTCCAGCATGGGTTGGGTTCACGGGCCTGCGGCCCGGACGTCTGGCCGGACTTCGCTCTTCGTCCGGAGGCCCGCACGGTGACGCTGCGCATCGGGACTGCCGGGTAGCCGCCGAGATGGCATTTCGCGGCAATGTCAGGCGCCGCGACTGCCGCGAAGTGCCATCTCGACGCGTTCCGGACCGGGTTACGCAGTTCCGACCGGGACGGGTTCCTTGGCGCCTGCGTCCTTGCGGATGGTCGCGCTGATCACGGCGGCGATGGTGCACATGGCGGCCGCGCCGAACCAGGCGTAGGTGTACTGGCCGGTGGCGTCCCGGATGGCACCGGCGCCGAGGGCAGCGGCGGCCGCGCCCAGTTGGTGGGCCGCGAACACCCAGCCGAACACCACGCTGCCGTCCGCGCCGAACGTTTTCCGGCAGATTGCCGCGGTGGGCGGTACCGTCGCCACCCAGTCCAGGCCGTAGATCACCACAAAAACGATCATGCTCGGCTGGACGGTGGCGCTCAGGAGCAGCGGCAGCACCAGCAGGCCGATCCCCCGGAACTGGTAGTAGACGGCCAGCAGGATTTTGGGGTTGTAGCGGTCGGTCAGCCAGCCGGAGGCGATGGTCCCCAGGATGTCAAAGATCCCGACGACGGCGAGCAGCCCGGCTGCGGTGGTTTCGGGCATGCCGTGGTCGTGGGCGGAGGGGATGAAGTGGGTGCCGATCAGCCCGTTCGTGGTGGCGCCGCAGATCGCAAAACCTGCCACCAGCGCCCAGAATGTCCGCACTTTGCTGGCCCGCTTGAGCACCTGGAGGGCGCGGACTGCGGCGTTGCTGCTGCGCCCGCTTTCCATGGGGTCCGCTGCCGCAGCAGGGGACTCAGCCGTTCCCTCCTCAGATGCCGTTTCACCGTAAGGCAAGGCGCCGACGTCGGCCGGTGAGTTCTTGAGGAACTTCAGCACCAGCGGAACCACCGCCAGTGCGCCGGCTGCGATCAGCAGCGAGGCCTGCCGCCAGCCCGGATCCTGGGCCAGCATGGCGATGAACGGCAGGAAGACCAGCTGGCCCGCGGCGCTGCCGGCGGTCAGGATGCCGATCACCAGGCCCCGGCTCTCGGAGAACCAGGTGTTGGCGATGGTGGCGGCGAAGACGAGCGCCATGGAGCCGGTGCCGAGCCCGATCAGCAGTCCCCAGGTCAGGAGGATCTGCCAGGACTGGGTGACCAGGACCGTGAGCGCGCTGCCGGCGCCGATCATCACCAGGGCGGTGGCGGTGACGGCCCGGATCCCGAACCGTTCCATCAGGGCCGCGGCGAAGGGGGCGGTCAGGCCAAAGAGCACCAGATTGATGCTGACGGCTGCGGACAGGACAGTGGTGGACCAGCCGAACTCCTGCTGCAGCGGCACCATGAGCACACCCGGGGCGGCCCGGAATCCGGCGGCGCCCACGAGGGCCAGGAAGGCGACGGCCGCGACGATCCAGGCGGGGTGCAGGCGCCGGCGGCGGGTTGTTTCGGTGGTGCTCATGCGGCGGTGGCCAGTTGCACGGGCGCGTCCGTCCGGGTGAGGCTGTGCCAGCTGGTGTTCGCGGCCGTCAGCCGTTCCCCGCAGCCGGTGCAGGTGTCCGCGGAGCTGGTCCGCTGGCCACAGCCGGAGTGGATGACATACATGTGGGCCTGGTCAGACGGCGCCGGGAGGTGCTTTTCCGCCCATATAACCACGGCGTTCAGGACAGGGAGGGCGTCCTCACCTTTGGGAGTCAGGACGTACTCCTGGCGGGCGCGGCCGCCGTCGTCGTACGCCTTCTTCTCGAGCAGCCCCGACTCCACGAGGCCCGCCAGGCGCCTGGTGAGCACCGAGTCCGCGACGGCGAGCCGGGACTTCATGGCGTCGAAGCGCCCGTTGCCGAAAAAGACCTCGCGGAGCACCAGCATGCTCCAGGGGTCACCCAAAATATCGAGACCGCGTGCCATGCTGCAGTTGCGCTGGGACCAGTCGGAGCGGAGTACCATAAAGGCACCCTAGCTAACTTTCTTGAAGAAAGCCAGGGTGCCTCTTGGTTGGTGCCCCTTGGTTGGGGAGCGCGGCGCTACTTGAGGAAGGTGAAGGCCCGCTCCAGGTCCGCGATGAGGTCTTCCACGTCCTCGATGCCGCAGGACAGCCGGATCAGGTTGACGGGAACAGCCAGTTCCGTGCCCTTGACCGATGCGTGGGTCATCTCGGACGGGTAGTTCATCAGCGATTCGATGCCGCCCAGGGATTCGGCCAGCGTGAACACGGACGTGTTTTCCGCGACGGTGCGGGCCGCCGCCTCGCCGCCCTTGAACTGGACGGACACCATGCCGCCGAACTTCTTCATCTGCTTCTTGGCCAGCTCGTGGCCGGGGTGGGAGGGCAGGCCCGGGTACAGGACGGCCTCCACCTCCGGGCGCTCGAGCAGCCATTCGGCCACGGCCTGGCCGTTGTCGCTGTGCCGGTCCATGCGAACGCCGAGCGTCTTCAGGCCACGGGTGGTGAGGAACGCGTCCATGGGCCCGGACACCGCGCCCACGGCGAACTGCACAAAGCCGATCTTCTCCGCGAGCTCCGCGTCGTTGACCACGATGGCGCCGCCCACCACGTCGGAGTGCCCGCCGATGTACTTGGTGGTGGAGTGAACCACGACGTCGGCACCCAGGGCGAGCGGGGTCTGCAGGTAGGGCGACGCGAAGGTGTTGTCCACCACGAGGAGGGCCCCGGCGTCGTGCGCTATCGCGGCGAGCGCCTCAATATCGGTGATCTTCATCAGCGGGTTCGAGGGGGTCTCCACCCAGACGAAGCGGGTCTTGTTCGCGGCCACGGCCTTGCGCACCGCGTCCAGGTCCGCCATGTCCACAGGGGTGTTGCCGATCCCCCAGTCGCCAAGCACGCCGTCGATCAGCCTGTACGTGCCGCCGTAGGCGTCGTTGCCGAGCACAATGTGGTCGCCCGGCCGGGTCAGCGCCCGGATCAGGGAGTCCTCCGCCGCGAGGCCGGAGCTGAAGGAGTACGCGTGGCTTCCGCCTTCGAGCGCCGCGAGTTGCTCCTGCAGGGCGTCGCGCGTGGGGTTGGTGCCACGGCCGTATTCGTAACCGTCGCGGAGCCCGCCGATGCCGTCCTGGGCGTAGGTGGAGCTGAAGTGCACCGGCGGGACCACAGCACCGGTGCGGGGCTCGAAGGCCTGGCCGGCGTGGACGGCGCGCGTGTTGAAACCCTGGTTTTCAGAAACAGACATGGAGTTCCTTTGGCTAGTTGCTGAGGTAGGCGAGGAGGTCGTGGCGGGTGAGGATTCCCACGGGGGCGCCGACGAATGTCACCATCACGGTGTCCACGTCGGAGAGCAGCTCGCGGGCTGCGGAGATGGTTTCCAGCGAGCCGATGACCGGCAGGCGGGGGCCCATGTGCTCGGAGATCTTGTCCGTCAGCTTGGCCTCGCCGCGGAACAGCTTGGAGGTCAGGCTGCGCTCGTCCACGGCGCCGAGGACCTCGCCCATCACCACCGGCGGTTCCTGCGAGAGGACCGGGATGTGGCTGACGCCGAACTCGTTCATGATGTTGATGACGTCGCGGACGGTCTCGTTGGGGTGGATGTGGACCAGGTCCGGCAGCTCGCCGGTCTTGGACTTGATGACCTCGCCCACGGACGCTTCCTCGCCGCCGGAGAGGAAGCCGTAGGAACGCATCCACTGGTCGTTGAAGATCTTGGCGAGGTAGCCGCGGCCGGAGTCCGGGAGGATGACCACCACCACGGCGCTTTCTGGGAGGTCCCGGGCGGTCTGCAGCGCTGCCACCACCGCCATGCCGGACGAGCCGCCCACCAGCAGCCCTTCCTCGCGGGCCAGCCTCCGGGTCATGGCGAAGGAATCGGCGTCGGTGACGGCGATGACGTCGTCCGGGACGGATTTGTCGTAGTTGGCCGGCCACATGTCCTCACCGACGCCCTCGACGAAGTACGGGCGCCCGGTGCCGCCGGAGTAGACCGAACCTTCGGGGTCCGCCCCGATGATCCTGACGCGGCCGCCGTCGGCCTCCGGACGGTCTGCCGAGATCTCCTTGAGGAAACGGCCGGTGCCGGTGATGGTGCCGCCGGTGCCGGCGCCGATCACGCAGTGAGTCACCCGGCCGTCCGTGTCCTGCCAGATCTCCGGTCCGGTGGTCTCGTAGTGGCTGCCGGGGGCGGCCGGGTTGGAGAACTGGTCGGGCTTGTAGGCGCCAGGAATTTCCGTGACCAGGCGGTCCGAAACGCTGTAGTAGCTCTGCGGGCTGTCCGGGGCAACGGACGTGGGCGTGACCACCACTTCGGCGCCATAAGCCTGAAGCACGGCGCGCTTGTCCTCGCCCACCTTGTCCGGCACCACAAAAATACACTTGTAGCCCTTTTGCTGGGCCACGAGTGCCAGACCCACGCCGGTGTTGCCTGACGTCGGCTCAACGATGGTCCCGCCGGGCAGGAGCTTGCCGGTCCGTTCGGCCTCTTCGATCATTTTCACCGCGATGCGGTCCTTGATGGAACCGCCGGGATTGATGTATTCCAGCTTGACCAGGACAGTGGCTTTGAGGCCTTCCGTCACGTGGTTGAGCTTGATGAGCGGCGTGTTTCCGATGAGGTCCAGGACGGACTGCGCGTACTTCATAGGTACAAAGTTACCGCCTGCCGCCGCAGGTCCTGCCCGGGGTCAGCTCCCTGCCGAGGAATCTGTGTGCCAGAGGCCCAGGGTGTTGCCCTCGGTGTCCTTGAAATATGCGTAGTAGCCCATGCCCGGAACGGCGTCCTTGGCCTGGGTTACGGTGCCGCCGGCGGATTCGACCTGCGCCAAGGCGGCGTCAACGTCCTCCACATCGATGGTGATGACGGGCGATGTGAGGTTGTCCGTGCGCGGGGTCAGGGCCCCGTTGATGGCCCCGGGCGCGCTTGGCATGCCCGTCTGTTCGTCCGACGGCGTGGTGGTGGCGATGGTGTAGTCCATCTCCTCCATGGGGGTCAGGGTCCAGCCAAACGCGCTTTGGTAGAAGGTGTTGGCGCGTTCTTTGTCATCGGCGGGGATCTCGAAATGCACAACTCCAGCCACTGCATGCTCCTTTGAATGCGGGGGGGGGAAGGCACGGACTCCCCGCGCCACACGATGGAGTCTAGTCTTGGCATCTTCGGTCTGAAAGGGGCTCCGGAAGCTGCGTTGTCAGCCCACCGTGGGACCATGAATACATGACCATCCTTGACGCTCCGGCCCGGATTGCCGCCGCCGCGGATGCGTCCCTGCGCTGGCATCCGGACGGCCCGTACAGCCTGCACCAGACGCTGGGCATACTCCTGCGGGGTACCGGAGATCCGTCGTTTTCGTTCGGGCCTGACAGGTTATGGACTGCGTTTACGACGCCGGACGGCCCGGTCACGCTGCGCCTCACCGCTGCCGCGGATGGGGCTGTTGATGCCCAGGCCTGGGGTCCCGGTTCCGCCGCCGGACTCGCCGGAGTGCCCCGGCTCCTGGGCGCCGAGGACGACTGGTCGGCGTTTGACGAACCGGACTTCCACGCCACGCTCCCCCGGATGGTCCGTGACGCCCGACGCCGGAACCTGGCTGTCCGGCTGCCCTCCACCGGGCGGGTGGTTGATTGCCTCGTGCCCACCATCCTCGAGCAGAAGGTCACCGTCATTGAGGCCCGCCGCGGCTACCGGTACCTGATGTACCGGTTCGGCTCGCCGGCTCCGGCGGCCGGAAGCGCGGCGCCGGAAGGGCTCCGCCTCCAGCCCACGCCTGAGCAGTGGCTGCGCATCCCCTCGTGGGAATGGCACCAGGCCGGAGTGGGACCCCAGCGTTCGGCGACCGTCATGCGGGCGCTGCGATCCGCCGTCGCGCTTGAACGGCTGGCCGCCCTTCCGTCCGTGGAGGCGGCAGCAAAGCTGCAGGTGATTCCCGGTATCGGGGTGTGGACCGCGGCCGAAGTGGTGCAGCGGACCCACGGCTGCCCGGACTCCATCGCGGTGGGCGACTACCACCTCGCCGCCTATGTGGGCGCCGCCCTTACCGGCCGCCGGACGGACGATGCCGGCATGCTGGCCCTGCTTGAGCCGTGGACCGGCCACCGGCAGCGGGTGGTCCGGATGATCGGCCTGAGCGGCTTCCGCAAACCGACGTTCGGGCCGCGGATGACCATCCAAGACCACCGCCGGCACTGACGGTTCCGCCGTGGACTCCAGCTTCAGATGGGTATAGCGTGGCGCCATGGAGCCCGCACCAGAGCCCCGGAATTCCGAATTCTCTGGAGTCACCCATGATCCACACTGACAAGCTAACCAAGACATTCACCGTCAAGAAGGAAACGGTAGAAGCCGTCAAGGGAGTCGACATCGATGTTGCCCCGGGCGAGCTTGTGGCGTTCCTTGGCCCGAACGGCGCGGGCAAATCCACCACCCTGCGAATGCTCACTACGCTGCTCCGGCCCACTTCCGGCACGGCAACCGTCGCGGGTGTGGACGTCGCCGCGGATCCGGCGGGCGTACGCGCCCGGATCGGTTACATCGGCCAGGGCAACGGCGGCGGCCACAGCTTCCGGGTCATCGACGAACTGATTATGCAGGGCCGGTTCTACGGTATGAACTCCACGGATGCCGCCGCCCGGGCGCAGGAGCTGCTGAAATCCCTGGACCTGGCCGACCTCGCCAAGCGCACCGTCATCAAGCTGTCCGGCGGGCAGCGGCGGCGGATGGACGTGGCCCTGGGGCTGATGCACTCGCCGCGGCTGCTGTTCTTGGATGAACCGTCCACCGGCATGGACCCGCAGAACCGGGCCAACCTGTGGGAGCACATCATGCGGATGCGCGCCGAGCACGGCACCACCATCGTCCTGACCACGCACTACATGGACGAGGCCGATTCCATGTCCGAGCGCGTGATCGTGATTGACCACGGGCAGATCATCGCCGATGACACAGCCGCCCGGCTGAAGGCCAACCTCGCCGGTGACCTGCTCGCCGTCGAGGTCGCGGCGGATTCCGCAGCGGGCGTGCGGGGGCTGCTGGGGCGGGCCGCCGCGGGCGGTGAGGTCAACGAATTTGTCTACGACGGCGTGGTCCGCTTCCGCCTGCGGCTCACCGAAGGCGCACGGCTGGCGCCGGTGCTGCTGCAGCAAATGAACGACGCCGGCGCTCCCGCCCAGTCCCTGGAGCTGAAACCGCCAACCCTGGACGACGTGTTCCTGGAACTGACCGGCCGCAACCTCCGGGAAGGAGCAGACCGCTGATGGCTGTGCATAGCACCGAGGTCCTGGAAAAGCCGGGCTTGGTCCAGATCCTGAATGACACCAGATTCGTCTTTTGGCGCGAGATGCTGCTGCCGCTGCGGGACCCGTTCTCGCTGGTTTTCTCGCTGCTCCAGCCGCTCGTGTTCCTGGGGCTCTTCGGCCCGTTGCTCGGCGCGGCCGTGGGCGCACCGGCATTCGGCGGCCAGTCCACGCTCCAGTGGTTCCTGCCCGGCGTCGTGGTCATGATTGCCCTGTTCGGCACCTCCATGACCGGCTCCAACCTGCAGTACGAGCTGATGACCGGTTCGTACGAGCGGATCCTGGCCACGCCGCTGTCCCGTTCGTCGCTGATGATCGGGCGGGCGCTGAAGGAATGGGCGCCGCTGGTGGTGCAGGGACTGCTGATCGCCCTGGTCTGCATCCCGTTCGGCTTTGTCTTCTATCCGCTGCACGTGCTGTTCGGCCTGGTCATCCTGGGCATTTTTGGCATCGGACTCGGCGCCCTCTCCTACGCGCTGGCGCTGGTATCGCAGAACAAGGAGTGGATCTTCTGGGGCGTGCAGCAGACGCTGCTCTTCCCGCTGATGATCCTGTCCGGCATCATGCTGCCCATCGAGGCCGGGCCGGACTGGATGAAGACCGCCAGTCTCTTCAACCCCCTGACCTACCTGGTGAACGCCGAACGGGAACTGTTCGCCGGCGGCGTCGGGACCGACACGCTCCTGGGCCTCCTCGCCGCATCGGTGACGGCCGCCGTCGGGCTCGTTGTGGGTGTGCGGACCATCAACCGCAACATCAGCTGATGCCCCGCCCGCCGATGCAACGCGGGGTCACTTCTGGCCGGATAAACCTCGATTATCCGGCCAGAAGTGACCCCGCGTTGCTCTGGGAGCGGCGTGCCCGTTTGATTCTGGCGATGAGCTCCTGGAAACCGTCGGCGAGGTCGTCTGCGTTCGGCTTGAAGTAGGACCAGCCGGCGCCGATGAAAAATTCGTCGCGGCGGTTATCCCGCGACTGCTGTTCCCTCGTTCGGTGATGCGCGCCGTCGTACTGCACCGCGATCCGGTGCTTTCGGTAACCAAGGTCGGCTGCGGGCGACCTTGGATTGTCGGGATCAAGACGGAGCTGCAATTCGGGTTCAGGCAGGCGCGCATCCAGGAGCGCCAGCCGAAGGAACGTTTCGGGGAACGAGTCCGACCCAACCCGCATCTCATCCAGCGCCAGCCGCGCCTTTTCAACGCCTTGCATGTTGGGATGCTGCCGGATCAACAGGCGCAGTCCTTCTTTATAGGCAAACGGCACGCTGCGGAACTCCAGCTCCGGCCGCGGCGTGCGGATCAGTTGGTCTCCCATGGCCACGAGATACCGCAGCGGCAGCTGGTGGGCCAGGTCCAGCCACGTCCGAGGCGGCACGCTAACCCTGATCCCGTCGATCTCTACGACTTCACCCGGAATCACGTGCACGCGATGACCGATGACGCCGGCCCGCCGAACCCTGGGCAATCCGTGCGGCTTGCTGAGGTGGACGCGCGGCTCCTGGCCCAGCCAGGGAGGAAGGCCCAAATCGAAGAACACAGCGGCTGTCTCGTGGGACACCCAGGCGTCCGGTGTGGCAGCGCAAAGCACTCGGGCCCGATCAATCAGGGAAACCTCCCGGCCGGCGTGCGCCCGGATCAGCCGCCCTGCGCCAACCAGGTCCTTCGCGTGCAAACGCTTTGGTGCAACACCCAGGTCTCGTGCCTGATAGACCGTGAAGGGAGCCTTGGCGAGATCCTCAGGGAGCGGCTTCGCAGTAACCATGGCACCAATTGTGCGCCCCGGGAAGGAACAGCGTCTGAAGTTATCCACAGGGCACCCGCACACCCAGCAACGCGGGGTCACTCCTTGCCCAAAGAAGTCGAATTATCGGGCGGAAAGTGACCCCGCGTTGCTGTCAGAGACCCAGGCGGGCCACGGCTTCCTCGCGCATCTCCACCTTGCGGATCTTCCCCGAAACGGTCATGGGGAAGCTTTCGCGGACGTCCACGTAGCGCGGGATCTTGTAGTGTGCCAATTTCCCGCGGCAGAATTCGGCGACGGCGGCCGCGTCCAGCGGTTCCGCGCCCGCAGTGAGGATGATGCAGGCCATCAGTTCCTCGCCGTATCTGGCATCGGGCACCCCGATCACCTGCACGTCCTGGATGGACGGGTGGCTGTACAGGAACTCCTCGATCTCGCGCGGGTAGATGTTTTCGCCGCCGCGGATCACGAGGTCCTTGATGCGGCCTTCGATCACCACGTAGCCCTCGTCGTCCATCCGGGCGAGGTCGCCGGTGTGCATCCAGCGGTCGGTGTCGATGGCCTCCGCGGTCGTCTCCGGCTGGTCCCAGTACCCGGCCATGACGGCGTAGCCCCGGGTGCACAGCTCGCCGATCTCGCCGCGCTCCAGCACTTCGCCGGTGCCAGGGTCCACGATCTGGTTTTCCAGCCTCGGCATGGTGCGGCCCACGGTCTCGGTGCGATGCTGCAGCGTGTCACCGTTCCGGGTCATGGTGGACACCGGGGAGGTCTCCGTCATGCCGTAGCAAATGGCCACATCCACCATGTGCATCTCCGAGATCACCCGGTTCATCACATCGATGGGGCACACCGATCCCGCCATCACGCCTGTCCTGAGCGTGGCCAGGTCGTAGGAGGAAAAGTCCGGCAGCGCCAGCTCGGCGATGAACATGGTGGGCACACCGTACAGCGATGTCCCGCCGAAGTCCTGGACCGCCTCCAGCGCGGCCGCCGGCGTGAAGCCGCGCCCGGGGATGATGGTGGCCGCACCGTGGCTGAGGGCTGCCAGGTTGCCGATCACCATCCCGAAGCAGTGGTAGAACGGCACCGGAATCACCACCCGGTCGTGCTCGGTGTAGCCCAGCAGCTCACCGATGGAGTAGCCGTTGTTCAGGATGTTGTGGTGCGTCAGCGTGGCCCCCTTGGGGAAGCCCGTGGTCCCGGAGGTGTACTGCAGGTTGATGGGATCGTGTGGGTCGAGCTCCGCCATGCGGGCCTTCAGGCCGGAATGGCCGACGGCGTCAGCCCGCTTGAGCAGCTCGGCGTACGTCAGCTCCGCATCACTTTGGGGGCCACCTGCGTCGAGCCCGTCCATGCCGTAATCCGGCAGGAACACCAGCTCCCGCAGGTCCGGGCAGCCGGCGAGCGCCTGGCGCGCCATCCCCACATAGTCGCTGTTCCGGTCCGACGGTGCCGCCACCAGCATCCGCATGCCGTTCTGCTTCACCACAAACTCCAGCTCGTGGCTCCGGTAGGCCGGGTTCACATTGACGAGGATGGCTCCGGCTTTGGCCGTAGCGTACTGCAGCAGCGTCCACTCGGCGCAGTTCGGGCTCCAGATGCCCACCCGGTCCCCCTTGGCCACCCCCGAGGCGAGCAGTGCACGCGCGAGGCGATCGACGTCGTCGTTCATTTTCGTGTAGCTCCAGCGGCGGGCGTCAGCGCCCGGCACCGGCGCGGCCTCGATCAGCGCGTCGTGGAAGGGGAACCGGGCCACCACCCGTTCAAAGTTCTGGCCGATGGTTTCCTCGAGGAGCGGGACGTCAGTGTCCCCGGCTGTGTAAGCGCGCATGGTGGCACGCTACCAACAGCAGCCGGGCAAGAGAAGCGCAACAGGAGGGTGTCCGCGCGTAAACAGGGCGGGCGTGCATCCCGAGTCCCGGTATTGTGAAATCCATGAGTGCACCCATCGACCTGCAGGCAACGTTCATCCCCAACGACGGCGAGTTCTTCCGTGTGAAGCTCGCCCTGGAAATCGCCATCGACGAGGTGGTGAACGAGCCTGGCTGCATCCGCTACGAGCTGACCGAGGCCACCGAAGAGAAGCTGGTCCTCACGGAACAGTGGGAATCCGAGGAACTGCTTGCGAAGCACTCCAAGGGCACCGCGGTCCAGGACCTGAACGAATCCCTGAGCGCGCTGCTGGCCGAGCCCGTGCAGCTGGACCGCCTGTAACCCTCCGCAAACCACAACGCGGGGTCACATTTCGCCCAAAGAACCGAAGTTATTGGGCGAAATGTGACCCCGCGTTGTTTTAAGAAAAGGATTACAGGTCGGGGATCTGCGAGCCGTCCTGGGGGCCCGACGTCTTTCCGGCGGTGGCCGGGTTGCTTTCCGCGGCCGCTGCCGCTTCTGCCTGCGAGCGCGCCACATGGGCGTGAACCTCGTCCATGTCCAGGGCCTTGACCGCGTCAACAACCTGCTCCAGCTGCTGGGCGTTCAGGGCGCCGGGCTGGGAGAAGACCAGAACTTTTTCGCGGAAGGCCATCAGGGTGGGGATGGACGTGATGCCGGCCTCGGCGGCGAGCTGCTGCTGGGCTTCGGTGTCCACCTTCGTGAACAGGACGTCGGAGTGCTTCTCCGACACGGCGCTGTACGTGGGCCCGAACTGCTTGCAGGGACCGCACCATTCAGCCCAGAAGTCCACCAGGACAATGTCGTTGCCTTCGATGGTCGATGCGAACTGTTCACCTGTGATGTCTACGGTAGCCATGCCTTCAACGGTACGCGAGGCGCAGGCGGATGTCCCAGCCGGGTGCGCCCTGTTCGCTCCCCGCGTCATCGGGAATATCCGTGGCGGGACCGTGTACACCGGGCACGGCGAGGCCTACCCTTGGGGTCATCAGCCGCTGACTGCCGCACACAGGAGGGTTCATGGCCCAGGCTATTTCCACCCGGTCCCTCACCAAACAGTTCGGCCGGCGCGTGGTGCTCCACGGGGTGGATTTCAGCGTCGAAGCAGGCTCCGCGTTCGGCGTGATCGGCCCCAACGGCGCGGGCAAGACTACCACCATGCGCTGCCTGCTGGACATCATCCGCCCCACGTCCGGGGAGGTCCGCGTCCTGGGCAAGGACCCCCGTGCTGGCGGCCCGGAGCTCCGCCGGCGGATAGGTTACCTTCCCGGCGAGCTGTTCCTCGAGGGCCGCGTCACGGGCCGGACACTCCTGGCCCACTACCAAGCCATCAGTGGTCCGGTGGCCCCGGGCAGGATCGATGGCCTTGCCGAACGGCTGGGGCTGGACCTGGACCGCCACACGCGCAAACTGTCCAAGGGCAACAAGCAGAAGCTAGGCCTGGTCCAGGCGTTTATGCACGATCCCGAGCTCCTTGTCCTCGATGAGCCCACCAGCGGCCTGGATCCGCTGGTCCAGCAGGAATTCCATGCGATGGTCCGCGAGGCGCAGCACAACGGCCAGACCATCTTCCTCAGCTCCCACGTCCTTAGCGAGGTCCAGCAGACGGCGGACACGGTGGCGATCCTCCGGGACGGCCGGATCATCGCCGTCGAGTCCGTGAACGGGCTCCGGGAAGGTGCGGTGCGCCGGGTCCGGTTCACCGCGAACGGAATAACAGCGCACGACGCCGGCGCAATGCTGGGTGGGGTACCCGGCGTCGGGCACGTTGCGGTGCTGGAGTCCGGCGGCAGCATCACCCTTTCGGCCACCGTGGAGGGGGCCATCCAGCCGCTGGTCAGGGCCCTGGGCACCCTCGATCTGACCGACCTGGTCCTGGAGGAACCGGACCTTGAAGAGTCGGTACTCAAGATGTACTCAAGTCCCGCAGAAACAGACCAAGCAGTGCCCGGCACGGCGGAGGCCGCGCGATGAGCATCACCACCCTGCCGCTGTTCCGCCGGGCATTCTTTGATTCCTGGCGCTCCACGGTGGCGTGGGCCGCCGGCCTGGCCGCCGCCACTCTCCTCTATCTGCCGCTGTACCCGTCCATCGGCGGGAGCGCGCAGATGCAGGACATGATCGATGCCCTCCCGGCCGAGATGACCAAGGCGCTGAACTACGACCAGATCGCCACCGGTCCCGGGTACACCCAGGCCACGCTTTTCGGGCTGATCGGCTTCCTGCTGATGACCATCGCTTCCGTTGGATGGGGTGCGGCCGCGGTGGGCGGGGATGAGGAATCCGGCCAGCTGGAGCTGACCCTCGCCCATGGGGTTACCCGCGTCCAGGTGGTGCTGGAACGCGCGCTGTCCCTGTTCCTGCGGGTGGTGCTGCTCGCGGCCCTGGTCTTTGTGCTGGTCCGGCTGCTCAATGATTCAGCCCAGCTGACCATCCGGCCCGAGAACCTCTTCGGCGCAGCGGTGCTGTTCGCAGGGCTGGCGCTACTGAGCGGAACGGCCGCGCTGTGCGCCGGGGCCGTGTCCGGCAGGCAGACGTACGGGTTGGCCGCGGGTGCCGCCGTCGGCGTTCTTGGATATGTCTTCAACGCCGTCGGCCGGCAGAGCGGGGACGTGGAGTGGCTGCTCAATCTGAGCCCCTACCACTGGGCTTACGGAAATTCGCCGGTGGCCAACGGTGCGGACTGGGCAGCGGCGGGGTGGCTCTGGGGAATTTCGGCAGGCCTGGTGGCCGCGGCGGCCTATGCGGTGAACCGCCGCGACGTCGGCACGTAGCTGTCCGGGTTGCCGCCGTTCAGGCCCTGGGGTTCCCGGGTGAGGCTGTCCCAAACGTGCGGCGCCGGCGTACGGCTGCCGGGCAGGGCGTTGGTCTCGCGCCACTCGTGGATCCACTCGGGGAGTACAAGGTCTGCCGGGGGCTGGCCGAACTCGCGCAGGATCTCCTCCTGGCTGACCGGCCTGCCCTTGTTGACCAGGCGGGTGGCGATGTAGGCACGCGCGTAAATCTCGCCGTCGGACACCATGCGCTGCTCAAAGTAGATGGCCTTGGCATCCAGGCCGATGATCTTTGTTTCGATGGTGTACTGCTGCCACAGCTGCAGCGACTTCCGGAAGGCGATGGTCTCCCCCGCCGCCACCGGGCTCCAGCCGCGCCGGCGCATCGTCTTCCACACGCCGCTGCGGACCATCAGGTCGAACCGGCCCAGGTCCATGAGGGAAAAGTACATGCCGTTGTTGACATGCATGGCGATGTCGATGTCGGTGGGCAGGACACGCAGCGGCAGGGAAGACGCGTCCCAGATTGTCATTGCGGAGCGGCGGGCGGACGTGAACAGCATCAGGAGGGTTCTCAGAAGCAGGTGCATTCTCCAATGTTACCCGTCGGTAACTTGCTGGCAAGTCCGTAGGTCCGGCCCGCCACGTAGGATGTGGCGCATGACGCAACAACGCTACCGGGACCTCGCCGAGTGGCCGCTGATGGGGACGGCACTGGTTTTCCTGGCGGCGTATGCGTGGCAGGTGATTGGCCGCGTCGACGGCAGCGGCGCGGAATTGCTTGAGACGGTGATGTGGCTGACGTGGGGTATTTTCGCCCTTGATTACGCCGCGAACCTGTGGCTGGCCAGAGAGCGCCACCGCTGGTTCCTCTGGAACCTGCACGAACTCCTGATCGTGGCCCTTCCGTTCTTCCGGCCGCTGCGCCTGCTCCGGCTGGTCACGCTGCTTTCAGTGCTGCACAGGACCATCGGCGAGACCCTCAGGGGCCGGGTGGTCACGTACGTGGCGGGATCGGCGGCGCTCCTGGTATTTGTGGGCGCGCTGGCGGTACTGGACGTTGAACAGTCGGCCCCGGACGCCAAGATCCTGACATTCGGCGACGCTCTCTGGTGGGCCATCACCACCATCACCACGGTGGGTTACGGCGACATGTACCCCGTGACGCCGATCGGCCGGCTGGTGGCCTCGGCGCTGATGATGAGCGGCATTGCCGTGCTGGGTGTGGTCACCGCGTCCATCGCCTCCTGGCTTGTCCAGCGTGTAGAGGAGTCCACGGAAGCTGCCGCGGAGTCCGTGGAGGAACCCTTGCGGGCAGAGCTCGCCGGTCTGGCGACGGAGATCGCTGCGCTGCGGCGCGAAGTGGCCGAGCTCAAGGACCGCCCCTCGTTGTAGGAATGTCCCGGTAGAAATGTCCAGCGGGGCAGGCGGCTGGACACCGAGTAGTCGCCGCCGCGGGGCCAAGTATTCGGCGGAAAAATTCAGGTAACGCCTACTCGTGCAGTGCCTGGCGCAGCTTCCTAGACTCGAAATTCCTAGGGCCAAACAAAGTTGCCGGCGCATCCTCCGAGCTGGGGTGGATGATGCCGCTTCATAGCGGGGCATCCGTATCTTCTGGGTATGCGGGCGCTCCCATCATGCGCGCTTTCCGTGCGCGGTTCCGTCATAGACCGGCACCGCGCAGCGCATCACTCCTCGATCCGTCCTGCATTGGAACTCGCGGCACCACTGCCGCCCTGTTGCCGGACCGACCTGCGATGGGCCACCCATGTTCCAGTTGACCGCACCTACTCCCGAACCACCCCGCCGAAATTTCGAAACCGATGTCCCCCGGGCCGATCTCCTGGCACCGAGGCACGGGCCGATCAGCAACAAGCTGTGGGCCGGCATGGCCACCGCCGCCGTGATTTCCGCCTTCGGAGTCGGCGCATTGGCCGGCCCCGTCCCCACGGCAGAGATATCCGCGCCACCGGAGGCCATCACGACGGCGGCGTCGCCAGTTGTGCGCGTTGCCCGGCCTTTGGCCGCGGTGCCGTTGGATGCGCCCTATGTTGGGTCCGTTGAGTTTGGCAGTGCGGGAGCTGGCACTGCGCAGCCGGAAGTCGCAGAAGCTGCGGTGCCTGCGGCGCCTGCCGAGGCTCCCCCACCACCGCCAGCGCCCGAACCTGCTCCGGCGCCCGCGGGCGACCCCAACCTCTACACAGTGGTTCCCGGCGACACCGTGGGTGGGATCGCGGCCAGGTACGGTGTTGACACAAATGCGATGCTGGCCGCCAACGGGCTGGGCTATTACAGCATCATCGTCCCGGGCCAAACGCTGAAACTGACGGGGCCCGCCGTCGAGGTTTCCGCCCCGGCACCGGCGCCGGCCGCGGTTGCGGCGGCACCCGCTGCTGCTTCACCGGCCTACATCCCCGCCCCGGCGCCGGTCCAGGCCGCGCCCGCTGTCCGCACCATCTATGTCGCGGGCGCTGGCGGACAGGCCATGGTGGACGCGTGCATCGGGCCGATCCATTACACACCCAACGACGGCTACTCGCTGTTCATCACGGAGCACGACTTCTGCGGCGGGTGGGCGCGCTTCTCCGGCATCGGCGTGGGCGAGACCGTCAGCATTCCGGGCTACGGGACATACACGGCGACGGCCCGGGGCCAGGTCCCCAACCCGGGAACCACCAACGATGTCATCGCGGTATTCGGCGGATTCCCCCGGGCCATCCTGCAGACGTGCATCCCGGGGACCAACCAGATGCTACTGATCGCCCTGAACTAGGCTCTGGTCCGGCCGGGTTTCGCGGTCCAGAGTTTCCAAAGCTTGTTCGCGGTTCCGAACCTTCAAGGCAAGGAGCCGCGAACAAGGCCATGCGGGAATTAGTCAGACTATGCAGACATAGGGTGGCGTTCCGAAATGTGCTCCACCAGTTCGCCCACGCGCTCCTCGGTGTAGTTGCGCGCGATGTCACCCTGGCTGAGGATGCCGACCATCTTGTGGTCGACGATGACCGGGAGGCGCCGGACCTGGTGCCTCTCCATGATTTCGATGGCTGCGTCAACGCTGGCGTCGGCGTCCACCCAGTAGGGCTTGCCGGTGGCTAGCTCGCTGGCCAACATCTCGCGGGGATCACGATCGGCAGCAACGCACCTGAGCACAATGTCGCGGTCGGTGATCATGCCCTTCAACTTGCCGTCATCGCCGCAGATCGGCAACGATCCACAATCCAGATCCAACATCATCCGAGCGGCATCTGCGAGGGACTGATGCTCCTTAATACACTGTGCATCCGTGGTCATAAATTCACGTACAACGCTCATGGTTCTCCTTCATCGATTGATGTATCGACGCAGGGCATCGGGGTCACATGCGCCGATGGTGCCAGCCTACGCCGGGCCCAACGCTGATGTCGACGGCGGTTTCTCCCCTGTCTCCCGCCGGCCCGCCAAGGCTCCCCCTCGAGTGGTCAACTCCCCTGCACCCGCGCCAAAGAGTGCCGCTAGTTATGGATATTGGTTTCGATATATCGGGTGAGCCATTCTTGAAGCTGCGCGGTGTCCCAGCTGGGTGTGGCAACGAGGAGTACTTCGCGGTCTTCGCGGACCACGCCGGTGATCCCGTCCTCCTTCGCGAGGGTTTTGACCAGCCGGTCCACCTCCCGGGAGTACTCGTTGGCGATGTCCTCCCGCAAAGACACCTCAAGCTCCCGCCGCGGAGTGCGTCTTCGCCTAGGTCCTCGACCTCGATAAGCGGTTCGTCCTCAACGACTGTTTCCTCGTCATTACCGTTCAGCTGCTTGATGGCGGCGGCGGCCATGCGGCCAGCTTGTCATCATCTGAGGGGAGCCGCCCGCTTGCCTGTCCTCGGGCAAGGCCTGGAACCAGGTCAGCCAGTGGAACCTCGTGGTTGTTGTGCACGAGCACTGGGTGGTTCTGCCAGATGTAGGACTTGATCCGGTTGTAGCCGACCCGCCATTCCGCTCTGGGTGCTCCTTGCTCCACGACGCTGCACAGGTAGGAGATAACCCCATCGATGATGGCAATTGACTCTGGCGACAGGGTCGGCTCTATGCCAATGTCGTAGCGGAGCCACGACGGGCCGGTCGAGGTATCAGACTCAGCGGTTTCCGCCGTTCGCTCAGGTACTCGACTCGCACCTTCGCTGAGCACGCAACGACGATTCCGTCGCACGAGATATTGAAGTTGCAGGACGCGGTTTCCTTGCAGCGTTTCTCTCCAGGTCCGCAGCTTGCTGGCGGATTCCCTAAGGGACATTTGTTGCCGCAGCTGCACTTAGGAGCCAATGGGCTGAGGTTGCTCCCTTGCACAGCGCCCGCGAGAGCCGCGGTAAGAACGCTGTTCCCCTGAATGCTGCCGCCGCAGATCTGCGTTTGCGCTTCCTGACCCTTGGCAACCGCGTCTCCGGGTGGCGCCGACGACCCGGTTACTCCGACGGCTGCGAGGGCTGAGATAAGAGCAAGTCGGGTCAGCATCAAGCTGGAGGCGCCCGATTTCTGAGAAAATTGCCGGGCGAGGTCAAGAATTTGCCCACTTCACGACCGCACGCCTATCTTCGGGGAAATGCATTGATTCTGGCCGCAAAGAGCGCTACTGTCGGCCGCACGAGCCGGTAAGAGACGTCGGGCCAAAGGGGCGACATGATACATCTGGCCAGTGGATTGCTCAATGGAAACCACCTTGACGCGCGTAAACCCCGACGCCGTCTGCTACCGAGTAAGCGTGCCACGAAGGGAGCCGATCGCTCTTCATCCGTTCCACGCACGTTCCGTCCGGACATAGAGGGTCTTCGCGCGATCGCAGTTCTACTGGTCGTGCTGGACCATGTAGGCGTGCCGGCGCTGCAAGGAGGCTACGTCGGTGTCGACGTCTTCTTCGTGGTCTCCGGCTTCCTCATCACCGGCCTCCTGCTCAAAGAAGCTGAACGGGGTAGGCGGATCTCCCTCTTGTGGTTCTATGCACGACGGGCTCGGCGAATCCTGCCTGCCGCGACTCTTGTCCTCGCCGTCACAGTAGTCTCATCCTTCGCTTTGATCGGCGGTACGAGTGCTGCTCGAACCGCCGAAGACGGGCAATGGGCCGCGCTTTTCGCCAGCAATTTTCGCGAAACCTCACAAGGGACGGACTACTGGGCCAGCGACCTTTCTCCATCCCCGTTACAGCACTATTGGTCACTGGCCATCGAAGAGCAGTTCTACCTGTTATGGCCAGCCTTAATGATGGCGGTCGCTGCGATCGGATGGAGAGTTCCGCTACGCACGCGACTGACGGTTCTCCTCGCTGTCACGATTGCAGTCTCCCTTATGTGGTCGGTGTACGCGACGACGGAGAACGCGAGTGCGGCCTACTTCTCTCCCTTGACGAGGACCTGGGAACTTGCGGCTGGCGCAATTCTTGCCGTGCTCACACCGACGATCATGCGGCTGCCGGTTTTTCTTGCCGCCGTTACGAGTGTGTCCGGACTCACTGCGATTGCGGCAGCAGCGCTCACGCTGGACGAGTACACCAGGTACCCAGGGTCCGCTGCTATTCTTCCGGTTGGCGGAACGATTCTTGTGATAATCGGCGGGACAATCACACCGAAGCGAGGAGCCGAAGTGCTCCTGCAGTGTCGACCTCTGCAATGGCTTGGCAAGCTCTCTTATTCCCTGTACCTGTGGCACTGGCCCGTGCTGATCCTCCCCGCGGCATCGCTCGGGACCGAACTGGCGATGACCACCAAGCTTGCCTTTGTCGGTGTGGCGCTGGCCTTGTCTGTCGTTACCTTCAAGTATGTGGAATTGCCCGTACGGAACTCCAACTGGCTCAAGGCCCGCCGGCCGTCAGTCAGCGTGGCTTTCGGCGCCGCACTGGTGGCGCTATCACTTGGCCTCACGAGCAATCTGGTGTCGATCCTGCCCAAGCCTTCCCCCACAGACAAAGTAGGCGATTTTGCAGTTGCCCCTGGCAGTGACCTACCGACGGCTGACGAAGTGGCAAAGGCCGTGGCTGACAGCGTAAACGTCGCAGGGTGGCCGCCGGAGCCGCCTGTTGGGAGATTCCTCTTCAACCAACATGCCTGTATAAGGGGCCTAGATGCCCCAACAGGTAAAGTCACATGCAGTTATGGTGACGCCAGCGGCGGCGAGACAGTGGTGGTTTATGGCGACTCGCACGCTCAGATGTGGGAAAGTCCGCTCGGCGTGACAGCCACTGAACTTGGGCGGCGCTTCGAAGTCTTTTCGATGTTCTCGTGTCCGCCAGCAGACTTTTCGGTCTACAACGCGAAGCGCAAGGGTGATTATCCCGAGTGCAAGGCATTCCGTGCTGACTCGCTGGCGAAGATCGAGGCACTTCACCCGAGCGTCGTCCTCATCTCGGGTCAGCGCCAGGGTACTTGGCTTGAGAAGGATGGGCGCCCTGACAAAGAAAACACGGGGGCCGCCTGGGAGGAGGGTCTCGCCTCGACCATAAAGTCATTGAGCGCGATAAGTGATCGTGTGGTCGTGATCGGGGACATCGCGTACTCGGAAAAGGATCCCGAGGACTGCGTCACATCGAATTCCGACGACGTCCGTCGCTGCCACACTCAGCGGAGTTACGCGGTGGACACCGAACACAATGAGATGGAGAAGCGCGTCGCCGAGGCCGGTGGCGCGGAATACGTGGACGTTGTTCCGTGGTTGTGCGCGGAGGATGTCTGTCCCGCGGTTGTCGCGGGATATGCAACCCATAAGGATGCTCAGCACATCTCCACCAACTACGCCCTGTGGTTGCGTCGGTCTCTTGCTGAGGCGGCCGCCTTGCTTCCCTGATGTGGCGTCAGCAGCGTTGTGCGCGCCGCCGGTGGGTTGGCGTTTGGGTGTCAAGCAAGCCTCCGTAACGAAAAGGGCGGCCTGTGACCGATACATGCGCCGCACTGGCAGAAGCACGTCTCTGTCAACGGGGGATGCCTGACCACGCGGTTCAAAAATGGGCTTTCTCAGGGGCCTGGTCCCGATGGTGAAATATCTCTTCATCTGAAGGAGCCAAGATCAATATCAACAAAAATCGACTGTAGTCTTTCCATTCGTCCGTTGGTCAGCGGTAGGCAGACGTGGCGGGCTCTAATACTTTCAAAGTGCTTTAAAACCGACGCGACCATTGACTCGGCTTTGTTATTAACAGGGCGGCGTCAGCATGCCCTCGACCCGTCGGCAGGAAGCCAGGGCCAGATGAACAGAGACCAGATGTTGGCCCCAGATGCCGGTTCTTTCCCCAGCGGTGATGGCCTAGGTGCAGCACAATACCAGGAGGGCGCACGGGCGGCACAGCTCGGCTGCCCGTTGCTGGAGACGATGGTCTTCGGCCATCCATTCGGTCCCTCCGTTGCATGGCAGCGTGGCTCGGACCTGGGCGTTCATGAGGGCGCTGAACTCGGGCACGCTGGCCGCGGTGTCCTTGAATCGGCGGGGATTAGTCACGAGGGCCCCGATTGGGTTGTGGCGGGATTCCCGGGCGTGGATGGTGGGGTTGTAGGCGGACCAGTCCATCGGCAGTCCGGCGAGGGTTGCCGCTAAGGCGAAGGCGCCGTTGGGTAGGTAGAGTCCTTCGGTGTTCCGCTCGTAGACGTGCTTCCAGTAGTAGATGGAGCGGTCGTCCTGGACGCCGCCACTGAGCACCGGCTGGGCGCACTGTTTGAGGTGGCCATCCTCTCCGGTATGCGCCGCGGTGAACTGTGCGGCCTCCGCTGGCAGGACGTAGACCTTGCCGCCCGCCGCCTGGTTGTCTGTGTGCAGCTTGTACAGGTAGGCAAGGAAGTAGTGGAGGGCACAATCAAAACGGATGCCGGACAGGACCGCGTGGTCGCACTGTCAGACCGGGCCGTCGCCGCTCTTCTGACGTGGCAGTTCCAGCAGGGGCAGGAACGCGAGGCATGAGGAGACGCCTATCAGGACTCGGGCCGCGTGTTCACGTACGAGGACGGCAGCCAGCTCCGCCCGGGCTACCCGTCCAAACTCTTCGAGCTGATGGTGGAGAAGCTGGGCCTCCCGCACATGCGCTTCCATGACCTCCGCCACCTCCACGCGTCTCTAATGCTGGCCTCGGGGCAGGACATGGCCATTGTGTCCAAGACCATGGGACACAGCAACAGCCAGATCACCCGCGACCTGTACGCGCACATGGTGGGAGACGCCGCCCACAACGCTGCGGAAGGTGCGTCCTCACTGCTGCCGATGTCAAAGAAAAGCCAAGGTGTGCTCACAAGTGTGATCACCGGGAAGTAAAAAAGACCCGCCCGCACCTCCGAAGAGATACGAACGGGTCTAAATTCCCCTAGAATCCGGGGCGGTGGCAGATGAGGGATTCGAACCCCCGTAGGCGTTGCCAGCTGATTTACAGTCAGCCCCCTTTGGCCGCTCGGGTAATCTGCCGAACTTCAAAAAGAAGATCACCCCCGGCTGCAGTGTTCAGAACGTCCGTTTCCGGGCCGTTCCGCTTCCAGTAACCGCGGGCAAGACAACTTTACAGAACTTCTGCCGAAACATCGAATCGAGGCTGTAGACCCCTGAAAACGCTGCCAAAAGTGCTGCAATTCCGCGGAAAAACCGGGGACTTAGGCGTCGCCGAGAATCCGTTCGGCCAGCTTGGCCTCGAACTTCACGGCCTGTTCCTCGGTGATCTGGTTCAGCTGGACGGCCCGCAGCAAGTCCGCGTGCACACCGTCCATGCGGGACGAGGCGTCCGGCACCGGGCTGAACACGATGGAGGCAGCGATCGCTGCTGCGGCAACTGAGGTCGCGGCGGTGGCGACGGCGCCGGCGGCTGCGGCGGTGGATCGCGTGACATAACGGACGGCGTTGTGTTGCATGGCTTTCCCTTCGACCTACTTCCAACTCGTTCAACTCTGCGCTGACCGGCTTCGTTCCCGCAGTGCGTCCGCTGTGAGGGAACTGTGAATGCGGAACAAGCCACGGCCGGGGCATCCGTATTAGGCTGGAATGCAGAGATCCACGCCCTGCAGAGCCAATGTCAGGGCAACCACCGGCACAAGGAGAATCATGGCAGGCGAGTCAACGTTCGACGTCGTAAGCAAAGTGGACAAGCAGGAGGTGGCCAACGCGCTGAACCAGGCACAGAAGGAACTGGTCCAGCGCTACGACTTCAAGGGCGTCGGCGCCGAGGTCGACTTCAGCGGCGAGAAGATCCTGATGAAGGCGAACTCGGAGGAACGTGTCCTCGCCGTGCTGGACGTCCTCCAGTCCAAGCTGATCCGCCGCGGCATCTCCCTGAAGTCCCTGGACACCGGCGAGCCTTACCCCTCCGGCAAGGAATTCCGCCTCGAAGCCTCCATCAAGGAAGGCATCGAGCAGGACCTGGCCAAGAAGATCAACAAGCTGATCCGCGATGAGGGCCCCAAGGGCGTCAAATCCCAGATCCAGGGCGACGAACTCCGCGTCTCCTCCAAGTCCCGCGATGACCTGCAGTCCGTCATGGCGCTGCTGAAGGACTTTGACGAGGCGGACCTGCAGTTCGTCAACTTCCGCAGCTAGCGGACCAAGCCCTCGTTTTCGAGGCGCAAAAATTCTGCCGCTGACAAAAGACGCCGGCGCTACCGGAATACGGGCAGCGCCGGCGTTTTTGCGTGTCCCGGGTGAAAGTACGACGGCGGCGCCCGGGTCGGTCAGTCAGCCTCAGTTAAGCGGCCGGCCGGCAATCCGTTCCAGCCGGGCGATCCGCTCCTTCATGGGCGGGTGCGTGGCGAACAACTTGGTCATCGCCCCGCCGCGGAACGGGTTGGCGATCATCAGGTGCGAGGTGTTGACCAGCTTCTGCTCCTGCGGCAGCGGCGCGATCCGGACCCCCTGCTCAATCTTGCGCAGGGCTGAGGCGAGCGCCAGCGGATCTCCGGTGAGCTGCGAACCGTCCTCGTCGGCGTCGTACTCGCGGGTCCTGGAGATGGCGAGCTGGATCAGGGACGCCGCGAACGGTGCCAAAAGGGCCATCGCCAGCATGGCCAGCGGGTTGGAGTTGCGCCGGTCGCCGCCGAAGAACAGCAGCATCTGGCCCACGGATGTGATGACGCCGGCCACCGCGGCTGCCACCGAGGACGTGAGGATGTCCCGGTTGTACACGTGCATCAGCTCGTGCCCCAGGACCCCGCGCAGCTCGCGGGCATCGAGCAGCTGCAGGATCCCTTCGGTGCAGCACACGGCGGCGTTTTTGGGATTCCGGCCGGTGGCGAACGCGTTCGGGTTCATGGTGGGTGAGAGGTAGATGCGAGGCATCGGCTGGTTGGCCCGGACGGAGAGCTCCCGGACAATCTGGTAGAGCTGTGGCGCCTGGGCCTCCGTGACGGGGTAGGCCTGCATGGAACGGATGGCGATCTTGTCGCTGTTCCAGTAGCCGTACGCGGTGGTGGCCACGCCGATGAGGGCCATGATCCAGATGGGCGCTGAGCTCCGGGTATTGATCCCGATCAGTCCGCCCAGGCCCAGGAGCACCGCCCACAGGACGCCGAAGAGCGCCGCAGTTTTCAGGCCGTTGTAATGCTTGTGCACGTCCACTCCTCCACGTCGCCCTGACAAAGTCGCCCTGACAAAGTTGCCCCGACAAGTTGCCCCAACAAGGCATGGCCCTATGGCACCGGGTCGCGGGCATCGTACTGCCGGAAGCCCGGCTGCAGCTGTGCCGCCAGCCAGGCAACCGCGATGCACAAAACCCCGCCCAAGAGCAGGACCCAGCCCTCACTGAGAATCTTAGTCCCGCCGCCTGCCAGCAGGTCACCCACTCGCGGCCCACCGGCCACCACCACAATGAAGACCCCCTGCAGCCGTCCCCGCAGGTGGTCCGGCGCGGCCGCCTGCAGGATGGTGTTGCGGAAAACGGCACTGATGGAGTCTGCGATTCCGGCCAGGGCGCAACACAAAGCCGCCGGGACCAGCCAAACTGTGACCCCGCCGTCGTCCGTCCGTCCTGCCAGGAGCACCACCACACCGAAGCCCGCAATCGAGGCGCCCCAGCCCATCACCGACCACACCACGGCACTCCCCTGCCACCGGACATGGCCGAGCGGCCCCGAAAACAGGCCGGCCAGGAACGCCCCCACCGCGCTGGAGGCCAGCAGGATGCCCACCGTGGTTTCGCCGCCGCCGATCATCAGCGCACCGATGGCGGGCATCAGCGCGCGCGGCTGGGCCAGGATCATGGCCACGAGGTCGATGATGAAGGTCATCCGCAGGTTGGGCCGGGTGCCCAGGAACCGGAACCCCTCGATGACAGACCGGATCCCGGCCCGCCCGGCACTTCCTGAGGGAGGCATGGACGGCAGCCTGAAGACTGCCCAGAGCACAAACGCGAAGCTGATGAAGTCGATGGTGTACGTCCAGCCGAAGCCCACCCACGCCACCAGCACCCCCGCCAGCAGGGGTCCCACCGTCAAGGCCAACCCGAACGACATCATGCTGAGCGCGTTGGCCGCGGGAAGCAGTTCCTTGCGGATAAGCGTGGGGATGATGGCACTGCGGGCCGGCTGGTTGATGGCCTGGGCACCGCTTTGCAGCGCCACCAGGAGGTAGAGAATCCAGACGTTTCCCAGCTGCAGCCAGGACTGCAGCGCGATCAGGCCGGTGGTCAGCCACAGGACAGAGGTTGCCAGGAGCGCCACCGTGCGGCGGTTGTGGGAGTCGGCGATGGAGCCGCCCAGCAGGCCGCCGAACACCAGCGGCACCAGCGCAAACACACCCAGCAGTCCCACATAGAAACTGTCCTGCGTGAGCCGGTATACCTCCAGGCTCACGGCCACCAGCGTGAGCTGGCTCCCCACGGCCGAGACGGCGGAACCCAGCCAGAGCCGGCGGAAGGCCGGGCTCTCCCGGAGCGGTGTGATATCGGCCAGCAGTTTCCCCACCCTGCAACCCTAATGGCGCAGCTATCTTCCTGGACCGTGTCGCGCCGGTCGGGGAAGCCGAGGGACCCGCCGTCAGCTGGACAGCGACGAACGCGGGGTCGTGAGGCAGAAGTTTCGAATCTCCTTGCTGAATGCCTCCGGGTTTTCCAGATTGCTCACGTGCCCTGCCTTGGGGATGAGCGCAAGCCGTGAGCCGGCAATCTCCTTGAGCAGCGCGTGGGCAACAGCGATCGGCGATCGTTCGTCCGACTCACCCCACAGCAGCAGCGTGGGAACGGTTATTGTCGGCAGGATGTTCCGGGTGTCCACAGCGGATGCCATGGCCATCAGCCGGAAGCCGGAGGGGTGGAAGCCGCGCATGATGCCCGCCAATTCCTCGAAGGCTTGCGGGTTCGGGGAACGGCTGAACATCGATGGAAGATACTTCGCTACAAAGTCCTCCGGCGGCAACGAAGCATCCCGAAGGCAGGCGGCTAGTCGCTCCTGGGGAATGGGCTGGGGAAGTGAGCCTTCCCATCCGGCGTAGGTGCCGGCCAGGATCAGCGACTCCACGAACGGGGAGTGACGCCTGTAGAACTCCTGCGCTAGAATCCCTCCCCAGGACAGGCCAGCGATGTGCGCCCGTTCAAGCCCGACAGAACTGAGGCAAGCCGCAAGGCAATCCGCCCAGTCCGCCAGTCCATAGGGGTCCGGAGGATCGGAGGAGCGGCCTGCACCGGGAGCGTCCCAGGCGAACACTGTGAACTGCCCCTTCAGGGCCTCGATCTGAGGCCTCCACATGCGTGAATCGATTGAAAAGCCATGCAACAGCACCAGCGCCGGCCCCTCGCCGACCCGTTCGTAGGCCACCGAGAGGCCTTTCACGTCAACGCGAAACACCTTGTCACCGGTTCATAGCTAGCCGAGGCGGAGCCCATATGGTCAGTGTAGGCCCGTCGGGCCATGCGCTTGGTATCCTCAGGCGGGGGAAAGGAGTCGGCTTATGCATGTGTCCAGGCGGCTGCTTTTTGCCTCGGCTTTCTGGGAGGTTGCCCGGCCCCGGACCGCCCTGAACGCCGGCCATCTCCTGATCAGGCTCACGAATCCGGCCATGGCGTTCGATCTCCGCTCCGCCACCGACTGGCTCCATTGCCACAACACCGCCCGGCAGGCCCTCGCCGAAGTTCTGGGTGCCGGCCGCTGCACCGTGGTGTTTGCGCACCAGTGGCACCCCATCGGCGCGGCCATCGGCGAACCGGAAGCGGAATCCTCCACGCCCACGTTCCACGTCTTCGGGCGCTGGGACGCCGAGCCGGTCACGCCCGGCGAACAGCTGCGCCTTCCCGTTCAGCGCAGGCTGCCGGCCGCAGCGGAAGAGCTCAAAGAGTACGACGGCGGCCTCCGCACCGCCCTGCGCCGGCTGGCTGTTGCGCGCCCGCCAGAACCCGTCCCGCCGGTGGACGGCACCCTCCCGGAACTCACTGCCAGGACCCCGAATTTCAAGGCCGGGGCGCACCACACCGTGCTCGCGCCGGCGTTGCCGCCGGCGTCGGGCGGTCCCGGCCTGACACCCGGCCACCTGCTGGCGCTGGCCGCCGCCGTCGAGGGCCTGGCAACCCGCCCCGGCGTCACCGGGCTGAGCTGCGTGGTGCCGGAACCCGGACCCGGCGGCCTGGAAGTCCATGCCATGGGCCGCTCGGCAGGAGAATCCCGCAACCCCATGCAGGAATTCCTGGACCTGCCGAAGGTAAGCCAAGCCTTATTGTGATCGACTCATAATAAGTGCTTCAATAGAAGCATGACGGAACACTTTGGCGGCCACGATGCATGGGCTGCCGCCCTGCGTGCCCACGGCCGCCGGGTGACCAAACAGCGGCTCGCCGTGCTGACCGCTGTCGAACATCATCCGCACTCCCCTGCGGAGAGCATCCTGGCCGCCGCGCGCACCGAACTTCCGGAGCTGACCGCGCAATCGGTATACGTGGTCCTCGGCGACCTGACCGATCTGCACATGCTGCGCCGCTTCGAGCCACCGCATTCCCCCGCCCTGTACGAGACCCGCGTCGGTGACAACCACCACCACGCCATCTGCATCAGCTGCGGCCGCGTGGAGGACGTCGAATGCGCCGTCGGGCACGCGCCCTGCCTCACGCCGCACTGGGATGAGAACTCCAAGCCGATGACCATCCAGATCGCCGACGTGATGTACCAGGGCATCTGCCAGGACTGCCAGGCGTCCCAAAAACTTCCTTCTAGAACGTCCCAAGTAATCGAGAAATAGGAGAAAAATGACTGCGAACATCTCTACAACCCAGTCCGGCGCGCCCGTCACTTCCGACGCGCACGCACAGTCCGTCGGCGCCGACGGCGCCATCATCCTGACGGACCACTACCTGATCGAAAAGCTCGCCCAGTTCAACCGCGAGCGCGTGCCGGAGCGCGTAGTGCACGCCAAGGGCGGCGGCGCGTTCGGTACGTTCAAGGCCACCTCGGACATCTCCAAGTACACCAAGGCCGCGTTCCTGCAGCCGGGCGTTGAAACCGAGATGCTGATCCGCTTCTCCTCCGTCGCCGGCGAGAACGGCTCCCCGGACACTTGGCGCGACCCCCGCGGTTTCGCCGTCAAGTTCTACACCTCCGAGGGCAACTACGACCTCGTGGGCAACAACACCCCGGTCTTCTTCATCCGCGACGGCATCAAGTTCCCGGACTTCATCCACTCCCAGAAGCGCCTCCCGGGCACCCACCTGCGCGACGCCGACATGCAGTGGGACTTCTGGACCCTGTCCCCCGAGTCCGCACACCAGGTCACCTGGCTTATGGGCGACCGCGGCCTGCCGGCCTCCTGGCGTGAAATGCAGGGCTACGGCTCGCACACCTACCAGTGGATCAACGCCGAGGGCGAGCGCTTCTGGGTCAAGTACCACTTCAAGTCCAACCAGGGCGTCAAGACCATCTCCGGCGACCAGGCTGAAGAGCTGGCCGGCTCGGACGCGGACTTCTACATCCGCGACCTGCAGGACAACATCGCCGAGGGCAACTTCCCATCCTGGGAACTGCACGTCCAGGTCATGCCGTACGAAGATGCCAAGGGCTACCGCTTCAACCCGTTCGACCTCACCAAGGTGTGGCCGCACTCGGACTACCCGCTGATCCACGTGGGAACCATGGAGCTGAACAAGAACCCGGAGAACTACTTCGCGCAGATCGAGCAGGCCACCTTCGCGCCGTCGAACTTCGTGCCGGGCATCGCCGCTTCCCCGGACAAGATGCTGCAGGCCCGCATCTTCTCCTACGCGGACGCACACCGCTACCGCGTGGGCACCAACCACGCCCAGATCCCGGTGAACCAGCCCAAGAACCAGGTCAACAACTACAGCCAGGACGGCGCCGGGCGTTACCACTTCAACGCCCCCTCCGTACCGGTTTACGCCCCCAACTCCTTCAACGGCCCTGCAGCCGTTGAGCCGGCATCCCCGGCCGGCGGCTGGGAGAACGACGGCGAGCTCACGCTCTCCGCACACTCCCTGCACGCCGAGGACGGCGACTTCGGCCAGGCCGGCACGCTGTACCGCGAGGTGTTCGACGACGGCGCCAAGGCCCGCCTGCTGGACACCATCACCGGTGCTGTGGGCGGCGTGAAGCACGCCGAGATCAAGGAACGCGCCATCCAGTACTGGACCAACGTGGACGCCGAACTCGGCGCCAAGCTGCGCGCCAACCTGGGCGCGGGCTCCACTGACTCCGACGCCGAGGCTGCCAACAAGATCGGCTAGTTCTTCTGCCCCTGTGGTGCAACGCCCGCCCCGTCACGGTTTTCCGTGGCGGGGCGGTCTTGTTTCCACGCATCTCTTGTTCCACACAGCTCTTGTTCCACATAGCTCCTGTTTCCACATAGGTGCCTGCCGCTCTGGCCGGGGCTGCCCGGCTGTCCCTAGGATCACTGCATGAGTACATTCCAGGGCATCCCTGCAGGGGCATTCACTTTCTATGCCGAACTTGAGCACAACAACAACCGGGAGTGGTGGCTGGAGCACAAGGACAGCTACAACACCCTGGTGCGGGTCCCGGTCACGGCGCTCCTGGCCGAACTGGAGCCGCGGTTCGGGCCAGGCAAGATCTTCCGGCCCAACCGGGACATCAGGTTCTCCCAGGACAAATCCCCCTACAAGACTGCCCAGGGAGCATTCGCGTCGTCCCAGGAAGGTGTGGGGTATTACGTCCAGGTGAGCGCCGACGGGCTGCTGGTGGGCGGCGGCTGCCACACCAGCACACCGGCCCAGCTGGCCCGCTTCCGGAACTCCGTGGATGCGTCCGGCACCGGCGAATCGCTGCGGCACATCGTGGAGACCGTGGCTGCCGCGGGCTTTGCGGTGGAGGGCGAAAAACTCAAGACCGTGCCGCGCGGTTTCGACACGGACCATCCCCGGGCGGAGCTGCTGAAGCACAAGTCGCTGTCCGCCGGCATCGAGCTGGGCCAGCCGGAGTGGCTGGATTCGCCGGCGGCGGTGCAGGAAATCGAGGCGCTGTGGGACAAGCTGCGGCCCTTGGTGGACTGGGTGGGCCGGCATGCGGCCCCGTGACGCCGTACTTCCTGTAGATGGGATCGCTCCCTATACGTGGGATAATTGGGGGCATGGAAGCTAATCCCGCAGGGGCCCGCACGCTGGAGCGCGGACTCAGCCTGCTCGACCACGTCGCTGCGGGCGCCCACCGGCTCGAGGACATCACCCAGGCCTCGGGTCTCAGCCGCTCGGCGACCCACCGCATGCTGACCACACTCGTGGCCGGCCGGTACCTCAGCCAGCAGCCGGACCACAGTTACCACCTGGGCATCAAACTACTGGAGCTCGGCACCAAGGCGGAGGCAAAGATCAGCCTCCCCGACACCGTGCAGACCATCCTCGCCGGGATCGCCAAGACCACGCAGGACACCACGCACCTGGGCATCCTCAGCGGCGACGATGTCCTGTACCTGGCCAAGGCCCGCGGCCATCGCGGCATTGAAATGGCGTCCCGCCCCGGGGCACGGTTGCGGGCGCAGAACACCGCCATGGGCAAGGCACTGCTGGCAGCCCAGTATGGAAATGACGAGGCCGTCCGCGCCTTCGATACCGCGGCAATCGCCACACCCCGATCCATTCAGGATGTTGACGCGTTCCGGGCGGTGCTGGACCGGGCCAGGGCGGACGGCTACGCGCTGGATGACCAGGAGAACGAACTCGGCATCACCTGTGTTGCCATCGCCATCCCGGACCTGCTCGGCAGAGTCGCGGCCGCTGTCTCCATCTCAGCCCCCAGCGTACACATGACCCCGGAACGGATTCAATCACTCGTGGCGCTGCTCCAGGACGTGCAGCCTGAGCTCAGCCGCTGCCTGCCGCCAGGATTTGAAAGGGCCTGGATCTAGCGCCCACGCGCCGATCCAGGCCCTTTCCGCCGGCCCCTCTACGGGACCAGCTCCCCCCTACGGGACCAGTTCCGGCTGACGGGTTCAACCCCGGCTCAGCGTGCCACCGGTTCCGTGGCGTCCAGCATGGCCAGCTCGTGCCGGCGCGGCATGCCTTCCCAGTCGCCGGGCACCAGGCAGGCAAAGGCTCCCGTGCGGACCGCGGTCAGCAGCCTCTCCTGCACCGAGGCCCCGGCCAAGAGGTCCGAGATGTAGCCGGCCACAAAGGCGTCGCCGGCCCCCACGGTGTCGATGGCGTTGACGCGGACGGCGTCCTGCACGTATTCCACCCCGTCGATCACGGCGGCACAGCCCGCGGCTCCCCGCTTGATGACAGCCTGGCCCGGCCCGAGGGCGGCGACCCGGCGGGCAAGCTCCAGGGAGTCGTCGGACTTTCCTACCGCGATGGCGGCTTCGTCGTCCCCGGCGAACACGATGTCCGCCTGGGCAATGATGTTCCGGAAAACGTCACGGGCGTCGTCGGCGGACCACAGCGCGGCGCGGTAGTTGAGGTCGAACGAGACATGGACGCCTGCTTCACGGGCAACGTCCAGGGCATATTGCGCCGCCCGGGCTGCCTCCGGCGAAAGTGCGGGCGTGATGCCCGTGAGGTGCAGCAGCCGGGCGTTGGAAATCCGCTCAGCCGGGATGTCCTCCCGGGACAGCCGGGAGCCCGCGCTTCCGGCCCGGTAGTACCAGACCTTGAGCTGGTCCATGGTGCGCCGCTCTTTGATCATGAGGCCGGTGGGTGCCGACTCGTCGCGCAGCGGGTCAACGACGATGCCCTCGGCGGCGAGCTCCCGCAGGACGAGTTCGCCGAGGCTGTCGTTGCCGACGCGTCCCACCCAGGTCACCGAGGTGCCCAGGCGCCGCAGCGCAATGGCAAAGTTGCTCTCGGAGCCGCCCATGCCCAGGCTGAGCGAGGACACCTGGGCCAGCGGGCCGGGCGTCTCGGCCTTCATCAGGCCCATCGTTTCGCCGAGGGTCACGACGTCGGTGAAGGTCACCGGGCACCCCTCGCCTGGACGGCGTCCGCCACCACGGAGCTGAGCTGCCGGGCGCGGGCGGTGAGGGCGGCGAGGTCGCCGCCGGAGAACGCATCACGGAGCAGCGGTCCGCCCAGGCTGACGGCAAGCGCCCCGGCGGCGATCCAGTCCGCGGCGTCATCGATGCCGATGCCGCCGGACGGAATGACCCGCATGTCCGGAAAGGGCCCGCGCAGCTGCCCGATGTAGCCCGGGCCCACGGTGGAGGCGGGAAACAGCTTCACGGCCGTTGCCCCCGCCTGCATGCCGGTCAGCAGTTCGGTGGGCGTCAGCCCGCCGGGGAACACCGGAACGCCGGCCGCAACCGCAGCGCGGATCACGTCCGTCACCATGGCGGGTGTCACCAGGTAGTCCGCGCCGCCGTCGAGCGCCTGCGCGGCCTGGTCACCGGAGGTGACGGTGCCGACGCCGATTTCCGCGTCCGCGCCGAACTGCCGTTTGATGTCCGGCAGGAAGTCGAAGACACCATCGGTGCTGAGGGTCAGTTCGATGGACCGGACGCCGCCCCTGACCAGGGCGTCGATGACCGGCGCGTATTCCCGGGCATGCCGGGCGCGGAGGACGGCCACCACAGGGTTCTCCTGCAGGATGGCGGAAACGGGAGGGCTCTGCAGATCGCTCATCGCGCCAGCCACCCGCCGTCGACCGGCAGTACAACGCCGTGGATGTAGTCCGCGGCCGGGGAGGCCAGGAACACCACGGCGCCGGCGAGGTCGCCACCGGTGCCCCAGCGTGCCGCCGGGATCCGCACGGAGATTTGTTCATGGCGCTGACTGTCCGCCAACAGGGCCTCGTTCATGTCAGTGGCGATATAGCCCGGGGCAACCGCGTTGACGTTCACGCCGCGGGGCGCCCATTCGTTGCACAACGCCTTGGTCAGCTGCGCCACGGCGCCCTTCGACGCCGCGTAGGCCGGAACCCGCAGGCCACCCTGGAACGTGAGGAGGGAGGCCATGTTGATGATCTTCCCGCCACCGCGTTCCACCATCGGGGTGCCGAAGCCCTGGCACAGCTGGAAGACGGCGCGGGTGTTGATGGCCATCACGCGGTCGAAGTCGGACAGCGGGAACTCGGTCGCGTCGTGCCGGATCTGGGTTCCTGCGTTGTTGACCAGGATGTCGATCTGGCGTCCCGCGAGGGTTTCCGCTGTGGCGGCGGCCACGGACTCTTCGCTGGCCAGGTCCACGTGGACTGCAGCGGCGCTGACGCCTGCCTTTTCCGCAGCGACTGCCAGTTCCGGGGCCAAGGGGCCGCGCTGGAGTGCCACAACGCTGGCGCCGGCGTTGACCAGCCCGAGGGCAATGCCCAGGCCGATCCCGCGCGAGGCGCCGGTTACGGCTGCGGTTTTGCCGCTGAGGTCAAACGGCGATTTCTCTGCTGTGTGGTTCATGAGCTTTCCTGGGTTCTCGCGGCGGGCGCCGCGGCTGGACTGACAAAGACTTTGAGGACGCGTCCGGATGCCATCGCCTGGTCAAAGGCCTGGCGGGTGTCCTCCAGGGCGAACACCTGGGTGGGTATGCGGTCCAGCCCCAGCTCACGGCTTTCGATGAGTTCCACCGCGCGTTCCACGGCCGCCCGGGTGTAGACCCGGACGCCCACGACGGTGTTTTCGGCGAAGGTCAGGGCCTGGAGGTCGAGTTCGACTGGCTTTTTGTAGACGCCCACCAGGACGATGGTGCCGCGCACGCGGACGGCACGGGGCAGCATCGCGGCGACCGAGGGGTGGGCGGCGGAGTCGAAGACGATGTCCGCGCCGTCCCCTCCCGTGGCGGCAACGATTGCCTGGACGGGGTCCTCCCCGGGTGCCACCGTGGCGAACCCGAGTTCTTCGGCCACCTGGCGGCGGGCCTCCGAGGGTTCCGAAACGAGGACGCTGCCGGCTCCCTGGTGGCGTGCCACCAGGGCCGTCAGGATGCCGATGGGCCCGGCGCCGAAGATCACCACCCGTTCCCCGCCGGTCAGGCCGGCCCGGGATACGGCGTGGACGGCGACGGCCAGGGGTTCGGCGAGGGCCGCCTCCTGGAGGGGCACGGCGATGCTGACCGGGATGAGCGCAGTGGCTGGCAGGGCTACGTATTCGGCGAGGGAGCCTGCGACGTCGATCCCGTACAGTTTCAGCGCCCGGCAGACGTGGGTGTCTCCGCCGCTGCACGGGTGGCATTCGCCGCAGTGGATGAGGGGCTCCACGGTGACCCGGGTGCCCGCTGCCGGGCCGGTCTCCGCCGCGACCTCCACGATGCCGGTGATCTCGTGGCCCATGACCAGGGGAGCTTCGGCGCGGGGGTGCGTTCCGTGCAGGATGGAAAAATCGGAGCCGCACAGTCCGGTCATTTCCGTCCGGACCAGGGCCCAGCCGGCGGGGATTTCCGGCACGGGCAGCTGCCGCGGTTCGATCGTGTCCGGCGCCGTCCACACGGCGGCGCGCATGGTGCTGTTCAGGAGTTCTACGCTCACACCAGCACCCCTGCGTTCATCACGTTGCGCGGCATACGTCCGGCGCAGACCTCGAGGACGTTTTCGATGGTGCGGCGCTTCAGTTCCGCATAGGATTCCTCGCTGTACCAGGCGGCGTGCGGTGTGAGCACGGCGTTTTCGCAGCCGATCAGCGGGCTGGTCAGGGCCAGCGGTTCCTCTTCGAAGACGTCCAGCCCGGCGCCGTAGAGCTGGCCGCTGGCCAGGGCGTCGGCAACCGCAGCGGTGTCCACCACTCCCCCGCGGCAAGTGTTGACCAGCACAGCGCCGCGTTTCATCTGCGCGAGCACGCCGGCGTTGATCAAGTGATGCGTATGGGAGTTGAGCGGAACGTGGAGGGACACCACATCAGCGCGGGAAATCACTTCCTCAAACCCGACGACGGCGACTCCATCCGCCGTCGTCGTACCGATTTCAGCCAGCGGGTCAGATCCGATCACCGTGTAGCCCAGGCCCTTGGCCTTGCGCGCGGTGGCCGCGCCGATCAGTCCCAGGCCCACCACGCCGAACACCCTGGTGGACATCCGGTGCAGGGGCTGGACGGGGAGCAGCGAGTGTTCCCCGCGCCGCATGCCGCGGTCCAGCCGGGTGATTCCGCGGGCCAGGCTGACGGCCAGGGCAATGGCGTGGTCGCTGACATCCTCGGTGCCGTAGTCCGGCACATTGCAGACGGCGACGCCGCGGGCGGTGGCCGCCTCGACGTCGAGGGTGTCCACGCCCACGCCGTAGCGGCCGATCGCCTTCAGCTGCGGCAGGGCCGCGAGGACGCGGTCCGTGATGGGGGCGTACTGGACCACGATGGCGTCGGCGCCGGCAGCGGCGGCAATAACGTCCTCCTCGGTCCGGCACTGGGCAAGGACCAGTTCCACACCGGCGGCGTCGGCAACGGCCTGCTCGATGGCGATGGAGTCGTGGTCGCAGTCGGTGATGACAATGCGGGTGGGCGTGGCTGGCATTACTTGGCGTCCTCTTCTGTGAGCAGGTCACGATCGACGGTTTCGGGGGCTTTGATGGTGGTGACGAGGCTGATGCCCATCATGGCCATCATGTAGAGGGCGACGGGGATCCAGGAGCCGCTGAACGCGGTGACCAGCGCCGAGCAGATGAGCGGGGCGATGCCGCCGCCGAAGACGGAGGAGAACTCCCGGCCCAGGGCGACGCCGGCGTAGCGGTAGCGGGAGCCGAAGAGCTCGGGGAAGTACGCTGCCTGGACGCCCACGGAGCCCTGCGCGGCGAAGATGAAGCCGAGCACGATCACCAGCGAGATCAGGAACAGGTTTCCGGTGTTCAGCAGCAGGAAGGCCGGGACGGGGAAGACAAACAGGAATGCCGTGATGATGAGGTACATCCGGCGGCGGCCGAAGCGGTCGGAGAGCGTGCCGAAGGCGTAGGCCGAGACGCAGGCGAAGAGCGCGCCCACCAGCAGGACCTTGGGAATGAACGTCGCGTCAATCTTGAGCTGCGTGATCAGGTAGGAGCCCAGGAAGACCTGGAAGATGTACGAGTGCGCGTTGGCGCCCACGTTCATAAAGAAGACCCGGAACAGGCCCGCACGGCCGTTCTTGACGACGTCGGCCACGGGGGTGGCGCGGACGGCGCCGGCGATCTCTTCCTTCATTTCCTCAAAGACCGGTGATTCCTTCAGCTTGCGGCGGATCACGTAGGCGGCGATGGTGACGAAGATCGACGAGAAGAACACAAGCCGCCAGCCGTAGGCTTCGAGTGCTTCAGTGGGCATCAGCTGGACCAGGATCCAGACGACGGCGCCCATCGCGGTGCCGGCGGCGGCACCAACGAAGACGAGCGAGGCATAGCGTCCGCGGCTGCCCTTGGGCGCAGTTTCCGCCACCAGGACCACGCCGCCCGCCTGTTCAGCGCCGGCGCCGAATCCCTGGAGGAAGCGGCAGGCAACCAGCAGCACCGGGGCCCAGATGCCCGCCTGCTCGTAGGTGGGCAGCAGGCCGATGGCGAAGGTGGCGATGCCCATCAGGAAGAGCGTGGCAACCAGCACCCACTTGCGTCCCAGCCGGTCACCGTACTTGGAGAAGAAGAGGCCGCCGAGGGGGCGTGCCCCGAAGCCAACGGCGTAGGCACCGAACGCGGCGATGATGCCGATGGCGGGGTCGATGTTCGGGAAGAAGATCTTGTTGAAGATGATCGCCGATGCGGTTCCGTAGATCACAAAGTCGTACTGCTCAAGCGCGGTGCCGATCAGGCCGGCCCATGCGGCCCTGCGGACGGGCCCTTTGTCGGTGGCCCCGGAGGACACCTCATTGCCTTCGGGGTCGAGGACCGCCGATTTACTGCGAACAACATCGTTCTCAGCCACAGTTCACCATTTCTCTTTGGTGCCGAAGCACATTCCGATTATCGGGACGACATCCCGAAAACTTCAAGCACGACTATATAGGTCTTATCGGCCAGATCACAAAAGGCGGGTTAAACGGCAGAGGCACCCTGCCACCAAAGGGGTGGACGGGTGCCTCTGCCTTGTTTGCAGGCCTAGGTGGCCGCGGGCTTACGGGCGGGTGAGTGCCTCGTCGCGGGCTGCGGCATCACTGCCGGAAAGGCGGGCGTCCGCGCTGGAATCCGCGCCGGACTCCGTGGCGTCCACGGCGGACTTGGCTTCGGCGAACCTTTCGTTCAGGCGGGAGTGACGCTGGCCGTAGGCGAAGTAGATCACGACGCCGATGACCAGCCAGCCGGCGAAGAAGATCCACGTCTCCACCGCGAGGTTCGTCATCAGGTACAGGCACAGGACGGCCGAAACCACCGGGAGGACCTTGCCGAACGGGACGCGGAAGGACGGCTTCAGGTCCGGGCGCTTCTTGCGCAGCACCAGGATGCCCAGGCTCACCACCACAAACGCGGACAGCGTGCCGATGTTGATCATTTCCTCCAGCAGGTCAACGTTTGTCAGGCCGGCCACAAGTGCTACCGCGGCGCCGCAGATGATCTGGAGGCGGACCGGCGTCGAACGTTTTTCGCTGGTCTTGGACAGCGCGCGAGGCAGCAGCCCGTCGCGGCTCATGGCCAGCACCACGCGGGACAGTCCCATCAGCAGCACCATGATGACGGTGGTGAGGCCGATCAGGGAGCCGAAGGCGATGACCTTGGCCGCGGTGGTGTTGCCGACGGCCTCGAACGCGGTGGTGAGGGTGGGCGTTTCGGCTGCCGCGAGGTCCGTGTAGGACACCATGCCGGTGAGCGCGAGGGACACCAGGATGTAGAGCAGGGTCACCACGGCCAGGCCGCCGAAGATGCCGCGCGGCAGGGTCTTCTGCGGGTTTTTGACTTCCTCCGCGGACGTGGCCACGACGTCAAAGCCGATGAAGGCGAAGAACACCAGGGCCGCGCCGGCGAAGATACCGAGGGTGCCGTACTGGGCAGGCGCGGCGCCGGTGAGGAAGCCGAAGAATGACTGCTTCATAACGTCCGCGGCGCCACCGGCGGTGGGTTCCGCGGCGGGCACGAACGGCGTGTAGTTCTCGAACTTCACGTACGTGAAGCCCACGACGATAACAAACAGCACCACGGCGATCTTGATCAGCGTGAAGACGTTGCCCACACGGGCGGAGAGCTTGGTGCCCAGCACCAGGAGCACGGTGAAGACGGCAACGATCAGGAAGGCGCCCCAGTAGAGGTCCACGCCGCCGAGGGACAGTGCCGGCGGCACGTCGGCCCCCATCAGCGCGAATACCTTGCTGAGGTAGATGCCCCAGTACTTGGCGATCACTGCCGCGGCGGTGAACAGTTCCAGGATCAGGTTCCAGCCGATGATCCACGCAAGCAGCTCGCCCATGGTGGCGTACGTAAAGACGTAGGCCGACCCGGCGACCGGAATGGCGGTGGCGAACTCGGCGTAGCACATGATGGCCAGGGCACACGTAACGGCGGCAATGGCAAAGGACAACGTCACGGCGGGGCCGGAGAAGTTGGCCGCAGCCTTGGCTCCCACCGAGAAGATGCCGGCGCCGACAGCGACGGCGACACCCATGATCATCAGGTCCCAGCTGCTGAGCGACCGCTTGAGCTTGCGTCCGGGTTCATCGGCGTCGGCGATGGACTGCTCGATGGATTTGGTCCGGAGAAGGTTCATAAGGAGATCCACAATCCTGATTTGTGTTGGAAACAGACCCATCAACGATACTCGTCCACCCAATGGACGTTCACACCTGTCCCGCATGGTGAGACTTTCCGCCCGCCCCGGTTAAGCGCGAACGGACACTTGGGGCCCTCGCCGGGAGGGCCTCAAGTGTCCGTTCGCGCAGGTGGTTCGGGTGCCTAGCCGGGCCAGTCCATCAGCTTTGACCGGATCAGGAACCGCTTGCCTTCCGGCGACTCAACCGAGAACCCGCTCCCCCGGCCCTGGACCACGTCCACGGTCAGATGGGTGTGGCTCCAGTAGTTGAACTGCTCCCTGGACATCCAGAACTCGAGGGGCTGCGGCTCCAGGCCGTCGGCGATGTCGAACAGCCCCAGGAGGACGTCCGCTTCCGCGGTGATGAACTCCCCGGCCGGATAACACATAGGCGAGGACCCGTCGCAGCAGCCGCCGGACTGGTGGAACATCAGGGGCCCGTGCTGCCCCCACAACTTCCTGAGCAGTCCCAGGGCCTCGGCGGTGAGAGCCACGCGGGAGATGTCCTCCCCGGGCAGCGTCACCGCCGCGTCAAGCCTCGCCTCCATCATCAGTACTTGATAACAACGCGGCCGTCGATCTTGGCGTGTTTCATCTCGTCAAGAACGGCGTTGACCTCGGAGAGTTCCCGGGTGGAGACCGTGGGGTGGATCTTGCCCTCGGCGTAGAACTCGAGGGCTTCCTCCAGGTCCTGCCGGGTCCCCACGATCGAGCCGCGGACGGTCAGGCCCTTGAGCACAATCTCGAAGATCGGTGCTGGGAAGTCGCCCGGCGGCAGGCCGTTGAACACAATCGTCCCGCCCCGGCGGGCCATGCCGATCGCCTGGCCAAAAGCAGACGGGTGTACTGCGGTGACCAGGACTCCATGGCAACCTCCGGTTTCACGTTGGATGACTTCGACGGGATCTTCGTGCAGCGCGTTGATGGTGAGCTCGGCGCCGTGCTTCTTGGCCAGGGCGAGTTTGTCGTCCGCGATGTCCACGGCAGCAACCCGCAGTCCCATGGCAACCGCGTACTGGACGGCAATGTGCCCCAGTCCGCCGATACCGGAGATGGTGACCCACTGTCCGGGCCTGGCTTCGGTCATCTTCAGGCCTTTGTAGACCGTGACGCCGGCGCAAAGCACCGGTGCGACTTCAACGGGGTCCGAGCCCGCCGGGATGCGTGCGGCAAAGCGCGTGTCCACGAGCATGTACTCCCCGAAGGAGCCGTCCACACTGTAGCCGGCGTTCTTCTGTACCTCGCAGAGTGTCTCCCAGCCGGTGCGGCAGTACTGGCAGTCGCCGCAGGCGGACCAGAGCCAGGCGTTGCCGACGAGGTCGCCGACGGCGAGGTCGGTGACACCTTCGCCCAGGGCAACCACTTCGCCTACACCTTCGTGGCCGGGGATGAACGGCGGTGTCGGCTTGACCGGCCAGTCGCCCTCAGCCGCGTGGAGGTCTGTGTGGCAGACGCCGGTGGTGATGACCTTGACCAGCGCCTCACCCCGGCCCGGGGTGGGAATGGGGAGGGTCTGGATCTGAAGATCCTTGCCGAACTCGGTTACTACTGCTGCTTGCATTGTCGTCGTCATTGGCGAAATCCTTGCGTAGATAAAGCGATGGTGCGGTGGAGGTGGTGCTGCCTTCCTGAAGGGTGGCCAGGACGGTGCAGGCGGGGACGGACCAGTGCTGATCCGTCCCCGCCCGGGCTAAGGGCGGCTTAGAAGAAGCCGAGCTTGTTCTCGTTGTAGCTGACCAGGAGGTTCTTGGTCTGCTGGTAGTGGTCCAGCATCATGGAGTGGTTTTCACGTCCGATGCCGGAGGACTTGTACCCGCCGAACGCAGCGCCGGCCGGGTAGGCGTGGTAGTTGTTGACCCAGACGCGGCCGGCCTGGATCTCGCGGCCGGCACGGTAGGCGACGTTGCCGTTGCGGGACCAGACGCCGGCGCCGAGGCCGTACAGGGTGTCGTTGGCGATGCCCATCGCGTCGTTGTAGTCGCTGAAGCGGGTCACGGAAACAACAGGGCCGAAGATCTCCTCCTGGAAGATCCGCATCTTGTTGTGGCCTTCGAAGATGGTCGGCTGGACGTAGTAGCCGCCGGCCAGGTCGCCGGGCATGTCGGCCCGGGCACCGCCGGTGAGCACCTTGGCGCCTTCCTGCTTGCCGATGTCGATGTAGGAGAGGATCTTTTCCAGCTGGTCATTGGAGGCCTGGGCACCAAGCTGGGTTTCGGTGTCCAGCGGGTTGCCCTGGATGATTTTCTCAACGCGGGCCACGGCGTCGGCCATGAAGGAATCGTAGATGTCTTCCTGGACCAGGGCGCGGGACGGGCAGGTGCAGACTTCGCCCTGGTTGAAGGCGAAGAGCGTAAAGCCCTCCTGGGCCTTGTCATAGAACGCGTCGTTGGTGTCCGCGACGTCGTTGAAGAAGATGTTCGGGCTCTTGCCGCCGAGCTCCAGGGTGACCGGAATCAGGTTCTGGCTGGCGTACTGGCTGATCAGGCGTCCCGTGGAGGTTTCGCCGGTGAAGGCGATCTTGCGGATCCGCGGGCTGGAGGCGAGCGGCTTGCCGGCCTCGACGCCGAAGCCGTTGACCACGTTGAGGACACCGGCCGGCAGGAGGTCGCCGATAAGCTCCATCAACACAAGGATGGACGACGGCGTCTGCTCGGCCGGCTTGAGGACCACGGCGTTGCCGGCGGCGAGGGCCGGGGCGAGCTTCCAGACGGCCATCAGGATGGGGAAGTTCCACGGGATGATCTGGCCCACGACGCCGAGCGGCTCGTGGTAGTGGTAGGCGGTGGTGTCGTCGTCGAGCTGGGACAGCCGGCCTTCCTGGGCGCGGACGGCCGAGGCGAAGTAGCGGAAGTGGTCGGCGGCGAGCGGAATGTCCGCGTTCAGGGTTTCGCGGATGGGCTTGCCGTTGTCCCAGGATTCGGCGACGGCCAGCATTTCAAGGTTTTCGTCGATGCGGTCGGCGATCTTGTTCAGGATGGCGGCGCGCTCGGCGACGGAGGTCTTGCCCCAGGACGGTGCGATCTTGTGGGCGGCGTCCAGGGCCAGCTCGATGTCTTCCGCGGTGCCGCGGGCAACTTCGCAGAAGACCTTGCCGGTGACGGGTGTGATGTTCTCGAAGTACTGGCCCTTGACGGGGGCAACCCACTCGCCGCCGATCCAGTTCTCGTAACGGTCCTTGAACGTGACCTTCGAACCCTCGGTACCGGGCTGTGCGTAGACAGTCATTGCTAGCTCCTTTGCTGTGCATGAAAGGTGGCGCCTGATGATGGCGGCCGCCGTTGGTTTCAGCGTAGGAGGGTGAAGGTTGCAGTCAGGTTGCGCCAGTGTGAGCCAGCTCACGGCCCCGGCGGTTAGGCGCTGAGTTCGGCTTCCAGCCGCTCAAGGTCCGCGACGACGGCGGCCCGCTTGGGCGAGCGCGCCGGCAGCAGCTTCAGGGCGACGGTCCGGACGTCGACGTCGTCCCTCGCCTCCGGCAGGGCCGCGTACTTGAGCAGCGTCTCGGCACTGCCGTCCGTCAGGACCGCTTCGCGCATGAGCGAGGAGACCCTGTCGCGGAGGTCGATGATGCCCGGCGCTTCGGAGCGCGGCAGCACCGCGCCGCGGTAGATTTCCAGCGCAATGCGGTGGGCGCCGCGCTGCAGGCAGTTCAGCACCTGCCCGCTGTCCGGGACCAGGTCCATGGTGAGTTTGTACGGCCGGGATTCGGGCACGGCGGCCGGATTGAGCTGCTGCAGGATCTTGCGCAGCCGGACCATTTCCGCGCGGAGCGTCATGGTGGGGCCGTCGCCCGGGTAGAGCAGGACACTGAGCTCCTCGGCGCTCAGCCCGTCCGGGTGGGTGCTGAGCAGGGCGAGGATTTCACTGTGCCGGGCGGACAGCGACACCGTTTTGCCTTCGATGCTGAGCAACGCCTGGTCACGGCCCAGAAGCTGCAGGCTGTTGCGGTACAGGCTGCCTTCCTTCGCGCCGCCGGCTCCCCCGGTCCGCGCCGAATCCGACCTGGCCGCCGAACTGGCGTTCCGCCGTCGGGCCGGCCGGCTGGCAAGGGTGGCCGCCAGCTGAAGCCGCTCAACACGGAGCTGCGCCTGGGCGGCAGCGACGGTCGCTTCAACGAGCGACAAAGTGTGGGGCGCCACGGCACTGGCTTTACCCGTGATGTCAACAACGCCCAGCAGCGCACCGGAATCCGGATCGTGGAACGGTACGGCCGTGCAGCTCCACGCGTGCACGGACCGCTGGTAGTGCTCCGCCCCGGAAATCTGGATGCCGCGACCCAGGGCCAGGGCAGTGCCGGGAGCGCTGGTGCCTACTGTGGCCTCTGACCAGTCGGCGCCCGGCACGAACATCATGCCTTCGGCACGGCGCTGCAGGGCCGGATCGCCTTCCACCCAGAGCAGCCGGCCCACTTCATCACCCACGGCAACGAGCAGGCCGCTGTCGTGGCTCGGCTGGACCAGGAGTTTGTGGATCACGGGCATGATGCTGGCAAGGGGGTGCTGCCGCCGGTATTCCTCGAGCTCGTCGGTGTCCAGGGCAAGGGGCGCTTCGGGGTTGTCAGGGTTGGCTTTCAACCGGGCGGACCGCTGCCAGGATTCCCGGATCAGCCGCCGCAGGCCGGGGATTTCCGGTGCGTTCGGAAACGCCTGGGCGTCGAGCTGCTCATGGGCGGCCAGGGCATGACGCTGGGCCAGCGCAGTTGCTTCGCCGCCGGACGTCGGCGGCAGGATCAGGTTCCTCATCGAACTCCCATCGGTCCTGCAAGTCTACTGGCCGCCGGCGCGAACCCTCCAGCGCCAGCCCCTGTTGCGCGAACGGACACTTGAGGCCCCTCTGGCTGGGGCCTCAAGTGTCCGTTCGCGCTGTTTTGGTGGGTGACGCTGGTCAGGCGCGGGAGATGTTGATCATTTCCTCACGCGGGACTACTTTGATGCGTTCACGCACGACGGCGGCGGGCCCGTCGGTGCCTGTCCCGCCTTCTGTCCACGCGGCGCCGAGGGCTGCTTCGTGCGCGTCCAGCTTGATCCAGCCCTCCCAGGTGGTGAACTCGATGCCGCGCTCCTGCAGGAGGTCGATGATGGCCTGCGGGTCCGGGTTCTGGGCGGGTGGCAGGGTGAGCCGGTCCTCCAGTAGGAAGCCGATGGTCTCCAGGGCGTCGCCCTTGGTGTGCCCGATCAGGCCGACCGGCCCGCGCTTGATCCAGCCGGTGGCGTAGATTCCGGGGACGGGGTTGCCGTCGGCGTCCAGCACGCGGCCGCCCTCGTTGGGGATCACTCCGCGTTTGGCGTTGTACTCCAGCTCGTCCAGTGGCGAACCGTGGTAGCCGATGGCGCGGTACACGGCCTGGACGGGGTAGTCCACAAACTCGCCCGTGCCTTTGACGTTGCCGGTGCCATCCAGCTCCATGCGCTCAAACTTGATGCCGGCCACCCGGCCGGACCCGCCGTCGTCGGGGTCCTGGTAGATCTTCACCGGGCTGTGCAGGAAGTGCAGGTGCAGGCGGCGGGAGGACGGCTCTTCCGCTTCGGCGTGCTCCTCCACGAGCCAGTTGGTCAGCGTGTTCACCATGGTTTTGATCTGGTTGTTGCTGCGGATGGCGTCATCGGAGGCTTCGTCGAACTCGAAGTCCTCCGGGTAAAGGACAATGTCCACGTCCTTCATGTGGCTCAGCTCCCGCAGTTCCAGCGGCGTGAACTTGACCTGCGCCGGGCCTCGGCGGCCGAAGACGTGGACGTCCGTGACCGGCGAGTTCTTCAGGCCCTGGTAGACATTGTCCGGGATTTCGGTGGTGAGGAGTTCATCGGGGTGCTTGACCAGCATCCGGGCCACGTCCAGCGCCACGTTGCCGTTGCCGATCACGGCGATTTCCTTGGCATCCAGCGGCCAGTCGCGGGGCACGTCCGGGTGGCCGTCGTACCAGGACACAAAGTCGGCGCCGCCGAACGAACCGCCGAGATCAACGCCAGGGATGGCCAGGTCCGCGTCCTTGATGGCGCCCGTGGAGAAGATCACGGCGTCGTAGAAGGCGCGGAAGTCATGGAGGGTGAGATCGCGGCCGTACGTGACGTTGCCCAGGAAGCGGATGTCGCCGCGGTCCAGGACCTTGTGCAGCGCGTTCACGATCCCCTTGATGCGCGGGTGGTCAGGGGCCACGCCGTAGCGGATCAGGCCGTACGGGGCGGGGTAGGCCTCAAAAAGGTCGATACTGACCTCAAAATCGCCGTCCTTGACGCCGTTGGACTTGGTCAGGATATCCGCCGCGTAAACACCTGCCGGTCCCGCACCCACAATGGCAACGCGGAGTGGACGTTTGGAGGTCGTTTCGGCTGGGTTGGACACCGGGAGCCCTTCTGGAACGAGGAGATTGCGACGGACGCGCACAGTGCAGTTGCGCACAATGTCCCATTCTAAATGTGCCCACCGCGGGACGCGGCATCGTGTGATGCCAGACGTTCAGCTGCCCGTCACCCTTCCTTTACCCCCGCCACCCCGGCTGGCAACCATCCGGCTTGAGCCTTATCACGACCGCATGGGCGGCGTCCAGTCACAGGATCCCTGGGGAGCCATCATTTCCAATGAACGCATTTCCTTCACCTCTCTTGTTAGTCAGGCCCTTCCTGCGGCGACCCGCTGGAAGGAGCGCGAACTCGCCGTCTTCAGCGCTGGCGTTCAGCACGGCCATGTTTCCGCGCTGCCATCCCTTAACGTGCGGCAACGGTTGACCAATCCCGTTGAACAGCCAACCGAAGTCCTGGCACAGGCAGTCCGCCTGCCGGCCATCCACCAACTGGTGCGCCGGATGGATCACTTCAACCAGCCACTGGTCGTCTGGCGCCTGATCTCGGGCAACCACAGGGAACTCGGCCGGGGTGTTGGCCTCTTCCCGAGCTATGCGGTGGCGGCCGCGAATGCGACGGCCGCTCAGAAGGCCGCCCAGGACCTAACCATTACCTTCGTCCAGAACCAGCAGGCCCGGGACTACGGGTGGTACGTCAGCCTGCGCGGACGCCCCGTGTTGATGGCCAGCGCCTGGTACCCCACCATCCGGGACCGGGACCGCAGCGCCCTGGCGGCACTGGACCTGCTTGGCGGCGCACGCCTGCTGGAAACAGTGATCCGCCACGGACACCGGCATCTTCCGGTTGAGTTCCCGCCCGAGCTCTTGCGTGCAGGAGCTCCCGGCGTGGAACGGCTGCCCGAAGCCCCCTTGCCGGCTTTCACCAAACGTTCACCTGATCGCAGGTTCTTCTTAGCCAAGCAATTCGAAATGCCGGGCAGCGCCGCCGCAGACTCTTAGCGGCCGGCACTGTCCTGACTACTCCGGCAGCCGCAGACCGCAGCGGCAGTGCCCGCACTGCGCCGTGGCTCACCTGCACCAGCTAATCCACTCGGTACCTAAGATGGGGAATCTTGACATGAAATTGAAGTCCTTCCAGGCTGTCGGCGCTATCTGCGTCACCGCCTTGGCACTCGGCCTGATCAGCTCAGCCAGCGCGTCTGCGGAGCCCACGACGCCGGACCGCCCGCTGGCGGCCGTTGGTTCCGACACCATCCAGGATGTCTGGAACGCCCTGACCAACGCGGGCCCCATCAGGACAGTGGCCTCCTACGACGCCTTCGGCACGCCGGCGACGATCGTGACCAAGACCGGCGTCACCGCGTTTACCCGACCCAACGGTTCCGGTGCCGGCGTCAAGGCCCTGAGCGCCAGCCTGAACCCGCTGAACCATGTCTACAAGGACTCGGCCAACAACTCGTTCACGCTGAAGCGGAACGACGTCGACATCGCCCGGTCCTCCTCCTCCCCCAGCGTGGCAGGCACCGACCTGACGTTCCTGCCGTTCGCACGCGACGCGATGACCGTGGCAGTCAAGGACTCCACCAACACGCCGCTGAACCTGACCACCCAGCAAATCGCCAACATCTTCAGCTGTACGGCCGGCGACGGCGTCACCATTGACGGCACCACCGGCAAGCCCGTCATCGGAACCATGACCTTCACTCCCAAGCTGCCCCAGGCCGCTTCGGGCACCCGCGCCTTCTTCGTGAAGGCCATTGGTGTCACCCCGAACACCACTTGCATCCCCGATGTCGAGCAGAACTATCCCGAGAACAACGGTGCGGCTCTCATCAACGACGGCGATATCATCGCGTTCTCCGCCGCACAGTGGATCGCGCAGAAGAACGGCGCCATGGCCAACACCACCGCTGCCGGTCAGGTGCTGGCGAACATCGATGGACTCAAGGCCATTGACCCGGCCACCGCGGCTCCGGCTCTGGCCCCCGGCGACCTCTACGGTAACGCTGCCGTGGCGCCCGCCAGCGGCAAGGGCATCTTCGCACGCGACACCTACAACGTGGTGTCCAGCTCCACCCAGACCAGCAAGCTCATTTACAGCCTGGTTCTGAGCAACGCCGTGACCACCAACCTGAAGACGATTGGCAGCAAGGTCATCATCAACAAGTTCGGTTTCAAAACGCTCTCCTACGTGGGCGACTGGACGATGGGCAAAAAGTCGGGTTACACCAACTAACAATTCCTTCGGCCGGGTCCTGAATTCCGTTCATAAAGAATTTACTTTCAGTACCGGCCTGCTTTACTTTGCCACGCCCGCAGAATTCGACTGATGACCCAGACTGATCGGTAATTCTTCGCAGCGATTTTCGCTGGTTGGCCGGTGGATTTAATTTCCCGGCGCCGGGCAACACCGCAGCAGTAGACACGTTTACCTGAGAAAGAAGAAATGATTATGGCCAACGCCACGACAATGAAATCCCGCTGGGGCCTGAACGCCACGGCCGCCGTTGCCGGCACCGCCCTCCTGCTGGGCGGTGGAATCGCTGTTGCCAACGCGGCCCTCCCGGCCGGCTCGGCAGGAACCGTCACGGCCAACCCGACGAGCGGCAACTGGAGCGCCCTGAGCCTGTCCGTGCTGAAGCTGCACAGCGACATGGTCTGCCCCACCACCGGCAACATCCTCGAGGGCGCGCTGATCTTTATGTCCGAGCCCGGGCAGGAAATCCAGCCGGCGCTGAGCAGCACCGTGGAAGCGCAGACGGTCTACCCCCTGACGCAGGATCCCCAGTACGCGATGTCCCTGAATGCCAACGGCACAATTGCTGACGACAACACGCTGGAATCCGGTTTTGTGAACAGCAGCAAGGCCCCCATTGCTGACATGTCAGCCGTGGTACAGGCCAACCACACCTACAGCATTGGTTACGTCTGCACCGTCTCGAACGAGAGCGTCACCACCGCCAAGATCAACCCGGTCGCGGGCAAGTCCGTAGCGTCGTGGGCCACGCTCACCACCGACGCGTCGAAGAACTGGACCATCAGCCAGCCGGTGGTGGCCACCCCGACGGCGACCGAAACGGCGACTCCGTCGCCGAGCACGACGCCGACCGAGACCGAAACGCCTGATCCGTCACCGAGCGCTACCGAGACAGCCTCACCGTCGCCGTCGGCCACCGAATCCACCCCGGCACCTCTGGCGACCACCGGCGGGCCCCGCGCGGGCGGCGGCGCAGCCAGCGGTTCGGATATTGTGCTGCTGACGGGCGGGGCCGCACTGGTGGAAGGTACCAAGCACGGGGTAGTCGCCCCCGCCGGCACCTTCGTCGCAGGCGAAACGGTCACCGGCGAGATCCACTCCGAGCCGGTTGTCCTGGCCGAAACGGCTGTCGCCAACGCCGACGGTTCGGTCGGCTACGTCTTCACCGTTCCGGCCGGCCTGCCTGCCGGAACGCACACCCTGATCCTCAAGGGTGCAGCCGGCGCAACGTTCGAGGTCACCGGCCTGACCGTGACCGCCGGATCCAACGCTCCGTTCCTCGCGGACACCAACTGGTTCGGCGCTGCCGCCGCCAACCCGGCCAGCACTGCGGGACTGGCTGCCATGGTCATCGGCGGACTGACGCTCATGGGCGTAGGCGGCGGGATCTACATTTCCCGGCGCCGCAAGGCCACCCGGGCCTGATTCACCAGGAATTGCCCGGATCCCGCTGGGGTCCGGGCAATTTCGCTTTCAACGCCAATTCCTTTTGTTCACCTTCCGGAAATCCCTCCTTAGTCAGGCCACAGCGGGTCCGGGATGGTTTAGGGAAATAATAGTCCAGCAGCTTCCGCTGCCACCCGGCTGGACCTTCCACTGACAGGTCTGAACAATCGGCCTACAGGTTTGATGACCGACCCGGAATATTGAAAAGAAAGAATTCATGCCGCTTCCATGGAACACCCGACAGGCCGTCGCCAGGCCCCGTCAGCAACACGGCGTGCGGTGGGCTTCCCCTCTGGCCGCTGCGGTCGCTGTGGGCGCCCTCCTGCTGGTCTCGCTTCCGCCCAGCTCGGCAGATCCGACCGTTCCGGGCTCCGACTGGGGGCCGCGCGGCTCCATGGTCAGCGACACCTCGGCGACCGTCACGTGGGACAACACTGACAACGCCGCGGAGAGCACGGTTCCCCGCGGAAACGAGCAGCAGCTGCCGCACACTGCCGGGAAGACGTACGACGACGTCGATCAGCGGCTGCGCGACTCCGCGACCCGTGCCTTCGGCCCGGGCAACGGGCTGGGCGGTCTGTCCATGAGCGTTTCCCAAACCAGGAACCTACAGAACCAATCAGTGACCATCAGCTTCACCGGCGCGGATCCCGCCGCCGGCAGCAATGGTGCCAGCACGTCCTATCTGCAGGTTTTCCAGTGCTGGGGCAAACCGGGCACGGACAACAAGCCTGACCCGGCGGCCACCGAACCGGACCCCTCCACCTGCCAGTTCGGTGCGACCGGACTGGACGGCGATATCTCCAGCACGGCCCACCAGCGTTCACTGCTCAACGATCCCCTGGTCCGCGGCGGGGACTGGGAAGCCCAGGATCCCTCCTCCCCCACCATGAACCTTCCTGCCCCCTTCCTGGCTATCACCGGTGAACAAACGCGGATCACGGACGGCTTCAACCTCAGCGAATACCGCAACCCCTTCTTCAGCCGGACCAGCACCAACGAGTTCTCCCGCTTTATGTCCTCCGAACAGGGCGCAGGCTCGCGCACCTTCGAGGTTCAGAGCGGCGCCGAGGCCTCCGGAATGGGCTGCGGCTACCGCCCGGACGCACCCAGCGTGGCCAAATGCTGGCTCGTAGCCGTACCGCGGACAGCCGCGATGGACGCCATTCTGCCAGCCGGACCACTGGCCCCCAGCCTATGGGCGATGCGCCTGCAGGTCCCGCTCCACTTCCAGGACGTGGCCGCAGTTTGCCCCACCGATCAGGCGGCAACCCTCAGCGTGGGCTCCGAAGCCCTCAGCGCAGCAATGAAATCCTGGATCCCCGCCGTGTGCGACACCAAGAAGTTCACGCTGGGCTTCTCACCGCTGGCGGACCTGCAGGCCCGCACCCAGCTGCAGCAGCCCGACACCCTCGCCTTTATCACCCGCCCCGCCGCCGGTGACATCAACGCCCTCTACGTGCCGACAGCGCTCGCCGGAGTGGTCATCGCCATGACGATTGACAATGCCTGCACCGCAGCGTTCACGCAGTACACGCTGGCCGACTGCGGCTACCAGGACAAGGCAGAGTGGGAGGCCGACAAGGCACGCAGCGCCGGTCTGGTGCGCGACCTGAAACTCAATGCCAGGCTGCTGGCCAAGCTGCTCACGCAAAGCTACGTACAGCACACTGCCCCGGCTTCCGCCATTGAGGCCCCCTTCACGAAGCCCGGCACCACTGCCTATGGCCAGCCGATGACGTATTCCATCCAGAATGATCCGGAGTTCAGGGCCCTGAACCCGAAGGGCCTGGGTTCCTCCGGCAACCTCAGTCCCCCTGTGGTGGAAGGCCTGCGCTCGGATGCCGCGTCCGCTGTCTGGGACTGGCTGCTCAACGACAAGGATTCCAGGGCCTTCCTGAACGGTTGCCCGGATCCTTCCGGCATGACCATCAACCCGTTCTACTCGACGCGGACCTACAGCGAATGCCAGGAAAAGGCCACCGAACTGGACCAGCAGGCCGCGCGGAAGGTCGCCGAGACCAAAACTCCTGACGGCTTCACCTACGCCCGTCAGACCTACCCCTCCGAAGGGGCCGCGTACCCGCAGGCCTACTGGGCACAGAAGCAGGCCGTTATGGCCGGCGATGGTTCCATCGCCGAGCCGGCCCTTACCGTAGGCGACCAGTATTCCCGCGTCCAGGACATGGCCGCGGCGGCCCAGAACACCGTGCGCGCCCAGCCGGCGTCCACCACCTCCTGGTGCGCCGACTGCAGCCCGCCCGCGTACAAATCCGTCGCGCGTCAGGGCTACGGCAGCCGCAGCGTCCTGTCCATTACGGACGCGGCCTCGGCAGCGAAGTTCCAACTGCCCACCGCGCAGTTGTGCAACGTCAGCGGCTCGCAGTGCATTGGCGCCACCACCAGCAGCCTGCAGGCAGCAGCCGGCCAGTTCGAACCCACCGGTACCCCCGGCGCCATGCGACCTGCCAGCGTCCCGGACTACACCACCGCGTATCCGCTGACCCTGCCGATCTACGGCGTGGTGAACCTTGCCTCCGTCAGCCAGTCCCAGGCCGCAACGTTCGCCCAGCTTTTCTCGTACATCAGCACCGAAGGCCAGAAGACCGGCTTCCGGAGCGGGATGCTGCCACCTGGCTACGCGCCACTCACACCGGCGCTGCTGCAGCTGGCCGCCGCCGGCATCCAGACCCTGCAGGGAATCCAGGGGCCGCAGCAAGCCGCGGCCGCCACCACCGACCTGATGCCGATGGAGTCCGTGTCCGGCGAAAACGTGGTGCCCGCAGTCCTGGCACCGGCCGTACCGGCCGCTGCCGCAGCAGAAGTCGTCCCGGCGGCAGCACCTGCGGCTGCCCCCGCGGCCGCCGCTGCGGTGCCCAGCCGGACCGCGGCCACCAGCAGCGCCTGGCCCCAGTACACGCTGGTGATCGGACTCGTGGCGGCAGTAGCAAGCGCTGCCGCCGCGCCGCTGCTGGCACGGGGACGGCGTCGATGAGCACGGTACTGCCCCGTTCCCGCGCCGATGAAGCGCAGGATACTCCCCGCACATTGCACCAGCAGTTGGAACAGCAGGACTACCTGTTCCGGACCGTCACCCGGATCGGCGGCGGAATCGTCCTGGCCATCATGGTCCTGGTGGGCCTCTTCCTGGCCGGCAACGGCGTCGGCGCCATCAGCGAGGTGGGGCTGGGAAAATTCCTGACCACCCAGAACTGGGCGCCGGAAACCAACGACTTCGGCATCGCCGCTGTTCTGTGGGGCACGGTGCAGATCGCCACGGTCGCCTTGGCCGTCGCCATGCCGCTGGCCCTGGGGACAGCGCTGTTCATCACCGAAGTCGCCACCGGCTGGATGCAGAAGGCACTCACCAGCCTGATTGACCTCCTGGCCGCCGTGCCGTCGGTGGTCTTCGGCCTATGGGGCGCCTACATGCTGCAGCCCAACGTGGTGGACTTCAGCAAGTGGCTGTCCACGTGGTTCGGCTGGATACCGTTCCTGCAGGTGGACGGCGTTGATCCGGGCAGTCCGCTGCGGGACACCGTGCCGTTCACGGCCTCCGCCTTCATCGCTGGACTGGTGGTGGCCATGATGATCGTCCCGATCCAGACCTCCATCATGACGGAGTCCTTTCGGCGCGCACCAACGGGTGAGCGTGAGGGCGCCTACGCCCTGGGAGCCACGCGGCTGGGCATGATCCGGACCGTGGTGCTGCCCTTCGGCCGCGGCGGCATCATCGGCGGCACCATGCTCGGGCTGGGACGGGCGCTCGGCGAAACCATCGCCATCTACCTGATCATCAGCCCGGTCTATGCGATCAATTTCCATGTCCTGGAAAAGGGCGCCAACTCGATCGCCGCCATGATTGCCCTGAAGTACTCCGAATCCAACGAATCTGCGATGAGCGCGCTGATGGCCGCAGGACTGACGCTGTTCGTGATCACCATGCTGGTCAACATCACGGCCTCAGCCATCATGGCGAGGTCCCGGTCCGGCGCAGAAAGCGAGGGCTGACCATGACTACCACCGACGACGGACCCGCCACCTTCGAAGTGACCGATCTGCCTGCCGATCCCGGGCCACGCCGCCCCGCCACTGAGCTGCCGCAGCTGTCCAACACCCCGGGCGCCCCGGACGAAGTCCGGGTACGGCTTGGCGTTGGGCGCAACCACGTCCTGTCTCTGGCCGGCGCGGCCGCCGGCGGGCTGGCCATGGGACTCCTGCTGACCGTGGCCCTGGGACTGATCCCCCTGGGCTGGCTGTTCATCGTTTCCTACCTATGGTTCCTGCTGCTGTATACCGCCCTGATACACCTGCGGCAGCCGGCTCCGGCAGTCCGCAACGGACTGGTGACGGTCCTGCTCAGCTCGGCGGGCGCCGCCGTCGCCGGCACCCTTGGCCTGGTGGTCATGTTCACGTTCGCCCGCGGCCAGGAAGCGCTGTTCCACCTCAACTTCTTCACCACTGACATGACCGGCGCCGGGCCCCTGTCCGGCCTGGACCAGGGCGGCGTGCTGCATGCCCTGGTGGGAACGCTGGAACAGATCGGCATCGCCCTGGCCATCACCATTCCGCTGGGAATGACGACGGCGGTATTCCTCAACGAGGTGGGCGGGCGCCTGGCCCGCATCGTGCGCACAGTCGTGGAAGCAATGACGGCGTTGCCGTCCGTTGTGGCGGGCCTGTTCATCTACGCGGCGGTGGTTATGGCCATCACGCATCAGACCAATGGTTTTGCCGCTTCGCTGGCCATCACCGTCCTGATGCTGCCGATCATGATCCGCTCGGCCGACGTCGTCCTCCGGCTGGTGCCCGGAAACCTGCGCGAGGCAGGCCTGGCCCTGGGCGCCGGCCAATGGCGCGTGGTGTGGCACATTGTGCTGCCCACAGTCCGCTCCGGCCTGACCACCGGCGTCATCCTGGCCACCGCCCACGGCATCGGGGAGACCGCGCCGGTCCTGCTGACGTCCGGCTTTACCGGTGTGATGAATGCCAATCCGTTCTCCGGCCCACAGACACCGCTTCCCCTGGCTGCCCTGGACTACGTCCGCTCCCCGGTGCCGGAGATGGTGGCTCGCGGCTTCGCCACCGCGGCGTTCCTGCTGTTCGTGGTCCTGGTGTTGTTCATCATCGCCCGCATCATCGGCGGCCAGGACGCCGGCAAGCAGACACAGGCCCAGGCACGGCGCGCGGCCGCCAGGTCCCGGCGCGACCTGCCCCGCATTGAACGCAACCACGCCCAGCTGCTGGCGAGCCTGGGCGCAGCACCTACCGACAACATGCAGGAGAAACCATGATCCGCCCCCTTTCCAAGCGACGGACCGTTCCGGCGGTCCTGGGAATCCTGCTGTCACTCGGTATGGTGCTGGCTGGCCTGGCGCCTGCCCAGGCGGCCAACTACCTGCGCATTGGCGGCTCCGGATCCTCCTGGGCGGGCAACGCGCTGCAGGACTGGATTGCACGGGTCGGCGCCCAGGGCGTGACCGTGGACTACGAGAACAAGGGTTCCTCCACGGGGCGCAAGGAATTCGCCGACCAGATGAAGCAGTTCGCCGTCTCGGAAATCCCCTACACCGGGGACACCGCCGACCCGCGCGACAACAGCATGCCCGGCTTCGCCTACGGCATGCTGCCCGTGGTTGCCGGCGGTACCGCTTTTATGTACAACCTGAAGGCCGGCAGCTCACGGATGACCAGCCTCAAACTCTCGCAGCCGGCCATCGCCAAGGTCTTCACGGGCCAGGTCACCCGCTGGAACGATCCGATCATCACCGCCGACAACCCCGGCGTTGCCCTGCCTGACGCCACCATCAACGTGGTGGTCCGCTCTGACGGCTCCGGCGCCACAGCCCAGTTCACGCTCTGGCTGTTGCGCCAGTATCCTGCCGACTACGCCAAGCTGTGCGCCGTCACCGGCTGCGATCCGCAGCACGCCACGTCCTTTTACCCCACCCAGGGGCTCAAGAACTTCGTGGCACAAAACGGGTCCCAGGGCGTCACCACGTACTCGGCGAACAACCAGTTCACCATCAACTACGACGAGTACTCCTACGCCCAGGGCATCGGCTTTCCGGTGGCACAGGTCAAGAACGCTGCCGGCTTTTACACGCTGCCCACTGAGCACGCAGTGGCCGTGGCCCTGACCCAGGCGAGCATCAACCAGGACAAGGGATCAGCGAACTACCTTTCCCAGGACCTCTCCAAGGTGTACGGCTACAAGGACCCCCGCACGTATCCCATGTCGGCGTACTCGTACATGATCGTCCCGACCCAGGCCACCAATGCCCTGAACCCGGCGCAGGGAGCCACCCTGGGCTTCTTTGCGAACTACGCCTTGTGCGAGGGCCAGCGTCCCATGGGCCAACTCGGATACTCGCCGCTGCCCATGAACCTGGTCCTGGCCGGGATGGAGCAGATCCGCAAGATTCCGGGCGTGGACCAGGACACCATCCGCAAGATGGATCAGACCCGCGACAGTGTGTCCGGCGGTTCGGCGCCCGCCTGCAACAACCCCACGTTCAAGCCGGGCGACTCACCCTCGGCGAACCAACTCGTGCGGAGCGCACCGTTCGACAAGGCCTGCGACGCTGCCTGCCAGGTGCCCTGGCGCGGTGCCGACGCGGCCGTCAACCAGGGCCCGGCAGGGGCCACGGCGGCAGCAGGAGCCGAAGTTCCGGCCGGCACCGCCGAAGTGACGGACCTGGCCGACGCCGGAGCGGCTGCCGTCGATCCGGCCAGCGAAGCGGCAGCATGTGACCCCGACAGCGGCACGTGCACAGCCGTAGCCGCCGGGGCCGCCAGCGGCGTCGCCGGGCAACTGACTCCCGTCACCACCACGCTGGCCTCCAGCCGCGGCTGGGGACAACCGCAGAACCTCCTGCTGATCATCGGCGGCCTCGTGGGCCTTCTGGTCCTCGTCCCGCCACTGACCGCCGGCGCCCTGGCCAGGCGTGCGCGGAGTAAGCGCGGCACCAAAGCATGACCGCGACACTCACCGGCCGGCGCCAGACCGGCCCCCGTTTCCTGCACCGCGGCGCGCTCGCGTGGCTCCGCCGTACGGCACGGAACAGGCGCCGGGCCACCCCCGTCAGGCTCCCGCCGTCGCACACTAACAAGGCGATTTCGCTGGGTCTGGCGATGGTCTCGGTGATCCTCTTCGGCCAGATCATCAACATTGTGATCATCTCGCAGGTGCAGCACTCCACCACGCAGACCCGGCTGTTTGAAGAGCTCCGGACCGGCCTGGCGGAAGGCTCCGCACCGCTCGGCCAGACGGACCACACGGGCGCATTGGTGGCCCCGGGGACACCGCTGGCCCTGCTTTCGATTCCCGCACTGGGCATCCAGGAAACGGTGGTGGAGGGAACCACATCCCGGGAACTGATGGACGGCGTCGGCCACCGGCGGGACACTCCCCTGCCGGGGCAGAGCGGCACAAGCGTCCTGATGGGCAGGGCCGCCGCCTACGGTGGCCCCTTGGGCCAGCTGACCCGCCTCGCACCGGGCGAGCGGTTCACCGTGACCACCGGGCTGGGAGTGGCCGAGTTCGAAGTAATGGGCCATCGCCGCGCCGGTGACCCCGGCCCGTCCATCCCCACCGGTGACGAAGGGCGCCTGACCCTGACCACCGCAGCCGGGGCCGCCTTCCTTCCCGACGGCGTCCTGCGGGTCGACGCCAAGCTGCTGTCCAAGGCTTTCCCGAAGACCGCGCCGGTCCTCTATCCGGCATCCCTGGAAGCCGCCGAGCTGCCCCTGGGATCTGACACCTCGGACCTGGTGGGACTCCTGGTATGCCTGGAACTGCTGATCCTGGCCGCCATGGCCGCCGTCTGGTCGTGGTACCGCTGGGGTCAACGGGAGACCTGGCTGGTCTTCCTCCCGATGCTCGGCGCGCTGTCAGTCCTGACCGGTACGCAGGTCAGCCTCCTGCTGCCCAACCTGCTTTAGTGAAAATCTCCACAGAAGGAACCCTGATGACCACGCAATCATCCTCCGGCCACGCACTGGCCGTGTTCGATCCGCCCGAGGGCGAGGGCTTCCCGGATCCGTTCGCCGGGAGCGAGGCGGCCGAGCTCGACGCCAAGGCGGTCAGTGCCTGGTTCGGCGAGCGCAAAGTCCTGGACCGCGTCTCGCTGACCATGGAAGCGGGACAGGTCACGGCACTGATCGGCCCTTCGGGCTGCGGCAAGTCCACGTTCCTGCGGATCCTCAACCGGATGCACGAAATGGTGCCAACCGCGTCGCTGGCGGGGCAGGTCCTGCTCGACGGGGCCGACATCTACGATCCGGGCCGGCGGGTGACCCTGGCGCGCCGCAACATCGGCATGGTCTTCCAGAAAGCCAACCCCTTCCCGGCCATGTCCATCTACGAAAATACCGTCGCAGGGCTGAAGCTCGCGGGCATCAAGGCCAGCCGGCTGGAGAAGGACTTCCTGGTGGAGGATTCACTCCGCAAGGCATCCCTGTGGGATGAGGTCAAGGACCGGCTGCACCAGCCCGGCGGCGGACTGTCAGGCGGCCAGCAGCAGCGGCTGTGCATCGCCCGTTCCCTGGCGGTTTCCCCGCGGGTTCTGCTGATGGACGAGCCATGCTCGGCGCTGGACCCCACGTCCACCCGCCGCGTCGAGGAAACCATCGCGTCGCTGCGCGGACTTGTCACGATTGTCATCGTCACCCACAACATGCAGCAGGCCGCGCGTATCTCGGACACGTGTGCCTTCTTCCTGGCGGCACACAACGCGCCCGGGGCGATCGTTGAGCACGGCCCCACTGACGCCATGTTCCAGTACCCGCAGGACCAGCGCACCAGCGACTACGTCAACGGACGCTTCGGGTAAATGCGACGGGCCCCCACATCCGCGGCCCGCAGGCGCCGCCGCTTCCGTAACCTTGCCGCCGTCGGCCTGACCGGGCTGGGCCTTTCCGTGGTGCTGGTGTACGGAATCCCGCTCCTGACGGGGGCCCAGCCGCTGCTGGCAGTCCCCGGGCAGGCCACGGAATCTGCGCCGCGGCTGCCCGACTCCGCCGCCACAACGGCAGGCGGCGGCGCCCCGCTGGTGGTGGAGACGCCGGCAGAGGCTGAGGCGCTGGCCGGCCGGGAACTGGCCCGGACACCTGCTGGGCCGGGCCAGCCGGTGCGGGTGCAACTGCCGCGGCTCGGCATGGACATTCCCGTGTTGCCGATGGACCTCCCGGCCGACCGCCGGGTCAACCCGCCGTCCAATGGATTCGCGTACTGGATCAGCGACTACGGACCGGCCGGTTCAGCGGCCACCAACACCACTTACCTGGCCGCCCACTCCTGGAACCTCGGCTACTCGGCCTTCAACGGTCTGATGGACATCCAGGCCGGCACGGGCCGGGCACAGCCGGGCGACGCGGTGCTGGTCACCACGCCGGAGGGCGTCACGAGATACACGGTCACGGGGGCGGCCGGCTATGCAAAGACCAGTCTCGGGCAGCGGGACGACCTCTGGGCTGCCGTGCCCGGGCGGCTGGTGCTGGTGACGTGCTTCCAGCTGAACGACGCCGGCGCCACCGAGAACTACGTTGTGTACGCCGAGCAAACGGGCTGAGCAGGCGGCAACAACCGGCAGCAACGACGGGCCTCAGCCGCCCTGGCGCAGCGGCACCACGTCGCCTTCCCGGTACAGCAGGGCCCTCAGCTCGGCTTCCGCGGAGTCCAGGCGTTTGGGGTCGATGGTCTCCCCCGCGGCAAAGTGGTCCAGCAGCCGGGGATCAACATAGCTTTTCCGGGCGATCGACGGCGTGTTCCCCAGCACCGCAGCAGCCTCCAGCATGGCCACGCCGATGGCGCCCTTCCGCGCGGCAACGGTCGGTTGCGGGCCGCTGCGCGCCAGGCTGACGGCGGCGGCCACCGTCCCGTGCAGCGTGCGGAAGTCCTTGGCGGTGAAGTCCAGGCCCGTCCGCTCCTTGACGTAGGCATTGATGTCCGCGCTGGTGACCGGCCGCCAGGTCCGGCCCTCCTTGAACGCCAGGAGCCTGGCATTTCCACCGCGGCGCTTAAGCGTCCGCACCAGGGCGGCCAGGTCGGCGTCGTAAATTTCCGACTCCCAGTCCTTGCCGCTCTTGGCCGGAAACTTCAGCTCCAGGCACTCCTTGCGGACGTGGACGTGCCCACACAGGAGCGTGGCCAGGCCGCGGCTGCCGTTCTCGTTGGTGTACCGCTCGGATCCCACCCGCAGGGACCCGCTGTCCAGCATCCGGAAGGCCGCCGCCAGGACGCGTTCGCGGCTTGGACCGTCGCTGCGCAGGTCCAGGGTGACCAGCCGGCGGGCGGTGGGCAGCGACTCCGCCAGCTGCAGGACGCGGTCGAACTTCACGCGGTCTTTCCGTTCGCGCCAGGCGGGGTGGTAGATGTACTGCCGCCGGCCCACCGCATCGAGGCCTGTCGCCTGGATGTGCCCGTTGTCGAACGGCGCAATCCACACCTCCGTCCAGGCCGGCGGGATGCCGATGCTTTCCAGCCGGTCCCGGACCGGCCCCGGCGGCAGCGTGGAGCCGTCCAGGTCCCGGTAGCTGAAGCCCGTGCCGGCGGGCACGCGACGGTAGCCGCGGCCATTCGCGTTGCTGCGGCGGAGCCTCACGGGACGGCAACCTGCGGGGTCATCGGTTCCATGAAGGACAGCGTACTGACTCTTGACTGGAATACGCGTCCATCAACTGGTGTTAATGGTTAGGTGCCTACTCCCCCTGAAACCACCTCCTTACCCAAAACCGCTGTGACCGCGCCAGCTGGTCCCAAGGCTGTGGACAAGGAGACGACGGCGGGAGTCCTGTTCGGTTTCGGCGCGTACGGGTTGTGGGGGCTGCTCCCGCTGTACTTCTTCGCGCTGATGCCCGCCGGTGCGGTGGAGATCGTGGCCAACCGCGTGGTGTGGTCCCTGATTTTCTGCGTCCTCCTGATCACGGTCACCCGATCCTGGCGTGCGCTGGCCGCAGCGTTCCGCGACCGTTCGGTGTTCGGCACCCTCGCCATCGCCGCGGCCCTCATTGCGGTGAACTGGCTGACCTATACCTACGGCGTGACCACCGGCCAGGCCGTCGAAGCCTCGCTGGGCTACTTCATCAACCCCTTGGTCTCGGTCCTCCTGGGTGTGTTCGTCCTCAAGGAGAAGCTGCGTCCCCTCCAGTGGGCCGCCGTCGGAATCGGTTTTGTAGCGGTGGGCGTGCTCACGGTGAGCTACGGCAAACTGCCGTGGATCGCCCTGACCCTGGCCTTCAGCTTCGGGCTGTACGGGTTCGTGAAGAAGCGCGTTGGGCCGAAGGTGGACGCGGTGACCAGCCTCAGCGTGGAGACCATCGTCCTGGCACCGATCGCGGCGGCCACCATGGTGTTCCTCGGCGTCAGCGGCTCGGCCACCCTGGCCAGCCAGGGCCCCGGACACTTCTGGCTCCTCGTGGCCTCCGGCGTGGTCACCGCGGTGCCGCTGCTGTTCTTCGGCGCCTCGGCCCGCCGGCTGCCCATGACCACCATCGGGCTGCTGCAGTACGTTGCCCCGCTCCTCCAGTTCATCGTGGCCTTGGTGGTGTTCCAGGAAGCCATGACCGCCAGCCGCTGGATCGGCTTCGGTGTGGTGTGGCTGGCCCTGCTGGTGCTGACTGTCGATATGCTGCGGATGGCAGGCAAGAACTCAAGGGCCAGGAAACTCGCACGCTCCTCGTAGGACCGGCGCGAAAGGACACTTAAGCCCCACCCCCAGCGCGAACGAACACTTGAGGCCCTGGAAACGCAAGTTTCCAGGGCCTCAAGTGTTCGTTCGCGCCGTTGCGAGGGGACGCTAACTCTATGCGGACGGTTCTTAGGCGTTGGCCTTGATGGCCGCGGCCAGGACGTCGAGGCCGTCGTTCAGCAGGTCGTCGGTAATGACCAGCGGGGGCAGCAGGCGGATGACGTTGCCGTAGGTGCCGCAGGTGAGGATGATGACACCCTCCTTGAGGCAGGCAGCGGCCACGGCCTTGGTCAGCTCGGGGTTGGGTTCCTTGGAGCCGGCCTGGACCAGTTCCACGGCCAGCATCGCGCCGCGGCCGCGGATGTCGCCGATCACGGACTTCCCGGCGCCGGCCAGTTCGGCCTGCAGTTCCTGCAGGCGTCCCGTGGCGAGCGATTCAATGTGGCGTGCACGTCCGGCGAGGTTGTACTCCTCCATGGACCCGATCGCGGCAAGCGCAGCGGCGCACGCCACCGGGTTGCCGCCGTAGGTGCCGCCCAGTCCGCCCGGGTGGACGGCGTCGAGCAGGTCAGCACGGCCGGTGATCGCGGACAGCGGCATGCCGCCCGCGATGCCCTTGGCCATGGTGATGATGTCCGGGACAACGTCCTCGTGGTTGACCGCGAACCATTCGCCGGTGCGGCAGAAGCCGGACTGGACTTCGTCGGCGATGAACACGACGCCGTTCGTCTTGGCCCAGGCGGCCAGCGCGGGGAGGAAGCCCTCGGCGGGGACAATGAAGCCACCCTCGCCCTGGATGGGTTCGATGATGATCGCGGCAACCTGGTCGCCGCCGATCTGCTTCTCGATCATGGTGATGGCGCGCTTGGCGGCCTCGGCACCGGTGATCGAAGGGTTCTCCTCGCGGAACGGGTAGCTCATGGGCATGCGGTAGACCTCCGGCGCGAACGGGCCGAAGTTGGTCTTGTACGGCATGGCCTTCGCGGTCAGCGCCATGGTCAGGTTGGTGCGGCCGTGGTAGGCGTGGTCAAAGGCGACGACGGCGTCACGCCCGGTGGCGAGACGGGCCACCTTGACGGCGTTCTCCACAGCCTCGGCGCCGGAGTTGAACAGCACCGTCCGCTTCTCGTGGTCGCCCGGGGTCAGGCGGTTGAGCTGCTCGGCGAGGGCCACGTAGCTTTCGTACGGGGTGACCATAAAACAGGTGTGGGTGAAGTGCTCCACGGCTTCCTTCACGGCCCCGACGACGGCGGGATCGGACGCGCCGACGCTGGTCACCGCGATGCCCGAGCCGAGGTCAATGAAGGAGTTGCCGTCGACGTCGTGGATGATGCCGCCGTCGGCGTCCGCAACGTAGACCGGAACGGCGGAGGCGACACCCGCGGCGACCACTGCCTTGCGGCGCTCGGTCAGGGCGATGGACTTGGGGCCCGGGAAGTCGGCCTGGACACGGCGCTTCTGTTCCAGGCGGAAGGTGATTTCACTTGCTGTGGTGCTCATTGGGGGGTCTTCTTTCTGCGTGGGCCCACGCCGGCAGGGTTCCCTGGCCGAAGCGGAGCGAGGTTAGGGTGCCGGTGGGGAGGGTTCCCTGGCCGAAGCGGAGCGAGGTTAGGCCGCCGGTGGGGACTAGGCGTCGAGTGCGCTCATGACGTGCTTGATGCGCGTGTAGTCCTCAACGCCGTACATGGAGAGGTCCTTGCCGTAGCCGGACTGCTTGAAGCCGCCGTGCGGCATTTCGGCCGTCAGGAGGATGTGCGTGTTGATCCACACCGCGCCGAAGTCCAGGTCGCGGCTCATCCGCATCGCCGTGCCGTGGTCGGACGTCCAGACGCTGGAGGCGAGGGCGTATTCGACGTCGTTCGCCAGCTCGAGTGCCTCCGCCTCGGAGGAGAACTTCTGCACCGTGATGACCGGGCCGAAGGTTTCCTGCTGGACGATGTCGTCCGTCTGCTTGGCGCCCGTGACGATGGTGGGTTCGAAGAAGAAGCCCTTATCCCCTGCGCGGTGCCCGCCCGTGACAACCTTGCAGTTTTCCGGCAGGTGCTCCACCACGGAGGTGACGGCGTTGAAGTGGTTCACGTTGTTCAGCGGGCCGAAGTAGTTGTCTTCGTCGTTCTGCGAGCCGGTGTGCAGGGTCTTGGTGTGTTCCACCATGGCTGCCACGACGTCGTCGTGGACCGAGTCCTCCACCAGCACGCGGGTGATGGCGGTGCAGTCCTGGCCGGCGTTGAAGAAGGCGAACTCGGCGATGGCCGCGGCGCTCTTCTTGATGTCGGCGTCCTTGAACACAATGGCCGGGGCCTTGCCGCCCAGCTCCAGGTGGGCGCGCTTGAGGCCCTTCGCAGCTCCGGAGGCCACGGCGATGCCGGCCCGGACGGAACCCGTGATGGAGACCAGGCCGGGGACCCGGTGCTCCACCATCATGGCGCCGGTTGCGCCGGTACCCAGCACCACGTTCAGCACGCCGGCGGGCAGGATGTCGCCGGCCAGGCGGGCCAGCACCAGGGTGGATTCCGGGGTGGTGTCGGAAGGCTTGAGGACCACGGTGTTGCCGGCCGCGAGAGCAGGGCCGATCTTCCAGATGGCCATCAGGAACGGGTAGTTCCAGGGTGCAACCTGGGCCACGACACCGATGGGTTCGCGGCGCACGTAGGAAGTGTGGCCTTCGAAGTACTCGCCTGCTGACTTTCCTTCCAGGATGCGCGCGGCACCGGCGAAGAAGCGGAGCTGGTCGGCGCCGGCGGCAATTTCCTCGGAGGCAATCAGGGAGCGGACCTGCCCGGTGTTGCGGTGCTGGGCCTCGACAAGTTCGTCGCTGTTGGCTTCAACGGCGTCCGCGAGCTTGAGCAGCATCAGCTGGCGCTGCCCGGGGGTGACGTGCTTCCAGGTCTTGAAGGCGTCCTTGGCCGCGGTCATGGCAGCGTCGACGTCGGCCTGGATGGACACGGGAGACTGCGCCACTACCTCGCCGTTGGTGGGGTTAACGATGTCCAGCAGGTCGGTGCCCGCGGGCGTAACGAACTCACCATTGATGAAGTTCTGCAAGGTTTGGACCACGGTGTACAACCTCTTTCATAAGGGAACATCAGCTGCGAAGCGGATGGTTGCGACTGCCTTGAGCCTATGCCAGCACCTTCCCCCCGGGGAATAGCCACCTGCACACCCTTGGCCGCAATGTTTAGTGCGGTTGACCAGCGTCCGTCTATCCTTGAGCCATGGCCATTTCCCTCGCCACCCTGCTCGGCGTGCACTCCCTCCACCTGTCCAATGCAGGCCTTGCCGAGACCACCTGGCACGAGGACATCAACTGGGTTGCCGTCACGGAACTGGAGGACCCGCAGCGTTTCCTCAGCGGCGGCGAACTGGTGCTCACCACCGGCATGCGCCTGCGGTCCGCGCCCGAGCAGCGGCGCTTCGTCCGGCAGGTCCAGCGCGCCGGAGCCGTGGGCATTGGTTTCGGGACAGGTCTGACGCACGACGCCGTCCCGCCGGCCCTGATTGCCGAGGCCAACCGCTGGGGGCTGCCGATCGTCCAAGTGCCTTACGAGACTCCGTTCATTGCCATCGGCAAGCTGGTGGCGGAAGCGCAGGCCGCTGATCATGTCGCCAAGCTGGAGCGCCTGATCGCGGGCCACCAGATCCTGGCCCGCGCCCTCCTCACCGGCGGTGGCCTCACCCAGCTCCTGAAGCATCTGGGCGGGATGCTGCGGACTGAGATTGCCCTCACCCAGTTCACCGCCCACCTGTACAACAGCGGCGCCGAACTCCCCTCCGCGGACACGTGGGCGTCCTACCCCATCCCCACCGGCCGCCGCGATGCCTGCACGCTGTGGGTCCGCCAGCCGTTCGAGGATTCGGGCATCATCGGCTACGCCCAGAACCTGATCAGCGTGGAGCTGAACAACATGGTCAAGCAGCGCCAGGCCCAGCGCGCCCTGTGCGGCCAAGTGCTGGAGGACGTTATCCACGGGGCCCTGGAGACCAGCGAGGCCCAACGCCGGCTCGCCGGTGTGGGCCTGAACAGCACACGCAAAAACGTGGTGCTGCTGGCGGTGTCCGCCGCCCATCACAAGGCCCTGGTGAGCACCTCGGTGCCGCAGCCGCTGGAGAAGGCGGTGGCCGCCGTCGTCGGGAAGGACCTGGTGGTGGTAATTAACGACGACGGCGGCGCGGCACCTGCGCTGGCCAGGCGCCTCAGCGACCACCTGGCTGAGGCCGGGATCCACGCGACGATCGGGATCGGCGGCGCGTACACCAAGCCGAACGGCCTGCGCTGGAGCTACTTCGAGGCCCGCGATGCGGCCAGCCACGGCCTGCCGGTGAACGAACCGGAACGCCTGAGCCTGACCTCCCTGCTGCTGGCCAGCGAGGACGTTCCCCTGGCCGACATGGCCCACGAGTCGCTGAACCCGCTGCGCGCGTTCGACGCCGCCCACGGCGCGGAACTCGTGACCACCCTGGAAAGCTACCTGAACAACAACGGTTCCGTGGCCGCCGTCGCCGAAGCCCTGACACTGCACCGGAACACCGTGAGGTACCGGCTGGCGCAGATCACCGAGCTGACCGGCTACGATCCTTCGGTCACGGCGGACCGTGTGCAGCTGTGGCTGGCGCTCGCCGTGTCGCGGCTCGGAGCGCGGCAGGCCAGGTAGGCCCGCTGCCCTAAATGACCGTCCCCCTGAAGACCTTGCGGGACTTCTTGCGTTCCTTCCGGTACTCAGCTTCGGCGTCGGCCGCGAGCTGCACCTGCCGGGTATGGAGCGTGACGTAGGCCGACGCGACGGCCTCGGGCAGGTCCGGCGCCGCCGCCAGCTTGGCCAGCAGGTCCCGGGCCACCACGCTGTCGTGGAAATCGCCGAGGATCTGCTGCTGGCGGCGCGCGGCCTTGGCGATTTTCGTGGCGTGCTTGCCGTGGACCGGCTCCACGGATTCCGCCACGTGCCGCAGCCGCTTGGCGTCCTTGCGCACCTGGTGCAGCGCCGTCTCGTGCTCGGCTCCCCTGCGTGTTCGCTTGGCTGTCCTGGCTGCGCGCTCCAGCCTCTTGGCTGCCTTGGCCACCAGCTTGACCGCCGCCTTGCGGGCCGGGGCTGCGGCGCCCGGGCGGACCGGCGGGTTGTCAAGGAAGCCCTCGAGGCCGTCCAGGAGTTGGAAATAGCGCGCGGAAACCATCGCCATCTGGAGTTTCCGGTGGGCTGCGTCCCGGCTCGCTCCCAGGTCATCCTCCAGCCGGTCCTTCACCGCCGAAGCCAGTATCGGGGGCAGCTCCGCCATATGCCCGCGCAGGCGGTCCAGCATGACTTCAGCGTCCCGCGGCACGCCCAGCACGCGGCCAAGCCATTTGAGCTCGGTACCGAGGTGCCGCACAGCAAGGGCATTGTAGAACCGCCGGTAGGCTTGCAGCGCCGAACGGGCCCGGCGGGTGGCCGACCGCAGGTCGTGCACAGCCTCGGGTTCCTCCAGGCGGACGCCGGGATCGTGCGCCAGGATCTCGCTGATCTGCTCAGCCAGGTAGGCGGTCAGAAGGTCCGACACAGGCCCCTTTTTGCCAGGACTTTTTGGGCCGGCAGCGGCACCTGACTCCCTGGCAGCCAGTGCCAGGACTTTTGCCAGCTTGGAGCCGTGCTTGGCCGGGAGCGCCCCGGCGGCCGCCAGGATTTCCTCAGCGGCCGGGAACAGTTCAGGACTCCCGTGCACCAGCTCGAGCTCCCATTCACGCCACTCCCGCGTCCGGGCCTCTCCCTCGGGCGCTGCCGTGTCCCCCACCGCGGCGTCACCCGCGCCGCCCGCGCCGCCCGCAGCGCCGAGCAGCTCTGCGCTCACGCGGTCATCCGCCAGGTCCGCCAGATGGACACCGTCCCCGCCATATAACGCATAGGTGGTCCGCTGGGTTTTCAGCCGGACCACCGGGGCTGCATCCTCGCCGCGGAGGTAGGCCAGCACGTGCGCCAACAGGCTGTCAGGAACGACGCCGGGCTGGCCCAGCGGGGCGTGCAGCTCGCGGCGCCGCCGGGGTTCCGAGCCGGAGCCGCCGGCTGCGTCGCCAGACTCCTCGTCGGATCCGGGGCCCTCCGCGGTCAGCTTCAGGTGCCAGCCGGCGTCGACTCCGCCGGTGCGGCGGCGAAGCGTGATGTCACGGGAGGCGAGCGCGTGGGTTTGCGTGTCGAAGTACACCGCTTCCAGGGTGTCCACGTGGGGCTCCCCCACCCGGGTGACCCCGGGGATCTCCGCGAGCGAAGGCACCTCGGCGTCCTGGCCGACGTCGTACTTCATTTCGACCTCAACTGCCTGCGAAGCCATGACCGGCCGTCCTTCCACGTTGATGGGCGCCAGATCCTGCCGGGCGAGTTCCCTTGAGCCCGGGGCTGAACTCTGGTGGCCCGAGTCTATGCCCGCAACATTAACGGCCGCGAGAGGTTCACCACAGAACCCTAGACATCAAACGTCAAACGTCTAACCTTAAGACATGACTGTTGCCCCTGCAGATGCCCCGACGCTGTCCGACGCGCCGCTCAAACCGCGCTCCGCCGTCGTCTTCGGAGTCATTGCGCTGGTGCTGATTGGGCTGAACCTGCGGGCGGGGATTGCGGGCGCGTCTGCCCTCCTCCATGATTTTCAGCAGGTCCTGGGCTACGGACCGCTGGTGGCGGCGATTATTCCGTCCATCCCGACGCTCTGTTTTGCGGTGGCGGGCGCGGCGACGTCGTGGCTGACCGGACGGCTCGGCGTCGAGAAGGCCATCCTGCTGGCACTTGGATTCCTGGCCGGCGGGCTGCTGCTCCGCGGGATCCCGGCAACGGGCATGCTGGTGGCGGGCACCGTGGTGGGGATGTCCGGCCTGGCGGTCTGCAACGTGGCCATGCCGTCATTCATCCGCGAGCATTTTGCCCACCGGACGTCGGCGATGACGGCGCTCTATACCGTCACCATGACCACCGGCGCCACCGTCACCGCGGTCGCCGTGGTCCCGCTGGCCCTGACGCTCGGCTCGCCGTCCGCCGCGGTGGGCGCGATCGGATTCCTGGCAGTGGCTGCTTTCCTGGGCTTCCTGCCCGTCGTTCTGCATGCGCACCGCAACAGCGTCCGGAGCACGGCACCCCGCATCTCCCCGTGGCCACTGCTGCGTACCCGGAAGGGCCAGCTGCTTACCGCCATTTTTGCCCTCCAGGCGCTGCTCGCCTACTCGCTGATCAGCTGGTTCCCGTCCATGCTGATCAGCATGGGCCTCAGCTCAGCGGACAGCGGCCTGATGTACGGGCTGATGCAGCTGGTCTCCGTGCCTGCCGGCATGGTGCTGCTCGCCATCGGCTCGCGGCCCCGGATGTTCCGGCCGGCGCTGTATCTGGTCAGCATCACTATGGTGGCCGGTCTGGCGTCACTGCTGGTGGTGCCGGTGGGCCTGGCCATCATTCCCACCGTCCTGCTCGGCTTCGGCCTGGGCATTTTCCCGCTGGTGATGGTGATGATCAGCCGGAGCGGGACAAGCACCGCCGAGACCACCGCCCTGTCCACCCTGGCGCAGTCCACCGGCTACTTGCTGGCCACGGCGGGCCCCTTCGGCGCCGGCCTGCTGTTCAGCGGCACCGGCGGCTGGTCGCTTCCCGTGGCACTCCTGCTGGGCCTTGCCGTGGCCCAAGTGGTGGTGGCCCACCTGATCTCACGTGCCCCCTTGTCCGGCCTGAAGAAGTAGGACGCCATGACCCTGAGCACCTCGCACCGCCAGCCCCTCGCCGACGAGGTCACCGCCAAACTCCGGCAGATGATCCACTCCGGCGAGTGGCCCCTTGACCAGCGCATCCCCGCCGAACCGGAACTGATGCAGGGCCTGGGCGTCTCGCGCGGCACGTTGCGCGAGGCCATCAGGGCCCTGGCCCACAGCGGGATGCTGGAGGTCCGCCGGGGCGACGGCACCTACGTCCGCGCCACCAGCGAGATGTCCGGCGCCGCCCGTCGGATGTACCAGGACCACTCGGACGAACACATACTCGAGGTCCGGCTGGGCCTGGACACCCAGGCCGCGCGCCTGGCCGCCCGGAACGCAACGGCCGACGACGTCGCCGCCCTGCGTGCCGTGCTCGCCACCCGGGAGGTCGCCTGGAACGCCGCGGACTTCGAAGGGTGGGCCCGGGCCGACTGGGACTTCCACGCGCGTGTGGCCCAGTCCACCGGGAACCCGCTGCTGCACGAGCTCTACGTCAGTTTCGGCGACGTGTTCCACCAGGACCTGCTCAAGCAGCAACGCAAGGGCCGGCTGGACGGCCTCACGTACGAGGGCCACGGCGCACTGGTGGACGCGATCGAGGCCCACGACGCCGATGCCGCAGTGGCCAGCGTCAACCAGAACCTGAACACCTGCGCGGAGTGGCTGCGGGCGTAGGTTCAGTTCCTGTGTGCTACCTAGTTTCGAAGGGCGCGCGAAGGTGGGGTTTCTCCGCGGGCCAGCCCCATCAGTAGGCTTACTACCTGACGCAGGTAGTTACGCCCCGGGTGCCGCCCGCATCCTGGATGCCCGCCGATGACCAGGAGTTTCCATGTCACGAGCAACCCACCAGGCCCCGAACGAAGAGACCCCGAGCGAAGTGACCCCGGCGAAGCCGCGGGACCGGAAGCCGCCCGGCGCGCTGTGGGCCGATGGGCTGGGAAGAGTGGGGATCCGTTCGGCCCAGGTCCTGCTGATCCTGGCAGTGGCCGTGGTCTCTGTGTACGCCCTGATGCAGATCAAGCTTCTGGTCATTCCGATCCTGATCGCCCTGATCCTTGCCGCGGCCATAGGCCCGTTCGTCAACTTGCTCCGCCGCCGCGGCTTGCCGGGTGCCGCGGCCACGGGACTGGCGTTTGTGGCGCTCCTGCTCCTGCTGGCAGGCGTTGGTACGGTCATCTACTTCTCCGTCCGGAGCCAGTGGGCCGAGCTGGCGCAGCAGGCCTCCTCCGGACTGGACGAGCTGGAGCAGTTCCTGCTCACCGGTCCAATTCCGATCGACCGGGAGCAGCTGAACCAGGCACGGGAGGGGATCATCCAGTTTGCCACCAGCAGCCAGGTCCGCTCGGGTGCCATCACCGGACTGTCCGTGGTGACAGAGTTCCTGGCCGGAAGCGCACTGATGGTGGTCATCCTGTTCTTCTTCCTCAAGGACGGCGCCAAAATCTGGAACTTCTTCCTGCGACCCTTCAGCGGGCAGCGGGAAGCAAAACTCCGCCGCGTGGGCAGCCGCACCCTCGAAGTCTTGGGCGGCTACGTCCGCGGCACCGCCATCGTGGCCCTGGTGGATGCCGTGGCCATCGGCGCGGCACTCCTGATCCTGCAGGTTCCACTGGCGTTCCCGCTGGCCATCATCATCTTCATGACCGCTTTCATCCCGCTGGTGGGAGCCACGGTTGCCGGCATCCTCGCGGCCCTGGTGGCCCTCGTGGCCAACGGTCCGGTGGTGGCGCTGATCGTGGTGGCCGTGGTGATCGCCGTGAACCAGCTGGAGGGTGACCTGCTGCAGCCGATCGTGATGGGCAAGTCGCTCCAGCTTCACGCGCTGGTGATCCTGATGGCCCTGACTGCCGGCACCATCCTGGCGGGCATCATCGGTGCGGTCCTGTCTGTCCCCATGGCGGCCGTCATCTGGGCTGTCATTCAGGTGTGGACCGCTGAGGATCCGAACCGTGAGGACATGAATCCGGACCTCCCGCCGCCCAACAGCCAGCCGGTCTGAGGGATGCGTTCCTAACGTAAAGCGCGACGGCGATCCGGCACTTGGGTGCCGAACCGCCGTCGAGGGTTAATTCACCGAGTTGCTACCTTGTTTAGGAGCGGAGTCCCTGGAACACGTTCTTGGGCCGCTGCATCTCGCCGTGCTTGGCACCCAGGACAATCACCGCGGCAGCGAATGCCGGGACGGCCCACTGCAGCAGCTTGAGCTGCTGCTGAGCCGACTGCAGTTCCTCGGACGCACCGGGATTCGGCTCGGTGGCGCCCCGCGCTCCCTCGTCCGCGAGCTTCTCTACCTTCTTGCCAAGGATGCCGGCGTAGAGTGTCACGGCGGCACCGGCAACCGTGACCGCCGTCTTGATCGCGGTATCGCGGGCCACACCGTCCTGCTTCGCGATGCGTCCCTTGTTTTCCCACGCGATGGCGAGGTCAGCCACCAGGTGGGAGGCGAAAGCCGCCGTCTGGATCGGAGCCCACTTCATCCAGCCCGCGCTGGACAGACGGGTGCGTTCCGTCGGGTCCTTGGCTTCCGCAGCCGCGCCGTTCAACCCGATAGCGCCCATCAGCGATCCGCCGAACCACGCCGCAGCCGTCAAGTCGTGAACGGACCGGGCAACAAGATTTCCTGCCATGATGTGTATTCCTCACGTTGAACTGGTTATGAATTGCCGCTGGTGCGGTCTTTACTGGCCGCGTCCCCTCAAGATCATGCTCACGCTATCGTAAGCACACTTACTAATATTACGGAACCCCGTCTTCAACAGCGGATACGCGTAATATCGTCGCCATGGAAACAGGGACTTTGTTCGGCTGGGCATTCGGAGACCCCGCCCGGGAAGATGACGGCGAATACATGGCAGGCCTCGAGAAGGATGCCCTGGAGAACGCCAGGGAGACGGCCAAGGCCAAGGGCGTATCAGTGGTTGCTGGCTCCGAGGTTTTCACGGCTTTGAGCGCAAATGACAGCCTGGTGGAGCTGGATCACGCTCCGGGCAAGCTGGTGGTCCGCTGCACGGTGCACGTTGAAGGCCCCGGGGCCGGGAAGCTCCACGCAGAGGGGCCCATGAACGGCTGACTCATGGCAGACGGGGAATCCACTATCGGCGAGGCGGCGGACGCCGTCGAGGAGGCGTCTGACACTAAGGCGCTGGACGTTGTGGCGCGCTCGGGCTTTGCCGTGATGGCCCTGCTCCACGTCATCGTTGGTGCGATTGCCATCGCCCTGGCCTTCGGTCAGCCGGGGCAGGCGGAAGCCACTGGCGCCATCGAGCAGCTAGGCGCCAACCCCTGGGGACCGGCCGTGCTGTGGGCGTGTGTCGTTGCTTGTACCGGCCTGGCGCTGTGGCAGCTCAGTGAAGCGACGCTCCGGGCGCGGCACCGGCCCGGGCCGAAGCGGCTGCGCAAGCTGATCTCGTCAGGGTGCCTTACCGTTGCCTACGGCAGCGTGGGCCTGAGCTTTGCGGGCTTCGCCATCGGCATGCGAGGGGACTCGGGAGACACCACCCGGGACTTCAGCACCGCACTCCTGAACGCCCCGTTCGGGCTGCCTGTGCTGGTGGCCGTCGGCCTGACCACCATGGGCGTCGGCGTGTACTTCGTGGTGAAGGGCCTGCGGCGCGGGTTCAAAAAGGAGCTCTTTCGGTTTGAAGGCACCCGGCGCGGCAAGCTCATCGACTCCCTGGGCGTCACCGGTCACGTGGCCAAGGGGGTCGCGCTGAATCTGGCCGGGCTGTTGTTTGTGATCGCGGCCAGCAAACAGAGTCCCGAAGAATCCACCGGCCTGGACGGCAGCCTGAAGGCGCTCCGCGACCACCCGTTCGGCCCGTACCTGCTTGTCGCGATCGGAGCCGGCTTCATCTGCTACGGCATGTTCGCGCTCGTCCGGGCGCGGTTTGGCTGGATGTAACCACCGATGGAGGGAAAACCATGTCAACCGTGAGCCGCCTGTTCAACACCCCGGCCGACGACATCTGGAAGGTGATTGCCGACGGGTGGCTGTACTCCGGCTGGGTGGTGGGGGCCTCCCGCATCCGTGCCGTCGACGCCCACCGCTCCCTGGAACTGGTGGCGCGCGGCTGGCCCCTGGGCGAAGCCAAAGTGGTGATCACGCTGGAGGATATGGGCACGCAGTGCCGGGTCTCCATCGCCGAGGATGCCATCCGCGGACCGGGCAAGCTCGTGCCCAAGGTGCTGCGGGACCCGCTGATCGACGTGCGGAACCGGGAAACCCTCAGCCGGCTGGAACTGATGGCAGCCGGTGGGGCGGGCAGCTAGGCCCGGACGTTAAAAGCAACGCGGGGTCACTTCCTGCCCAATAAACCGTGATTATTGGGCAGGAAGTGACCCCGCGTTGGTTGTGTCCTAGACGTTGGCTGCTACGCCGTCGCGGGAGATGGCAACCATGTCCTCGCGCGGCACCACCTTGATGCGCTCACGCTTGACCTCAACACCGTGCGAACCGCCGGCCTCCGTGGCTGCGGCACCGAGCGCGAGTTCGTGGGCGTCCAGCGCCAGCCAGCCTTCCCAGCTGGTGAACTTCACGCCGCGGGCGTCGAGGAGGTCCACGACGGCGTCCGCCTCGGGAACGGCGGCGACCGGAAGGTTTTCGCGGTCTTCCAGCAGGTACGTCACGGTCTCGAGGGCATCGCCCTTGGTGTGGCCGATCAGGCCCACCGGTCCGCGCTTGATCCAGCCGGTGGCGTAGATGCCCGGCACGTGGGTGCCGGCGGCATCCAGGACGCGGCCGCCGTCGTTCGGTACCACGCCCTTCTTGTGGTCGAACTCGATCTCCGGCAGCGCCGAACCGAAGTAGCCGATCGAGCGGTAGACGGCCTGGACGGGGTAGTCCACGAACTCGCCGGTGCCGCGGGCGTTGCCCGTGCCGTCCAGCTCGGTGCGCTCGAATTTCATGCCGGCAACCTTGCCCGGCGTCGCGGCGTCGTCGTAAATTTCCACCGGGCTGTGCAGGAAGTGCAGGTGCAGGCGGCGGGAGGCGGTCAGCTCGGAGAGGTCCTCGGGCTGCTCGGCGATCCAGTTCGTGAGGGTGCCCACCATGGTTTTGGTCTGGTTGTTGCTCTGGATCTGGCGGTCCGATTCCTCGTCGAACTCGAAGTCCTCGGCGTAGAGGATGATGTCGACGTCCTTGGAGTGGGAGAGTTCGCGGAGCTCCAGCGGGGTGAACTTCACCTGGGCCGGGCCGCGGCGCCCGAAGACGTGCACGTCCGTGACCGGCGAGTTCTTCAGCCCGGCGTAGACGTTGTCCGGGATTTCGGAGACCAGGAGGTCGTCGGCGTGCTTGGAGAGGACACGGGCCACGTCCAGGGCCACGTTGCCGTTGCCGATCACGGCGATTTCCTTGGCGTCCAGCGGCCATTCGCGGGCGACGTCGGGGTGGCCGTCGTACCAGGAGACGAAGTCCGCGCCGCCGTAGGAGCCGTCCAGCTCGATGCCCGGGATGTTCAGGTCCGCGTCCTTGATGGCGCCGGTGGCGAAGATGACGGCGTCGTAGTGGGTGCGGAGGTCCTCGATGGAGATGTCGGTGCCGTAGTCCACGTTGCCGAAGAAGCGGATGTCGCCGCGGTCCAGGACTTTGTGCAGGGCGTTGACGATGCCCTTGATGCGCGGGTGGTCCGGGGCCACTCCGTAGCGGATCAGGCCGTAGGGTGCCGGGTAGCGGTCAAAGAGGTCGATGCTCACGGTGAGCTCGCCGCTCTTGACGGCTTCGCTCTTGGTGAGGATGTCCGCGGCGTAGACGCCGGCCGGGCCGGAGCCCACAACGGCAACGCGCAGCGGACGCTCGGCAGATCCTACGGAGGTGCTTGATGACACGGCTGTGTTCCTTTTCTTCTGCATCGATTGCTCCGTAATGGCCCTTTTGAGGACTCATAAGGGCGGTTGCGGAGCAATCGATGGGTTTCAGGGGGTTAGAACTCGGGTGGTGCGGGGGCTGTTCGGGGTGGTGGTGCTGTAGTCCGCTGTCCTGAAGTGCGACGGCGCGAACGGGCTGACGCGGACAACGTCGCCGATCACAATCACGGCAGGATTTGCGACGCCGGTGGCTTCCGCCTGGTCGGCGATGGAACCGAGCGTGCCGATCGTCACGCGCTGATTCGGCAGATAGCCGTTCTCAACGATGCCAACTGGAGTGTCCTGAGGCAAACCGGCGCCAGCCAGGGCAGCGGCCGAATCCCGAAGTGCGGCCACGCCCATCAGCAGGATGATGGTGTGATCTGCCCGGGCGGGGACCTCGGACAGCTCCTCGTGGCCAGTGACAACACTGAAGCCCTTGGCCAGGCCGCGGTGAGTCACGGGGATGCCGGCGGCGGCCGGGACGGAGATCGCGGACGTCACGCCGGAAACCACTTCCACCTCGACGCCGTGCTGCCGGCAGTATTCGGCTTCCTCGCCGCCGCGGCCCAGGACGTACGGATCGCCGCCCTTGAGCCGGACCACGCGGTGCCCCTCCAGGGCTTCGTCGACAAGGATGCGGTTGATCTCCGCCTGCGGCACGGGATGGTGGCCGGGGGTCTTGCCCACTTCGATCACGCGGACGTCGGGGGCGAGTTCGTTGAGCAGTTCGCGCGGGCCGAGGCGGTCTGCCACCACGACGTCGGCCTGGCCGAGCAGCCTGCGGCCGCGGACGGTGATGAGGCCGGTGTCGCCGGGCCCGCCACCCACAAGGGCCACGGAGCCCGCCGACGCCCGACGGCGGCGCAGCGGGAGGTCGCCGGTTTCCAGTGCGGTGGCGACGGCGTCACGCAGGGCCATGGCACGGCGCGGGTCTCCCCCGGCGTTCACGGCGATCTGCACGTCGTCAACCACAGCGACGGCGGGCGTCCACGCGGCGGAGGCTTCGTGGTCGGAGGCGTTGACGCACCAGATGCGCTGCGCCTCGGCGTCGGCCGACACCTGGGTGTCCACGGCGGGATCTCCGGTGGCCGTCTGGACGAACCAGACGCCGTCGACGTCGGAGGGAAGGTAAGTGCGCGGCTCCCAGGTGAGGAGGCCGGCGTCGGCCAGTTCGCGGAGCGCGGCGGAGGCAACGGGAGCCACGACGGTGACCCGCGCACCGGCGTCGAGCAGACCCTTGGCGCGGCGGGTTGCCACGGGGCCGCCGCCCACCACCAGCACGGGGCGGCCGAGCAGCCGCAGTGCTGTGGGGTAAATATCCTGAATTGCCATGAATCAACGGTAGGGCCGCGCCGTTACACCAACAACGGCAGCGGAAACACCAGTTCACGTAAGGTAACCCTGCGTCACATTGCCGGGCGGGCTCGTGGGACGCCGTCGGGGCGCCATCGTGGGGCACATTGGCCGTCAGGAACGCCAAAGCCGGATCGATCGCCGGCGCGTCCGTGTCAAAGTGCCCCAGTTCAGCTGCTCATGCTGCTGAGGAACCGGCCGCGGTCAACGATGAGCCGCTGCAGGTAGCGGCGCAGGACCAGGTCTTCCACCAGCCGGCCCAGGATCCCGAACGGCGCCCTGAACTCCACGCGGTCCGTCATGATGCTGCCGGTGGCCGTGGATTCGAACTCGTGGACGTGGCGGAACGTTTTGAACGGGCCCCTGACCTGTTCGTCCGTGGAGCTGTTGGGGAAGTCCAGTGCGGTGATGCGGCTGGTCATCTTCAGCGGTACGCCAAAATGCCGGGCCTGCCAGGTCACGTACTGGCCTTCACCGATCAGGCCCGACGTAACCCCGCCAACTGCCCGTTCGTCGGCGGCCTTCTGGGAATCCATGTGCGCCTCAATGCTGCGTGCGAGGTCGAACAGGCGCTCCGGCGGGAGTGCGGACGCGGTGCGGCACACGAAGCTGACAGTCATGGCGCCAGTCTGCCAGATCTCACGATGGTGGGGCTCCGGCGTAGGTCGTCGCCTGCAAAACAGAACAGCAAAGCCCGACGGCGGGACTCGCCGTCGGGCTCTGCCGGGTACTAAATAACCAACGCGGGGTCAGATCCGGCCTAATAAACCGTGGTTATTGGGCCGGATCTGACCCCGCGTTGGAAGGAGGGTTAGCGGGTGCTGCCGGCGAGGAGGCCGCGGCTGCGGAGGAGGCGCTTCTCGATCGGCGCGAACACCAGCAGCTCGATGAGAATGCCGACGGCCAGGATCAGCAGGATCGCGGCCATTACAACCGTCATGTCGGACAGGACCCGGCCTTGGTCAAGCAGCGAGCCGAGTCCGAAGCCGATGGTGCCGCCCACGGCGATGATTTCCGCGGCCATGAGCGACCGCCAGGAGAATGCCCAGCCCTGTTTGAGCCCGCCCAGGTATCCGGGAAGTGCGGCAGGCAGGACAATCTGCACGGCCATCTGGAAACGGTTCGCACCCAGGACCGTGCCGACGCGGCGGTACTGCGGCGGGATCTGGTCCACGCCGGAGATCAGCCCGTTGATGATGGACGGGATCGCACCCATAAAGACCACGAAGTAGACGGTGGCATCAGTGAGGCCGAACCAGATGATGGCTGCAGGAACCCAGGCTACGGACGGCAGCACCTGAAGGCCGGAAATCAGAGGCCCGAAGGCACGGCGCAGCGGCGCAACCTGGGCCAGCAGCAGCCCCACCGGCGTGGCGATGGCAACGCTGATCAGGAACCCGACCAGCCCGCGCTGCAGCGAGGTCCACACCGCTTCCTGCAGCTTGGCCTCGCCCCAAAGCACGCCGATCTGGCCCAGGACATCCAGCGGACCGGGAACCAGGTCGCGGCGCTTCAGGCCCAGGGATACGTAGAACTGCCAGATCAGGACAAGGACCACAAGGGCGGCGACCGGCAGGAGCACCCGGCTCCAGTCGATCCGGTGCTTGCGCGCGGCGTCGGACTGGAGCGAATCCAGCCCGGCCTCGAGCTCTCGCAGGTCCTCATGCCCGGTGGAAGTTCGGGTCAGGGCGGCGTGGACTTTGCGGGTTTCCGGCTTGGCCTCGAAAGGTTCGGTCTCGGCGAGGGGCGTGGGGTTATTTGGCATGGCGGCGAATCTCCTCCCGCAGCCGGGCGGTGATGACCCCGGTCAGCTGTCCGGCCAGGCCGGCGTCGGTTCGGTGTTCCTCGGTGACGGCCCACTCCTGGACCACACGGCCGGGGCGGGACGACAGCAGCAGGACACGCTGGCCCAGCCGCACGGCCTCGCGGACGTTGTGGGTCACAAAAACGATGGTGCGGCCGGTTTCCTTCCAGATGCGTTCCAGCTCGTCGTGCAGGAGGTCGCGGGTGATGGCGTCCAGGGCGGCAAACGGCTCATCCATCAGCAGCAGCTGCCGGTCCTGCGACAGGGCACGGGCCAGTGCCACGCGCTGGCGCATCCCGCCGGAGAGCTCGTGCGGACGCTTGTCCCCGGCCTCGCCGAGGTGCACCAACTCGAGCAGCTCGTTGGCCTTGATCCGGCGTTCAGCTTTCCCCACACCGCGCAGCTTTAGGGCCAGCTCGATATTCTCCCGCGCCGTCAGCCAGGGGAAGAGGGCAGCGTCCTGGAACATAAAGGCTGCCCCGTCGCTGGGCACTTCCAGGGCGCCCGACGTCGGGACCTCCAGTCCCGCCATGATGTTCAGCAGGGTGGATTTGCCGCAGCCGGACGCACCGAGGAGGGCGACGAATTCGCCCGCGCCGATGGTGGCGTTGACGTCGTCCAGCACCGGGGCGCCGTCGCCGAAGCGCTTGCCCAGGTTTTCCAGTACGACTGGCATGGTCCCGTCCTTAAGTAGTTGGTGCGGTAGGTGGCGGTCAGTCCTGGCCGAGGCCAGCGGCGGAGACCCGTTCGGCGGTCCCGGTGACTTCGTTCAGGGCACGGAGGTCGAACAATCCGGTGATGTCCGCCTGCTTGGTGGTGCCGGCTTTCACCCCGTCTTCGAGGAGCTTGGGGTAGGTTCCCGCGAGCGGATCCACCGTGAAAACCACGTTCTGCAGGGCTCGGTCAAGGACATCGGCGGGAAGCGCCGCGCCTGCCGATTCCTGCAGGGCGTCGTTGATGACGCTCGACTTCTCCGCAACAGGTGCATCGTTCAGCCAGGCCACGGACTCAACATGGCCGCGCAGCAGGGCCCTTACGGTGTCCGGGTGCGCGGCGGCGAACTTCTTGTTCACAATCAGGATGGTGGTGGGGAACTCGCCGGCCTTGCCGGAGAGCGAGCCGTCCCAGAGGTCCTTTTCGTCCACCAGGACCTTGGCTCCGGCCTGGAGCACCAAACGGGACGCCCACGGCTCAGGCAACCACGCGCCGTCGAGCTTTCCATCCTGGAACAGTTTCAGCGTCTGGGCGTTCTCCGTGGGGTTAATGGCGACGTCGCCGCTGCCGTCCACATTGGTCTCGTAGCCCTGCGAGCCGAGCCAGGCGCGAAGCGCCACGTCCTGCGTGCCGCCCAGCTGAGGCGAGGCCAGGGTCTTGCCCTTCAAGTCCGCCGCCGAGGTAATCTCAGGACGCACAACCAACTGCGCCCCACCCGCTGCGGCGCCCGCGATGACGCTGACGGACTCCCCCTCGCTCTTGACAAACGAGTTGATGGCCGGGTTCGGGCCGATGTACGCCGCGTCGATGGCACCGGCATTCAGCGCCTCGATCGCGGCTGGCCCGGCGTTGAAAGTCTCGGTGCTGAGCTTGGTGTTGCCCAGGTTCCGGGCGAGAATCCCCTGTTTCACGCCCACCAGGGCGGGGGCATGGGTCAGGTTTCCGAAATAGCCCAGCTTCAGTTCTGCGGCCGGAGTGGGCGCGGGGATGGATGCCTCTGCCGCCGTATTACGGGAAATGGACGACGCCACAACGGCACCGGCGGCGATCAGGAACACGAGCCCGATGGCCAGGGCCGCCTCGATGGCACGCTTGCGCTTGGGTACTGCGCTTTCGCCTGCCACGATGCGGGTCATCCCGGGCTTGGAACTAGTCATTGTTTCACCATAGGGAGTGACATAAACCCATTCAATGAAGCAGAAACGGGGGGTCACGCGGGTTCATGCAACGTCACATTCCGTGCTCGGTTCAGTCGCCCTTGACGTTGATCAGCTGCCGGAGCTTGTGCCGCACCTTGACCAAGTCCGCCGCGTCCCTCATCACCACATCGATGGGCTTGTAGGCCGCCGGAATCTCGTCGATGAAGGCCTCGGTGACGCGGAACTCGATGCCCTGCATGGCCGTCTTCAGCTCGGCCAAGGAGAAGGTCTTGCGGGCAGCCGTGCGGGAGTACTCGCGCCCGGCCCCGTGCGGGGAGGAGTTCAGCGAGACGGGGTTCCCCAGCCCCTCCACCACGTACGACGCCGTCCCCATGGACCCGGGGATAAGTCCCGGATCGCCGTGCTCGGCTCTGATCGCCCCCTTCCGCGATACCCACACGGATTTGCCGTAATGGGTCTCCTGCTGCGTGAAGTTGTGGTGGCAGTTGATCCGCTCGCGCTCCGTGACATGGCCGCCCACCCAGTGGCCGAACTGAGTAATGACGCGGTCCATCATTTCCTCGCGGTTCAGGAGGGCGAAGTGTTGCGCCCAGCGAAGTTCCTTGATGTAGCGGGCGAACTCGCTGGTACCCTCCTCCAGGTAGGCGAGGTCCGGGTCGGGCAGCCTGGTCCCGCGTTTGCGGGTCACCTGCTGGGCGACGCCGATGTGGTGCTGCGCGATCTTGTTGCCCACGCCCCGCGAGCCCGAGTGCAGGAACAGCCAGACGGCGTCGGTCTCGTCGGCGGAGACCTCGATGAAGTGGTTGCCTGATCCCAGCGAGCCCAGCTGAAGTTCCCACTTGGCCAGATACTGGGCAGGGTTGAAGCCGGCCTGCGCCGCCAGCTTCCGGAGCTCGGCAAGGCGCGGTTCGGCAGTGGACATGACCCGCCGGTTGTTGTGGCCTGCGGACAACGGAATGGCCCGTTCGATGTCCTCGCGCAGCCGTTTGCGGTCCTTGGGCAGGTCCTTGACCGAGTACTGGGTCCGCACAGCGATCATGCCGCAGCCGATATCCACGCCCACAGCGGCCGGGATGATCGCGCGCAGGGTGGGGATCACTGAGCCGACGGTGGCACCCTTGCCCAGGTGTGCGTCCGGCATCAGGGCAAGGTGCGGGTAGATGAACGGCAGCGTGGACGTGGCCAGCGCTTGCTCGCGGGTCTTGGCGTCCAGGATCGAGGCCCAGCTGATGAGCTTGGGGTTGATGGTTTCCACGCTTCGCCTCCCACTGTTAAGGATACGAAAACGACGAAACCGCGGCTTGTTCGCAAACCGGCCCGTGAAGGCCAAAATCTGCGAACAAGCCGCGGTTTCGGCAGAAACTTAGATCGAGTAGCGCTCGTCCTCGTGGTCGCCCGGGTGGTCCTTGACGAGGCCCGCGGCCAGCGTGTTGCCGTCCAGGGGGTCGATGACGAGGAACGCGCCGGTGCGGCGGTGGTGCAGGTAGTTCTCCAGCGGCAGCGGCGCGGCGAGCCGGAGCTGCGCGTGGCCGATGTCGTTCAGCTCCAGGCTGGACGCGCCTTCGAGCTTGAAGGTGGCCAGGTCCAGCTTGCCGCTGACGCTGCGGACCAGCGCCTGGACGGTGCGGGTGCCGTGCTTGACCAGCACCTTGGCACCTTCACGCAACGGCTTCGGCGAGAGCCAGCACAGCGCGGCATACAGGTCGGCGGTGGACTCACGGACAGTGCCGGCCGCAGCGATGGTGTCCCCACGGGCGACGTCGAACTCATCTGCCAGGCGGATTGCCACCGACTGCGGGGCGAACGCTTCCTCCAGCGACTCGCCGGCGAAATCGATGCCAATCACCGTCGTCGTGCGCGGAGCCTGGCCGGGAGTGATGACGGAAACCTTGTCCCCCACCTTTACGGAGCCCTCGGTGATCTGGCCGGCGTAGGCGCGGTAGTCACGGTAGGCCTCCACGTCCAAGCCGCCAGCGACGGCGTCGGGAGCCAGCGCACCCTGCGGCCGGATGACCAGCTGCACCGGGAAGCGGAAGCTCTCCAGTTGCGTGTCGATCTCGTCTGCGGCGGGCAGGGTTTCGAGGACCTCGAGCAGGGCCGGGCCGTCGTACCAGGGGGTGCGCTCGGACCGGTCCACCACGTTGTCGCCGTCGAGGGCGGACACCGGGATGACCAGCAGATCATCGATGTGGTCGGCAGAGCCCAGCTCGGCGGATCCGATGCCCAGTTCGCGGGCCACCTGCTGCACGTCGGCCTGGATTTCGCGGAAAACGGACTCGCTGAAGTCAACGAGGTCGATCTTGTTGACGGCCACAATCACGTGCGCCACCCGCAGCAGCTGCAGCACGGACAGGTGCCGGCGGGTCTGCTCCAGGACACCCTTGCGGGCGTCAATGAGTACGACGACGGCATCCGCAGTGGACGCGCCGGTCACCGTGTTTTTGGTGTACTGGACGTGCCCGGGGCAGTCGGCCAGGATGAAGCTGCGCTGGTCCGTGGCGAAGTAGCGGTACGCGACGTCGATGGTGATGCCCTGCTCGCGCTCGGCACGGAGGCCGTCGGTCAGGAGGGCCAGGTCGATGCCGCCGGCCGAGCCGCCGAAGCCACGGTCTGCTGACGTGCGGGCGACGGCGTCGAGCGTGTCAGCAAGAATCGCCTTGGAGTCGTGCAGGAGGCGGCCCACCAAAGTGGACTTCCCGTCGTCGACCGATCCGGCGGTGGCGAAACGGAAAAGGGTGGTGGGCAGGGCTGTCTCGAGCTCGGCGGCCAATGTGTCAGTGGTCATTTAGAAGTACCCATCCTTCTTGCGGTCTTCCATGGCGGCCTCGGAGATGCGGTCATCTGCACGGGTGGCGCCACGTTCGGTGATGGTGGAGGCGGCAACTTCGATCACAACGTCGCTCACGGTGGCTGCGTCCGACTCAACGGCACCGGTGCAGGACATGTCGCCCACGGTGCGGTAACGGACGGTTTTGACGATGACTTCCTCGTGCGGCAGCGGCTGGGAAACCTCGCCCACCGCACGCCACATGCCGTCGCGGGCAAACACCTCGCGGTCATGGGCGTAGTACAGGCCCGGCAGCTCGATGTTCTCGCGTTCGATGTAGCGCCAGATGTCCAGCTCGGTCCAGTTGCTGATGGGGAATGCGCGGACATGCTGGCCCACGGTGTGGCGGCCGTTGTAGAGGTTCCACAGTTCGGGGCGCTGGTTGCGCGGGTCCCACTGGCCGAATTCGTCGCGGAGGCTCAGGATGCGCTCCTTGGCGCGGGCCTTGTCCTCGTCGCGGCGGCCGCCGCCGAAGACGGCGTCGAACTTGTTCTGCTGGATGGCGTCCAGCAGCGGGACGGTCTGCAGTGGGTTGCGGGTGCCGTCGGCACGCTCGGCCAGCTCGCCGCGGTCGATGAACTCCTGGACGGAGCCGACGACGAGCTTCAGGCCAAGGCGCTCCACCGTGCGGTCGCGGAAGTCGATGACCTCGGGGAAGTTGTGGCCGGTGTCCACGTGCAGCACGGGGAACGGGACCTTGCCCGGCCAGAAGGCCTTGGTGGCCAGGTGCAGCATCACCACGGAGTCCTTGCCGCCGGAGAACAGCAGCGCAGGCTTCTCGAACTCGGCCACAACTTCGCGGATGATGTGGATCGCTTCGGACTCGAGGGCGTCCAGGCTGGAGAGGCGCGTGGATACGGCGGCTTCAGTCACCTGGGTGGTCTCCTCAGTTAGGAAAGTGCTCATACGTGTAGCCCGCATTCTGTCTTGTCGGTGCCTGCCCAGCGGCCGGCGCGGGGGTCGTCGCCGGGCGCCACCTTGCGGGTGCAGGGCTGGCAGCCAATGGAGGGGTAACCCTGGGAAAGCAGCGGGTTGACGGGCAGGAGGTTGTCATCGGAGTACTGGACCAGCTGGTCGAACGTCCACGCGGCCACCGGGTTGACCTTGACCAGGCCGTTGACTTCGTCCCAGGTCACCAGCGGGGTGTTGGTCCGGGTGGGGGCCTCGTCGCGGCGGACGCCGGTGAACCACAGTTCGTAGCCGGCCAGGGTGCGGCGCAGCGGGGCCACCTTGCGGAGGGCGCAGCACTGGGCGGCGTCGCGGGCAAAAAGATCCTTGCCCAGGAGCCGGTCCTGCTGTTCCACGGTGCTCTCGGGCAGCACGTCCACCACGTTGACGCGGAGGTTCGCGGCCACCTCGTCACGCGTGGCGTAGGTTTCCGGGAAGTGGTAGCCGGTCTCCAGGAACAGGACGTCGACGCCGGGCATCTGGTCCGCGACCAGGGCCGGCAGGACGGCGTCGGCCATGGAGCACGCGACGGCCACCGCGGACAGGTCGAAGTTGCGCTCCACCCAGGCGATGACGTCACGGGCGGGGGCGTCCCAGCCGAGCTCGGCCGCGCCGGATTCGGCGATGACCTTCAGTTCGTCGTGGGTGCGGAGGTTAGCGGCAGGCGATGCCGCCGGGGTTTCGACAGGCTCAACCACGGGGTCAACTCCCAGTGCGTGCTTGCTCACTGGAGGGCCTCCTCGTCTGCTGCGTGGGCCCACTCGGCGAAGGTCTGGCCTTCGGCGCGCTGGGCCACGAACGTCCGGACGACGCGTTCCACGTAGTCCGGCAGGTCCTCGACGTATACTTTCAGGCCGCGGACAGTGCGTCCCAAACCTGCCTCTTCGCGGCTGTTGGAAGCCAGCCCGCCGCCCAGGTGGACCTGGAAACCCGGGGAGGGGTCGCCGTCGGGCGTTGGCAGCATCATGCCCTTCAGGCCGATGTCCGCGGTCTGGATGCGGGCGCAGGAGTTGGGGCAGCCGTTGATGTGCAGGGACAGCGCGTGCGGCAGTTCGCCGGACTCCGCGAGGTCCGCCAGGCGGCGTTCCAGGTCAGCGACGGCGGTGGCGGCCGTGACCTTGGTTTCCACGATGGCCAGCTTGCAGTATTCGATGCCGGTGCAGGCGATGGTGCCGCGGCGGAACACGGACGGGCGTGCGGAGAGGCCCAGGGCGTCCAGCTCGGCAACCAGCGGTTCCACGTGGTCCTTGGCAACGTCCAGCACTACGAGTTTCTGGTGCGGGGTGGTGCGCAGGCGGTAGGAGCCGCGGGCCTCGAGGGTGTCCGCGAGCTTGATCAACTGAGCGCCGGACAGGCGGCCGGCCAGCGGGGTGGCGCCGATGAAGAACTTGCCGTCCTTCTGCTCGTGCACACCGATGTGGTCGCCCGGAGTGGTGGGCTTGGGCGCGGCGGGCCCGTCGGCCAGCTTGTAGCCGAGGTATTCGTCCTCAAGGATCTGGCGGAATTTCGCCGGTCCCCAATCAGCCATCAGGAACTTCAGGCGGGCCTTGGTGCGCATGCGCCGGTAGCCGTAGTCGCGGAAGATGCTGGTGACGCCGAGCCACACTTCGGCGGCTTCCTCGGGCTTCACGAAGGCGCCGAGCCGCTTGCCGAGCATCGGGTTGGTGGACAGCGCGCCCCCCGCCCAGAGGTCGTAGCCGACGCCGAGTTCGGGGTGGCGGACGCCCACCAGGGCGAAGTCGTTGATCTCGTGCACCACGTCCTGGCTGGGGTGGCCGGTGATGGCGGTCTTGTACTTGCGCGGCAGGTTGGACAGCAGCGGGTTGCCGATGAAACGCTCGCCCAGCTCCGCGATGAGCGGCGTGGGGTCGATGATCTCATCCTTGGCGATGCCGGCCACGGGCGAGCCCAGGATGACACGGGGCACGTCGCCGCAGGCCTCGGTGGTTGACAGGCCAACGCCCTCAAGCCGGTTCCAGATCTCGGGGATGTCCTCCACGCGGATCCAGTGCAGCTGGATGTTCTGGCGGTCCGTGAGGTCGGCGGAATCCCGGCCGAAATCAACGGAAATCTGGCCGATGACGCGCAGCTGCTCGGTGGTCAGCGCCCCGCCGTCGATCCTGACCCGGAGCATGAAGTACTTGTCTTCGAGCTCGTGCGGCTCGAGCGTGGCGGTCTTGCCGCCGTCGATCCCGGGCTTGCGCTGGGTGTACAGGCCCCACCAGCGGAAGCGGCCGTGGAGGTCCTGGCTGGGGATGGCGTCGAAGCCGTCCTTGGAGTAGATGGTCTCGATACGCTCGCGCACGTTGAGGCCGTCGTCTTCCTGTTTCCAGGTTTCGTTGGCGTTCAGCGGGGTTTTGCCGTCCACTTTCCACTGCCCGTGCGGCTTTGCAGCGGGGCGGGAGGCGCGCGCGGGGCGCTTGGCGGCGGCGGGGTCCACGGACGCTCCGGCTAGAGCTGTATCAGTCATGCATCGACTGTAGGTGCCCGCCGAAGCGCGTCACAAAGGTCCGGAAACGGGAGGTCACCTAGGGAAACAATTCGTCACGAACCGCCGAAGAGCCTTGAAGATGCCCGCCCGCTGTGCTTGGTTCCAGGTTCCCGGGCGGGGCGGCTATTGACCGCGTACGACGGCGGCGTCGAACCGTTCCAGCGCGATCTCGGCGAGCACCGGCGACGGCAGCAGTGGTTCCGTCACGAGATCGGCACCGGCTTTGGCCAGCTGGTCGTGGAAGAACCCCGGCGCGAGCAGGTAGGAGGCAATCACCACGCGGCCGCCGTCGTCCACGGCCCCCGCGGACTCCCCCGCCCCGGCGCCTCCGGCCAGTTCCAGCCGAAGGATGGCGACGGCGTCGGGCACGGACGGCTTCGCAGAGGCACCGTAGGCCGGCAGAATCCGGTTGCGCCGCAGCGCCCTGAGCTGGTCGGCAAGCTCTTCCACGCTGACGGCGGCGTTGGGATTGGAGGACCCGGCGGCGGCGAGGACAATCGCGTCGCGGTCCGTGACGCCGGCCTCCCGGAGGCGCTGGTCCAACAGGGCAGCGAGCCGCGGGTCCGGGCCGAGCGGCGCTGCGGCGAGGCTGCCCGGCCGGCTCTTCACAGCCCGGGCGATGTCCACTTTGACGTGATATCCGACGCTCAGCAGCAGAGGGACAACGACGGCCTTGTCCTCTTCGGGCAGGCCTTCCACCACGTCCACGAGGTCCGGCTGCTGGACGTCCACGTAGGCCTCGCGAACGACAAGGCCCGGGCGCAGGGCAGCGATGGCTGCTCGCAGGGCGTTGACCTCCGCGGCGCCTTGAGTGCTGGACGTCCCGTGGGCGCAGGCGATCATGATCGGGTTGTTCATAGGGGCTAGCGTAACGTTGGAGCCGCCCTGTCCGCCCACCATGAAACCGCCGGGACGCCACATGACTTTGCCGTTCGACACTTTGCCGTTCGACATCGACCTGGTGTGGCTGGACCTGGCCGGAGTCTTCTTCTTCGCCGTCTCCGGGTCCTTGTTGGCGGCACGGAAACAGTTCGACCTGGTGGGTTCCCTGCTGCTGGCATCCCTGGTCTCCCTCGGCGGCGGCGTCATCCGCGACATCATCCTCAACACCACACCGGCTGCGTTCTCCAACCCCGCCTACTTGGTTCCCCCGGTGCTGGCCACCGTCCTGGTGTATTTCCTGTACTCCAGCGTGCAGCGGTACACCTCGCTGCTGGTGCTGTTCGACGCCGGCGGGCTAGCCCTCTTCTGCATCACCGGAACGCTGAAGGCCCTGGCCCTGGGGATGAATCCGGTGGCCGCCATGCTGCTCGGCGTGACCACGGCGGTGGGCGGCGGCCTGCTGCGGGACATCACCGCCAACGAGGTGCCCCAACTGTTCAACCCCCGCGACCTTTACGCGCTGCCGGCCTTCAGCGGGGCAGCGTTGACAGCGCTGCTGTGGGTCACCGGGGCCTTCAACGTGCTGACGGCGTGCGCAGTGGCGGCCGTGGTGTTCGCTTTCCGCGTGGTTGCCTGGCGCCGGTCCTGGTATGTCCCTCTCGCCGTACATGGCTTGCACCGGCGGGGCTCTGGTGGGAGCTAAGGCGGGGGCTCCGGCGGCGGGCTCCGGCCGCGGCTCCGGCGGGAGCTCCGGCGGCGGGGACGGGGCTGGGGGCTTTGGCGGCCCGCGCGGCTTTGGGGGCGGTGGGGCTGATGGGGCTGGCAGCGGCTCGGGAGCACGCCGCAGTTAGCTAGGATATGAGCATGACTGACATGTTCCTCGAGAAGTTCCGCGCGCTTGTTCCGACCTATCTCGAGGACGAATGGCAGGAAGAGGATGGCCTGCCCACGGACGAACTGGACTCAGCTCTCGCCGAACACCAGTTCCAGGTTCCCCTGGTCCTCCGCGAGTTTTACCGGGCGGTGGGCGGCTGCGAGGACATCATGGAGGCGTACCACTACTTCTGGGATCCCGAAGAGCTGGAAGTGGATGACGAAGGCTTCCTGATGTTCCTCGAGGATGAGGAGGAACAGTTCACCTGGGGCTTCCGCGTAGGCGACCTCGGCATCCCGGACCCCATCGTGTACCGCCGCAACAACGCCCGCGGCCAGTGGAAGAGCGAAGAAGGGACCTTCTCCGAGTTCGTCTTCGACATGTTCGAGTGGGCCTTCAACGACGAAGAAGAAAACTAGGGTCCTCCTCCTGCCGGCTTGTCTTTCCACCGCCCGCCTTCTGTGGTTTGCTCAGCCAAAACGGGGCACTTCGACACGAACGCGCCGTGCACCGAGCATGTTTCGCCGGTCAGGTCCCCCAAAGTGGCCCACGACGGCGCGACTTAGCTCCCGCCGAAGGCTCCCTGTCGGCACAGCTCCAGTACCGCCAACACTTGGCTCACCATCCGCTCAGGGTGATGGACAACGTCGTCATAGCCGAATCTGAGGCCAAGCCGTCCGCCGATGACTGTGGCATTGTTGCGCTTTCGGTCCTTTTTTACTTGCCGTGGTTCCAAATGCGTAACGCCGTCGGTTTCCACCACGAGCCACTCCTCAATAAGGAAGTCCACTTCTCCCACTCCCGGAAGCTCTACATGCCTTCGGACATGGAGGCCCGCTCGCCGGAAATGGTAGTTGGCCAGCACCTCCAGGATGGAATCCGCCCTGGGGACCACGCTGTCGAGGACGGACCTGGCGCGGGCGTTCCGGTTTCCGCGGAGCTTCCGCCGCAGGAAGTCCATGCTGATGTCGCCCGCTGTGCTGCGCACTGAAGCATGACCAGCGATTCCACGTCGGGCAGGCACCGCAACGCATGAATCAGGACGTCGGCCAAGCCTGCCACTGGCAGCCACGGATGGTGCGGGTGGGGGCATCGGCCATGGGTCAGCGTCCCCGGCGGTGTCTTCTTGTGCCCTGGACTCAGGTGCACGGAACTTGGTTCATAAAGCGTCCACAGCCGGTACGTGGGGGCGGCCGACAAGCACGTCAGCAGCGCGTTGTGCTGAAGCGCCAGGGCTGACGCGCCTGCCTCACGCGGCATGCTGTAGATGCCTCGTCGAATCCGCACAATTCGCCCGGCCGCCAGTGCTTTGTCGAGGGAAGTTCGGGAGAATCCGGCCTCTCGGAGCGTCGAGGCCCGGGCTACGCCTGCCCGCGCGCCGAGAAAAGTCTCAATATCCATTACTCCACGGTGCACGTGGACCACAGCAAAGGGCAGACCCAAGATGCCGCATGTGGACAACCGGGCCGTCGTGGGGCACTGCGACTCGGACTCGCCGTCTCTGCAGCCCGGAAGGCCCCTCGGATGCCGCAATGTGCCCCACGAAGGAGATGGAGCAGGACGGGAGGCCTGTGACACGCGCAGTAACAGCAGGCTTGCGTCCTGTGACAAACCTGTCATAGACTGTTCACGGATCCGCTAAACGCCTCCGGCGGGTCTGATGCGAACGGAGATATAGCCCCGGTTCGACGCAACGTGTGACTCGTATCGTTGCTGAGAACCGGGGCTATTGCATTTAACGAGCGAGGGCCCCGGCCAGGTTCACCCCGCCAAGGCCCTGCTCCAAAAGAAGAGAATCAGCTGGCGCGGTCCACCACGGCCAGGGCGAAGTTGGACAGCGAGGACTTCACAACACCCTCAGGAAGCGGCGCCAGTGCGGCAATGGCTTCGTCGGCCCAGCGGCGGGCAACCACCCAGGACTCAGCGGTGACGGGGTGCTCGCGGAGCCCGGCCACGGCGGCAGCCAAGGCAGCGTCGGAGGTCAGGTCCCCATCAATGAGCTTCAAGAGTTCGACGGCGGACTGGTCACCGGCCGCAGCATCGCGCCGCAGGAACAGAACGGGCAGCGTGGGCACACCCTCGCGGAGATCCGTGCCCGGTGACTTGCCGGACTTCACCTTGACGCCGGTGACATCAATGACGTCGTCGGCGAGCTGGAAGGCCACGCCCACCTTCTCGCCGTACTCCACCAGGAGGTCCTCGTAGGCCTCGTCGGCGCCGGCGAAGATGGCACCGAGCTGGCCGGAGGCGGCTACCAGGGAACCGGTCTTGTCCGCGATGACGGACAGGTAGTGCTCCACCGGATCCTCGTCCGGACGCGGGCCTACAGTCTCGTGCAGCTGGCCCAGGCACAGCCGCTCGAACGTCCGGGCCTGGATGCCCAGCGCCCGGGAACCAAGCTCGGACACCAGGATGGACGCGCGGGCAAAGATGAGGTCGCCGGTGAGGACAGCCACGGAGTTTCCCCATACCTCGTGGGCCGTGGGGGCGCCGCGACGGAACGGCGCGGAATCCATGACGTCGTCGTGGTACAGCGTTGCCAGGTGGGTCAGCTCGACCACCACGGCCGCCTGCACCACGGCGGGAAGCGAGGCGTCGCCAAGGTGGGCGCACAGCAGCGTCAGCAGCGGCCGGATGCGCTTGCCGCCGGCTTCCACGAGGTGACGCGACGTTGCGTCAGCCAGGGGGTCCGAGTTGGCAATGGCTTCGCGCAGCTTCTTTTCCACCCGCGCCAGGTTGTTGGTGATGGCGGGGCCCAGTTCGGCGTCCTCCGCGATCGCCGCGAAGCCTGCGGGCAGCTGGAGTCCCGTGGCAATGGCGGTGGTGTTGAGGCTGGGTTCGGAGTCCGGCAGGCCGTGCCCGGCGTGCGTCCAGCTGTGGTCTGCGGAGTTAGTCACTGGTTAACCCTAACTTTTTGTTGCGGATACCGCTGGTTCGATGCCGGTGGGGTGTTGGAGGTGGCCGGAACCAGCGACTCCAGGACGCGGATGGCCCGGTCCTCGAAGCCTTTCGCGGCCGGGTCGGTCAGGTTTGCGAGCAGCCGCACCACAAAGCGCATCAGCACGGGAATGGGCATCCCGGTCCGCAGCGCGAGCTTCATGACGGCGGGTTTGCCGATCAGCGCGGCAAATGCCCGGCCCAGCGTGAAGTGCGATCCCCACTGGCCCCGCACATAGTCCGCGTACCCCGCGAGGTGCGCGTCGGCGTCGTGCGTTGCCCCCGCAGCAGAGGAACGGGCGGACGCGTCGATGATGAACTCCGCCGCGAACCGGGCCGATTCCATCGCGTAGGAGATGCCCTCGCCGTTGAACGGGGAGACCATGCCGCCAGCGTCGCCCAGGAGCAGGAGGCCGGGCGAGTAGTGCGGGGTGCGGTTGAAGCCCATGGGCAGCGCGGCGCCGCGGATTTCGCCCACCTGGTTGTCCGGGGTGAAACCCCACTCGGCGGGCATGGCGGCGGTCCATTCGCGCAGGACCTGCTTGTAATCGAGCTTGCCAAATTCCTTGGACGAGTTCAGGATGCCAAGGCCCACGTTGGACGTGCCGTCGCCGACGCCGAACACCCAGCCGTAGCCGGGGAGCAGTTTTCCGTCGCGGCCGGGGAGCTCCAGCCAGCCTTCCATCCAGTCGTCATCGTGCCGGGGGGACGTGAAGTAGGTGCGGACGGCGACGCCGAGGGGGCGGTCGTCGCGCTTGTGGATGCCCAGCGACACGGCGGTTCGCGTGGAATTGCCGTCTGCGGCGAGTACGACGTCGGCGCTGAAGTCGCGTGACTCCCCCGTCTTGCGTCCGGACTCGTCCAGGAGCGCTGCGCGGACACCGGTCACGCGGCCGTCTTCAGCCCGGAGAGCTTCGGTGACGCTGTGCCGCTCGAGGATTTCGGCGCCGGCAGCCTCGGCGTGGCGGGCCAGTTCCTCGTCGAAGCCCAGACGCGTACGGATGAGGCCGTACTGCGGAAAGTCGGACACCTCGGGCCAAGGCAGCTCAATGGTGCGGCCGCCCGCGATCAGGCGCAGGCCCTTGTTCCGGCGCCAGCCGTCGGTTTCAGAGTGCGGCAGGCCGAGCTTCTGGATTTCGCGGACGGCGCGCGGGGTGAGGCCGTCGCCGCAGACCTTCTCGCGCGGGAAGCTGGTTTTCTCCAGGACGGTCACACTGATGCCGGCCTTGGCAAGGTAGTACGCGGCGGTGGAGCCGGCTGGCCCCGCGCCGACAATCAGGACATTCACTGGTCAGCGCTGGATGTTCCGGCGGAGCTTGGCCACGGGGCCTTTGTGCGCGGCGATTGCCTCCGCTGCGCCCTCCGGCGTGTGTTCCAGCGGCTTGGTGGCACGGTGCACGGCCACGATCCCGCCGGTCAGGTTGCGGTACGTGACCTTTTCCCAGCCGGATTCCTGCAGCCAGGCGGCCAGGTGGTCCTGGTCCGGCCAGGCGCGGATGGACTCGGCGAGGTAGACGTAGGCGTCCGGGTTGGAGGCCACCTTCACGGCGATGGCCGGCAGCGCACGCATGAGATATTCCGTATACATGGTGCGCCACAGCGGCACCACGGGCTGGGAGAACTCGGCGATGACCAGCTTGCCGCCGGGCTTGGTGACGCGGAGCATCTCAGCCAGCGCCTTCTTGGGCTCGTTGACATTGCGCAGCCCGAACGAAATGGTGCTGGCGTCGAAGCTGTTGTCCGCGAACGGCAGGTTGGTGGCGTCGCCGGCAACAAAGTTGATGTCCGGGCGGCGGCGCTTGCCCACCTTGAGCATGCCGAGGGAGAAATCGCAGGCGATGACATCTATGCCTGCATCGGCATATGGCTCGCTGGAGGTGCCGGTTCCCGCGGCCAGGTCCAGCACCCGCTGGCCCCGTTTCATGTCCATGGCGTCCACCACGATCCTGCGCCAGCGGCGGGTTTGCCCCATGGAGAGGACATCGTTGACGACGTCGTACTTAGGTGCGACGTCGTCAAACATCGTGGCTACTTCGTCCGGACGCTTTTCCAAGGATGCTCGGTTCACCATGCAATTGTCTCAGACAAACTTGAGAAGGACTTTCGACGAGCCCGTCCGGCGGTCCGAAGCCACGGCAAACGCCTCGGCCACGTCACCGGCGTCGAACGTGTGCGTCAGCAGCGGCTCAACGTCCAGCCCGTCCGCCAGGTACGCGAGGGCGTCATCCAGCTCGTCCGCGAAACGGAAGGTCCCACGGTAATCAATCTCCCGGAAAACGAGTGCGGCGAGCTCGGCCGTCACGGGCCCGGCCGGCAGGTTGCCCACCTGGACCACGACGCCGCCGCGGCGCACGGCCGCGAGGACACCGCCCAGGGCGCGGGCAGCGCCGGAGGCCTCGAACGCAACATCCACGTCGGGAAGCTGCGCGCCGGAACCCACCAGCACAACGCCGTCGGCTCCCATCCGCTTGGCGATCGCCAGCGAAGTCTCCGAGAGGTCACTGGCGACGACGCTGGCCGCGCCGGCGCGCCGGGCGGCGGCCACCAGCAGCGCGCCGATGGGCCCGGCGCCGTTGACCAGAACGTCCTTGCCGGCGAGGCTGCCGGCCCGGCCGACGGCGTGGATCGCCACAGCGAGCGGCTCGGCGACGGCGGCCTGCCGGGTGGTGACGCCTGCGGGCAGGCGCCGGAGCTGGCCCGCCGGGACGGCCTTGCGGGAGGCGAAGGCGCCGTCCGTGTGCGGCCGGTGCGCGGCGCTGCCGTAGTAGGTGACCTGCGGGCAGAGGTTGGTGCGACCGGCGAGACAGTCGGTGCAGTCGCCGCAGTACACGGCCGGGTGGACGGTCACGGCGTCGCCCACCGCGAAGCCCTCCACGCCATCACCCAGAAGGGAGATCCGGCCGGCCACCTCATGGCCCAGGACCATAGGGTCGGCCAGGAGGCTCAACCCGGAGGCGCCGTGGGCGACGTAGTGCAGGTCCGAGCCGCAGATCCCGCCATATTCGACGTCGACGATCACCGAGCCGGCCGGGCAGTCCGGGTCCGGACGGTCCTCGAAACGCAGGTCTCCGGCGGAATGGACAACTACGGCTTTCAAACTGCATCCTCCACGAGGGTCAGGTCGCGTCCCTTGGTTTCAGGGGCGAAGAACGTGGCCACAAAAGCGATGGCGGAGTAAAGGACCATCATTCCGGCCACCGGCCACCAGGAATTGGTGAACAGGGCCAGCAGGCCGGCGGCGATGATGGGGGCCAGGCCGCCGGAGAGCACACCGCCGATTTCCTTGGCCATGGCCAGCTGGGTGTAGCGGTTGCGGGAGCCGAAGAGTTCGTTCACGTAGGCGGACTGGACCGAGAACATGCCCAGCACGGAGACGGACAGGCCGATGATCAGGACCAGCGAGACGAGGAACGGGTCGCGGGACTGCATCATCAGCAGGGCCGGGATGGCGAAGCACATCTGGAAGCCGGACAGGGCGCGGTACATGCTGCGGCGACCGAACTTGTCGGAGAGCCAGCCGGCCAGCGGAACGGTGGCAAAGCCGAGGAACGAGCCGATCAGCAGCGCGAAGGTGCCCACGCTCTTGTCCATGCTCAGGCCGGTGACGATGTAGCCGATGAGGAAGGTCTGGATCATGGCCGAGTTGCCGGATTCGCCGATCCGCAGGGCCATCGCCAGGAAGAAGGCCTTGCCCTTGCGCTTGGTTTTGGCGGCCGGGGCGGACTGCCCGACGGCGGTGCCGGACTCAGCGGTGAAGGCGGCGGCAGCAGCGGCGTCGGCGATTTCCTGCGCACGGGCGGCCTCGAAAACGGGGCTTTCCTTCAGGTTGCGGCGCATCCAGAGGGCGTAAAGCGTGATGCCGATGCTGGCGATGAACGGCAGGCGCCAGCCCCAGCTCATGAGTGCTTCTTCGGGCAGGAGCGTCAGCAGGACCCACAGGCCGGAGGCCAGCAGTGTGCCGGAGTTCGTGCCGAGGCAGACAAAGGAGGCGATCAGGCCGCGCTTCTTGGGCGGAGCGTATTCGGCCAGCATGACCGAAGCGCCGGAGAGCTCAGCACCGGCGCCGAAGCCCTGGGCGAGGCGGAGGAGCACGAGGATGATCGGCGCGGCAAGGCCAATCTGGGCGTAGCCCGGCAGGAAGCCGATGAGCATCGTGGACACGCCCATCATCATGATGGTGATAACCAGGACCTTCTTGCGGCCCACGCGGTCACCCATGCGGCCGAAGAACCAGGCGCCCACCGGGCGGGCCAGGAAGCCCACGCCGTAGGTCATGAAGGCGATCAGCAGGCCCACTACGGGGTCGAAGTTGGGGAAGAAGATTTTGGGGAAGATGATGGCGGCGGCCAGCGAATAGAGCTGGAAGTCCATGTATTCCATGGCAGTTCCGAGCCAGCCGGATACTGCAGTCCTGATCAGGTCCTTGGATGAGCGCTTGGTGGCGCCTACCTGGATTGTTGCCGTCATGAACCCCTCTGTTCTACGGGTCCGGCCGGATGCACAGCTTCAATGATGCGGCATGGCCAGACGTCTTGGTCTTGTCCCTTCATCGGGACAACGACTGCCATTCAAGCACTGCCATACCAGTGTGTCAATAGATGACGCAGCTCCGCACTTGCTCCCTGGGCACGGCGCCTTGGCAGGGTGGCGCGGCTACTGTGGAAGCATGGCCGCCCCCGACACCACCCCGCGCATCTCTGCCCGGATGATGGCGTATGCGCAGATCCGTGAGCGCATCATCTCCGGCGAGGACGCGCCCGGGACCCTCCTCTCCGAGAACGAGCTGGCGCACCACCTGGGCACCAGCCGCCAGCCCATCCGCGAGGCACTGATGCTCATCGCGCAGGAAGGGCTCGTGGAGATCCGCCCGCAGAGCGGCACCTACGTGACCTACCTCGACCCGGATATCGTGGCGCAGGCACAGTTCATCCGCGAGGCCATCGAGGTTGCGTCGCTGGCTGACTGCGCCCGCAACATCACCCCTGAAAACGCAGCCGCGCTCTACGAACTCCTGGACCGGCAGGACGCCTGCACCACCCGTGAGGAGTTCTACCCGCTGGACGAGGACTTCCACCGGACCCTGCTGGCCATCGCCGGCCACGAAACAGCCTGGGCCACCGTTTCCAACGCCAAAGGCCACCTGGACCGCGCCCGCTACCTGGGGCTCAGCGGCTACCGCGGCATCACGGAGTACGCCGCCGACCACCGCCACGTGCTGGACGCGATCCTCGCCGGTGACCTGTCGGCTGCGGAAGACGGGCTGCGCAGCCACCTGCGCTTCATCCTGGACGACGTCGCGAGCATGCGCGCCGCACGGCCGGACCTGTTCTCCGCCCCTGCCGGGCCGGAGCGACGCACAGGGCGGCCGGCCCGGGTCTGACACGCGCGGGAGTAGTGTTGTCTCATCATGACGAGCACGTTCCGCACCCTCACAGTCCCCCTGGATGGCAACGCATCTGCCGGCGGACTGCCGCAGTTCCTGGTCCGGGACGACGCCCTCTGCTGGACCCGCCGCGAAGCCGGCCTGGTGGGCTTCGGCGAGATCGCCCGCTTCACCGCCACCGGCCCTGAGCGTTTCCTTGAGGCCGACATCTGGTGGCGCCACCTGGTCCTCGAAGCGGACATCACCGACTCCGTGGAGCTGCCCGGCACCGGTCCCGTGGCTTTCGGCTCCTTCGCGTTTTCCAAGAAGTCCACCCACGTATCACGCCTGATTGTGCCGGAGATCGTGGTGGGCGTCCGCGACGGCCGGTACTGGCTCACCCAGTTGACGGTCGACGACGGCGAACTCACCGAAGCGGGCGCCCTCGCCGCCCTGGCCGGCTGGCTGAGCGATGGCAGCACCTCCGGTGACGTCCCCGCCGAACCGGCCGGCGCCGTCGTGCGTCCTTTGCCTTCCGCCGACGGGGCCACCCTGCACACCGGTTCGCTCAGCGAGGAGGACTGGATGGCCGCCGTCGCCGCCGGCGTGGCGGAGATCCGGACCGGTGCGCTGGAGAAACTGGTGCTGGCGCGGGACATTGTGGCCACGGTGCCGTCGGGCGTGAACGCCGCGCAGGTGTTGCGCGAGCTCGCCGTGCGGTATCGCGAATGCTGGACGTATGGCGTGGACGGGCTCGTGGGCGCCACCCCGGAGATGCTGATCCAGGTGGAAGGCCGCACCGCCCAGGCGCGCGTGCTGGCCGGGACGCTGGACCGCCGCGATGCGCACGGCGAGTCCGAGATTCCCATGGATTACGCCGAACGGGTGCTGGCCGGATCCGAGAAGCAGCGGCACGAGCACGAGATCGCGATCCAGTCACTCACGTCGCAGCTGGCACCGTTTTCCGAGGCCATGAACGCGCACGACGAGCCGTTCATCCTGGAGCTGCCGAACGTGTGGCACCTGGCGTCGGACGTCAAGGCGGAGCTCGCCGAGGTGGAGGGCCATGTGCCCACGTGCCTCGCGCTGATCAATGCGCTGCATCCCACGGCCGCGGTCTGCGGCACGCCCACACTGGTGGCCGGCGCCCTGATCCGCAAGCTTGAACACCTGGACCGCGGCCCATATGCGGGGCCGGTGGGCTGGCTCGACGCTGCCGGAAATGGCGAATGGGGCATCGCCCTGCGCGGCGCCGTGATCGAGGATCCGCATACTGTGCGGTTATATGCCGGTTGCGGCATAGTGGATGGCTCCCAGCCGGAGGCCGAGTTGGCGGAGACGTGGGCGAAGTTCCGGCCGATGCTGGAGTCGCTGGGGATTTCCAACTAGGGCCACCGTCCCACCCACCTGACTGGCACTTAAACGTCATGAAACCGTGTCGTGAAACGGCGTTTTCACGACGCTGTCTGCGAGCTAGATTTGTAGTGTGTCCGGAATTCCAGACACAGGCCGCCTCCCGGGTCTTGATTTAGCCTGTGATTTAGTTATCCAATAGTGAAACTAAGTTTCATGTGATGCAAATCTCTCGTTCGGCGATACACTATGAACCGATTTAGTACCGCACACCCCTGCAACAAAAGGTAAAGAACATGCAGCTCAAGTCCCTGGCCCAGGCCAAGATCGCCGCCAAGGCAGCCGCAATCCTGGCCGCCGGCGCGCTCACCCTTACCGCCTGTGGCGGCAGCACCACCCCGGCTGCGACCGAGGGCGGCATCCAGCTCATCAACGCCGGCAAGCTCACTGTCTGCTCCGATGTCCCCTACGAGCCCTTCGAATTCCAGAAGGACGGCCAGATCGTTGGCTTCGATATCGACATCGCCAATGAAGTAGCCAAGGACCTCGGCGCCGAACTGAGCATCGTGGACAGCTCCTTCGAGGCCATCGAGACCGGAACCGCCCTCACCGGCTGCGACGTCTCCATCTCCTCGATTTCCATCACGGATGTCCGCAAGGCCGTTATGGACTTCTCCAACCCGTACATGGACGATGACCTCACCCTCGTGGCCACTACGGCGTCCGGGATCACGGACATCAACAGCGCCAAGGGCAAGAAGGTGGGTGTCCAGCAGGCCACCACCGGCGCAAAGTACGCGGCGGAGAACGGCATCGACGCCCAGCAGTTCGAGGACAGCGGCCTCCTGGTCCAGGCTCTCCAGGCCGGCACCATCGACGCTGCCCTGGGCAACCAGTCAATCCTGGCCTACGCCATCAAGGATGACGCCAAGTTCGAGCGTGTGGATGACTACGCCACGGGCGAGAAGCTGGGCATCTCCATCAAGAAGGGCAACACCGCCATGGCCGAGAAGGTCAACGGAACCCTGAAGCGCCTGACCGACGATGGCAGCCTGAAGAAGTTCGAAACCACCTGGTTCGGCGAGACCGCCAAGTAGCCGGCACCCCGGACTGACCTTCACAGCCCTGAGAACCACGCCGCTGGGGCCCCGCACGGACTGCGCTGCAGCCCGTCCGGGGCCTCAGCCACGCAAATGAATGTGAGCACCCCATGGCAATGACCGCACGTCAACGGGCCAAAGTGAGCCTGTATGTCCAGATCGGCATCTTCGTCGTGGCAGTGGCCGCGCTGGTCCTGGCCACCGACTGGAAGACAATCGGCAACAGCGTCTTCAACTTCGCCAAGATCGGCCCGATGTTCCCGGACATCTTCCTGGTTGGCCTTAAGAACACCCTGGTTTATACGTTCCTCGGCTTCGTGGTGGGCCTTTCCGGCGGCCTCCTGCTGGCCCTGATGAAGCTCTCCACATTCCCGCTGTACCGCTGGATCGCCACCGGCTACATCGAGTTCTTCCGCGGAGTTCCGGCGCTGCTGGTGTTCATCGCGTTCGGCTACGGTGTCCCGCTCGCGTTTGGAGTTCAGTGGAACGTTACCCTTATCGTCATGATCTCGCTGGGTATGGTGGCCTCGGCATATATCGCCGAAACCCTGCGCGCCGGCCTGCAGGCTGTGCCCAAGGGACAGCTCGAAGCCGCACGGTCGCTGGGCATGCCGCAGTGGCGGGCCATGGTGTCCATCGTCATTCCGCAGGCGTTCAAGATTGTGCTCCCGCCGCTGACCAACGAGGTCATTCTGCTGACCAAGGACTCCTCGCTGATCTACGTCCTGGGCCTCACGGCGTCGCAGTACGAGCTCACCAAGTTCGGCCGCGACGGCATCTCCAGCCTGGGCGCAGGCCTGACACCGCTCCTCGTAGCCGGCGCCTTCTACCTGGTCATCACCATCCCGCTGAGCCTCCTGGCCCGGAAGTTCGAAAGCCGCTCCGCGCGGACCAAGCGATAGGCAGGGAAGCCATGAACGACGTCGTAAATTCCTCCGCCGGCAACACCGGCACCATCAACGCGGCCGGAGTGTCCATCAAGGATCTCCGCAAGTCCTACGGCAGCAACGAGGTCCTCAAGGGCATCAGCCTGGACGTTGCCCCCGGCGAAGTGGTGTGCCTGATCGGCCCGTCCGGCTCCGGCAAATCCACCCTCCTGCGCTGCGTCAACCTCCTCGAGCAGCCCAACAAGGGCGCCATCCATGTGGGCGGCTTCGAAGCTACAGACCCCGACGTGGACATCGACAAAATGCGCCGCAAGGTGGGCATGGTTTTCCAGCAGTTCAACCTGTTCCCGCACCTGGACGCCAAGCGGAACTGCACCATCGCGCAGACGAAGGTCCTGAAGCGGTCCCAGGAAGAGGCCGACAAGGTGGCCCAGCACAACCTGGACCGCGTGGGCCTGGGGCACCTGTCCGACCGTTTCCCGGACCAGCTTTCGGGCGGCCAGCAGCAGCGTGTTGCGATCGCCCGGGCGCTGAGCATGAACCCCGAACTGATGCTCTTTGACGAGCCCACCTCCGCGCTGGACCCCGAGACCGTGGGCGATGTCCTCTCGGTCATGCGGAACCTCGCCAAGGAGGGCATGACCATGCTGGTGGTGACCCACGAGATGGGCTTCGCCCGCGAGGTAGCCGACCGCGTGGTGTTTATGGACGGCGGCGTGGTGGTGGAGGAAGGCGTGGCCGAGCAGGTCATTTCCGCACCCACCCAGGCCCGCACCAAGGAGTTCCTGCGCCGGGTCCTGGACCCGACGCACATCGAGATCGAGGAGTAGCCGCTTTCGACGCGGTGCCTGCCTGCCGACGCGCATATGCCCTGTCGCTATCGGAATTCGGTAGCGGCAGGGCATATGCGCGTCATAGGGTCTTTCGCGCGTCAGGCAGCCGCGAGCGCGATCCTACGCTCCGACGGCGGACACTGCGGCGGCCACGGCGGCCTTGATGCGCGTGTGGAGGGCGCGGAGGCCAACACGGTCCGTGCGGACTTCGATGATGCTGCGCCCCGTCAGCGGTGCGGCGAGCGCTTCGGCGAGTCCCGCCGTCGTACTTACCGAGCAGTGCCCGACGCCGTACGCTGCGGCGAGTGCCGCGATGTCCACGCTGTGGGGGGTGCCGAAGAGCCGCTCGACGGCGTCCGTGTAGCGTCCGGATTCACGCACAGCCCCGTGCTCCAGCAGATCAAAGATGGCCCCGCCGGCGTCGTTCAGCACCACGATCCGCAGGTCCGGCGAAGGTTCGCCGGACCCCAGGAGCAGGCTGCCGGCGTCATGCAGGAAGGTGACGTCGCCCAGCAGCAGCGTGGTGTACTGGCGGCCGCCGATGGCAATCCCGGTGGCAGTGGAGATGGTGCCGTCGATCCCGGCGAGGCCGCGGTTGGCGTAGACAGTGGCGGCTGGCTCGGCGGCGGGCAGGCCAGCCAGGTCAACATCGCGGATGCCGTTGGAGGATCCCAGCATCAACTGGCCTCGGGCGTGCTGCCAGACCTGGGCGCCCACGGAGGGTCCTGAAGCGGCGGGCTCTGCGGCCAGGACGCCGTCGAGGGCGTGCTGTGCGGCGGCCCCGGCCAGCAGCCAGGTATCCAGCCAGTCGGACGGGCCTCGGCCGGCGAAATCGGCGAGATCGGCCAGGTTCTCCAGCGGAAGTTCCGTGCGCCGGCCCGGCTGGTACCAGGCCACGGGAACCGGCTGGTACAGCGCGGACGGCACTTCGGCACGCTCCAACAGCGCGGCAACCGGACGGGACAGCGTGGGCCGGCCGAACATCACCACCCGTTCGATAGGCAGCGCGGACGACGCTCCGAAGTGTTCCAGCAGAAGCCGGTACGGACCCACGGCGTTGGGGCCGAAGCGGGCGTTTGAGGATGGTTCCGCGAGCAGCGGCAGGCCGTGTGCGCGGGCGAACGCTTCGGCGACCGGCCCGGCGTCGTGCCCTGCCAGCACCACGGTGCGCCTTTCCTCCAGCGAGGCAGGGGCGGGCGGCAGGTTCATGGTGAGCGGGTCGGTGCCGATCCGGAACCTGGGATGCCCGGCCGCCGTCGGAAGCCCCTCCTCCGGCCCGGGAACCAGCGGGTCGCGGAACGCCAGGTTGAGCTGGACAGGCCCGGGTGCGAGGTCGGAAAACGCTCCGGTGGCCGCGGCCAGCGCCGTTTCCACCGCGCGCAGCGGGTTGCTGCCGGCCGGGACGTCGGCGGCGAAACGCACGTGCTCGCCGAACAGGTCCAGCTGGATGGTGGTCTGGTTGGCGCCGGTCCCCTGCAGTTCCTCGGGCCGGTCGGCGGACACCACCACCAGCGGAACGGCGGCGTGGTTGGCCTCCATCACGGCGGGCATAAGATTCCCGACGGCGGTGCCTGAGGTGGTGAGGACGGCCGCCGGGGAGCCGGTGGACAGGGCCAGGCCAAGGGCCGTGAAGCCGGCGGAGCGTTCGTCGATGCGGACCAGCAGGTCCACGCGGCCGGCCGCTTCGGCCTCGGCCAGGGCGTAGGCCATGGGGGCGGAACGCGATCCGGGCGAGACCACCACGTACTGGACGCCACCGTCGATCAGGGCATCGACGGCGATCCGCGCGGCGGCGAGGGAGTTCAGGGAAGTCACCGAACCAGTTTGCCATCCTGAGGACGCCTGCCTGTCCCGGGACTCCCGCGCAACTTCATCCAGGGCGAAGTGGAGGCGGTCATCAGGCCGCTCATCGCCGAAGAGGAGTTCGGCGCCGGCCTGATCGGCTAGGACGCTCTCTCCCCCCTGCGTTGCTCTATCACTTACAGTCCCTTCCGAAGCCGGATAGGGACTGCAAGTGATAGAGCAACGTGGTGGGAGGGGTGTTAGGCGTCCGTGCGGAACACCTGGATCACGGACGGACGGGGTGCGCGCGCCTCGCCGCGGGCCGGCGTCGCGCCTTCCTTTACGTAGTCCGGGAAGAACGAGCTCTGCTTCTCGAACGAGCCTTCCTCACCCGGGTGCTGCACGGCCACGAAAACGGTGCGCTCGTCGTCGTGGATGATCGGTCCGCAGGTCTCGCCTTCCTTCGGCACGGCCAGGAACTGCTCCACCTTGCCACGTTCGGCACCTTCGAGGGTGACCTTGAAGAGGCCGTCGGCCTTGCCGATTCCGGCGGGGGCGCCGTCGGTGGAGATCCAGAGGTTGCCCACGGAGTCGAACGCGAGGTTGTCCGGGCAGGAGATGGGCGAGACCTTGTCCACCGGGAAGCCGGAGAAGTAGGTGAACTTGTCGGTGGCGGGATCGCCGCAGACCATGAGCAGGTTCCACGTAAAGGCAGTGGAGGTCTGGTCGCCGGTTTCGGTGATTTCCACGATGTGGCCGTCGCGGTTTTCGTTGCGCGGGTTGACCTCGTTGGCGGCTTCGTTCGAGCCGACGCCGCGGTTGGAGTTGTTGGTGCAGGCCACGTAGACCTTGCCGGTGTGCAGGCTGGGCTCAACGTCCTCGGCACGGTCCATCTTGGTGGGGCCAACCTTGTCGGCGGCAACGCGGGTGTAGACCAGAACTTGTTCAACAGTCATTTCCGGTACTGCAGAGACTCCGTTCTCCACCAGCGCGAGCCACTCGCCCGTGCCGTCGAACGCACCGTCTGCCGGCACTTCGCTGGCCTTGAAATCGGCTGAGTTTCCGGTGAACCGAGCCACGTAGAGGTTGCCGGCGGAGAGGAGCGTCATGTTGTGCTGGCGGTTGCCCTCGATGTACTTGTCCTTGGACACGAACTTGTAGAGGTAGTCGAAGCGCTCGTCGTCGCCGGAGTAAGCCACCACGTGCCCGGATTCGGCGATGATGACGTTGGCGCCCTCGTGCTTGAAGCGGCCCAACGAGGAGTGCTTCTTGGGGGTGGAGGTCGGATCGAACGGGTCAACCTCAACAATGTAGCCGAAGCGGTTGGCCTCGTTCTCGTAGCCGGGTTTGCGGGTGTCGAAGCGCTCGTCATCAATTTCCCACTGGCGGGCGGTGGCCTTGTCGGTGAGGCCGTAACGCTTGTCATAAGCGGAGGTACCCGGGGAGCGGAAGTAACCGTTAAAGTTTTCCTCGCCGGAGAGGATGGTGCCCCACGGGGTGGTGCCGCCGGCGCAGTTACCCAGCGTGCCCTTGATGAAGCGGCCGTCGCGGTCCTTCACCGTCTTGACTAGCTCCGAGCCGGCGGCGGGGCCGGTCAGTTCGTAGACTGTGTTGTTCAGGAGGCGGCGGTTCAGCGGCGCGCCCTTGACGTAGGTCCACGGCTTGTTCTTGTTCTTGCGCTCGAGCTCGACGACGGACAGGCCGTGTGCAGCCTGGCCCACTGCGCGGACGTCGGCAGCGGGCATGGACGGCGGGAACATGATGCCGTCGTTGGTGTATTCGTGGTTCGCGAACAGCACGGCCCGGCGGCCCTTGGTGTTCGGGATCTCCAGGATGTCCGTGTAGTCGCAGTTGTAGCCGAACTGCTTTTCCTGCGCGGCGGCTGTCTGGTTGTTCAGGTCGAAGTCCGGGGCGCCGTTGAAGATCGGGTCACCCCAGCGGATCACGGGCTGCCAGGTGAAGCCTTCCGGAACGGTGACGGCGTCGACGGCGGCATCCACCGGAGCGATCGGCGTGAACTTCAGCTTCGCCTTGGCGAAGCCTTCCTTAGCTGCCGGCGCCAGGCCGGGGCCGCCGGCAACTGCCGGTTCCGCTGAGGTAATGGCGCTGCCGAGTACGACGGCGAGCGCACCGGCGGCGCCGAAGCCCAGGGCGGCGCGGCGGGACATGGTGGCGGACGCGATGTCCCGGAAGTAGCTGTTGGAGCTCGTGTTGCAGACATCGCCGGAGCAGGCGTTGTCGCACTTCAAAGCGCAGGTGACGGCGCTTCGCTTGCCCTTGGTGTGGCCAAGCATGGGCAGCAGGGTGAACTTGCGGGCTGTCGTTTCAGACAAGGGGTGCCTCCAAATTTACGATCGGGTCCCGGCCACCCTTTCAGCCGCTTCCGACGCCCAGCCGTCAGCCGGGTGAAGTTCCGGTTAACCGGCGGTGACCTGCAGGGATGTGAGAGAGCGTTGCCCAAAAAACCGCGTTAAGCGAGAGAGCGTTCGTAAGAAACCTGCAGGAAGTGAGAGAGGGTCAGGGGGCGAGGAGGGCGTGGACCCTGGCGAGGCGGGCCAGCCACCAGTTGCGGCGTTCCGGGGAAGCCGCATACTGCTCCAGCAGCCCGGCGTCGGCGGCGACATCGCGGAGGCGGATGGCGCCGTCGTCGGCCACCAACGGATCCAGCGTGATATCCGAGGTGAACAGCGACACCGTCCCCAGCCCGCACGCATACGGCAGTTCGGGCAGGGCAGCGGCCAGAGCCAGCCCGGCGCGGATGCCCACGGAGGTGTCCAGTGCGGAGCTGACGACGGCGGGGAGCCCGGCCTGCGCCACGATGTCCAGCGCGCGCCGCACTCCCCCGAGCGGCGCGACCTTGACAACCAGCAGATCCGCCGCGCCGGCCCGTGCCACCCTAAGGGGGTCGGATTCCTTGCGCACGCTTTCGTCGGCGGCGATCAGGACCGGCGTCCCGGCGGCGCGCAGCTGCCGCCGCACCTCGGCGAGCCCCTCGATGGTGGGCACCGGCTGCTCGGCATATTCAAGTCCGACGGCGGCGAGCCGGGTGAGTGCCGACACTGCAAAGGGCACGTCCCAGCCGCCGTTGGCGTCGACGCGGATGGCGGCGCCCGGCAATGCGGAACGGACGGCGGCCACCCGGGCGGCGTCGTCGTCGAGCGTCTGCCCGCGCTCGGCCACCTTGACCTTGACGGCGTCCACCCGGCCGAACCGGGTCAGGACCTCCGGCACCCGGTCCGCGGAAACGGCAGGCACGGTGGCGTTAACGGGGATCAACGAACGGACTGGCGAAGGGAAACCGTGCCAGCCGGCCTCGATGGCGGCGGCGAGCCAGCGGGAAGCCTCGGCGTCGGCATATTCGGGGAACGGGCAAAACTCGCCCCACCCGTGCGGCCCTCGCAGCAGCAGCGTTTCGCGTTCCATGATGCCGCGGAACTTCACCCGCATGGGCAGGCTCACCACGTGGGCAGTGGCGAGCAGTTCGTCCAGGGAAGGGAGGTCCGGGAACGCGTTCCGGGGCTGGCGTGCGCGGTCGTCGGGCATGGTTTCACTTTACCGGCAGCCTCCGACGTTGATGCGGCCAACCACTCCCTTGGCAGGGGCCTCCGGGGGTGGCCGCTCCAGCCTTTTTACAAGTTGCGCGGCGCATGATCTGAGCAGGGTTGAGCAGCCACTCACCATTGAGGAGAGGTCATGACATCTCGCAGGGAAGTTCTAAAACTGGGCGGAGCGCTTGGAGCATTCAGCCTCGTGGGCATGAAGGGGACCCCGCTCACCGTTCCTTCGTCCACCACGCCGCCCACCACGCCGCCCATCACGACCAGCCAGCTCGCGCCCCAAAACACCCCCGTTCCGTACGCGGGCGTGTTCCGGCGGCCACCAGTGCTGGAGCCTTACGAAACCGGCTTCGACGACGGGGACCGCAACCGCCCGTATGCCAAGTACGCGCTGACGCAGAAGCTTGGACAAGCCCAGTTTTTGCCGGGGCTCACCACCACGCTCGCCGGGTACAACGGTATTTTCCCCGCCCCTACTATCCGGGCCCTCCAGGGGACCCGGACCGAGGTGCGGATCCGTAATGACTTCCCGGCGCTGGGCCTGCTGCATCCCATGGCCTTCCATACCGTTACCCACCTCCACGGCTCGGCGTCGCTGCCGCAATACGACGGGTACGCCAATGACACCACTCCACCGGGATACGTCAAGAACTACCACTACCCCAACTGGCAAACGGGGCGGACGCTCTGGTACCACGACCACAAGCATCACGTGACGGCCGAGAATGTGTACTCCGGGCTGGCCGGCTTCTACGCACTGTCCGATGAGTTCGAGCGTGACCAGCTGCCGCAGGGTGAGTTCGATGTGCCGCTGATGATCTCGGATGCCCTGTTCAATGCTGACGGCTCGTTCGGCTACAACGACAACGACCACGACGGCTTGTGGGGCGACATCATCATGGTCAACGGGGTGCCGTGGCCAACCATGAAGGTGAAGCCGCGCATTTACCGTTTCCGGGTCCTCGTGGCCTCGATTACCCGTTCGTACCGGCCCACCCTCTCCACCGGAGAGCCGGTTTACATCGTCGGCACCGACGGCGGTATGACGCCCAAGGTCCAGGCGGTGCAGTCGTGGCGGCAGGGCACCGCGGAACGCTACGAGATCCTCATCGACTTCCGGAAGTACAAAGTGGGGCAAAAGATTCAGTTGCGGAACCTCAGCAACAAGAACAACGAGGATTTTGCCAATACGGACAAAATCATGCAGTTCGAGGTAGTGCGCAACTCCGGCTCGGGGAAGGGAGGCATCTCCTCGATTCCCAAGACGCTCGACGAGGGCGGGTCGCCGAACGCCGCCCACGGCGGCCTGCACACCATGAGCCTGACGCCGGAGATGGCTGTGGCCAAGCGGGAGCTCAGGGTGGAGCGGGAGAACGGGGAATGGACCATCAACGGGGTTACGTGGGCCGATGTGGAAAGTTCAGGGTTCACTAAGCTGTTCGGCAATCCGCAGCCTTTTGACGTTGAGCAGTGGACCATCACCAACGGATCCGGCGGCTGGTTCCACCCTGTCCACATCCATCTGGTCGATGCCAAGATCATCGCCCGCAACACCAACGGCGGGAAACCGTTCGCGTGGGAGGGGGGTCCCAAGGATGTCTTCTATGCGGGTGAGAACGAGTCCGTCACCTTCCTCACGCAGTTCGACACCGGAGCCCAGGCGGGCGGACGCTACATGGTGCACTGCCATAACCTGGTGCACGAGGACCACGACATGATGGTGCAGTTCTCCGTGGGCGATCCGCGGAACAACGATCCCATCACCTCCGACCCCTCCGTCCCGGACACCCTGCCAGCGAACTATTTCATCCCGCGCTACCAGCCGGGTTACCCGGCGGGTACGTGAGATGAAGGCGGCTGCTGTTGCCGTCTCGGTGGTTCTGGCCTCTTCGCTGTTGGCCGGCTGCACTGCCGGAGCGCCACCCGGTTCTCCTTCCGACCCGTCCGGCGTGGTCCTGACGTCCGGTTCGGGTTCCGAGCTGGGGAACGGCCGGCCCCAGGTGAGCTACGACGGGCTGATGGTCCGCCGCCGTATTGTGGTGGCCATCCACCCGGCCCCTAACGCGGATCTGGTTGCGCTCAGCGCAGCGCTCTCCTCGGCTGCGGGCAGCCAGGGGCTGGCCGTGTCCCCGATCTCACCGGATGTCCTTGACGCTAACGTGCTGCAACACACGGTGCCAGAGCTCATTGTTGCGTTGCCCAGTGATGCCACCATCGCTGATGGCGGCGAACTGGTTAACCTTGCATTCGGCCACGACCTGGCGTTTCCGGGACTGGACCACGTTCATGTGGCCCAGGTCCTGGTGCACGACCTCCGGTTCGCTGTCAGCTCGGCCAACCCCGGGGCCCTGGCCGAGGCAATCGCGCTGGAAGGCATCCTCGCCGATGGGCTGGGCAACTATGACACCCATGCCGGCGACGGTGAGCTGGAACTGGGCTACACGGGCCCGCTCCTGAGCGACAAGACGGTGGAGGCCGTCCGCCGCGGCGTTGCCCGCGCCGCAGGGAACACCGCCGACGACGTCAAGGTGGCTCCGCGCTCGGGGACGGGAACGGGCGTGGACATGGACAAGGAGCCCGCAGATGCGTCCGTTGCCCAGGAACCGGTACACGGCCATTGATCAGAACAGCACCGCTGCTCGCTAACTAACGACGACGGGCCAGGCCGGCTGAGACTGTATCTCAGCCAGCCTGGCCCCTCTTCCATGCCTGGATAAAGATGCCCCCCCCGTTACCTCCCCCACCGAGGGAACTGCAGGCAGGGGTGTGCCGGCACAGGGGGGGGCGGCGCAGCAGAGGGAGCTCGGCACAGTGGTGGTGTGCCCCCACAGGCAGCTCCGCACGCACAGCAAAGGGGGTGGCCGCGGGGCCACCCCCTTCACTTGCCAGCTGCAGGTGCTAGCTGCGCTGTGCCTTCCCTATCGTGCCACCACGCTGTTCGAGCGGGCGGACTCCGGGCTGGTCCCTACTGCGGTGATGGCCACTACAACGAACCGGTAGTTGTTGTTGGTAAGGGTCATCTCCAGGGACCTCGCCGTAGCCGGCAGAACGGCGGAGTCCGTCCGTGAGATCACCGTAGCGTTGGCTGCGGCTGAACTCATCCGCAGGGCCGTCACCTTGTAACCGGTTATCGGTGAACCTCCCGTCGCCGCCGGCGGCGTCCAGTCGATGCTGGCCGTCACCGGTCCACGGTTGGCTCCTTGCCGTGCCCGTCCAATCACCGGAGCGCCGGCCGTATTCGGTGTGGTCACCGCACTCGACGGTGCCGAACCCAGGCTGGTTCCGGCCGCGTTCACCGCCCGGACCACGAACGTGTACGCGGTCCCGTTTGCCAGGCCCGTGACCACCTGGCTGGTGGCCGCGTCGGCGAAGGAGACGGTGGTGACCACCGTGGTTCCCGTGCGGACTTCGATCTGGGACCCCGTGATCGGGGACCCTCCGTCATTGGCCGGTGCCGTCCACGTCACGGTTGCCGAGGCGACACCCGCTGTCGCCGTGACTCCGGTCGGCGTGCCGGGTACCGAGGCCGCTGGCGTGATCGCGTTGGATTCCGCGGACAGCGGCCCTGCGCCGAACTGGTTCACCGCACGCACCTGGAGGGTGTACGAGGTGCCGTTGGTCAGTCCGGTGACCGTGGCACTGGTGGCTGAGGCCGCAATGCCGGTGACCGTCTGGACTGCCGCGCCGCCGGTGTTCACGACCACTTCGAAGCCTGTGATCGCCGAGGATCCGTTGGGCGCCGGGGCCGTAAATGTCACCGTTGCGGAACTGTTGCCTGCGGTCGCCGAGCCGATGGCCGGCGCATCAGGCACCTGCACTGTGACCACCTGATCGGTGAACTGCAGCCGCTCGATGTTCCGCAGCGTGTCGATCCCGTCGCTGACCTTCTGGCCAACCACGTTGGCACCGGTCTGGGTGACCGTCACCTTGGCCAGCTCGGTCGCCGTTGCGGGGGTGGAAACGACGGTGTAGTTCGACAGCGGTCCGGAGAAGACCGCGGTGTCAGTACCGCCGGTGCCCGCCAGGATCTCGCGGACTGCCACGATGTTGCCCGGGTTCACGGTTCCCGCGAACACGGCTTCCTGGAGGGTGGCACCGGTGAGGTTACCGTTTCCGTCCCGCAGGTACTGCGTGGTCATGCCGGCGGCGCTGCCAACCTCGCTGAGCGGGTTGTTCGCGTCCGTGCGGACGCTGAGCCGGACGCTGAGGTACCTGTCGCCGTCGATGATGTCATCGGCGCCGCGTCCCTCGATCAGGTCGCTGCCACCGCCGCCGAGGAGGATGTTGCCATCGCCCCAGACGTTGCTGCCGGGGACCAGCAGCGGGCAGTCCCTGGATGCCGACGCCCCGATGACGGTGTTCGCCGGAGTGCTGAGCGCCGGTACCAGCGGGTCAAGGCCCGCGATGCGGTCAAGGCCCGCCTGGTCCAGCACGTCGCATCCGATGAATCCGGCGCCGCCGACGGCGCTGGGAACCACGTCGTCGCCCCGCAGGATGTCATCGAGGTTCGCGCCTGAGAGTGCCTCCACCTCGTTGAACTTGTCCCGGACTCCCACCTGCAGGATGTCCAGCGGCGGGATCGGGAGGTTCAGGTCGGCATCCTGTGCCTGTGGATCCTGAAGACCGATCTCCCAGTCGTATCCCGAGGCTCCGGCGACCTTCTCGACGCCGGGTCCTGCGAGGCCGACGTCGTCGCCGCCTTCCATGTCGTAGTCGTCGTCGCCGCCCTGGCCGATCAGGATGTCGTGTCCTGGCTTCTGGGAGTCGTCCAGGAAGAACAGGTTGCTGCTGTCCCCGATCATGAGGTCAGGTTGGTCCCCGCCCTCTTCCCAGTCGTCGCCGCTGTCACCGAACGCGGCATCGATGCCTTGACCAAGCATGATGAAGTCGTCACCGATTCCACCGAAGGTCTCGTTGGCATTGGCTCCACCGTTCGTGAAGTCCTTGCCGTCTCCACCCATAATGATGTCCAGGCCCGGGCCGGCGTCGATCGCGTCGTTTCCGGGACCGCCCTTGTGCACGTCGTCGCCGGCGAGGTCGGTGATGATGTCCTCGCCTTCGCCACCGAGTGCGACGTCGGCTCCGTCACCACCTTCGATGATGTCGTTGCTGGCACCACCCCAGAAGGTGTCGCTGTCGTTTCCACCGAAGATGCGGTCCACGCCGGCAGTGCCGTTGTAGACGCTCTGTCCGTTGATCCCGGAGGGGTCGACGGTGTTCCTCGCGCGGTACTTGATCGTACCGTCGGGCATGCGGATCAGCAGGGCGGCCTCATCGCAGTCTGAGTCCGGGTCATTCGCTACGGTGTTGCCGGAGGCTGCAAAGCCGGCGGTGGTGCCTGCCAGCTTCTTCAGTTCAAACTTGCAGTCCGCCGTGGCGAACGAATCGGCCTTCAGGCTGCTCACGTTCGTGTTGCGCATCATCAGTTCGGCGAAGGAGTTGCCCTCCAGCGCACTGCGCAGGTTCATGCCCGGCGTGCGCGCCAGGTAGTACAGGCGGTCGCCGTTCTGCAGGTCCGTCAGCTGGTTCTCGAAGACGTAGTTGAACGTGCTTCCAAGCAGGCCACCGAACACAACGGTCTGCTCCGCGAGACCGCCGACCCAGAGGTCCACGTTGTCCAGACCCGTGATCGACTGGGTGCCGTTGTTCGCCCAGGCGTCCGTGCTGTTCATGAACGCAGCAGCATCAGTAGGAGCAACGTCCCCGGTGTTGGGCCTGACGATCAGCCGTGCAGCCTCCCGTTTGCCCGCCAGCGTCGTAGCGCCGGTGATGGACGGGTGCTGGCCGTAGGCCGCGACGAAGTTGACGAGCGACTCCGGGTGCTTGAGGTTCTCTCCGAAGTCGATCCAGTTGATGTAGGGCTTCAGCTGGCCGTCATTCGTTGCGCTGAACAGGTCCCGGCGAAGGACGTTCAACCGCGGAATTCCTTCGGAGCGGGCCCGTGTCATGTTGATCGTCGGTAGGTCCAGAGGCAGACCCAGCAGGTTGTTGCGGAGCGTGTCCGTCACGAACTCATCGAGCTCGTTACCGGCCTGGTCCGACATACCCATGATGATGCTGCCCGCAGCCTCCTCGGAGGTGAGCGAACCGGCAGCGCCGCCATTGGTGTACTCCGGCGGGTTGAGGAACCCCTTGAGCAAGGAGATGTCGTTCTGACTCCCCAAGATGTCGTCAGAGGTGCCGAACTGGTTGTCGGGACCGGGGCTGTCCTCGTTCCTGCGGGAGATTGTCTCGGTCAGCATGGAGTGGCCGAAGCGGTACACGGCGTGGGCGAATTCAGCCTTGACCGCGGGGTTGAGCTCCGTCTGAGTGAACGCAAACGGCTCGAAGGGGTTGATCGCAGGTTGAATCTTGCGGGCGAACTCCTCGAAGACCAGGTGCTGGTACTCCATTTCGGTGATGAACCGTGCCGCCTGGAAGAGTCGCTCGCCGTTCCAGCCGTTGGCGCCGGCGGCCGCCTGCCATTCGGCCAGGGCCGCCGTGCCGCTCGCGGAAGTATCGGTGGTCAGCACGTTCTTGATGTCGCCGACGAGCCGGTCGTGTTCCGAGTGGAAGATCTGGTGGATGGCGGTCAGTCCGATATTCTCGTTGACCCGCCCATCGCCGGCGACGAAGTGCGCGTTGAGCATCTCGTCGTCGTACGTACCAAGCGGCTGGCTGGCGAAATCGGCAGATGCCACGTTGTCAGCATCCGGGGCCGGCGCGACCGGGGCCGTGCCCGGGTTGTGGTCCGTGTCCTGAGGGCTCGGGTCCGCGTTGTGCGCGATGTCGGTCAGGAACGGCGTGTCGAAGTACTTCACATCCGCCGGAACCGGCACGGGGTTGGCTTTGTCACCCTCGATCAGGCCCGCACCCGTCACGTACTGCGGCAGTCCGCGGAGGGGGCCGGGGAGGAACTTGCCGTACGGGTCCGCGGCGATCATCGGGATGTTCGTGGCGTCCTTGTCTTCGAGCTTGAGACCCAGCAAGGTCTCCGCCTGGGACTTGGTCGTGGCCCAGGTAGCCATGCCGCCCGCCGTTGGACCAGCCGGACCGCCGAGGAGCTTGCCCGTTGAGACCGGCTTGCCGTCGGCGTTGTTGACGTACTCGCGCACGAATACCTGGTGCGACGAGTGCGAGGTGTAGGTCTGGCTCTGGTCAACCCAGGGCGAGTCCGTGTTGGTCGCATTCTGGATATCGTCAGCACTTTCGTCGGCAGGAGTCGCGGGGTTGTCGCCTGTGGTGCCGTCCGGACCGGGCTGGTTCTTACCCCGGGTCAGCACCATGAACTGCAGGTGCGGCGGCAGGTCGTCCCCGTTGCCCAGGATGTGGTCCGGGCCCGCGATCAGTGGATCGTCGTCCTTCAGCGGCACAAACACCGTGCCTCCGCCCTTGACGGTCTGGTCCACGCCATGATCGAAGAACTGACCGAACAGGGTGAACATCGAATTGTAGGGCGGCGAGAGGCCGACGTCCGTGGTCACGTTCGGGATGAAAAGGGTCTGGTGCGACGGCACGCAGCCCGCAGGATCTTCGACGACCGGCGGCGTGGCCGAGGGATCTGGATCCGTCGTGCACGGGACGATGCCATCGTTGCCCTGCGACCTGACCGGGTTACCGGCCGCTGCCACCGCGGCCGGGTTGGTTGAGGTCTGGTCCACGATCAGGTTGCTGATTACGCGGGGCTCGGAGTCGAAAACGGAGCCCTGCTTCTGCGCGTACGAGGTCGGCTGGGAAGGGCCGAACGCGGGAGGTGATTCCTCGGCACTCTTGAATACCGGCGTGGTCAGGCGTGGGAACGTCTGGTCGGCTGCGCCGAACGTCTCCTGGCCGGGCACAAGGTTGTTGCATGACCCGTCGATCGTCCGCAGCCCCTGGGAAACGAGCGGGCTCGCGATCTGATCGGGACCGGTGCCGATCATGGTGTCACACGGGTGCTCCGGCGACAGCGTTGCAGCGTGCGCCTCGGCGATCTTGATCTGCTTCAGGATGAACGCCAGGTCGGCGGGAGTCACGGTGAACCCCTGGCCAACCGGAGCCGTGACGGCGTTGGCTGCAACGATGGGCAATCCCATGCCGACAGGCATGACCAGTGCCGCGATGGCTGCGATCATCCGGACCCGTGCAGGCCGGACTCTTATAGAGCGGTCGGCGGCGTGCCGGCCCTGTCTGGAGGGGAACGCGCTGTGTTCAATGCCTGGGGACGCCGGCGCCTTGCCGTCGGCCAGGCCCAAGGGCATCCAACTAAGAGGTCTCATGACATGCCTGCCGTTAGGAGGGATGGAATGATGTCATCCTGAACCGGGCACCTTGCAACAACCTTGTTGGCGGCAATGACACCGGACTCCACATCCATTCGCCGGACAAACAAGTAGCGGCTACCAACCCCAAACGAGTAGTAACTACTCGTGTACCCGGCCAGCAATACAGACACACTTGAGCAAAAGTCGCAGCCGAATGGCAGGTTCACGAATGATTTCAGTAGATCTGGCAATATCAAGCCGCGCGATGCCACGCGTACTCAGCGGGCCGGGTCCCCGCCGGCTCGATGCGAGAATCATCGGTCCCCTCCGGATCCAGCGCGGGGATGCAGTCCTCGGATACGGGGAGCTGGGCGGCCCCAAGCCCCGGCAAATCCTCGAACTCCTTTTGTTGAACCTTGGCGCACCCGTTTCCAAGGACCGCCTAATCGACATCCTCTGGGCCGGGCAGGCCCCGCCGGAGGCGCTCCCCACCCTGGAAAGTTATGTCAGTGTGCTGCGGCGTCATCTGCAGCCCGGGATGGGCAAGGACGGCCCTCTGCGGACGGTATCCGGCGGCTACATGCTGGACAGGTCGCTGGTGGACCTGGATCTGGACCGCTTCGAGACCCTGGTGCGCAGGGCCGAATCCGCAGTGCCGCGGCGCGCGATTGTGCTGCTCCAGGAGGCTCTTGGCCTGGCTTCGGCTCCACTACTGGGCGATGAACTGTTGCCATCCTGGGCCGAGGGCGAGCGAACCCGCCATGCGGCCCGCGTCTTCCATGCCCGGATTCTGGCGGCGGAGTCTGCCCTGGCCGTGGGAAGAACCCGGCTGGCCGCTGCCTGGGCCAGGGAGGCCGTCTCGGATGACCCCCTCAGCGAGCAGGCCTGGACGGCTCTTGTCCTCGGCCTGGAGCAAGGTGGCCAGCCCACGGAGGCCTTGCGTGCCTACGAACAGTGCAGGCGGACCATGGACCGGGAAATGGGCTGTGCGCCTGGTCCCGTCTTGAGGTCCATTTACGCCAGGCTTCTTGAGTCCACGGCCAACACCGCCATGCCCGTGTCAGCGTCCACCCCCGACTCACAAAAGATTCGCGTCATGACCATCAACCGTCACCGGACGTTCAGCGAGCTGCTTGCCGTCGCCCTGGACCGGGAACCGGACATGCTCAGTGTGGGAACTGCTGACTCGGCGCAATCGGGCGTTGACCTGGTCCGGGAGCTGGCGCCCGACGTCGTCATCGTTGACAACCTCCTGCGCGACGACGACGGCATGGCTGCCGCGCTCAGCATCCGTGCTGCTGCGCCCCGCACCCGCATCGTGATGCTGGCTCCGACTCCGGGGGTGCAACGGCAGGCAGCCGCTGCGGGCATCTACGCGTTGCTGCCTCAGGACGGCTCACTGGCCATGTTGTTGAACGCCGTCCGGCGAAAGACCAGTGATGTCCAGGGACGCTGATTGACCAGTCCGGCATAAAAGCTCCATGGCCGTCCACCACGGCGGCCATGGAGTTGCGAATCAGTCCAGTTGTCGCTTGATGTCGCTACCAGCGCCGATTGGCCCGTCAGTCGAACGCAGCGGTGTCACTTCCCGCCCGGCTTGGAATGAAGATATCTCTGCAGCAGATACCTGGTCTGCCGGGCGCAGCGAATGATCTGGCGCAGGCGGTCCGCTGCCAGCCGGGGCAGGACCCGGGCGGGCTCATTGTCGATGCCCTCGTGGCGCAGGGCCCGTTCCAGCTCCATGGCAAGTCCGGCCAGGCGCTCCGCGCCCACCATCTGGCTGGAGGTCTTGAGGCTGAGGACCGCGTCCATCGCACCGGCCAGGTCGCCGGTGGTCAGGGTCAGACGCAGCTTTTCAGTCCTGTGGGGCAGGTGTTCGATGAAGTTCTGCACGAAGACTATCCACACGCCGTCATCGTCCTCGAGCTCTGTCCGCAGTCTGTCCAGGACATCCGGATCCAGGAGGGGAAGGGCATTGCCCTCGTCCGGCGCCATTGCTGTCCTTCCTGCCCCCAGAAGCGGTGTACCGATAGACGTCTCGCAGGTCCCCCATACGACGCTATGCGGCCGGGGATGCCGAAAGCATCAGTAGTAGGTACTCGACTTTTCAGCTCATCGGCACTGCGTGGCAGATGCGCTGCCCGTCCCTTCCAATGCATATCCATATGGGTATACAATTGCGGTATGGCACGGGCAGCAACAACGGCAGATACGTTCAATGCGGTGGCTGAGCCCCGCCGTCGGGAAATCCTGGACGCCCTCACTCAAGGCGAGCGCCCGGTCAACGAGCTGGTGACCCTTTTGGGCCTGGCGCAGCCGCACGTGTCACGGCACTTGCGGGTGCTGCGCGAGGTGGGCGCCGTCGTCGTGCGTGACGAAGGCCGGCAGCGGCTCTACCGGCTCAATCCGCAAGCCCTCAAGCCCATCCACGACTGGGTGGCCAGCTACCAGCACCTCTGGGAGGAGCGCTTCGATCTGCTCGAGGACGTGCTGGAGGATCTCAAAGAAGAGCACTGAAAAGGAGCAGGACAATGGCACAGGCAAGCAGCAGCACCATGGATGTGACGTTCCCCAGCGACACGGAAATCCTGATCACGCGGACCCTCAACGCACCCCCGCACCTCGTTTACCGGGCCTGGACCACGCCGGAACTCGTCAGGAAATGGTGGCCGGGCCGGCGCGGTGAGATGACTGTGGCGGCGATGGACTTCCGCGTCGGCGGCGCGTGGCGGTACGTCATGGTGGCGCACGGCGAATTCCAGGTGGCCTTCCACGGCACGTACCGCGAGATTGTGCCCAACGAGCGGATTGTCCACACGGAAGTCATGGAGATGCCGGGCACCGCGCCGGACAGCGAGGAGGGCGCCGTGCTTAATACGGTCACCTTTGACAGGGCCGACGGCGGCGCCACCACCGTGCGGATCCGCACCGATGCGGGGAGCAAGGAAGTCCGGGACACGATTGCGCAGTCCGGCATGGAAGGCGGCGTGCGCGAGCAGTTCGAGATCATCGAGGAGCTGGCGGCGTCCCTGGCCTGAGGCTCGCCTGGGCTGTTGCTACGCTTTGCGGTGTGATTTCCCTAAAGCAGGCGCCCTGTCTCGAAGTTCACGCGTGAGCGCCCCGGCACAGGTGGTCAACGCCCGGGCGTCCACCGTCCCCCTGTACGCGGCCGGCTTCGTTACCGCGTTCGGTGCCCACAGCATCGCCGCCGGAATGGGCGCACAGAGCGAGAACATCGGCCTGACGCTGCTCAACCTGGGCATCCTGCTGGCCCTCTATGACGTTTCCGAGGTCTTCCTCAAGCAGGTCTTCGGCGCCCTGAGCGACCGGATCGGAACCAAGCCCGTCATCGTCGGCGGCCTCCTGGCCTTCGCGGTGCTGTCGCTGATCGGTCTCTGGGCGGCGAATCCGCTGATGCTTGGACTCGCGCGGCTGGGGCAGGGCGCAGCGGCTTCGGCGTTCTCGCCGGCGTCGTCCGCGATGGTTGCGCGGCTGGCGGGAGGCAAGAAGGCCGGGACCTACTTCGGCCGGTACGGTTCGTGGAAGAGCCTGGGGGTACGTCATCGGTCCACTGCTGGGGGCCGGGCTGATTCTCGCGGGCGGGTTTGCCCTGCTGTTCGGGGCCCTGTCGGTGCTGGCGGCGGCCACGGCCGTGTGGGTGCTGGTGTCCGTTCCGCACCTGCCACCGCTCCCCCGGCAGCGTTACACCGTGCTCGATCTCGCCCGCCAGGTCACCGAGCGGCGTTTCCTGGTGCCGACGCTGGTGCTGGCGGCCTCGACCGGGGCGCTCGGCGCGGCGATCGGATTCATTCCCGCCCTCGCCACGCGGCACGGCCTTGGCCCGGTTGCCGGCACGGCCGCGGTCAGTGTCCTGGCCATCACGTCGGTGCTCACGCAGCCCTGGATCGGCAGGCTGCGGGACGCGCACCGCATCAGCGATAACAAAGGGACGACGGCGGGACTCCTCCTTACCGCCGCGGGCGTCGCACTCATCGCCCTCACCCCGGGTCCGGTCACGCTGTTCATTGCCGCGGCAGCCATTGGCGCGGGCGTCGGCCTGGCCACGCCGCTCGGCTTCGCGCATCTGGCCGACACCACGCCGCCGGAGCGGATGGGCCGGACCATGGGTTCGGCGGAACTCGGCCGGGAACTCGGCGACGCCGGCGGGCCGCTGCTGGTGGGAGGCATCGCCACCCTCACCGCCCTGCCCTTTGGCCTCGGGGCCCTGGCACTGCTGGTCGCGGCGGCCAGCCTGCCGCGCCTGACTGAAGCGCACCTCACACGCGTTAGGTAGACTGCAGGAAATACCGCACGCGGGAGGAAACCCAGTATGAACCGCAAAGCTACAGCGCTGGACGTCGCCAAGCTCGCCGGAGTTTCCCGCAGCGCGGTGTCGCTGGTCCTGAACGGGCGCGGCGACGGGAATGTGGCCAAGGAGAGCCAGGTCCGGATCCGTGAAGCGGCGGCCACGCTGAACTACACGCCCAACGCCATCGCCGTGAGCCTGCGGAACCGCCGGTCGCGGATCATCGGGATCGTCTCGGACCAGGTGGTCACCAGCCCGTTCGACGGCAATATCATCGCCGGCGCTGACGCCGTGGCCCGGTCCCAGGGTTTTGTCACCGTGGTGATGGATACGGAGCTGGACGAGACCCGTGACGAAAGTGCGGTAGCCACGCTGCTGGACCGCCAGGTGGACGGGCTGATGTATGTCACCGTGGGCCTGCGCCCCCTGCACGTCCCGCTCAACATGCTGCGCGTGCCGTCGGTGCTGGCCAACTGCTTCGATGACCGACCCGAGGCAGGCGTTCCCGCCGTCATTCCGGATGAGGTCCGCGGCGGCCGGGAGGCGGCAATGCACCTCCTTGAGCTTGGCCACCGGGACATCGCGGTCCTTGCCGGTGACGGCGTCACACCCGCCGCGCCGCGCCGGATCCAGGGCCATCGGGATGCCTTTGAGGCCGCCGGGTTGCCGGTGCGGCCAGGCCGGATCCTTGAAGCGGGCTGGGACATCGATGCCGGGTTCCATGGCGCCATGAAGCTCCTGGACGGCGTGGCTGCGCCGGACCGGCCCACCGCGATCGTGTGCGCGAACGACCGCCTGGCCATCGGCGTGGTGCTCGCGGCCAACCGGCTGGGCCTGGCCATCCCGCAGGACCTCTCGATCATGGGGTACGACGACGAATTCCGCATCGCATCCACCATGGTCCCGGCGCTCACCACCATGGCCCTGCCGCTGCGGGAGATGGGCGCCGCCGCCATGACCGGGCTCCTCCGGGAACTGTCGGAGGAGCCGGAGGATAACGAGGATTACGGCGACGGCGGCGTCCCCGCTGAGCACGGACGGCCCGCCCAGACGATGGTCCCGTGCCGGCTCGTGGTGCGCGAGTCAACCGGCCCGGTCCCCGCCGGCCAGGCCTGACCCCGCACCGACCCAGCCAGACGAACAGTGTGAATCGCAGCGATAAATAGCGGCGTCTTCGCACAGATAAATGTCGCCCCTGCTGCCCGCTAGCCGATGGCTTATCTCTGACCGTCGATTTCGTTGGGCGGATAGATTGCAGCCGAGTACTGGCTGGGCTGCAGCCTGCAACGAAGTCGAAAGGTGTGGCGGTTCCTTGATGGGAGGGAACCGAGCGTGGAGACGAGCCGGATTCTTGATCCGGACGCGACATCAGGACGACTCTCGGGAAGCCTCCAAGGCGTACGCGCTAGCCCTCCCGGTCGATCTCCAGGTAGCTGAGTCCGCTGACGTCGAGCCAGAATTTGGTGGGAGTCTCGACAAGACGCAGGAGTACACCCCCGCAGGAACTGCAGCGTACGACGACTCCCGGGGCGTCGGAATACACTGCGGCTTCCCCGAAGACCCTGACAGCGCCACAGTTCTTGCATCGACCGATCGCTGCGATGATGTCAATGCGGAACAGTTCCCACAGCGGTCCTGCCGCCGCGTTCCCGTCAAGATGAGGTATGGGATTGTCCGTGGTTCCGGCGATGTCCCGGTCCTCGAAGCGCGGATCCTCAGCGCCAGGCGAAGCGGAGCCGTTCTTGGCAGTCACCGGATTCCTCCCGTTCCGCCGAAGCGTTCGGTTTTGATCGAGGCGGCCGGATAGCCCGCCTGCACCAGCCACTCTGTGATCGTTTCGACAAACATCGTCTGACCACAGATGAAGATGTCTGGAGAATCGTGCACCGGCAGGATGTTTGCCAGCAGGGTTTCGGCGGAGAGTCGCTTCGGGGCGCTGGGCCAGCCCTCCGGCACTTTGCGTGTGTAGACATAGTCGACCGCGAGCCTGGGGGATTCCCGGCTCAAGGTGAGCAGCTCCTCCCGATAGAACCCCGACTCCGGCGACTTAAGTGAGTACAGCAGCCGGAACTGTGAAGGATTCTCGGACGCCTCGTGGGCGCGGATCATTGCCATGAGCGGGACGATGCCGGATCCTCCGGCGATCAGCTGAACCGGGTTCGGGTTAGTCGGACGCCAGACGAACCAGCCGCCGACGGGACCCCGGATCTCCAACCGGTCTCCGACTATCAGGTCTCTGACCAGATAGGGGGAGACCTCCCCGTTGGCCAGTTCATCGACCGTGATCTCCAATATTTCGTCCATGCCGGCTGTGGCCACGGAGTAGGACCGTACTGCCGTGTAGCCGTCGTCGGCCGTGAGTCGGATATCGATGTGCTGGCCGGCAAGGTTGCCGTTCAGGCCGTCCACGCGCAGCCCGATGGTCCTGGACGAATCCGTTTCGGGATCGGCGCTGACGACGTCGGCGACCCGCCACAGGCTACTCATTGGGCGTGCCTCATGAGTAACGCTCCTCGCGCCAGGGGTCGCCGTAGATGTGGTAGCCGTTGGATTCCCAGAAACCCGGAACATCGTGCGGCGTCAGCTCGATGCCATTGACCCACTTCGCGCTCTTCCAAAAGTACAGATGGGGTACCAGCAGGCGGGCAGGTCCGCCGTGGGCGCGTTCCAGCGGCTCACCGCCGAATTCCCAGGCCACCCACGCCTGGCCGTCCAGCAGGTCCCGCAGCGGCACGTTGGTCGTATAACCGCCGTAGGAGTGGGTGGTGGTGAACTCGGACGTTGTTTCCATGTCGTCGAACAGGGTGTCCAGGGACACCCCGCGCCACGATGTGCCCAGCTTGGACCAGCTGGTCACACAGTGAATGTCGGTCCGGATATCCACCTGAGGCAGCGCCATGAACTCATCCCAGGACCAGGCGCGACGCTGCCCCGTCTCGGTTGTAATGAAGAATTCCCAGTCCGCCCGAGCGATGTACGGTGCAGGACCCGCCGTCAGCACGGGAAAGCTTTCCGTCTCGTATTGACCCGGTGGTAACGCTGGATTTCCGGTGCGCCGTTTTCCATGAAAACCAGACGAGATGATTCCCAACTTGTACCTCCGATGCGGAGCCCCGCCGGTCGAATGTAATCCGTGCCCCAACGATAGGCCAACAGCAGCACAGAGACCAGACCTACAAACACTCTCAGACCCGTCAACCGGCTGCGCCCACCCCGCCATCAAATCAGGGTGACGAAACACGTCCTCGGAAACGGCTCGCAGCCAGCGATTGCCGGTGCGTGCGAACGGACACTTGAGGCCCCCGGCTAGTGGGGCCTCAAGTGTCCGTTCGCGCTTGGTTGAGTCCTTGCGAGCCCGCCGTACTAGGGCTGTGCCAGCTGCCAGACGTCCGCGGCCGCGCCCTCGGGAAGCCGCAGCACCCACCGCTCGCCGGGCGCGGGATAGGCGCGCAGCGTGGTGGCCACCGAACCGCTCCGGTACACCTCCACCAGCGACGCGTCCACAAACACACGCAGCTCCTCCCCCGCAGCCAGCGTCCCGCTGAACACCACTTGCCCAGCCTCCTGCGAACCATCGGCCACCAGGGAAAGTTCGACGACGGCGTCCGCGGCCAGCGCCGCCGGCCCACCGGAGCGGGCGGTCACCACAGCTTCGGCATACGCCGGCAGCTCAACGCTCCCGGCAGCCTGCGCAGCCAGCTGCGCGCCACGGTAGGCATCCACCTCCGGCGCGGGTGCCACGGCCAGGGCACCGTCCACCACGGACAGCAGGCGCGGATGGGTGAGCACTCCGGCCCAACCCGCGGCGTCGATCTCGGCCTGGCTGCGGCCGCGGCGGCCGTCCCGCCCCGGTCCTTCATTGGCCCAGCCCCACAGCAGCGCCTTGGGTTCCGCGAGAGCGGCAAGAGCAGAGGAAGAAGCAGGAACACCGGGAGTACCGGCGCCGGCACCGTCCTGCAGCTGCATGATCTGCGGCGCGTAGAAGTCGCGGCCCAGGTCGGACTTGCCGCCGGTCTCCGGGGAGAATACCGGCAGCCCGGTGGCGGGGTCCTCGGCCAGGGAGCCGATGAGGTGGCCTACGCCGTTGGCGTGCTCGTGGTCGTCGCCTGAGAGCCACAGGGAGAACATCATGACCCACGCGTCGCCGGAAGAAGCGTCGTCCCCGGACAGGGATTCAGCGGAGGAAACGGCCGGCACCCGCACCAGCTGCGGGCACTCCCAGATCTCGGCCGGCGTCCGGGTAGCAGCAACCGGGTTCTCGGACGTGAGCCAGATGCCCTGGTACTTCCAGTCAGCCAGGTCCTCCACGGTGTAGAGCAGGAGCGCCGCGTGGCCGGAGGCCAGACCGGCGCCCTGCATGGCGTAGCGCTTGCCGTTGAAGCGGAAGATGAAGGGGTCGCGGACGGCCGTGACCATGGGATCGGCCGGCATGGACGCCGCGACGTGCCCATCCTGGATCCAGGAAACAAGGTCCGTCGAACCGCGGGAGATGACCACCTGGGAGTGGCCGCCGTCGCCCCGGACACCGGAGTACGCGGCGGTGGGGACGCCGCCGTCGTCCGTCACCACACCGGTCCAGCAGCCGTACTCGTCCGGCCCGCCGTCCTGCGGCCTCAAAGCCACCGGGTGTTCCTCCCAGCGGACCAGGTCCGCGGAGCTGAGGTGGCCCCACGCGATCTTGTGGTGCCGGGCGGACGCAGGGTTGTACTGGAAGAAGACGTGGTAGCGGCCGTTGACGTGGCTGACGCCGTTCGGGTCATTGATCCAGCCCTGGGCGGGGCGGGGGTGGAAGTGCGGGAACGCGGCGTCGGGGTGCGCGGCGGCCAGGCGGGCGAAGTCGGCGGCGGCGAGGTCCGGGGATGACATGGAAGTAAGCCTTTCAGAGGTGTGGGCTATTTGCCGCTGCCGGCGGTGAGGCCGTCCTGCAGCGCGCGCTGGCCGAAGAAGAAGACCACCAGGGCGGGGATCATGGACAGGACCACGCCGGCCAGCACCACGGAGATGCTGCCCGTGCCCAGGTTGCCCTGCAGGGAGACGAGGCCCAGCGGCAGGGTGAAGTTCTGTTCCGAGATGGTCATGATGAGCGGACGGAAAAACTCGTTCCAGTGGAAATTGAAGGCGAGGATGCCCACGATCGCCATCCCCGGAACAGCCAGCGGGGCGTACACCGAACGGAAGGTCCGCCAGGGTGAGGCGCCGTCGATCGACGCCGCTTCCGCTAGGTCGGTGGGCAGCCCCATGAAGTACTGCCGCATCAGGAAGGTGCCGAACGCCGTCGGGATGGCCGGCAGGATCAGTGCCAGCAAGGTGTCCGAAAGTCCCATGCCGCGGATCAGCATAAACACGGGCACGATGGTCACCTGCACCGGCACCATCATGGTGGCCAGCACGATGGAGAACAGGGCGCCGCGGCCGCGGAACTTCAGGTTGGCAAAGGCGTAGCCGGCCATCGCGGCGGTCACCATCTGCCCGACGGCGATGACCCCGGTGACCAGGGCGCTGTTCAGCACCAGGAGGACAATGTCCAACTGCCGGAAGACCTGCGCGTAGGACGTGAAGTCCGGGTTCCAGGGGAAGAACGACGGCGGCAGCTTGAACGATTCCGACGGCGACCGCAGCGAGGTGGACAGGGTCCACATCACCGGGCCCAGGGTCAGGACGGCCGCGATCAGCAGCAGGACAATGCGGAGGACCAGGTTCCAGTTCGGCTTCCGCCGGGACCGGGCAGGCACGGCAGGGGTGCGGGTGGAGACACGCTCTGTAGTGGTAGTCATGGCTGGCCTTACTGGTAGAAGACGAATCGTTTGCTGAGCCGGAACTGCGCGGCGGTGATGGCCATGATGATCAGGGTCAGGATCACGCCGATGGCCGAGGCCTCACCGAATTCGAGGCGCTGGAACGCGGATTCGAAGATCACCATCACGGCGGTGCGGGTGGAGTCCCCGGGCCCGCCGCGGGTCAGGACGTACGGCTGGTCGAACACCTGGAGCGCGCTGATGATGGCCATCACGGACGCCAGCAGGGTGGTGGGGCTGAGCAGCGGCAGGGTGACGTAGACGTGTTTGCGCCAGCCGGTGGCGCCGTCCAGCGCGGCGGCCTCGTAGGTTTCCACGGGGATCGACGCCAGCCCGCCGATGAACAGCAGGAAGGAGAACCCGAAGTTCTGCCAGACATAAACCAGGATGACGACGGCGGCGGACCCGCCGGGGGTGGTCAGCCACGGCACCGCGGGGATGCCGGCGAGGGACAGGAACCAGTTGACCACGCCGAACTGCTCGTTGAAGAGGTACCGCATAAAGATCGACACCGAGGCGGCGGAGAGGATCAGCGGGAAGAAGAACGCTGAGCGGAAGAAGGTCCGCAGCCAGGCCGGCATCTTCTCCTGCACCATCACGGCGAGCGCTAGGGCCAGGCCGAGCTGGAGGGCCACCGCCACAATCACAAACGCAATGGTGTTCAGGAAGGACACCCGGACCGTGGGGTCCTGGACCACTTCGGCGAAGTTGTCGAAGCCCACGAATGTCGGGGCGGAGATGATGTCCCAGCGGAAGAACGCCAGGACCACCGATGCCGCGATGGGCACCAGGGTGAACAGGCCCATGCCCAGGATGGTGGGGGCGAGGAAGATCCAGGCAAGCCAGCGCTGGCTCTGCCGGCCGGACGCGGTCTGGGAAGTGGCGGGTGTTCCGGGCTTGACGGCCTTGGCAGGCTGCTTCGGCCGCTCCAGGCGAGGGATGGTGGTGCTCATGACTGCCTCCTGAGGGCCAGTTCAAGATCGCGCTGCATGGACTCGAGGGCCTGCTTGAGCTGGCGCTCATCGCCGCTGACGGCCAGCGAGACGTTCTTCATCAGGGCCGTTTCGACGGCGGCCTGCTGGGGCGGCGCCGGGATGGGGCCGGTGGTGGGGTACTTGTCCAGCGTGTCGTAGAAGACCTTCCAGTGCGCCGGGCCTTTGCCCGAGTACAGCGCCTCGTTGACCATGGAGCGGCGCGCCGGGGTGGTCACCGGGTTGGGGAAGATCAGCTCCATGGCTTCACGGCTGGCACTGAACTTGATCCATTCCCAGGCGGCGTCCTTGTCCTTGGCGGTTTTCATGATGGCGTAGCCGGCCGTGCCGAACTGGTGCCGCTGGCTCCGCCACTTGGGGAAGAACGCGACGTCGTAGTCGTTTTCCTTCATGCCGGCCTCGTGCAGGCCCTGGACCCAGTAGCCGCCGGCCGGGGTGGTGCCGATCCGGTTGGAGGCGAAGAGCCCCACCAGGGAACTGCCGCCGCCTTCTTCGGGCCGGACGCCGAGGCCGTCCTTGACCAGGCCGCGGAGGTAGTCGAAAGTCTCGAAGACGCGCGGGTCATCGGCGTTGGGTTCCAGCCACTGGTACCCGCCGGAGCGCAGGTTGCGGGAGGGATCGTTGGCGTAGAAGGAGTCCCAGAGCCAGTCCCCGCCGGTGGACCGGGTTTCCTTCAGGAAGCTGGTGTCGTTGGCGTAGAGCCAGGGCACCACGCCGCCGAAGAGCCGGTTGGTCCAGTAATACGGGGTGAAGTCCGACGGCCGGGCCTTGCGCATCGCGGCGAGGCTGTTGCGGAAGTCCACGTGCGTCCAGTCGTCCGCCGGGCGCTCCAAACCTGCCTGTGCGAAGGCGGTGGTGTTGTAGTACATGTTGGCGGCGTTCCAGTCCATGGGGAGCTGGAAGAGGCTGCCCTTGTACATAAAGGCCTCCACCAGGCTGGGGTGGACGTCGTCGAAGAACTCGGCCATGTCCGCGGCGTCGCGGCGCAGGTATTCGTCCAGCGGGTGGGCCAGCTTGTCCGCGAAGAGCTGCGCGCCCTCGGTGGCAACGTAGACGACGTCGGGCGGTGTGCCGGCGGCCACCATGGTGAGGATCTTGGTGAAGAAGTCTTTCCAGTCCACGGCCTGGATGGCCTGGACCTTGACCCGGATGTCCGGGTGGAGGCGGGTGAACGCGTCGATGGCGCGCTGGCGCGCGGCGGCATCGGCGGCTGTACCCATGATGGCAATGCTGAGGCTGTTGTCGCCCCGCCCGGGAATATCGGTTCCGGAGAGCCGGGGCCACGACGCCACCGTTGCTCCCACAATTCCTACTCCCAAGGCACCCAGGGCGGTCCGGCGCGAGAATTCACGCAGGCGGCCAGTTGTGGCACCGGTCATGTCAATTTCCTTCCTAACACGTGTGAGGTAGCTTATGGCGCCGACCTAACACGTGTCAAGTGTCACATTCGGGTTGCTGGCGTCGTCGCTGGCCAGCCCTCGGCGCCCGCCCAGAAGTTACGCAATCCGGTCAGCCCGGGCCACGAGTCAACCGTGCGAGTCCTCCCAGTTTTCTGTGACACCCTTAACCGATGACCATTCCACGCCAGGCACCACCGCGGACCCCGGCCCGACCCTCCCCGGGCTCCGGCTTTATGTTCGCGTTCGCCTGGCTCGCCTGCGTCGTCGGTCTGATCGCCACGTACTACTACTTCGTCCAGACCACCACGGGCCAGTTCATCGATGAATCCGCGCTGGTTGAAGCCGTGGACATCCACGGGCCCGCGGGCAAGGCAGCCACCGAGTTCCTGGACTGGCTGCCCACCATCTCGCTGGTGGTGGCCGCCGTCGTGGTTCTGTTTGTCACGGTGATCCGACGGCGGTGGTCGGCCGCCGGGATCGCAGTCACCGCGTGCATCGGTGCGAATATCGCCACGCAGGTCCTGAAGGAAGTGCTGCCCGCCCGCCCGGACAGGGGTGTGGTGACGCTGGAGCTGAACTCGCTGCCGTCCGGGCATACCACGCTGGCGGCGTCGGCTGCGGCGGCGGTGTTCCTGATGGCCTCGCCGCGGTGGCGTCCGCTGGCCGGTTTTGTGGGCGGCACCTTCGCCATCGCCTCGGGAGTCTCCACCCTGATCAACCAGTGGCACCGCCCGGCCGACGTCGTCGCAGCCTTCCTCCTGGTGGGCGCGTTTATGATCCCCGCCGGGTGGCTGATCATCCGGAACGGCGCGGCGTGGAACGTGTGGGACGGCTTCGACAGGCACGTGGGCTCGGCAAAGATCTGGCTCACGCTGCCGGTGGTGATCGGGCTGGCTTCCGCGGGGGTGGCCGTGTATTCGCTGGCCAAGATCGCCCCGGGGCCGCTCCAGGATGACAGCACCACCAACTACTTCTGGGCCGGGATCTCGCTCATCGTGATCGCCGGGTACCTGGCCACCGTGGCCACCACGTCGCTGTTCGCATATGCCGCACGACGGCGGGACGCACCAACGCGCTGAGCGCACCAGCCGCCGTCGTCGGCTACCGGACGGGAGCTTGCCTGACGCGCCTTAGGTGATCTTGCGCCGGTAGGCGGCCATGGCGAACACGTAGGCGATAACGAGGATGCCGACGCACCAGGCCAGTGCGATCCAGATATCGCTCCCAACCGGCTGCTGCGCGAACAGCGCGCGGATAGAGTTCACGATCGAGGTCACCGGCTGGTTCTCAGCGAACCAGGCCACCGGGCCCGGCATTGTCGCCGTCGGAACGAACGCCGAGCTGATGAACGGCAGGAAGATCAGCGGGTAGCTGAACGCGCTGGCGCCGTCGACGGTCTTCGCGGAGAGCCCCGCGATCACGGCCAGCCAGGTCAGGGCGAGCGTGAACAGGACCAGGATGCCGGCGATTGCAAGCCATGCGCCCACGGATGCTCCGGTGCGGAACCCCATGAGGAGGGCCACGCCGACGACGACCGCGACCGAGACGAGGTTGGCCACCAGTGAGGTGAGCACGTGCGCCCAGAGCACGCTCGACCGCGCGATCGGCATGGACTGGAAGCGCTCGAAGATGCCGCCCTGCATGTCGAGGAACAGGCGGTAGGCGGTGTAGGCGATGCCGGAGGCAATCGTGATCAGCAGGATGCCGGGGAGCATGTAGTTGACGTACGACTCGTCGGATCCGGTATTGATCGCGCCGCCAAGCACATACACGAACAGCAGCATCAGCGCGATCGGCGTGACCGCGGTGGTGATGATCGTGTCCGGGCTGCGCAGGATGTGGCGCAGCGAGCGGCCGGTGAGGACGCCGGTATCGCTGAGGACGTGGGTGCTCATCGGGATGCCTCCTTCTCTTCTTGTTCTTCAGCCGTCTCACCGACGAGCGCCAGGAAGACGTCTTCGAGTGAGGGCTGCTTCTCGACGTACTCGATCTCGGCCGGCGGCAACAGCCGCTTGAGCTCGTCGAGCGTGCCGTTCTGGATGATCGTGCCCTTGTGCAGGATCGCGATGCGGTCGGCGAGATGCTCGGCCTCGTCGAGGTATTGGGTGGTGAGCAGCACTGTCGTGCCGTTCTGGGCGAGATCCTTGACGGTCTGCCACACGTCGATGCGCGCCTGCGGGTCGAGCCCGGTGGTCGGCTCGTCGAGGAAGATCACCTTCGGCTCGCCGATCAGGCTCATCGCGATGTCGAGCCGGCGGCGCATGCCGCCCGAGTATTCGGCTGCCTTGCGGCCGCTGGCCTCGGTGAGCGAGAAGCGCCCGAGCAACTCGTCCGCGATCGCCCCCGGGTTCTTCAGGTGCCGGAGCTTCGCGACCAGCACGAGGTTCTCCCGGCCCGTGAGCACTTCGTCAACGGCGGCGAACTGCCCGGTCAGGCTGATCGACTCGCGCACATCGCCGGGGTTAGCGGCGACGTCGAAGCCGTGCACCGTCGCTGTTCCCGCGTCGGCCTTCAGCAGTGTCGAGAGGATGCGCACGAGAGTGGTCTTCCCCGCCCCGTTCGAGCCGAGGAGCGCGAAGATGCTGCCAGCCGCCACCTCGAAGTCCACACCGCGCAGGACGTGCAGATCCTTGTAGGACTTCTCCATGTTCTGCACACGGATTGCGGGTTCGCCGGTCCTGGTCATGACTCCATCCCCTTCGCCTTGTCGACCGCCTCGTTGAGACGGGCCCGTTCCTTGTCGATCCACCGCTTTCCGCCGTATGCCTGAGCGAAGCTCTCGGCGAATTCGATGGGATCTTCGCCCACGATCTCGCCCACAGGCGTGCCGTCGATGGCGGCGCGTTCCCACAGGTCCGCGAGGTCCGAGAACATCTGCACCATCGTGTCCCCCTCGGTGACCCCGCCGTAGTACATGAAGTACCGGTTGAAGGCCTTCGCCACGGTGAGGTAGGGCTCAGGCAGGTCATCCAGCCGCGCCTTGGCCTGCTTGTACTGCTTCTTCTGCTCGAGCGAGCCGGTCACCAGCTCGATCCATTTCGCTGCCATATCACTTTCCTCCCTTGCGGAGCTCTTCAAGCCGTTCGGACAGGAAGCTCCATGTGTTCCAGAATTCGTCCAGTTCCTTCGTGCCCTGAGCGTTGAGCGTGTACACCTTGCGGGGCGGGCCCTTCTCGGACGGCCGCTTCTCGACGTCCACCAGGCCCTTCTGCTCGATCCTGACGAGCAGCGCGTACACGGTGCCCTCAGCGATGTCGGGGAACCCCTGCGCCCGGAGCAGCGTGGTGATTTCGTACCCGTACGCCGGGTTCCCGGTCAGGAGGGCAAGAACGATGCCCTCCAGTGTTCCTTTGAGCATCTCCGTCATCTGTTTGCCCATCGGACACCTCCTCCACTACTCAGTGTTACTAGCTACTAGTACATAGTAGCGCTAAGTAGTGGAAGCGCAAGCCCCTTATGTATGGCGTTCAATAGGTTCGGTGTACACGTGCAGTCCTTCGGGCGTGGAGTACCAGTCGTAGAAATCTCCGCCGACGCTTCCGGAGGGCTGGAACCGTCCCGCTGCCTCGAAGTCGGCCCGCAGAACAGGGGCGCGGGGCAGGAGGCTTCTCTGGACTTCGCTGGCGCGAGCCAGTTCATCGCGGGCGCCGTAGTCCGTTGTGGCGGTCCCGGCCCGGCGGAACAGGGCGTTGATCCGGGACTGGAGTTCCCGTGGACTGAACGGCTTGCTGATGTAGTCGTCTGCGCCGATGTCCAGTCCGGTGAGCCGATCGGGTTCGTCGGTTCTGACCGTCACCATGATGATGAAGGCGTCGGAGAATTCCCGGAGTTCCCGCAGGCTTCCACACCGTCGATATCCGGCAGATTCAAGTCCAGCGTGACAAGGTCTGCATGCACGGCCCGGACGGCACGAGAAGGCATCAATTTCCGGTGGACCGGGCCCGTTTCGTTAGCAGACAGTTCGCGTCCGGCTGAGTGTCCAATAGTTGGCTTCGTTGTGCCTTTCGTAGGTGAGGACGTCGACGGCGGCCTTTGCCATGGCGAGGCCGCGGCCGCTTTCTGCAAAAGAGTCCGGCATCGCGGCTGCGTCGATGTTCACGTGGGCGATGCGGCCGTCGTCCCTGAAGTGGGCGTCGAGGCGGTTTGGATAGACCTCGAGGACGAGGTTGCAGAGGGTGCGGCCTTCGTCGGAGCCGTGCCGGACGATGTTGGCTGCGATTTCGATGACGGCGGTTTCGAACATGGCCCGGTCCAGCTCGGAAACTTCCGGCGATTCGCCCCACATTTCGGCCAGCAGGTCGTGGACCTTGCCCAGGCATTCGGGGTCCGCGCAGGCGTGGAGTTCATGGACTTGGAGGCGTTCATCTCTCATCGTGTGGTTCCATCTTTCTCAACTTCTTCCGTGGGGGTGTATCCCTTGTAGAGGGAGGCTCGGATGATCACGCTGAGGATCAGCAGATCGAAGACGACCCAGGCGACGTTGACCAGCGTTCCCGCGGGTGCGCCCACGCCCGTGAACATCCGGATGAGTCCGGTGATGGCTGCGACGACCAGGGCTGTTATGGCCACGAGCTGCGGGCGGATCAGGGACCAGGGCGGGCCGTCGCCCTGGCGGGTTTTGGGGGTTACCGCGAATCCGAGGTCACGGCCGAACAGGACGTTCCCTGCCGCGGTCGTGCAGGCTTTGATCCAGATGGGGAAGAGCGCCACGCTGTATTGCTGCCCGCGCCAGGTTTTCCTGCCGCGGGCGGCGACGAAGAACAGCAACTGGTTCACCACCAGGAACGGGATGAGCCTGGCGAAGAAGTCGATGCTGAATGCATCCACCGGCATGGTTCCAAAGCAGAGGAAGATGATGGGCGCGGCGATGTAGACCACCGCGGCGAAACCTGAGAGGTAGCTCCACATCGTGGAGAAGTACATCAGGCGCTGGCCCCAGGCGAGTCCGCTCTGGAGGAGGGGATTTTCGCGGAGGAACACCTGCATGGTTCCCTGCGCCCAGCGCAGCCGCTGGGTCAGCATGGTCCGGAGGTCCTCGGGGGCCAGTCCTTTGGCCAGGATCTCGTGGTGGTAGACGCTCTCCCAGCCCTGGGCGTGGAGCCGCATGCAGGTGGCCATGTCCTCGGTGACTGAGTTCGTGGCCATGGGCATGACAGGGAGGGCCTCGTCGGAGCGGTCCACGTCCAGGGCCTGGACCATTTTGCGTACTGATCTGATGGCGCCGATGGGTGACCAGTCGCGGCGGGCCAGGCGGTCGATGGCGGCGTCGTCGATGAAGCCGACGGTCCTGCCATCTCCGGAGAGGCGGGCGATTTCGTCCAGGTCCGCCTGGATGGCGGCGATATCCGCACTAACGATGCTGCGTGCGGCCACGTCAACGGTTCGCTGGAAGTTATAGGTGACGGCCGCGACGGGCCTGTTGTGCTCGAGTTCTTGGCGTGCGGTGCGGACCGCCGAGCTGATGTTCCTCAATGCCCGGTCCACCTGCCGGCCGGCGCTGCCGTGGTCGGTGCGTGCCCTGGTGATGACCTTGTCGGCGGCCTTCAGCGTCTGCTGGACGCTGTTCCGCACGCCTTCGACGTAGCCGGTGATCCCGATCTGCATGAGTGCCTCGCGCCGGATCATGGCGTTGGAGCCGCAGAAGAACGCGGCGTTCCAGCCGTCCTTGCCTTGCTGGATGGGGCCATAGAACAAGGGTGCCTGGCTTCCCAGGATGTCGTCGTCGGTGACATTGTGGAACCACTGCGGGGTCTGCACCAGTGCGACTTTTTCATTGGTGAAGTGGCCCAGCATACTGTCCACGATTCCAGGTTCCGGAATCTGGTCAGCATCCAGGATGAGGAGGAATTCGCCCTGCGTAGCGGCCAGGGCGTTGTTGAGGTTTCCGGCCTTCGCGTGCCGGCGGTGGTTTTCCCAGTCGGGTGAGCGTGTGATGTAGCCGATGCCGGCCTCCTGGGCCGCCCGTTTCATGGCGGGCCGCGCGCCGTCGTCGAGGATCCAGGTCTTGTGCGAATAGCTGATGCGGCTGGCCGCGACGGCGGTGGTCATGACCAGATCGATGGGCTCGTTGTAGGTGGTGATGAAGACGTCCACCGTCAGGCCCTCCGGCGGGGACGGCGGGACCTCGCGGACACGCAGCTTCCACATGGTCAGTCCGAAGAGAAAGGCATCGATCAGGCTGTAGGTTTCGACCATGACCAGCGGCACGCTGATCCAGGCCGCGGACCAGTTCACCGAAAACAGCCACCGCCACACTATGTAATTCACGCCCAGGATCAGGGTCAGCGACGTAAGGACCCGGACAACGAATTGATGGTTCAAGGAGCGGCCTTTCCAGCCTCAGTTCCGGTTCGCCACCTCGCACCCGCTGCGGCGTTACAGCAGCGGGTGCGAGGTGACGTCGGTTATGTCTCGATCGCTGGGGTCAGGAATTCCGGGCGGCCAGAGCCGTGGCGAGGGCGTTCGCCGAGGAGGTGGAGCTGTTGATCCGCCAGTCGACTTCCTTGTTGTGGTGGAACCAGACGAAGGCGGTGACGTCGGACTGGGCTGCGAGGTAGGAGACGAGGGCCGTGTTCCAGTCCGCCTTGGACCCTCCAGCCTCGGCGGAGCCTGTCTCGGAGATAATGATCGGCTTGCCGGGCGCGAGGCTGCGGAGCGCTGTCAGGCCGTCGCCGAAGAGGGCCGACGGCGATGTCCAGGAACTCCACGATGCGGCGGTTCCCCAGTTGTAGCCGTCCAGGCCAACAACGTCGACGTAGCCGGCGCCGGGGTAGAGTCCGGAGAGCGGGGTGGAGCCCCAGTACGGGACGTTCGGGCTCCAGAGCCACTGCACGTTGGTGGCTCCGGTCGCCGCCACGACGTCGTGGACGTGGCGCCATGCCGCGACGTAGTCCCCGGCCTGGTTGCCGTTGGCGGATTCAGCCCAGGGGTACCAGTTGCCGTTCATTTCGTGGGCGAACCGCAGCATGACGGGCTTGTCCCATGCTGCCAGGGCGGTACCCCACTGGGTGATGTAGGTGTCGAAGTCTCCGGCAGTGATGCGGTCCAGGGCGTAGGCGGGCTGGTTGGCGCCGTTTCCGCTCCAGAGCCAGGGCTCCCAGGTGATGAGGCTGGTGGCGCCCCGGGCGTCGACGGCGTTCAGGTCCGCGATCGGCGCAGCCTGGCTGAAGTCCTTGTAGGACATGACGATGGACGGGTTTTCGTTGACCAAGGTTGCGACGGCGTCGAGCTCGCTGGTGGCCAGCGGACCGCCGGGCGTCGAGACTCCGAACCTCAGCGGGTCAGAGCTGATCGGAAGGTTGACGGTTGTTGTGGACATCTGCGCCGGGGCCGCCATCGTGATTGGGGCAGAACTGGCCATGGCCGCGCTGTCACGGCCGGCCGATGTGGAGGCCGGGCTATACGTGACGGAGTAGGGCGCGGACGCCGAGGTCTTTCCCGACTTGGCCGTCACCACAACAGTCGCTGCGGTTGAAGCCGGTATGGTCACGTCCGCTGCGAAGGAACCGTTGGCCCCGGTGGTGAACGGGATGGTGGATGAACCGGCTGTCAGCGTTCCGGAAGACTGACGCGCAAAGCCGGTGCCGGTCACCGTGACGGACGCTCCGGCCGGCCCTGCGGAGGTGCTCAGGGCAACCCCTGCCCGCCCTGCAGCCTCCGATGGCACTGCGATTCCTAAGACGACAGCCAGTGGCAGCACCAAGCCGGCCACCAGAAACCGAACCAATCGATTTTTACGCACGTACACTCCCCAGCATCAGTGAACTATGAAGCCCCGGTGGCGGGGCGAAGAAACTCGGCCTCGGTGACCCTAATCGGGGACGCGCGGTGACACGCGTTAACTAAAGCCGAACCCAGACACTTCCCTTCCAAAGCCTTATCAACTGCTTGAAAGGGATCCCGAGACAATGTTCGCAAACATCAGTGGCCGCACCGGGATCCGGAAGGAATCCTTAGTAAACCCTGTGCCGGAGGTAGCGAAGCTTGGACAATCCTAAGCAAACCCTGTGCCGCCGGCCCGAGTCGCAGGGAAGTGTCTCCCCGGGCAGAACGGACGGGTCAGCACGATTCAGGAAGCGCCGCCGCCTGCTGCCATGTGGAGCGGTAGGAAACTCATTCTTCGTTCAGCCTGGCAATGTACTCGGCCATGCCCGGAACCGTGATGGACACCCCGCCCGTGCCATCCGCGTTCAGGGTCCCCGTCGTCACGCTAACGGTCGCTTCCGGCCACAGTTGCCGTCGCCGTGGCATATCCATCGCGGGCGTTGGACGCGGCCAGGGTGTTCGCTTTAGCGGTCGTGTCCCCCGCAGGTACCCCCGGCGCAGGCCTGGGCGATGCGCAAGTCGCCCCCGGCCAGCCTGGTGGTCTTCAACCCGGAGATCAGCGCGCCGAGGCCGGTGGAGTCCATGAAGTCCGTGCCGGCCAGGTCCACCACGATGCGGGTTCGGCCCTCCTGGTCGACGATGCGTGTCACAAGTTCCCGAAAGAGAGGTGCCGCGATCATGTTCAGCCGCCCGGAGAGGCGGATGACGGCTCCGTCGCCGCCCGTTGGTTCAACCTCAAACTGCATTTTCCTCAGCTTCTCCAATCTTGGTGGACCTAGGCCCTGCAGGGCAGCCGGAGCGGCGTGTTCATTCAATGTTCACAGAGGGAATGGCTCGATCTGAGATTCCCGAGAAAATCCTTGGCCAAGCCTGTGGAACGGCCCGAAAAACCCGCGCAATCCTTGGGAAACACTGTTCTTTGACCCATAGTGGGGGAGGTGTTCCTGCGCGTGGGCGGCCGTGCGGCGAAGCGCATGCCGGCGTGTCAGAGAAACGGCTACTGTGACCGGCCGTACCGTCACAGAGAAAACGTGAGCGGTTGACCCGGGACCTGGCAACCCGTGCCGGGCCGCCGGTACTTATGGTTTGATGTTGAATTCCGAGCTGACCGCTCTTAAGGAGCCGGAGCCTGCGGTCAGGGTGTAGTGCGTGCCCTTCTTGTCGACTCTGCAGCCGGTGAAGGTGGCAACGCCCGAGACGGCGTTTTGCGGATTCGCCGTGCAGGTGAGGGCCGCGCCTGCGGGTGTTGTGATGCTCAGGGTGATCGGGGCGGCGCTGCTGGTGACGGTGTTTCCGTCGGCGTCCTGCACGGCCACAACAGGCTGGGTTGCGAAGGGGATCCCGCCGGTGGAGCCCACCGGCTGGGTGGTGAACGCGAGCTGGGCGGCCGCCCGCCCGTTTTGTTGAAGCTTGTGCTGACGGCGGACGAAAGGCCGCCGGAGCTCGCCGTCAGGGTGTACGTCCCGGTCGTGTTGATTCTGCAGCAGGCAAAGGCGGAGACGCCCGAGACGGCGTTTCGGGGGTTCGTCGTGCAACACTACTGCGCGGACGGGGAATCAAAGTCATCATCCCGGAACCCTCCGACCAGATCGGACACCGCCAACGCCGCGGTTCACGCGGCGGGCGGCCCGTGAACTTCGACTCCGAAACCTACTAAGGCCGCAACACCCGTCGAAAGATCCTTCAGCCTCTTCAAACAATGGCGCGGCATCACCACCCGCTACGACAAACTCGCACTGACTTACCGTGCCCGGCGTCGTCCTCTAAGCGGTCGTCATCTGGCTACGCCAATAAGGAGACACGGCACTAGCGGTGCCGCCCCGGAGGCGTTAAGGATGCGTTAAGATCCCGGGTTTTCCCGCAGAGGGCCCTCGGCCCGGTGCTACGCTCCGTTGGTTATTCACCCCAATCCCGCCTGCGCGGGGTACAGAAAGTAACCCGTTGACTGCACCCACCCGCTTTTCCATTCCCGCCAGCGTTCCCAACCCCGAACGCGACGGCGGACCCGGAAACCGGCTCACCCGGTGGCTGCTCGAACACACGGTGCACCAGCCGGTGGGCCCGGAAACTGCTGAGAACCAGGCCCCCACGCAGAGCTGGTGGAAGGTCATGTGCCTCACCGGGGTGGACTACTTTTCCACCCTTTCCTACCTGCCCGGCATCGCCGCCCTCGCCGCCGGGGCGCTCTCCCCGCTGGCCACCCTGCTGATTGTCGGCCTGACCCTGCTGGGCATGCTGCCGATGTACCGACGGGTGGCGCACGAAAGCCCGCACGGACAGGGATCGGTGGCCATGCTGGAAAAGCTCCTGCCGTTCTGGCGCGGCAAGATTTTCGTGCTGATCCTGCTCGGCTTCGTCGCCACGTCCTGGATCATCACCATCACCCTCTCCGCCGCCGACGCCACCGTCCACATGCTGGAGAACCCCTACCTGCCGCATTTCCTCGAAGGCCAGGCGGTTGTCATCACCGTGGTCCTCCTGCTCATTCTGGGTGGGGTGTTCCTGCTCGGCTTCTCCGAAGCGGTGGCCGTCGCCATTCCCCTCGTCGCCATCTTCCTTGTGCTGAATGCCGTCATCATCGGGGTGGGACTGTACGACGCCGTCACCCAGCCGGGTGCCATGGCTGACTGGACCGCGGCGCTCACCTCCGCCGGGACCGGCTTCGGCGATATCGCCGGACCCGCCCTGCTTGCCTTCCCGCTGCTGGTCCTGGGCCTGTCCGGTTTCGAGACCGGCGTCAGCATGATGCCACTGGTCGCGGCCAACGGCGCCACCGCCGAGGAACGCCTGGCCGCACGCGTCCGCAACACCCGGAAACTCCTCACCACCGCCGCGCTGATCATGAGCGTGTACCTCCTGGGCAGCAGTTTCGTGACGACGGTGCTGATCCCCGCCGAGGCCTTCCAGGCAGGCGGCGAGGCCAACGGCCGCGCCCTGGCCTACCTGGCCCACGAGCTGCTCGGCAACGGCTTCGGCTCCGTCTACGACGTCAGCAGCATCCTGATCCTGTGGTTCGCCGGCGCCTCGGCCATGGCCGGACTGATCAACATCGTTCCCCGCTACCTTCCGTCCTACGGCATGGCCCCGGACTGGTCCCGGGCCGTGCGCCCGGTGGTGCTGGTGTACACCGCCATCAGCATCCTGATCACCATCGGCTTCAATGCCGACGTCAACGCCCAGGCCGGCGCGTACGCCACCGGCATCCTGGCCATGATGGTTTCCGGCGCCGTTGCGGTCAGCATCTCCGCCGCCCGCAGCAAGAGGCGGCGCGCCGCCGTCGGCTTCACCATCCTGACCCTGATCCTGCTCTATGCGCTGGGGGCCAACGTCATCGCCAAGCCGGACGGCATTGCAATATCCGGCTTCTTTATCCTGGGCATCATCGTGGTTTCCCTCGTCTCCCGGGTCAGCCGCACCACCGAACTCCGGGTCCACAACATCAAATTCGACGACGAAGCCCGCCGCTTCATCACCGACACGCTCGACTTTGACGGGCGGATAAACCTGATCGCGAACCGCCCGCAGGCCCGCGACGCCGCAGAATACCGTGCGAAGGAAGCCGAGCAGCGGGAGAACAACCCCGTGCCCGGAACCGCCGATGTGATCTTCCTTGAAATCGACGTCACCGACCCCTCGGGATTCAGCGACGTCCTTGAGGTACGCGGAATCGAAGTGGACGGACACCGTGTGCTCCGCGCCGAAAGCCCGGCCGCACCCAACGCCATCGCCGCCATCCTGCTGGCCCTCCGCGACGCCACCGGTGTGAGGCCGCACGCGTACTTCGAGTGGGCTGAAGGCAACCCCTTGGCGCACCTCATGCGCTACCTGCTGCTGGGACGGGGCGACACCGCCCCCGTGGTCCGCGAAATCATCAGGGAAAACGAGCCCGATCCTGTCCGCCGCCCCGGCATCCACGTGGGCTGACGGGCAGTCCGATGACCGCACGGGGCGACACCGCCGGGGTGAAGGGTCCGGGCCCGGGGCCGGGGCGATGGACAGGCAAGGCAGGCAAGGCAGCCAAAACGGCCAGGGCCCGTAAGGAGAGCGCCATCCGGCGGGCGCTCTCGCACCCCGTCCGGTCGGTGCCCCTGGCGTTCCTGGCCGTCATCATCCTGGGAGCAGCCCTGCTGATGCTGCCGGTTGCCCGGACCGGCAGCGACCCCGGGGCCGACCCCCTGATGGCCGCCCTGTTCACGTCCGTGTCGGCTGTCTGCGTTACCGGGCTGATCACCGTGGACACGGCCACGTACTGGACCCCTTTCGGGCAGACCGTGGTTCTGGGACTGATCCAGGTGGGCGGGTTCGGCATCATGACGCTGGCGACGCTCCTGGCCCTGCTGGTCCGCAAAAGCATCGGCCTCCGCGGCCAGCTCGTGGCGCAGTCCGAAACGCACACACTCAACCTGGGCGACGTCAGCGCCGTGCTGCTCCGCGTGGCCCGGCTCATGGTGGGCATTGAAGCTGCCACCGCCGCGGTGCTGACCGGACGTTTCTGGCTGGCCTACGACCAGAACCCCGGCACGGCGCTGTGGCACGGTGTGTTCCACGCCATTTCGTCGTTCAACAACGCCGGGTTCGCGCTCTACAGCGACAGCCTCATCGGCTTCGCGGAGGATCCCTGGATCATCGTCCCCATCTGCCTGTCGATCATCGCAGGCGGCCTCGGATTCCCGGTGATCATCCAACTGCTCCGGGGAAACATCAAGGCCCGGAACTGGAGCGTCCACCTCCGCCTGACCATTTACGGCACGCTGGTGCTCCTGGTGCTTGGCATCACGCTTTTCGCCGCCTTCGAATGGAACCGGGACGAGACACTCGGCGGGCTGTCGCTGACCGGGAAGCTGCTGGGTTCCCTGGCCGGCGGCGTCTTCCCCCGCACTGCCGGCTTCAACAGCATCGACTACGGCGCGGCAGCACCGGAGACCCTCATGGTCACCAACATCCTGATGTTCATCGGCGGCGGCAGCGCCGGCACCGCAGGCGGCATCAAGATCACAACGTTCCTGGTACTCGGTTTCTCCATCTGGAACGAGGTCCGCGGCCGGGACGAGGTGACCATTGCCCACCGCTCCATCAGCTCCTCGTCCCAGCGCCAGGCCCTGTCCGTGGCGCTGCTCGGGGTGGCCGCGGTGGTGGTCGGCACGCTGGCGCTGCTGATGGTGACCGACTACAGCCTGGAGAAGGTGCTGTTCGAATCCATCTCCGCGTTCGCCACCGTCGGGATGAGCACCGGCATCACCTACAACCTCCCGCCGTCGGCGGAATGGGTGCTCATGGCCCTGATGTTCCTCGGCAGAATCGGCACCGTGACGGTCGCGTCCGCTCTCGCGTTGTCCTCCCGGCCCCGCCTTTACAGCCTGCCGGAGGAACGCCCCATCATCGGCTAGCGCCTAAGCGTCATCCTTGCCGATGTTCTGAGTCCCGACCGGCTCGCCTTCACTCCTGTTCGTCCGCCTGTTGATCAGCCAGGTGATAAACCAGAGCACCACCCCGATCGCCATCAGTCCCCCGGCGATCTGGTACTGGATGACGTTGCGGCCCACCCACGGCCCGGCGAGGAAGGCACAGAGCACGGCGGCGAGCAGCGGCAGCTGCCCGGGCGAGGTGAAGAACACCTTGCGGTTGGGGTCCCGCTTGCGGCGGAGGACCAGGCAGGCCACGTTCACCACGGTGAAGACGCACAGCAGCAGGAACGCCGTGGTGCCGGAGAGGTTGGCCACGATGTTGCTCCTGGGGTCGCTGGTGACGTACCAGATCAGTCCCAGCGCGAGGACGGTGGAGAACAGGATGCCGGCCCACGGGGTGCGGCGGCCTGGCAGGACCTTCCCCAGGGCGGGCGGCAGGACGTTCTGACGAGCCATGCCGTAGATCAGCCGGCTCGCCATCAGCATGTTGATCAGCGCGGTGTTGGCAACGGCGAACACCGCGAGGAACGGGAAGACCCTGTCGATGGGGAAGTCCGGCGAGCCCTTGTGCACTACCTCCAGCAGCGCGGCGCCTTCAGCCTCGCGGATGTTCTCCAGCTCGGTGGGCGACAGCACGCTGACCACGGAGACAGCCACCAGCATGTAGAGGAGCACGGCGATGCCCAGGCCGGTCAGCATGGTCCGCGGGAAAATCTTCTCGGGGTGCTTGGTCTCCTCCACCATGTTCACCGAATCCTCAAAGCCCACCATGGCGAAGAAGGCGATGGAGGTAGCGGCGGTGACAGCCAGGAACAGGCCCTTGTCCTGGTAATCGTTGAAGACGAAGATTTCGCCGACGTTCCCGGTGCCCTGCGTCATCACGTAGAAGCCGACGCCGATCACGATGGACAGCGCGATTACCTCCACCAGTGTGAGGACCACGTTGAACTTCACGCTCTCCCCCACCCCGCGCAGGTTGATCGCGGCCAGCAAGACCATGAAGCCCATGGCCACGGCGGTGATCACGCCCTGGGCGGGCATCTCCATCCAGCCGTTGATCCTCAGGCCGCCGAAGAAGTTCTGGGCGAGGACGTTCGCGGAGGTGGAGGCGCTGGTGACGCCGGAGCAGACCACGGCAAATGCCACCAGGAAGGTGACGAAGTGGATGCCGAACGCCTTGTGCGTGTAGAGCGCCGCCCCTGCCGCCTGCGGGTACTGCGTGACGAGCTCAAGGTAGGAAAACGCGGTCAGCGTCGCCACGACGAACGCCAGCAGGAACGGCAGCCAGACGATGCCGCCCACCGTCCCGGCCATGGTTCCGGTGACGGCGTACACGCCGGCGCCGAGGATGTCGCCAACGATGAACAGCAGGAGGAGCTTGGGGCCAAGGACCCGCTTGAGCTCGTGCGTCTCTGCCTCCGGTTTTGCCGGAAACAGGTCATCTGAAGTGGTGCTCATGGCTCTGACCTCCACACACTCTAAATATCAACGCGGCCTAATTCAGGGTGATCCTTTCGCGCCACTTTGGCAACAGGTCAGGTTGGGCGCTCGGCCGGCCGGATTTTCCCCTTGCGGCGCCTTTTGCGCAGGGCCACAATGGGCGGATCACCGTTGCGACGACGACCGGGGGAACCATGATCCTGAAGACCACACCGGAATCGGAAGCAGCGGGACTGACGGCGGAATTTTACGACGACGACACTCGCTCAGTGGGTTACGTCACCACTCAGACGAAGGCCATGGCGATCAACCCCGAAGCCTTCCACGCCTTCGAATCCATGCTGCACTTCATCACGGCTTCGATGGACCTGCGCCGCTATGAGCTCATCACACTTGCGGCGGCGCAGGCTATTGGATCCACGCATTGCCGCCTGGCCCACGGGGCCAAGTCGCTGCGGGCGTTTACGGAAGACGAACTCAGCGCCGTCGCCAGGGATTTCCGCTGTGCGGGGCTGACCCCGGCCGAAGTAGCCATGATGGAGTACGCCGAAAAACTCAGCCTCGACGCGACAGTCATGACCGACGCCGACACCCTGGAATTGCGCAACCACGGCTTCACGGACCGCGAAATCATGGACATCACCCTTGTGGCGACTGCACGGAACTTCCTGAGCCGCACGCTCCTTGCCTTGGCCGTAGACGTCGATGTTCCGCCAACCCTCAGCCCGGAACTTCAGGACGCTCTCCTGGCGCCGCTGGCCTCTCGCCGCCCCATGTAGCTCGCATTAATGTCATGCCATTAATCCATCAAATAGATGGCATTATGCCCTGACCTGCGGAAACACCGCAGACCTTGACAAAATCTTGAGGAATTACCCGGGTGTAAGTTGCGTCTGGTCCGGGAAGGTATCCATATCAGAGCCTGGGGGCTCGCAAGGTCGGCGGAATACCGCACAAATTCTAGGGGTCTCACATGAGCAAAATAATCGGACATAAGAAGCGCATCATCGTCACCACTGCTGCAATGCTGGCCATCGGCGGCGGCGCAGCCTTCGCTTACTGGTCGGCTGCGGGGACCAGCAACACCACGACGACCGCCGCTGCCGCTGCGGAGAACTTCACAGTCATCAGCTCGGTTGCAGGCACAGCACTCTCGCCGGGCAGCGCAGCCCAGACCGTCACCTTTACCGTCACCAACGACAGCGACGGCGGCCAGCGGCTTGCCAACGTTGCAGTCAGCGTCGCCAATGTGACCGGCGGCGCCTGGACGGCTGTTGCAGGCTGCTCCGCCGCCGACTTCACCGTCGGATCCCCCTTGGTTGACGGGGCACCGTTCGCTGCCACCGAGATCGCTGCCGGGGACAGCGTTACCGGCACCGTCACGCTTCAGATGAACAACCGGGTCGGAGTGGACCAGAACGGTTGCAAGAACGCTGCAGTGCCCCTGCACGTCGCAGCCAGCTGAAGAGAGTCAGGCCTGACGGTCCTGGTCCACACGGTCAGTCACATAGCCCGATGGTGACCTGACCAGTTCGCCCGTATTTGAGGCACACCCCGGAAGGTCCACATGTTCTGCAACACCAGCTCCCGCCAAGGTCCCCCCGGGCCTAGGCGGGGGCTGGCGTTGTTTGGCCGCATGTTGCGCCGCGGAGCTTTAGCTGTCATCGCCCTGGTGCTCTCCGTGCTTGTCGGGGCGGTCGCCGCTTTTGCCTATTGGCCGGCGTCGGGAACTGGAAGCACGACGGCGGCAGTCGCCACACTGGCGCCTCCCACCGGCGTTTCCGTCCCGGCGATCAGTACCTCCGACGTCTCGGTCAGCTGGACAGCTCCTACAGGCGCGTTGGCGCCCACCGGTTACTACGTCACCCGCATCACGAGCGGCACACCGGCACCGGCCTGCAGCTCGAGCCCTTCGGCGCTCATTGCGACGACGTCGTGCACAGACATTTCAGTGCCGACAGGTCCGCATGCTTATGTGGTCACCGCTGTTCACCATTCGTGGACGGCAGTGAGCACAGCCAGCAACAATGTCGGCGTCATCAGCGCGAGCAACCTCACTTTCGAGTCACAGCCCGCCGGAAATGTCACTGCGGGTTCGTCGATTGCCACGCTCCGCGTTGCAGCCCGGACCCTGTCGGGACTTGTCCCCGTGCCGGATGTCCCCGTGGCCATCAGCATCGGGGCAAACCCCGGCGGCGGCACGCTCTCCGGCACACAACTGGCCACCACAGATGCCACCGGCGTGGCCACTTTCAGTAACCTTTCCATCGATAAGGCGGGCGCGGGGTACACCCTGGTCGCCTCCAGCCAGGCATACTCCGGCGCTGTCAGCACGAGTTTCAGTGTCACCGCTGGAACGGCCACGCAACTGGTGGTTACTTCCCCGGCTTCGGTGATCGGCGTGGCCTCGGCGACAGCGAACATTGGGCCGATCTCCGTTGAACGCCGCGATGCCCACGGAAACCCGGCGTCAGGAGGTGCCGTAGATGTCTCGTTGGTCTCCGGCACATCTGGCATCGGCGTCTTTGCCACAGCGCCCGGCGGCACATCCGTAGGTTCAGTGACTATTTCTGCACAGTCCACGTCAACTTCGTTCTACTACGGCGACACCAGGTCTGGATCGAAGTCATTCACGGTCTCAGGCATCGGTCAGCCGCTATCCGTGCCGGTACAGATCACGGCCGCAGCCGCGAGCCACCTGAAGTTCGGTCCCATCAGCTCTCCGGTACTGAAGAGCGGGTTCAGTGTCACGGTCTCGATTCTTGATGCGTTTGAAAACCAAATCCAAAGCACGGCGACAGTAACGCTCACGTCCATAGGTCAACCGCCTACAGGGCCACAGAACAAATGCACCGTGCTGATTCCGCCTCCCGGACATACCAGTTCGGGTACGTTCACCGGCCTGACCGTCAACGGTGTGAAGCAGGACTGTCAGCTTAAGGCCAGCAGCCCCGGCCTCCCCGACGTCCAGTCCATTCTTTTTGCTGCCTCCTGACCTGATATTTCTTCCGCGGGACCAATATTGTCTTGCAATACTGTGATTATTGCAAGACAATATAGCGATGGGCATTGTCTGGGCGGCGAGTGCAGATAAACATGGCATCGACCACGAAGATGCTTTGTATGCCATCCTGAATCAGACCTACCACATACAGCATTTCGATGAACCTCGGGTCGATTCGGGTACCCGGCCCGACCTGTTTATTGGGCCCACCCGGGACAGGAGCGGGCTCCTTGAAGTCATGGTGGTGATCACGCCTCCGAACCACATCCTTATCTTCCACGTGATGGAAGCACGCAGGAAAATCTGGACATCGCAGAAAGGCAGGCTGGCAAGTGAACGAAACAAAAAAAGCCCAGGCACCCGAGGAACTCGATACCGAGGAGCGGGCCCGCTACGCAGAGCTGGCAACCTGGGCGGAGACCGCAGACATCGGGCCTGAAGCCCGCATCAGCAAGGCCGATGGTCCGGAGGCGGGTCGTTCCCTCCTCGAAGCCGCGCTTGGCTCCACTGAAGCAGTCCGGCGCGCCGTCGGCAAACCCTCACTTAGCGCAAAAGGAACTTCGCCGTCCCGTTCCCTCAGGCTGCCAGTGGATTTGGATGCAAAGCTGGTGGAGCAAGCTCAAAAGGAACACCGGAACCCGTCAGCCATCATTCGGGATGCCCTGGCCGAATATCTCGCCAAAGCATCCTGAGCAAAAGTCAGTAATTCCGCCGGTGCCTCAGCCGCGGCAGCACAACAGCAAACACACCAGCCGCCGCAAACCCAAAGCTTCCTGAAAGACCCACAGTGGACAAGTTCTGTTTGACACTAACGTTTTCTCAAGGGAACGTTAGTGCATGAGCACTTTAACCACTGGAGAGGCCGCAAAACGACTCGGAGTCACACAGGTGGCCGTTCGTAAGCTGATTGGCACCGGCCAATTGATCCAGGCCGGCACCGTTGGTAGGGCCATTTTGGTCGACACAGTGTCCGTGGACCAGCTAGCCCGGATAGGCACTCGCCATGGCCGTCCCTGGACGGCGGAAACCGCTTGGGCAGCTCTAACCCTGTTGTCCGGTGAAACGAAGGTCGGCTGGATCCGTTCCTCGCAAGCATCCCGGCTCAGGGAGAAATTGCGCACCATGGAACCCACGGAGCTCCCGATCCTGGCACGTCGTCGTGCCTGGGTGCGACACTTCCGGGGCACGCCCGACGTCGTGCAGCTGCTGCGCAACCACTTGCTTCTCAGTGGCGCTGCTGCCTTGCATGACGACGACATCGCCAAACGGTTCGGGCTATCCGGCGGCTCTGGAACTGCAGACGGCTACGCGCGGTCCGGCGACGCCGAAGCCCTGCAGGACGCATACGGCCTGATCGAGGATCGGGAGGGCAATGTAACGATCCGGGAAGTCACCGTCACTGGAGCATTCGCTGACGGAAAAGTCCCCGTTGCTGCGATCGCGCTGGACTTGCTCGAATCCCCAGCCACACGCGAACGCAGCGCTGGCCGACGTGTCATCAAGGAGCTGTTGGATGCCTGAGAACGATTCATCGATGGATCGTTCGCTGTGGGAGGCCCCGGCACCGCCCGGCGGATGGGGACGACCGTGGCCCCAATGCGTTGAGCTTGCCCGCGCGCTGCCCTCCAGCCAGTGGACACTCGTCGGGGGCCTCATGGTGCAGCTACATTCGGCCGTGGCCGGCCTGGTCGCCGATCACCTGGCACCGAAAATGATCCCCCCGCATCGGCGGACGCAAAGCATTCCAGGTCACCGGCGGCGCTCAGGCACTCCGGCGCACGGTGAACTGCCGAGTCGCTGTCGACGGCGGGGAACACGTACTCATCAGCATCCCAATGCGCTAGGAGCACTGATACTCAAGGGCGCCGCATACCTGGAGGACTCGCGGGACGTTGGACGACACCTCGACGACGCAGCTGTCCTTTTGGCCACCATCACCAGTCCGCTGACTTTGGTCGCCGATATGAAGGGCAGCGATCGGTCCCGGGTTCTGGCATTGAACCGGGCACTCTCGGACGCCGGTCATGAATCCTGGAAGGTCCTCGACATCACTGACCGGGCCAAAGGCGCCAGTAATCTCGCGGTGCTTTGCTCCAATCCGGACCGCCTCCCACCTAGGCGTTTGGGCACCTGAGTTATCCGGGCGGGGAGGCGGAAGGAAGGCCCTTAGTAGTTCCGCCGGTGCCTCAGCCGCGGAAGCACAACGGCGAACACACCAGCGGCGGCGAACCCCAGCAGGCCGGTGGCTGAGACCCCCGCACCAAGGTTGGCCAGCGCCGTCACCCCGGAGAGCAGGACGGGCCCGCCGGTGGATCCTGCATCGGCGATGAACCGCCACAATCCCAGGAACTGGCCGCGTCCGCGGTCGGGCGAAAAGTCGGCGCCGAGGGTCATGATCAGGCCGGAGCTGATGCCGTTCCCGAAGCCGATAAGCAGCGACGCCAGCAGCAGCCCGCCAAAGGACGCAGACAAAGGGATGAGCAGCATAGCGATGCCCATGATGATGGTGGACGGGATGGCCACAAACAGCCTGCCGCGGCGGTCCATCACCTTGCCCGCCGGGTAGAACACCAGCATGTCGATCGCCCCGGACAGTCCGTAAATCACCGAAGCCTGGGCCGGATCCATGCCCAGATGGTCCGCCCACAGCGGGATGACCACCTGGCGGGACGCGCGCAGCGCGCTGAGCAGCAGGACCCCCACACCCAGCGTCAGGAAGACGCGGGCATGCGAAACCGCCACATTCCGCAGCGTCGGCTCCGGACCCTTATGGCCGCCGTCGGGCGCTGGCGGGACCACCAGGTCCGGGATGGTCACCGCCAAAACGGCGGCCGCCGCCATGCCCACCACCCCCACCCAGTACGCTCCGGCGATCCCGGCGAACTGCATCACGCCGGCACCTATGAACGGCCCGATGAAGACGCCGATCCGGCTGACCCCGCCCAGCGTCGACAGCGCCCGCGCCCGGACCTGGACGGGCACCGCCTCGGTGAGGTACTTCTGCCGCGCCAGGCTGAAGACACTGGCGGCCATCCCGACGACGGCCATCGCCACCGCGAGCAGCCACAGTCCGTTAGGAATCATGGACGACATGGCGGCGGCCGCGAGCGCCAGGGCACCCACTGCGGCAGCGCCGACGATGGACCAGCGTTCGCCGAACTTGAGCGTGATGAGGGACGCGGGAAGGTTGAAAAACCACGAGCCGAGCCCGATCAGGGTGACGATCAGCGCGGAGACCGCCACCGAGGCGCCGAGGTCACGGGCGGAGAGGACCACTACCGGAAGGACCGCGCCTTCGCCGATGCAGAACAGCAGTGCCGGCCCGAACGCGGGTATGGCGATGCTTCGGAAGTTGAACGGCTGTGGGGTTCCGGGCGAAGTCATCAGATTTATCTTATGCCGCCGGAATTCGCCAGCTTTCAGGGGGTCACAAGCGGCCCCGCGAGGACTAACGTTTGCCTTGTGGGGCACTTTCGCCTGCCCCGCACAGCCAAGGAGGTCTCATGGGTGAAGTGTGGATCCGCACCATCAACAACGGTTTGGTCCGGGCCGACAAAGTTACGGAAATCGCGTCCACCCGGGGGTCTCTGCATGAGGACCAGGGTTTTGCGCTGAAGGTCATCGTGGACGGCAAGGCCCACGTCGTCATTGACGACGGCGATCGGCCGGGCAGGCTTCCCGAGCGGCTGGAGCACGCGCAGCATCTGGAGGATGCCCTGCTGTTCGCCCTCGACGAGGCCCGCGAAGCCGACGCATCCATGGTGGTCTTCTTCGAGCCGGAGAGCGACCGCTGGGCCCTCGCCGCGGCGGCGGAGCTGGCCGGCGGGATTCCCGCCGTCGGATAACCCCCGCGCGAACGGACACTTAAGCTCCGCCTTCGAGCGCGAACGGACAGTTAAGGCCCTTCGAAACAGGGCCCCGCCTTCAAGCGCGAACGGACAGTTGAGCCCCTTCGAAACAGGGCCTCAAGTGTCCGTTCGCGCTAAATGGAGTGCGGGTCAGGCTGCGGCGTGGCTGAACTCGGCCGCATGGGTGGTGGCACGGCGGGGCGCGAGGATGCTCAGCGTGCAGTGGGTCTGCTGCGGGTCAATCCTGGCGGGCAGGTGATGGGTCTCGGAGCAGACCTGAAGCTGCCGCAGGGCTTCGGGATCCACGCGGGCGTTTCGCACGTCCAATTCCAGGTCCAGGTTGTGCTTCAAGGCGTTGGCCCGTTTCACCACAACGTAGAGGGCCTGGATGCTGTGGACGGTGACGTGACCCTTGGCGAGAACCTGGGCCTTCGCGTGGTCGAGATCTACACGGACAAGAATGCTGAGCTTTTCGGACAAGATGATCATGCCTTCCTTGCTTGGCTGCGACGCTGCAGCCGGGGAGGCCGCGACGCTGCGGCCAATGGCCGCGCCTCTGCAGCCTCATCCAGAGTAGGCAACGAATGTGATGTGCGCAACATTTGAGCTCAGATATGTCGCGGACACCGCAGCGCGCACCGCGGCACCTGTGTCCCGCCTCGGTCTTGCTGGCAAAAATCTCAATGGACGTGGGAACCCATGAGTCTTCGTCCCGCGTCTCACTGTTCGACTTCATCTCGTTCGACGACCCGTCGAATCGCGCCCTTGGAAGCGAAGGTCGCTGATCACGGTTTTGTTTTCCGAAACGTCGTTCTGAGCCAGGGCCACCCGGGGGGCCATTGAAAAGTGACATTTTGAGTGCGCTTGTACCAGAGAACGACATTCTTGAAGTGGACTATCCCTGTCACGGCCTCGAAGATAATGTGATTCTCGCCCTCCGTCAGGTAATGACCAAGGAACGCCTCCTGAATGCAGCGGTCATCGCCGTCGGAAAGCGCCCTGTCATATATCTGCCGACCATTAACGGTGATCCTGAGCTGTGCACCTTCTGTCTTTTCCGCCACAAAGGAAAGCACAGGAATGTGAATCGACAGGCTCGGTGGAAGCACAAAGTGTTCATCGTGCGTAGTGCCATGTGAGGGCCCGATTTTTTCCCTCGACATCTTAAGTACCTGGTAGTCGGGCGCATCCTCAATTACATAGCCAGCCATGGAGTCATGGTATCGAAGCCAGCCTGCTGACGGAATAGGTACGCATTTGTCGCCGTTCATGTCGGCGCCCGCCGCGGCACAAGCCCGGAGAAGACGCTTTTTGTCACAGACGATTAAGAATGTTTGAACTTACTGACGCGCGGCTGGAATTAGTTGTCATACCGCCATAGCCTGAGGGTGTCATGCTTGGGGGCCAGCGAGACGCTCCGGATGGATTCGCTGGACGGACCGGGCAGCAGACACGAGTCGGCCTCACAGCAAGGGTCTCAGCCATGAAAACTCCTTCCTCGCGAACACTTAAAATTGCCTGCTCGCCGCAGGGCCGCTAGCGGTCCTGGTGGCCAGCAGCATGGTATGGCAAGGATCGCAGGCCGCTTTCACCGCCTCCACCCGCAACGCCGGCAGCTCCTGGAGCACCGGCAACGTGACCCTGTCGCCACAACCCGCGCGAACCGGCAGTTAATGACCTCAAATCCCGGATTTGGCGTCATCAGCTGCCAGTTCGCGCCTCAGTGGAGGGGCTTAACTGTCCGTTCGCGCTTAGTGGAGGGCCGCCCTGTTCAGGACCTTCCGGATCGATGCACGCAGGAGGCCGAATCCGGAGACGGTCGCGATCACGGCGATCTTCCGGCTAACGCCCTCTGGGTCTAAGCCACCGGTCAGGGCGTCGAGTTTCTGGATCTCGCGTTCGGTACGCCGTGCCCGCCTGCGCCGCCGCACTCTTCGGTAATTGCCTCGTTCCATGGTCAGAGACTAGGGATGTACAGCACACGCGCACACGAGTAGCGGCTACCTGTCTTCAGTGTGGCCGACCGCGGGCCGTAGGATCTGGAGCATGCATATTGCCGTTCCAGGAGGTACCGGGACCGTTGGCCAACATGTCGTCTCTATTGCCAGGGACCGCGGACATCTTGTGACAAGCCTGACCCGATCAGAAGGCGTGGACCTGTTCACCGGCCGCGGGCTGCACGAAGCCCTGCAGGGTGTGGACACCGTTATTGATGTCTCTGGAATCCAGACGATTTCCACCAGGAAGGCCGTGGACTTTTTCACCGCCGCCACCCGGAACCTCCTCGCTGCCGAGAAAGAGGCCCAGTCGAGGCACCACATTGCGCTCTCGATCGTGGGCATCGATAAGACTGCGTCGGGACTGTACGCCGGGAAGCTTGCGCAGGAGGATACAGTCCGGCACGGAGAAGTGCCGTGGACCATCCTGAGGTCCACTCAGTTCCACGAGTTTGTCCCCATGGCCATCAGCGCCGCCTCAATTGGCCCGGTGGTCCTGGTTCCACAGATGATCACGCAGCCGGTCGCAGCGCGGGAGGTGGCTGCGGCGTTGGTGGACGCAGCCGAGCAGGGACCCCGCGGACGGGTTGCTGATCTTGGCGGTCCCCGTCGGGAGCAGCTCTCGGATCTGGTCCGCAAATACTTGCGGAAATCCGGGCAGCGGAAGCTGGTGGTGAAGGTACCGGCACCCGGCGCCATGGGTCAAGCCATGCGTCGCGGTGACCTGGTCCCGGCGGCAGGCTCCGCCGTCGGGCGCCAGACATACCAAGAGTGGCTGGAAACCTGTCTTCCGATCCACTAGTGGCGCTGCCTATGGCGCATGACCGCCGCCGCGAGCCCCATGGTGCCCATAAGGGACCCGAGGATGATTGCCAGGCCTGTGAGGTATTCAAGAATGGTCATCGTTGACGCACCTTTCATATGGCTGATGCGCTGACGCTAGTGATTGATGCTCAGGATCAGCCAAAGATGGCAGGGTGCATTCCCGCAAGATTGTCGCCCACCCAAAGTAGGTAGCGGGGGGGAAGGGAAAAGCTACCGGTACCCGTCCACGATCGACGCCGCGATTTCCTTGTACGCCCGCCGCGTCTCGGGCTTCAGCACGTCCAGGGTGACCAGGTCGCCGTCGGCCACACCGCGGTCGTGCGGTACGGCGATGAGCTGGCGGCAGATCCCGGCCAGGTGTTCCTCGATGGCGTCCTTGTCCACGCGGGAGGAGACCTCGTCCTTGTCGGTGATGACCACCACGGCGTTCCGGGCCAGGTCCTCGTACCCGTGGCTCGCCAGCCAGTGCAGGGTGCTGCGGGCACGTTTGGCCCCGCTCACCGCATACCCGGCGGCGATGATCAGGTTGTCCGCCGACTGCAGGATCCCGCTCATCGCGTTGTGCGTCACGCCGGTGCCGCAGTCGGTCAGGGCCACGGAGTAGTAGTTGGAGATGAGCTTGCGGATCCGCAGGTACTCGGCGGCTGTGAGCGAGTCCGAGACCTCCGGGTCCTGCTCCCCCGCGATCAGGTGCAGCCGGCCGGCGTGGTGCATGTACCGGGCCAGGGCGGTGAGCGAGTCAACGCCCTCGATGTTCGCCAGCAGGTCCGTGATGGTGCGCGGGCTGGCCTGCTGGTAGATGCCCTCGCCGAGGGCGCGTTCCACGAGGTCGCCGGAGTCCGGGTTGGCGTCGATGGCGCAGGGCGGGTCGCCGCGGAATTCGGCCAGCGTCAGCCCCACGCCCACCGTGGTGGAGGTTTTGCCGATGCCGCCCTTGAGGCTCAGCACCGCCGTGTTGTAGCTGCCCTGCAGCTGGCGGGAAATGCGGCGGCCCAGCTCGTCCTCCTCGCGCTGCTTGGCGCTGGGGCCCATGTTCCAGGCCCCGCCCGTGAGCGAGTAGAGGGCGCCGCGGACGCCGCCCACCGGCCGGGGCTTCTGCTCCTTGACGAACAGGCCCGGGGAGCTGATGAAGTCGGGCATGGGGCTGTCGGCGATGATGTCCGCGGTGGTGGGGCGGATGCGCCGGAACGCCGGTGCCGGCTCCGGTGCTTCCTCAGGAAGGTACGACGACGGCGGCGCGGCTTCGTCGCCGTCGTACGCCAATGCGGGGGTGCCAAAGTCCGGCTCGGCCGGCTGCCCGCCCTGCGGCGTCACCTGCGGCAGCGGGGTCACCGGCGGCCTGGCGGGCCGGCGGGTGGGCGCCGGGACAGAGCTGATGGGAGCAGAGGTGATGGGGGCAGAGGGTGCGGGACTGGCCTGGTCGGCGGCGGCCGCCGCCTCCGCCCAGGAACTGCGGCGCGGTACCGGGGTGCCGGAGTCGGGCGTGCCGGCGTCGGGAGTGCTCGAAAGATCTGGCGTTACGGCTGGCATGGTTCCTGTCTGGGCATCCTGCAGCGCACTGTCGGCGCGACGGAGGTCACGGCGTCGCCGGGGCGGTTGCGGTAGCCCTGCATCTTCTGCGATGGGGCGTGCGTTCTGATCCGCCGGATCGGGCATGTCTGTCCCCCCAGGACTTTCGGCACAAGGTTCTGCGGCACTTTACGGACTGATTCAATCTGTAAGTCTAGGCGCTGGGGCGGAATTACGAGGTCAGCCGCGGGTGAGCGCGGCGATCACCACGACGCCGGTGAGGACCAGAAGCACGGCCAGGATGGCGTAGGCCTGCCATTTGGGGCGGCCTTTATGCGGGTTGATATCGATATAGGGCATGGCTAGCTGCGGATACTCCTCGTGGCGGTCACCCGCACTGCGCGTCGCTTCCGGCGCAGCACGTGGTACATCGCAGAGAAGGGAATCAGCAGTGTGCCCAACAGTGCGCACAGCGCCAGGACATAGTCAATGAGAGCCACAACGGTCTCCGAACGTTAGAGTGATCCCCCATGCGATCAGAGGTCACGCTATCGGTCCGTCACGGGATTGACAAATCGCGTCGTTGGCGCGGCGCGCTCCTTGACGATTCAGCTGCGGACGCGGCGACCTGAACGATCCGCAAAGGAGTCCAGGGCGGCAAGGATCTCATCCGAGCGCCAGTGGCGGCCACGCTTGAACTTGTCGAACCCCTGGACAACACCAGCTTCTTCCAAGACCTGCATCTGGCGCCAGATGGTTGCCGGCGAGATTCCAAGCCGCTCCTCTAACAACTCGGCGTTCACCACTGGCTGGCGAGCGAGGAGGTCAGCGATCGTCCACGCCGCAGCATCCTTGCGGGCCTTGATGGCCTCTTTCCACCGTTCTCGGGCCGCGGTGATATCGCCCGCCAATTGCCGGCCATTGTTAATTGCACGGAAGGTCGCCTCAGCGGTAAGCAGGATTATCGCGTCCGGTTCCCCCTTCCTGTAGGCGGTCAGGGCGTCGTGATAGCCACTCACGTCGTTGAGGAGGCCGGCCGACACAGGTACGGTTACCGTGCGCGTCAGGCCCTTGTTGCGGAGCATCGCGTGCAGTAGTGCCCGGCCCGTGCGGCCGTTGCCGTCGGTGAACGGGTGAATGGTTTCGAACTGGGCATGTGCTATCGCAGACTGGGCCAGGATCTGGACATCGTTCCGGCCGACATAATCCATCAGGTCATCCATGAGTTCAGGGACGCGGCGGGAATCCGGGGCTACGAAGTCGGCCCCGGCCGGGCTGAGGCTGGAAGTGCCGATCCAGACCGGCTCCTCCCGGAACCTGCCTGCACCCCGCGGATCCGCATGACGCATAAGGGCGCGGTGCATTTCCAGGACGGTCACCGTTTCCAGGGAGTCGGCGGCGGCCAAGGCGGCGTTCATCGCTGCCACATTGTCCACAACCAGGGTGGCATTTCTTTTGGAGTCATCACCCAGTTCCGCCATCCCGATACTGCGTGCATTGGCGGTGACATTCTCAATCTGAGAGGAGGACACGGACTCGGTGCGCAGCAATATGGCCGAGAAGGGGGCAACGTCACCGCCGAAGTCGTGGTCGAAGTCCCGGATGGCCAGGGCTGCATCTTCAACTGCGGCAGTCACCTCACCGGAGGGCGTGTAACGGATGGACGCGATGAACGGCGGGACCGCTGCCTTGTACGGCACGAATGGGTTTTCAGTCATGGTCCGCGGGCCGGCGCCGATCCTAGTTTCCCACTCCAGCCGTTCCCACCCCAGCGGCGGCCAGCCGCCGCCCGTCTTTGCTTCGACCGTGACGTCAGCCTCGGCGGACGGCGTGAAGTCTTGTTCTCCGAGCCTGTGTGGCTGTTCCACGGTCTCCTAACTCAAACTGAGAATCTTTGTTGCAATGTCTTTCACATCAATCGGAAGTGAAAAGGTCAACACTCAACTATTTCACTTCTTGCTGGATGTGAAAAGATCCGCGCCGAATAATTACAGATCTTTGCGGGACTCAAGCCCTGAGGTTTGCGACAGGACTTCGGCTGCCCCGTGGGCGACTGCACGGTGGCCGTGGCGGCCGAACAGCTGCCGCTCACCGGTTGAGCGCGAGCACCACCACCGCTGCCGCGGCCGCTGCCAGGGCGGCCAGCGCAACGTAGGAAACCGCCTGAAATCGGCGACGGCGGAGCTCACTCCGTGTGTCGCGCGCGTACTGTGTACCCCCATACTTACCCATGCCGCAAGGCTATGAACACTGGCTCAAGGTTTGCTCAAGTCGCGCCGAATGTGACCTCCGTGGCTGCCGGAGGCGCGATGCGGTTGACTGTCCAGATGGAATCCCACGGGTTTGCCGATCTCGCCAAAAAGGACGTAACGCCCGACGCCGGGACGGTCGCCGAGGTGCGTCCCGCCGGTCCTGCGGACCTGGAGGCGATCGCCGCGATCGAGCAAAGCAGCGGCCGCGGTCCGTTGAGCCCTACGGCCATGGCTGCCGCTGTGGCGGACCCGGACAGGCATGTTGTTGTGGCCACCGTTGACGGCGCCGTTATCGGTTGGGGAAAAACGCACCACTGGGACCACGACGACGGGCCGGCACCTTCCGGGCATTACCTCGGCGGGGTGACGGTCCTGCCGGCGTGGCGCAGGCGCGGGGTGGGCGCGGCGCTGACGGAGGAGCGGTTGCGGTGGGTCTGGGCCCGGGCGCCGCAGGCCTGGTACGTGGTCAATGCGGACAACCTCGTGTCCATCGAGCTGCACCGCCGCTGGAACTTCACCGAGACGGCCCGAGGGCCACGGTTCCACACCACCACATTCACGGGCGGGCTGGGCCTTCTGATGTGTGCCGCGGCGCCCGGAACGCCATCGCCACAGACCATACGCGGCAGTACAATCCGGTCATGACCTAGGCTGCAGGGCAACCCACCATGTCGTTCAGCGATGCGATCCTCGCGGGCTTCCGGCAGTATGCCGAGTTTGGGGGCCGCGCCGGCGTGGCCGAGTTCTGGTGGTTCATCCTCTTCGTGACACTGGTAACCAGCGGCCTTGGCGCCCTGAACGTGGCCACCCCAACGGAGTGATCGGTGTCGGTTCCAGCCTTGCCTCGCTCTGGGTGATCGGCACGATGATCCCCACGCTCGCCGTCGGCGTCCGCCGCCTCCGTGATGCCGGCCGCCGGTGGACGGAGCTCTTTTGGCTGCTCATCCCGATCGCTGGCCTGATCGTTATGGCCATTCGTATGTCGGAGCCGTCCAAGCAGTAGCCGTCCAAGCAGTAGCCGGGCGGCCGTAGTAGGGCGTAAGCCCTCAGGCTTTCAGTACAACAACACGCTCATAGTGCTCCACGGTGGGAAACGGCGCGTAGAAATGATGCAGGAGCGCGCGCCATTCCTGGTACTCTGCGGATCCACGGAAACCCTCGGTATGGTCCTCCAGCCGCGCCCATTCCACCAGCAGCAGGTACGTGGATGGGCTCTCGATGCAGCGGGACAGCGTGAGGCCTTGGAATCCGGGCATGGAGCCAATGATCGACTTCGCCTTGCCAAAAGCAGTCTCGAATTCCTCCTCCATGCCGGGCCGGACGGAGAGCAGTGCATGTTCGGTTATCACCCACCCATCATGCCTGAGGTCTCGCTGGGCAGGGGCTCGGTGAGGCACGGTCCGCGGGAGGGCCATTGGACTTCGCGGGAGACATGCTAAGTGCCACCCTCCTGTCCGGCAGCCCCGCCGCCTGACGTGCTCATCCCTCCCCAGGGTTAACGACGACGGCGGGAGAGTAGGTGCCGCCCTCTTGCCCCGTGCGAGGCTTGGATTCTTTGCCACTCCGCCGGGGCAACGGGCGGATGGCGGAGTGGGACAGTGACTTGTCAGGAGGGTTGTCGGCCAGTCACTGGCGGCAGGGTTCAGACTGCCCCGGCCCACTGGGGACCGTTAGCCGCCCGACGGATCACCGTGACACGAGCGCGCAGGTCGGCCGCTGGAATGCGCCGGACCTGATGGACCTGCGAACCCGAGATGTCAGGTGCCCCCGGCGGGGCCGCGTGGCTGGCCGTCGGGGAAAGGTCCAGAATCAGTCCCATGCCGGCGTACTCGCGCAGAGGCTTCGCGCGTGGAAGTCCCAGCGTAACGTCAGCAAACCATGTCAGAGTCTCTGATGCACGCTTGTTGCCACAATGCCCAGTCGGCGGGGTGGATGGTGGGTCTGCCCAGGAAGTAGCCCTGCCCGGAATCATGCCTAGTTGCGTGACGGCTGTGAGTTCCGCCTGAGTTTCGATGCCTTCAGCCACGATCTGGGCGCCGATCTGATGAGCGAATTCAACCATGGCTGCGCCGAGCGCCCGTTGACCCTGGTCGCCGTCGAGTCCGGCGATGAGGCTTCTGTCGAGTTTGATGATGTCGGGCCGGAGCTGCAGGACATGGCGCATGGATGCGAAGCCTGATCCGGCGTCGTCTACGGCTATCCGCAGGCCGCGCTGACGCATGGGTTTCAGGGAGGCCAGCAGCGGTGCGTATTCATCCACAGCCATGCGTTCGGTCAATTCCAGAACGATCCGGTCGAAGGCCAGACCAGATCGTTTCAGCAGCCCGGGCAGTCTGGGGTCCAGGCATGTGTCAGGTGAGAGGTTGAGCGCGACGTACAGGTTTTCGGGGGGCTTGGGGGTCTTGCGGAGTGCCGCTTCGAGTGTGGCGAATTCAAGGTCTCCGCCGAGTCCGACGCTGGTGGCTTCGTTGAACCAGTGGTCTGGACTTCGGCCGTCGTCGCTGGGGAACCGTGCCAGCTCTTCGACGCCGGTCATGGTTCCGGTGGTGAGTTCGTAGATGGGTTGGAAGGCCGTGAGGATCATTCCGCCCTGGACTGTGCTGTCGATGCGTTCCATGGTGCGCTTTTTGAGAAGTGCGCGGACCGTATGGGTGGGCAAGGGCCGGCTGGTTCCTTCGAATCCAGGACCCAGCCCGTCCGGAGTGGGGCGTGACCTGCCGGATACTTCCATCCAGACGGGTGCGCCGTTGCGGTGACGGCAAGAGACCGTGACCCCGGACCAGTCTGAACCGTGATCACCCAAGACCTCGGCGACTGCCTTGCGAGCGCCGGCGAGTTCATCCTGATCGATCACCATGCTGATGGGCCTGCCGATCAGCTCGGCAGGTTCGTAGCCGAGGAACGTTGCGCTGGCCCTGCTCGAGAAGGTGAAGTTTCCGTGGCCATCCACGGCCCAGAGCCATTCCTGGCTGGTATCCCATACGGTTTCCATGAGGTCGGACACGGCCAGGCTCCGGTCACGTTCCCTGCACTGGGTGCGTATGCCCCGCACCGCGGTCCACGCCGCAAGCAGGATCAGACCGCCCGCGATGGCGCCGAGTAAGCCGGCCACGGCTGGAGTCTCCGAGCGGCCACGAGTGCAGTGCGGTGACTATCGCGAGGGCGAAGGCGGTCTGCACGCTGAGCACGCAAAACAGCAGGTGGCTGCCGATGAATGACAGAATGTTTGCCTTGCCCACCGGCCCCATGTTGTTCATGCTAAGCGGGACCGGGTTACTCGGAGGCGGAGGCCCGCGGGTGCCGCATCCGTGATCGGTGCCGCTGACTGCAGGGCCGGGCGGGCTGCGGGCGTCATGGCTGGACGTCAACGAGGTGGGGCTGCGGTTCAGCCTGTGCAGGGTCGGATCCCGCGCGGTAGCGGTAGGTCATGTTTTCGTCCTGGACGACGAAGGTCTCCACGCCACTGCGGGACCAATGCAGGACGAGCAGTCCGTACCTTTCAGCAAGTTTCGCTAGGGTCGGGAAGGTGGTGACGTCGATGACGGGCCGCCCATGGGGCGCCGGCATCGGATGGACGCGCACCAGCAACGCGCCGTAGCGGCGGCGGATGGCCGCGCCTTCGTCGCCGGGCGTGGTGCGGCGCGCGAAAATCATGATGATTGCCCCGATGGCGAGGGCTGCCAGAAGGAGTACAGCTGACACGACGCGGGCCGCAGCCGCGCTGATGCGCGTCTCGTTCAATCCGAGCATGCGGGGCGCGAGGGCAGTCTGCTGCGTCGTGGTTGTGTCAGTGACGGTGAGGGTATCCGGCGCGCCGGCGAGGGTGAGCTGGAGGGGCGTGAGGTTGAGGTTGAGTTTTGGCCGGAATTCGGCTCCCGTCACTGTCGTGACTTGGGGCGTCACCGCGATGGTGACCGGTCCGACCGGGAGACCCGTGACGGCCGATGCTGCCTGTGCCTTGGCTTCGAGAGTGCCCAGGTCCAGCCGGATGCTTCCCTCATAGTCGTTGCCTTTCAAGGTGGCGGGCCCGTCAAGCGGGACGGTTGAGTGCCAGCCGCCCGGTGTGGACAGCTCCGCTGTCACGGACACCGTTCCGGGCTCGCCGTGGTAGGTGAAGTGGACATCAACGGTGTTTGCGAGTTTCCGGAAGACCGGCTCCGGCGAGTTCGCGGTGGTCCCGTCGTAGGCCGGGCTTTGTCCAACATCGGCGGTGTAGGAGAAGTCCATCCGCGTCCCGTTCTTAATCTGGGAGGTCGTGGGTTCCTCCAGTGGCCCGATCCAGGCCAGCACGCCGAGGGCAACGCCGGCGACGGCGAGGATCGTGCCGAGGGCGATGGAAATCCGCAGTGATGGCAGAAGGCTTGCCAGCGCCGGGTGTGTTGCGGGCCGGGTGCTGATGTGGCGGGACATGGCTGCTCTCCTTCGTTTGCGTCGGTGGCGGGTTGTTGCGGCGCCGCCTCCGGCCAGCAGGGCGAATGCCAGCAGACCCAGGACTGGAGGACTCGTGAGGGTTTGGAGCCACAGGCCGCCCTGCGGGATATGGAGCACCGCCCGGCCGGCGAGGTCGTCGCCGCGGGGCCGGAGGGGGTCAATGGACTGATTGTTATCGCCTTTGAAGACGAACGCGCTGTCGTCGCCCCCGATGATCCGGTGAAGGGCCACCTCGTCCTTGCCGGGAAGGTCGTAGGCGGCGATGTCGCCCACTGAGTAGGACGCGGCCCGGGCAACGATGACCAGATCGCCCTGATGGTAGAGGGGGTTCATGCTGACGCCGTGCGTGATGACCACTGCAGCCTGGCCGCTGACCAGGATAGTCCCTGCGCATGCCACCAGAACGGCTGCCGCCACAAAGGAGGCGGTGCGCAGGCGGTAGGTCAGCCGCTGTGCCAAGGCAAACCTCCTATCGGGACGGAAGGGACCGGGACAGGGAGAGCGGCCAGCCCTAATCGGGCCGGCCGCTCAAGGCACTGACTAGCTGACGGTGACGGCGGCGCTGGTCACGCCGGTCTGGCTCGTGGCTGCGGCGGCGTCGCACACGGAAACCCCTCCGGCGTCAATGGCACCGCAGGTGAATGTCGCTGCAGAGCCGCCGGTCAGGACCACCGTGGGGGTCTTGCCGAGAACGCCTGCAGCGAACGTGAGGGTCACCTGATCGACGGCTGTCTTGGTGGCGTCATCGACGAATCCGTATTCCAGGTTGGTAAGCGTGGCGCCAGTAACGGACTGGGTCACGGTACCGCCGACGAACTGGGCTGAGCCTGCCGTGGTGGCGAGACCCGTACCGGTGAAGGCAGAGCCGGCAGCAAGGGCGAGACCTGTAACGGACAGGGCGGTGATGATCTTTGCAGACTTGCGCATTAGATTTCTCTTTCGGTTTTTGGGAAGCCCGGCACCCCTGAGCGGGCCCCGCGGCGGTTGCAACCCCAGCTACAACTGGATGCCGCTGCCAACGAAGACACAGACCGGACTGCGATCCGCATTCCATCGACATCTCGAAGCTAACAGTGCGGAGGCCGGATAAATCCGTTCCTTGGACTAACCTGCGGAAACCCTTGTCAAGGTGCGAAGAATCAGGGGGAACACCAGCACGGCACGGGGGAAACTGCGGAACGGAGGGCAGTCGGTTATGCGCTCTGCTACACATGCTGGACGTGCATTCACCGGCAAGGGCAGATCCTTCACGCGCTCAAGGGAGGGCCAAGGTTTGCGCAGTATCACCCGAAGTCGGGGCTTTATCGTCGCCGGGGCCGTAGCCTCAAAGGATGGTCTTTTCAGCATCCGCCCCCTTCGGTACCGCAGGGGGTGCGAACTCCGCAAGTGCCCTCGAGACTTCCGCGCCGGCCGGAACTTTGACCCCGTTTCCTGGCAGTGAGGAGTTGCCGTTGGTGGACAGGACCGTTCTGCAAGCCTTGGAAGAACAGCTGGGGCAACCGGATATGGCACGGAACTTTGCGAAGGATTATTCGGCGCTATGGGGGCAGCGGGAGCGCCGCCTCGTCGACTCACTGGAGCGAGAGGATCAGGCCGCAGCGCTTGACGCGGCCATCAGCCTGAAAGTCTCCTCCGCCATGGTCGGCGGGTTACGCTTGGCATGTCTCGCTCAGATATTGGAGACCGCCGTCCGGCATGGCGACCTCCGTCGCGGAGCGTCAGCCCTGGCCCTGATTTCGATCCATGGCCCTGCCACGGTGAACGAACTCCAGCACCAGTACCTCCGGCAAGGACGGTAAGTCACGCCTCCGTCGCGGCGGCTGCGGTTACGCGGACCCGCCGGGCGTTGATGGGCTGGCCAGCCGGTAGCCCGCGCCGCGGACCGTCTGCAGCCACAGCGGCGATTCCGGATTATCGCCGAGCTTACGGCGGAGGTTGCCGATGTGTACCTCGACAGCGCGTTCATCGGAGTCACTGATGTAAGCGTCCTCGCGGTAGTACTCGCCCCGGGCGGCGCGGACGAGCTCAGCTCGCGAAAGGACTGCTCCCGACGCGCGGAGCAGTTCGTGGAGGAGATCAAATTCGCTTCGCGTCAGTTCCACACCTTTCCCGCCCACTGCGGCCGTCCGTCTCCGGTAATCCAGCGCCAACCCGTTGTGCCGGAAGACCGATTCCCCCACTCCGGCCTCGGGAGGCAAAGGTTCCGAAGGGGACACAGCCGCAGTAGTGTCCAGCGTCTGCGGACGTGGCCGGCGCAGCATCGCCGCCATCCGCGCCCGCAGCTCCCGGGGCCGGAACGGTTTGGTGATGTAGTCATCGGCCCCTGCCTGGAGTGCTTCCAGCAGATCGGGCTCCTCCGTCCTGCCGGTAAGCATCACGACATAGGCGTTGCTGAACTGGCGGATCCGGCGCAGAACCTCGAACCCGTCAATATCAGGCAGACCCACGTCCAGGGTCACGACATCCGGCCGTATTTCCCGGACCGCCGCTACGCCTTCTCTACCGTCGCTTGCCGTATGGACCTCAAACCCTGATTGACGGAGCACACCCACCAACAGGTTCCGCATGTCCAGGTCATCCTCTATTACTACAGCCACACCCAGGTCGCTCATGGCCCCCCCACGTCAATCTGAAGAATCCCTGTCAGCCCAGCGCTGGCGCGGTATTCAGACCCACAGTCCCTAAGCTACAAGGAACGCCAAGGATGTGCATGAACTTTCATCGATCAGGCATCCGTCGGCTGCTGCATTTTAGGGCCGCCGGCGCACGTATCGTACAGTAGGGCCGTAACCTGGGATGTCCCCCACATCCCGGGCCACATTTCAGAGTTCTTGGATGCGCCGCCAGCGGCCCCAGTCAGGTTCGCGTCCGCAGGTCGCTGTGGGCTCCACTGCTTCGGAGCTCAGCTGGAAATTTCGGCCGCCCAGGCCCTGATCTCCTGGGCGGTGAACCGCACTCCCGGGAGAAGAGTTTGAAGTCTTTCAGTCAATTGCGCTTCCACGGCGAAGAGCGGCATTCCGTTCGCGGTAGCTTGTGATTCCGCAAGCGCCCCTTCCAGCCGCCGCAGCAGAGCGTTCAGTATGGCGTTCGAGGGCAGACGGGGGAATGTCGGGCCAAGTAGAAACTGACTATGACGCGGTCCACCGGTGAGGTGCCCACAATGGCAGTGCGCGTCAGCGGCCAGGGCGCGGCAAATATTTCCCGCGCCTTGTGCTCCACGCCTTCCATTCTGGCCATGTCGACGAGCATAGGACGATGGCGGCCGGAACACAGGTACCTGACCTTGGCCATCACGGCGCGCGCGTCTTTTGCAGTCACCATTGCGCCAGGGGTCCAGCGAAGGTAGACGACGCCGTCGTGAAGTTCCACCGCGGCCTTCTCGCTGTCCAATGGGTGAATCCCCACAAAGTCTCCAAATAAAGTTCCCCGACCGTGGCGGTGAAAGCCACGGATACTCCGTTGGGAGCAACGCAAAGCAGTGATGCACTTCCGATCACTCTAGCTCCACACAATAGGCCAGCCCCGGCATATGGGAGAGAGGGATGGTCCGAATGGCCGGCATATCGCGGGCGTGAGAGCATTAAATTGCCGGACGGAAGTCCATTTGTCTGTGACGCTCCGGCTGGCTGGGCATCGTAATTTTTGGAGGTGGTGTGTTCGGTGGGTACTGAAGCGGAGATCTGGCGTGTCGATCCTGCGACGCTGCGCGATGTTCTGCTGGACAAAGCCGCGGTGGAGAACCGGCTTGAGGGATGTCCGGCCCTGGAACGGGTGTGGATCCTGTCCCTGCTCGGACGGGACGACGAAGCATTGGCCGAAGGACGCCGCCTTCTGGCGGGCTCGCATGACCCGCTTCGGCCGCTGCTCGTCCTTGCCCATGCCCACCAGCGACAGTACGGCTGGCATGAAGCGGCCACATTGCACGAACAGGCACTCCGCCTGGCCGCCACTCCCGCCCGCGAAGCGCTGGTCCGGCACCAGATCGGCCGACGCCTCTTCCAAGAGGCAAGATACTACGACGCCGCAGCCGAATTCGAGTGGGCATCGGACCTGTACAGAACCGCGGGCCGTGACAACCTCTCAAAGAGATCCCACCAGGCCATGAAACGTGCCCGGGAAGTTTGCAGCCTCAGCTGAGCCTACCCAGCCACGGAGACCGGCGAATTCCCGCCCGCGTCGAACTGTCAGTTTCCTGCGGCAGAGGTCATGGATCCTGCATGATTGCCCAAAGTTGGCCAGTCAGTGCAGCGGCCGTGTCTCCTGCAGGCGCTTGATGAACCAGCGTGACTGCTCCGGGCCGTAGGGCAGCACAGGGATGGCCTTCGTGGCGTCGGTGGGGGTTTCGCGGATGGACTGCTGGGCCTGGCGCACGGCTGTGGTCATGGTGTTGGCCATGGTCTTGACGAACTGGTCGCTGCAGGGCTGGCCGTGGCCGGGGATCAGGAACTCGTACCGGTGGCGCAGGGCCGAGATGTGGCGCAGGGAGTCGGCCCATTCCTCCGGGTAGGAGTCCTCGAAGGACGGGTGCGCGCCCTGCTCCACGAGGTCGCCCACAAAGAGGGTGGTGGGGGTGCCCACCAGGAGGTCGCCGTCGGTGTGGCCGCGGCCCAGGTAGAAGAGGGTCACGGTGATCCCGCCCAGGTCCACCAGCACGGGCTGGTCCTTGACGATGGCATTGGGCACCACCAGTTCCACGTTCTCACCCTCGCCGGTGGACATCTCCGGCTCCAGCGTTCCCACGAACCGGCGCTGCAGGTCCCCGTGGTCGTCGATCTCCTGGGCGCAGTTTTCGTGTGCCCAGAACTCGGTGGCGCCGTCGGATGCGAAGACAGCGTTGCCGAAGAAGTGGTCGTAGTGCGCGTGCGTGTTGACCACCACCAGGGGCAAAGAGGTCTTCTCCCGCACCGCGTCCAGGATCTCGCGCCCCTGCCGCGGCCCGCAGCCGGTATCGACCACCATGGCCCGCTCGGAGCCCACAATTAGGCCGGTGTTCAGCAGTGATCCTTCGGTAACCAGCACGTAGTTGTCCGCGCCGACGTCGAGCCATTCTGACATTGTTTCTCCGTACCTCCGGAAAGCGACTGCGTTCTTCTTGGCCCCGATTCTACCCGCGGGCCCTTGGAGTTTCCGGGATGCGGGACGCGGTCCGGGCCGCATGTGGAGATCCACATTCCTGGCCGGGATCTCGCCTTAAATCCATCGAACTGCGTAACATCTCGCTATGCAGACAAAACAACACGCGTGCTTCTGTGATCACTGCGGCAGGATCACGAACCACGTGACCCACTATGTAAAGGCCGACGGCGGTGGCCAGCTGATCGCGACGGTGCGGTGCGCTGAACATGCGGAGGAAGCCGTCTGACAGGACAGGTGCGATCTTGCGGGCGACCGCGCTTCCCGGCCCCGCGGTGAAGGCCATATGGGCCTCCTTACGGCCATTCAAGCAAGCCGGGCAGGGGTGAGGCGTACGACGGCGGCACGCGCCGCCGTCGTACCCCTCACCTCCTCAGCGGGTCATCTGTCCCGCCGTACGCGCTGATTATGAAGTCGCCTTTGCCTGCTTCTTTTCCGTGCCTGTGTTGTAGGCGCCATAGTTCATGACCTGCGATCCCGACAACGATGCCCCCACCGCTGTCACGCGAACGGATCCCTGCGGGATCTGCTTCTGACCGGTCTCAAATTCGTAACTGCTGGATGAGCCCGGTGCAATGTCTCCGAGGTTTTTTGCCCCAAAAAGACTGTCCAGTGAAAGCGATTTGACCTCGGATGAGGAGTTCGACACCCTGACTTCCAGGATCACCTTTCCAGATAGGAATTTCGGGGTTACAACAGCACTAATCCCGTCCGGAAGGACCTGGGGAACCACCACCTGGGACTGGAGAACCACAGGTGGTTTACCTGGAACCGCCGCGGTGGCTGTCACGGTCCCGCTCTCGGCTGTAGGAACGGGGATAACCGACTCGGCGTACCCCTGCGCATCACTCAGGACCTTGTATGTCTGCGAGCCTCCGGTGAAGGATGCCGGCCCCTCGATCCGGAACTCCACTTCTGCGCGGGCGACAGCCTTACCGGCGCTGTCCAGCAGCCTCACCGCGTACGGCTTGAGCAGGTTCTCGGGGGCAACGACCGTCTCCGGGATGATCTGCGCTACAGCCGCAGCCCAGCCAGCACGGACTTCAAGGGTGAGGAACCTCTGTCCCTGCCACGCGTGGCCGATCACTGACACCTGGAACTTCCAGAAGCCCGGCGGTACACGCCCGCTGACGGCTCCTTCGGGAGTGACCTTAAGCTCAACACCAGCAGGCAAAGGCCCGCCAGCGAGTTCCCAAAGTGCCGTGGCTCCCTCAAGCGTTTTGGTGGTGAATTGAGTCTGAAATTGGCCATTGCCTGCCGCTTCAATCCTGTGCGGGTCAGCCTCCGGAATTGCAACACTCATGAGCCGATCACGCATCAGACTCGCAAATTTCAGCAGTTCCGTTTCTCGCCTTTCCTTGTAACTCGTGTGCACGCCCAGTCCCTTGGTGATTTCAGTGCCGTCACGTTCAAGGGCAGCCTCTCCAACAGTTGCGACGGTGTCGCAGACCAAGTCGTTCTCATCGCACAGAGAAAATGTGTGATCAGCAAGGTGGATGGGAACTTCCGGCTGCCAAACAGGCCGTGCAATCCCGTACTTGTATTGGGCCGTACCCCACGTGCGCCCTCCAATGAATGGGCTGTTGGCGCCGTTCGCGAGGAGGAAGACCCCAGCGACTTTGCTCGATGGAACCAAGCCGGGAGACTCGGAAATGGCACGTGAGACAACGATGCCGCCCTGAGAATAGCCGCCCAGAACATACTTTTCGTTCACACAGTTCTTTTCTTGGCGATTAGCCAGGAAGCGCTTGAGTTCGATCACCCCAGATTCAATGCTGCTCATGTAATCTGGGGCGTCGACAGTTATGTCGCCGCCGACAAGCGGGACCGCCGCGGCAGGGTAGTCAACACGAACCGCCTCATATGTTCTGCCGGAGTCGCGTAGCTTCACCAGATCTTTTGCCACATCCTTCAGGGCCGATCCCAGCAACGTTTCGCCGGAACCAGCTGCACCTATAAACAGGACATCCTGGCATTGTAAATCCGCTGTGCTGTCAGAAATGCGGAGGTCGGGGTCTGTCTCGGGAGTATGCGGCGGAGGAGTCACCGGCATCTCGAGGACCCTGTGCATGGGTGTCACGTCGCCGTTTTCCAACTGGGTAACCACTGCATAGTATTTCCCCAGTTGGCTGCTGGCGGCAGCCAACTGGCGTACAAGGGCGCGCTCCGAAAATTGCCCCTCGGTCACCAGCTTCCACTCCCCGGACTCCAAGTTGTTGCGGGAGTACAGGAAGTATTGAGCGGCGCCCGTGCTGCGTTGCCAGCCGATGGTCAGCTCCCTGTCAAACCAGAGGCCTCCCCATATGCCATCCACGTTTGAATTCGGCGTTCGGGACGAGTGCGTCGCTACGGGTGCGTAGTCAACCTCCACGCTTCCACCGGTTGAGACTATGAAGCTCTTCCGAAGGTCGTCATCGTCAACCCCAACGTCTCCTGAGCCGCGCGAGTAGACAATAAAGTCCTTCTCCAGCACCTCACCAGGCAGGAGCGCGGCCGCTGACATCTTGTAGCTGACATCAGGAGCCAGAAGGTAATTCGTGCCCGCGGAAACCTCGAACGCCGGGTTGTAGACCGGTATCCCGGAGCCCTCCGGCGTTTGGTTGCGCAGCTTCACCGTGACGCGGAACGGGTGAAGTTCTTCCGCCGACGGATCGGCGATCACTTCCATCTCCAGTGCGGAGCCGCCCCAAACCTTCAAGGGCCTTTCCGTGCTGGCCTCGAGGCGGACCGGCGTACCTACAGGCTCCAGCACACCCGTGTAAGTAGCACCGATGTTGTATTCGCCTTCGGTGTCACCCCTGAGGGTCCAGTAGATTGTGGTGCTTTCGCCGCCCGGGATGTCCCCTGCCGGGACGAGGGCAGTCTGCAGGGCCGACGTGGGGGCAAGGCTGATCCCTGCGGGCAGGGCAATTTCAGCCTGTCCCTTGGTGAAGGTGAACGCCGCGTCCGAAAGGTTCTGGACAACGAGGCGGGCCTCAAAGAACTCCTTGAGGTAGCTGCCACGTGTCGGCACAATCAGCCACTGCACGATGCGCTGGCCGCCAACAGTCGTGGTGCTCGGAGCGAAATCGTAGTTTCCGATTGTGATACCGGTCGTGTTGGAGTTGACCCAGTAGACCGGCTGCGTTGGATCGCTTCGGACGCCGACCTGGTCGTCGAGGTTCCAATAGACCTGAAGTGGTGGCACCTCGGCAGCTTGTTCGCCGTTGACGGCAAGGTGGATTTCAGATTCGAACACCTGCTGGTTCTCAGGCGCCGCGGGGTCGATACCGAGGTCCGTTATTTCACCGATGGTCAACGTGCGCGTATCAAGAATTGCAGAACCGACATCCCCGGTTGTCAGTACCGCCTCTACGGCGCCTGTTTCGCCGCTAACAACCGCCTGCACCACAAGGGGAAGGTGGCCGCCGGCGGACACGAAGACACTGTGCCCGCCGTCGGGCAATCCTCGAAGGACGGCGATGCCGTCCGTACCGGAGGTGGCGGTAACGCGCCGGCCGTCGGAAAGGTTGGTGGTCACGACGGCCCCGGACAGGAGGCTGGCGCCCGACTTCACCGTCACCGCGAGCCCTGGCAGGACACTGGCCTGTTCGACTCTGACCGTCGTGGAGGAAGTGGCTGCCTCGCTGCCGTTACGGACAGTCAGCGAGACAACGAACTCGCCGGCTGCTGAGTACACGTGCTGGGCCCTCAATCCGCTACCTGTACTGCCGTCGCCAAAGTCCCAGTTGAATTCGTGAATCAATGCCAGTGGCTTGGAGCGGCCCGCATCAAACACCAACGGCTGGCCGGTCTCGGCCTGTTGCGGCTCGCCGGCGTCGGCTAGCAGAGGCTCCGGCAGGACTGCGCTGATCCTTGCCGTCGTGGAAGTTGACCCGGCAGCGTCCCGTACGGTGGCGTGCACCAGGTAAGAGCCGGCCTGGGTGTAGGCGTGGCTGATCGTCTGGCTGCTTGGATAACTGCCCTGGACGCCCGCGCCGTCGCCGAAGTCGATGGTGTAGGAAAGTGCATCACCATCAGCATCGGTCGCGTCGAGCGTGTACGTCACCGCCTTGCCAACCTCGACGGCGGCGGCTGAAGTGGACAGCTCAAGCTGCGGTGCCGTATTGGGATCTTTAATCGTGAGGTCGTAGGCGAACGGAGCAACACCGTCTGCTGTGGCAATAATCGACAACGTGCCGGCCGACGCCCCAGCATTTACCAAGGGCGAATAGATCCAGCCGTCCGCATTCGTCGTCCCCGTGTAGGTTACAGAACCGTCGGCGAAGCTTGACCCGCTCGAGTCGGTGACGGTGAAGGTGACGCTGACCTGCTCAGTCGGGTTGCCCTCGGCGTCCAGGGCACGAATGCCCAGCGGGACCGGGAAAACACCACGTGCGGTCGCTGATTGTTGGTTACCCGTGGCTTCGGTCAGGACCGCTGGCGTCGCCAGCGGCTCTGTGGTCAGCGTAAAGGTCTGCGGTGCCAAAGTTCCAGACGCCGCCGTTATGGTGGCTCCGCCCGTTTCGGTTCCTGCGGTGATCGCACCGGAGCTCGCCCGCCCCTGGCTGTCGGTGATGGCGTAGGTCCTGAAGGTTCCCGCGAAGTTCGCCCGGCTGGGTGTCTCGGCTGTGAAACGGACGCGTTGGTTGGCTACGGGATTTCCGGCGTCGTCCTTAACAACTACCTGTACCGGATCAAAAGTCTTGCCGACCTTCACAACCTGGCCATCGCCCGAGATTTTTTCCATGATTCGCGCGGAGCTGAGGACGGCCATGTCAAAGACTGCCGGAGATATTCCCTCGGCGGTTGCGGTAACCATGAAGCTTCCGCCTTGGCTTCCCGCGAAGAGTGCGGGTGAAACCACGTATCCTGCCGCGTCCGATGTAACGACGGCCGAGGAGGTTCGCGCGCCATTGTCGAGGACGAAGTACGCGTCTGTAGACCCTTCAATGGCCCAGGTGACGGGAACATTGGGGATGCCTACGGCCACATCCGCGTTGGAGACCCGGGCTGAGAGCCGTGAAGGGAAGCCAGCGTTTGGTTGAACGTTCTGGTTTCCTCCACCGGGATTGTCCAGCACGTTCGCAGCCGGGAATGCAAGGGCTTCAAGGCTGAAGGGCGTATAGATCTGGCCGCTGTGCTCCACAGTCACGTTGAATGGCCCGGTGGTGTTACCCACATAGACGCCGGCGTAGTGGGAGTATCCCGGTGCCGCTTCGCCGTTGGCGTCTGTCATAGCCGAAACTTCGGAGGACCAGGTGTAAGCGAACCGGTGTTCGAGCTCCGGTGGCAACCTGAAGGTCACCGCCTGGTTTGGAACGGCGTACCCGTCCGAATCCTTGGCCACTATGCGCAACCCGGACGTGTAATTGTTGGGGTAGAGCTTTTGACCGTCACCGGCTATGGCCGAGACGGTAGCGACCGGACCAACAACGCGAAGGCCGTCCCAGCGCAGCTCATTGGATTCGCCGCTCTTGGCTGTAACCGAGAACGTACCCCTGACTTCGCCTGCGGCGATCGTCGGTGAGGGCAGGTTGCCCCACCGGTCTGCTGTGAGGACTACCTGCTGCTCCAGGCTGACCGCCCCCGTTGCGGGGTCGGTGATCTTGAACCGGGCCTCGGTTTCTCCTTCGATGGCAAAGGTGACCTGGGCATAGCCTGCAGCATTGCCGCTGCTGTCACGTGCGTAGGCATAGGGGAAACCATAGAGGTCGTCGCCGGTCTTAATGTGGGGTGCGATTTGGGCCCAGGTCTCCAGGACAGCGGCCGCCGGGAACGCTTTCACTTTGAAGGTGAAGGATTCGGCCTGTATCCCAGCCGCGGCGACATCGACGATGACGTCGCCCGGGGCTTCAGGGCCAGCTTCAGCGCAAAGCGCCACGGACGTATATGCCTGCCCGAAGGCATCGCTCCTTACGGTTAGGGTTTTGTTGCCGCTTATCTGACCACCGCAGTAACCCCACCAGTACCCGGAGAATGAAGCGCCGCCTTCCCGGACAGTGAAGGTGACTTCCTCGTTGCTGACGGGGTTACCGGCTTCATCCTGGACACGGACACTGAGATAGCCAAAGCTGTCCTCGGGAAGTGCCTGAAGGCCATCCTGCGAAATCTTGGTGATGCTGCTGGCTCCGCCACTGACTGAAAGATTGACCTGTACGTCGGGAACGCTTGGTGCGGATACTTTCAGGTTGACACTTCCGGGTGTGTCGCCGGCCACGATGGTGGGGGCCTGCGCGTAACCGTAGCGCGACGCGGTGACAGTCACAGGCCCGTCCACCCGCTGGCCCTGTCCGTCCACAAAATAGCTTCCCGTGCTTCCGCCAAGCTCAAATGTCACGTCGGTGTAGCCGGCGTAAGGCCAGGTCTGGCTGTCGGCAAGGATGTCTACCGGCCCAAACATTTCACCCGGCTTCGCCGAGAGGCCTTCGCCGCCAACCACCAGCAGCTGCTTGACGGCCGGATAGCTCACAACCGTGTACGCCGCGTCAGCCCGCTGCCCGCCTGCAAGGGTCGCGCTGAGGGCACCCGGGCCGTAGGAAGTCTTCCCGGCGCCCGTGTAAAGAGCATCCCCTGCGTAGGCAACGCCGTTGGAGTCGGTGATGCCCGTGCGGCTCTTCTCACTGCCGTCGGTGCCGCGGCCAATCCCGATCGCGCCGCTCTCGACCGTGAAGGTGACCGTCTGGTTGCCCACGGGCCGTCCGTCGCTGTCGGTGACAACGGCGTAAGGCCAGCCGAGGCTCGAGTCGGGGTACGCCGTGGTGCCGGTCTCTGGATAAATCCGGATCGACGTCGGCTGCCCCACCACGTCGAGGTCGAAGACGAGTTCGCCCGCGAAATCGGGCGTGGTTGCTTTGACGCTAAACCCACCCACTGCCTCCCCGCTCCAGAGGACCGGGGAGGCAGCCCGACCGTAACGGTCCGCCTCGACCGTCAGGGACGTGACCCGGGCAGCATTCGGCCCTTCAAAGTAGGCACCGCCGCCGTTGACGATGCCGAAAGTCACGGGCGCATACCCCGCCGCCCGGCCTTGTTCGTCCCGGGCGTAGACACCGAGCGGCGAAGCAAAAGCTCCGCCGATGGCAGTGGTCTGCCCTCCACCGTATTCCTGCGTCAGGTTCCATGCCCTGGGCTGCTTGGCAACCTTGAGGTGGAAGTCTGTGGTCTTGCCGCCGCTCGAGGTGCCAACGGTAAGGGACGTGCCCGACGCCGCGTGGCCTGCATTTGCGCGGAGCGTGTACCTCGGCACGGTGACGGTGCCATCCCACTGGCTGGAGGTATCAAAGGCCTTCTGGGCCTCACCTGTGTTCGTGAAGCTGGCTTCACCGGTTACCAGAAACGTAGTTTTCCTGTAGGCCAAGGCCTGGCCGTGGATATCTCGAAGAACTGCTTGGAGCGGTTGATAAAAGTCTTCCCCTGCTACTTCCTGGTTGTCACCGGTAAGAATTTCTATGCTCTCGACGGGAGCCAACGGGATGGAAAACGGAACGGCGTCAGCGCCCGCGAGCCTCGCGTCAATTTCTGCAGCCACGGCATACCCATCAGGGCCGAGTCCGGATCGGAGCACCTGGTAGTAGTTTCCGCCCTCACTTGTGGAGGCCACGCCATCCTGATTGGTCGTGATCGTTGCGGTGGGATATGACCAGGCGAAATTTGCTGTGCCGTCCTTGGCGACAAACTCAATCTGGGTGTCAGGAACCGGATGACCGTCGCCGTCGACCGCGCGAACTGAGAGCGGCTTTATTACTTCGTAGGGGCTGTGAAGCTCCTGGTCGCGGCCTGCAACGTATTCCAGCCTTTCTGCAACCGTTGAATGGATCTGGTCGAAAGTGAAGGATGCGGAGGAGCCAGTCACGCTGGCCTCTACCGTGATGCTGCCCGCGTAATTCCCGCCCGCAACGAGGCCGCTCATCGCTTCGCTGTAGCGGCTGCTGGCAGACGCGACGCCTTCCGCGTTGGTGGCCGTCTCCATGGTGGTGGTGTTGGTCCGGTCAAAGAAGGCGTCGCCCGCGGTGACTTCGAACTTAATGGTGGCTCCCGCCACCGGAGAACCAGTTTCATCAGCCAGTCGCACTGACAAAACTTTGGGGCTGTAATTGCCGGGTCGCATTCGTTGATCGGTTTCGCTCTGGTTCTGCGCAACCATTGTCCAGGCAGGCAAGACATCGCCCAATGCAGCCGGTTCCGGCGCCGAGGGGCTTGAGGGTGCGGTTGAGGACTCCGACGGGGAGGGAAGGGGTTCCACCGCACCTGCTGGGATTACTGAGGCCGGCAGCAGGACCATGTATCCCGCCAGGAGTGATGAGGCGACACCTACAGAGACGGCGTGCCTCAGGCGGGCCATCCAGGACATGTTCGAAGCAGGACCTTGTTTCATGTTGTTCCCCCAAATGCGGCAGAAGCGCTATCGAATGGAAGATATCAGAAACAGAAAGAATTACGTCATCCGGCGATATAAGTCGGATTTACCCAAAAGAGCTTTCCTGGGCGCGTGTGACAGAAATTGTCACCAACTTCTTCTTGCTATTTTTGTTCCAGCGCTATTGCGTGACGAAAGATTCATACGGTGATTGATTTTTTGTCAGGTGTTCTCTTGTCGGCGGAAATCCAGCGGGCCCCCAATATGACCGCTGATTTCCCGCCTTTACTGAAGTAGCAACCGCAGGCTCGCTACCTGAGCTCAGTGGTTCTACTCGACTCTAAAGCCGGCCCGAACACCCGGCACCAGCAAAAGCAGGATGAATCCCGGCGGTGTCCCCGGAAGTGGGGACACCATGTAGCTTCGGGACGCGCCGGAAACTAACCGCGTCACAGTTGGAACATTTCATGTGGAACCCCAAACTGAAATTCTTCGAAGGCTGCCAGAAGACACAGGGGGCAAGGATGGAAACAGTACGAGCTGGGATTATCGATGACCACGAAGCTGTCCGGCTCGGGTTTGCGGCCTCGGCGACCCGTGAAGCCGAAAGCAAAACGCCCTATGTCCAGGTAATTGGTGGCGCCCCTACCGTTGATGCCTTTCTTAGTGCAGGACGAGACATTTGCGATGTTGTCGCCCTTGACCTATCCCTTGCTGACGGCTCCCAGCCGGGTGACAATGTTCCGAAACTGACGGCCGCCGGCTACAGAATCCTTGTCTTCACACTTGGGGACAACATCGGACAGATTCAGGACGCCATCGCGAACGGAGCTATGGGAGTGTCCCTGAAGTCCGAACCAATTTCCGAGACGTTTGCCAAGCTCCGGCGCATTGCGCTCGGCGAAACGATCGACAGCCAGGAGTTGGCTGCGGCCATTGAGATCGACACAGACTTCGTCGAAGCAAGCCTGTCGGACCGCGAACGCGAATGCATCGCCCTCTATGCCGCAGGCCTGGGCCAATATCAGGTGGCACGGCGCATGGGTATTGCCGAGAGCACCGTGAAGAAGAACATCGACCGTATCCGCGAAAAATATGAGGCCGCCGGGCGCCCTGCCACCACAAAGATCGACCTTTACAGGCGCGCCGTCGAAGACGGCATCCTCCCCCCTCTGCTTCCTTTGCGGAAGCGTTGACTCTCGTGCCCGCCCCCTCCCCAACTGGTATTTCGGCCAGAGACACCCACCGATTGATGGCCCGCGGCATCGCAGCCTTCGCGCTTCTGCTGCTGCTTCAGGCTGCCAGTTCCGTGACCAGCCAAACGCCGCAGGCTGCCACGTGGTGGAATAGCATGTTCCTGTGGCTGTTCCTCGCCCTGGTGGCGGCTTTCGCAGTCGCCTCCGTGCGGGGCCGTGGGCTGACGCCCATAGCTGGCACGCTCGCACTGCTGGTCCTTGCCGGTCTGGCACTTTGGCCCTTGGCCGTGCCGCAGTCTGTGCCGGAAAACTTCGGGACGCCCTGGCTGTGGTCCATGATCAATGTCGGCGCGGCGTGGTCTGCGTACGCTTTCGGAGCCCGCAAAGGGTGCCTCTACACGCTGATTATTGGCGGCGTGTTCAGCGCCGTAAGAACAACGCCACAGGGCGGATCCGGCGGGTGGCTGATTGCCCTCGAGGACGCTACATTCGCAACCGTGCTGGGGCTCATCATCTGCGTCGCGATCGGGATACTCCGCCGGGCAGCGGAGCGCGCAGATACAGCTGCGGACACAGCTATCGAGCATTACAGGGAAGCTGCGTCAGCCACTGCTCTCAGCAACGAGCGGCTACGCCTTGACGGCCTGCTACATGACAGTGTGATGACGGCGCTTCTAACGGCGGCCCACGCCGGATCTTCGGAGGAACGCTCGGCCAGCTCCAGGTTGGCGCAAAGCGCCCTAACTCGGCTCGACCAGCAAGCGACGGAAGCTTCAGAATCAACCCCTGCCGCGGTTGCCGAGATTGCTGCCCGGATCCGCTTTACTGTTGGGTCGGGTACGGCAGGTGCGATCGCGAGCGTCACTTGCGAGTCTCCGAAGCACCTGCTCCTGCCAGCCGACGTCGTGAGGGCTGTCCTCGAGGCGACAACGGAAGCTGTGCAGAATGCAGCTCGGCACTCCGGGGCTAACCGCTGCGACGTCAGCATCACCGGAAACCGTACTGACGGGCGCGCGAAACTGAGGGTTTCCATCAAAGACACCGGGTCCGGTTTTGATCCGGGCTCGGTTTCAGACCGTCGCCTCGGGATAAAGGTCTCAATTGTCGGGCGGATGGAAGCTGTTGGCGGCACAGCGAAAATCATCACCGCTCCCCGCGCCGGCACCGAGGTCCGGCTTGGCTGGGAAGGAGTGGAACCATGATTCGCGCCATATCCACCAAAGTCATGGCGGCCTTATGTGCCGCGTTCGTCGCCGTGCACATAGCACTGGGTTTGCTTTCTTTGGACATGGTGTCCGCGGTATGGCCCGTGCTGTTGGCCATGGCAATCTATCTCATTGCCGTCGTCGTCGTCCTCAGGCCCTGTTCGGGCCGGTTGCCCCTGCCTGCCACCGTCTTTGTGCTCATGGCAGTCACGGCACTCACCCTCCTCATCACCAGTGTCCTGCCCACGGACAGGTGGCCGGGGTATGCTTCGTGGCACCTTGCCGCGACATACACCGTGCTCGTGGCTATCAACATCCGTGGGCAAGTGCTGCTGTCATGGATCGGGGTACTGCTCTCCGTCGTTCTGAACACCCTATGGGCCTCGCAAACCACCATGGGATTCGTTGGCGGTCTAATGCTGAACATCGCCACGGTCGGGTGGGTAACCGTCAGTACAGGTATTGGGCATCTGCTGCGCACCAATGACCGCAAGGTAGGCCAATACCGGGCCGACGCCGAAGCTGCCGCCGACTGGTTCGCAGCCGAACAGGCTCTGCATGTGGCCCGAACAAATTGGCTGGAGCATGTCCGAACAGTCGCCGGTCCAGCCCTGGGCCAAATCGCGGATGCGAACCATGACATCACGGAAATCCACCGGATTGAGTTCCAACTCGCGGAGGCCCAGTTCCGTGATGAGATTCGCGGCCGTGTCCTGGCGACGGCAGAAGTGGTTGAAGCTGCCCGAAGGGCACGCCAACGCGGGGTCACGGTTCAACTCCTTGATGACCGGCGTCAAAACCTCACGCCACGAACGCTGGCCGCTGTCTCTGAACGCGTCGTCAGCATCCTTAACCAAGCTCGTACCGGCACCGTCACCGCCCGCGCCAGGCCGCAAGGCGGAGACCAGGCAGTCACTATCTATGCCGCCCCCGAGAACCCGGACGAGGCAACTTTCGTGGAGTTCACAGACAGGTCCCCCGAGCCCTAAGCCCGCCTGGGCGCCACAAAACACCGCACAGCCCAGCAGCGGTGGTGGTCCGCTTGCCGCTGCAATCCGGTGAGATGTCCCCTCTTCCGGGGACAACTGCTGCCAGGAGCGGACCGCTGCAGGCCAGATACCGTCTTGGCTCGCTAGGTTTATGACGACCGCGAACAAGACCTAGAACAAGGGGGAATGATGGGAAAAGTTCCAGAAGTCAAGATTGTGGAAGCTGTCAAAGGCCTAATTATTGCGGCAGGGCTCGCAACTAATGTCGCACAGGCAAACGTCAGCCAGGCAGCAGCAACGCTTGCCAAACAATACGGCGTATCGTCCAGCCGCGAAGTCGAAGCTGAAATCGCCCGCCATCTCCGTAACAAGGGATAGCTCCAGTAGCGCGAGCATTCACAGCTTTTCATCACGAAAGGAAGAGTCCGTGAAGACCGAATTAAGTTCGTATCCAGCAGGACTAACCTCGGCTGACATCGAGTACATTCTGCAAAATGACGCAGATGTAGTGTCGCTGGAGCGAATCGACGGCGCAAAATCGATGTGGAAGATGTCTGTTTCCGTTAACGGAGCGGAACCGGTTGAAATGATTGCCGACAATGGCATCAACGAGATCTACTTCCAAGTCCTGATCGCCATCGATACAGACCACATCTTCGAAGCCCTGACCGCAATCGCGCCCTACGCCGTCATGGGCATCTCCTTTGTTGGCGAAGGGGGCCTGTTCATGCGAGCTGCCTTCTACGTGGAGTTCTCCAATATGCACGCAATAACTAACACATACCGTGCAGCCGCACTAGCGTATGGGGCGTATGCGCAGGCAATCACGGCCTAGCTCCAGTAAAGCTGTTTGTAAAGAGGAAGGAGGAAAGCAATGTGCAACTGCAACTGTGCTTGGTGCCTTGAGGCCAAAAAGAATAACTTCTCAAACCACCGCTGCTCGCAACTCCCCAAGTGTCCAAAAACCAAGTGAGGTACAGCAAGCTGTCGGGGAGGCCCGGCCGATATCGCGGCCCAGTCTCCCCGGCCACTTGCGGAATCCTTCCGTTACCCAAGTCTTCTAAATCAATTGCTATCGCATGGGGGAAGCCCGAGTGGATATTTTTTCGGTTTTTTGTTTTTTGGTGATTGCCGGCGTCGTGGCAGCCAAGGTGATTCCCATGGTCAAGCGGCGGAACGCTGAGGCCGAGGCGCGACGAAAGAAGGAGGAATATGAAAATTCAATTCCCACTGCTTCTTTCTCCGTCGTCCACGATCCGCAGGAGATGTTGGGCGTAATCCTTCAGAACTTGGAAGTCGAAGACCTGCGCGAAAATGCTCCCCTGCTTGAGACGATCTACTTTAGCTCGGTAACCAGCGATTCATTGGTTATCACGGCCGGAAACAGGACCATAACGCACTGGAACATGACGATAACAGCCAAGCCGTCGAAATCCGGGGGGACCCAAGGTTTTATCACTTTGGACCGTGCGCGGAATAAGGTCCTTCGCTGGCAGAGCAACATAAATGACACATTTTTCAAGGTGCGATCAGTTGTCGCCGCCTCTGATGTGAACGGGACGTATGAAGGCGAGATGGGCTCTCCACTGGTCTCAAAGTAGCAGCGGGTACCTCAGAAGCGGGAACTGCATCCGTCCCTGTCTTGGAATTCTCTTAGCCGTTGCACCCGTAGCCTGGGTTCTCTTGATCCTCAAGATGAACCCGTACCTGAATCTGGCGCATCCCTGTCTGTTCCGCCAAGTCAGTGGGTACGCTTGCCCAGGCTGCGGTTTCACAAGGGCAACGCATAGCTTCATAACTGGCGACTGGGCCGGGATCGCCAGCATGAACGCCGGCTTTCCACTCTTTGGATGCCTCTGGCTGTGGTGCGTTTTGATGCTGCTGAGCAGGCAAGCGTTGCTCTCACACCGTATTGATGAAGCCATAACCGACGTCCTCATAGCCGCAATATTGGCATTCGGCGTCGTTCGAAATATCGCGATGTGGCCTTGGCCCCTACCCGGCTAAAGCCGGGGCTCCAGGACGAGCCCCGGCTTTCGGGTTTCCGTGGTCGAGCATCTGAAGCGGAGGATCCGGCCGCGAATTCCTGCGACCAGTGCGGAACAAGCCTGAGCCCCTACGCTGTTCCTTCCGGAGGTGCCTGTCTTAGATGTCAGCCAGCACCGACGCCGGGTTCTCAATCGCGTCGGCTACGAACCGCAGGAACCCGGCCGCTGTGCCGCCGTCGCACACGCGGTGATCGAACGTGAGCGTCAGTTCGGTGACCTTGCGGACCGCAAGTTCCCCGCCCACCACCCACGGCTTGTCAATGATCCGGCCAACTCCAAGGATTGCCACCTCGGGGTGGTTGATGATGGCTGCGGAACCGTCCACCCCGAAAACGCCGTAGTTGTTCAGCGTGAAAGTGCCACTCCCAGCTGCTCCGGCGTCGCCTTGCCCTCACGTACGACGACGGTGAGCCGGCGGATCTCCACGTCCAGTTCGCGGGCACTGAGTTTGTCCGCGTTGCGGATCGAGGGGACCATCAGCCCCCGGTCCGTCTGGGCCGCGAATTAGTTAGAACGACTCTCAGCTCGCTGCCGCGCAGTGCGCGACAACGTTCGCCATCGAAGCCTTCGCTGCGGAAGGCTGACCAGTAGCAACGCAGAAAACGGTCGGAAGGCAGCCACAAATCCGAAAGACGCAGCTTTGCCGTCGCTGGTCGCGGCGTTTCAGTGTCCCTTCGAAGGAAGATTGCCCCAGCCCTTGCCGAGCTACATAGGCCACTAGGAGAGGCTGACGCTACCTCCAGTGACCGGCTGAATGTGCCCGGCGGGTGATGGAATCAAGCCGATGCCAATGCCCAAGCACCCCGGCTTCCCGGCCGAGGGGAACAATCTGCCACTTATGTCCCCAAGTGGCGACCGCCGTTACGAGTGTCGGGGGCCGCTTCTTATCCTGTATTCGTCCGCAAATCCGCTCCGCAAGAGAATGTAGAGGGGCTTTGCGGCGGAAAGGGTTATGTGCGCCACTTCCTTAAGCTGACCGACTGGAGAGAGTCGCATTATCTCCGCTGGTATCTCCTCGGATAGGAACCAACGAGTGGGACGCCTTAGTGATTTTTCGACAGGGGTTGACGGAGTACCGGCGTGAACGCCGCCCTCAACGTGGCTTGTGAATTTAATGAGATCACGAACCGTAATGGGTCCAGCCGGGGTCACGCCGATTCTGTGCGTGAGCCATTTCCTTAGGTCGTACGAGCGAAGAGGCGTCTTGTCGTGTCCCGGCACGATAAACGCGCCCTGCATCCAGTAGGCCCAGTCCTTGCTGGCACTGTCTGGCCCATGAGGGTTCGTCTGCTTCAACTCGTGGGCGACGAAATTCATGGGCAACTTGAACTGACTGTTCGCCTGTTCCAAAAGTGGATGTCGGTCCATGAGCAATTTGCGCAGCAATGGCGCGCACCCCAAGAGCGTGTATCTGTCGTCTACCTCCTGCGCGGTACGTGCCTCAAGGTCCTCGAATGTATGGCAGAAGAGCCATTCGGATATGGCGATGTCGTCTGTGTTGTCGTAAGGCACATTTCCCCCAATTTTGATGGTCCCCAGTTGCACCATACGGATGAGCATAGGGGCCAATAAGACCGGTTAAGTTCCCTCGTCGCCCTACGTCGTTTACATGTCAGCGAGCACCGAAGCCGGGTTCTCAATCGCGTCGGCCACGAACCTCAGGAACCCGGCCGCTGTGCCGCCATCGCACACGCGGTGATCGAACGTGAGCGTCAGTTCGGTGACCTTGCGGACCGCGAGTTCCCCGTCCACCACCCACGGCTTGTCAATGATGCGCCCGACACCCAGGATCGCCACCTCGGGGTGGTTGATGATGGCTGCGGAACCGTCCACCCCGAAAACGCCGTAGTTGTTCAGCGTGAAAGTGCCGCTGCCCAGTTGCTCCGGCGTCGCCTTGCCCTCGCGGACGACGGCGGTGAGCCGGCGGATCTCCGCGTCCAGTTCGCGGGCACTGAGTTTGTCCGCGTTGCGGACCGAGGGGACCATCAGTCCGCGGTCCGTCTGCGCCGCGAAGCCCAGGTTGATTCCGGCGAAGCCAACTATCTCCTGGGCGCCGTCGGCTGCCGTTTCGATGCGGGTGTTCAGGTCCGGGAATCGTTTTAACCCGGCAGTGACAAAACGCGCGATGAACGCGAGGAGCCCCGGCGTATTGTGCGCATCAGACTTCTTGAGGCCTGCCCGGAGTTCCACCAGAGCCGTGGCATCCACGTCCACCCAGACGGTGGCCTCAGGGATCTCCGAGCGGCTGCGGGACATGTTGGCGGCCACGGCCTTCCGGACACCCTTGACAGGCGTCCGGGAGGAAATGCCCAGACCTGTGCGGGTGTCAACGCCGCCGTTGGTTGAGCCTGTCGAAACCTCAACCACCGGGCTCGCCTCAACCATCGGATGGATGACGGCTTCAACGTCCCGGCGCATGATCAGGCCGCTGTCCCCGGACCCGTGAATGTTGCCCAGGTCCACGCCGTGTTCCCGTGCCATGCGCCGGACGAGCGGTGAAATGACGGCGCCGAGCTTGCCGGGGACGCGGGTACGTAGGAGCGAGATGTCCACATCCGGGATTTCGACAGGCTCAATCACCGATGCGACGGGCGCAACCACCGTTCGGGGAGCCCTGGTTCGCCGGGCAGCGCCACTGCCGCCGGGAGTCCCGTACCCGATCAGCACGTTTCCGGACCCGGCTTTCTCCTCCTCGCGGTAGGCCTCAGCAGCAGCCGGCGCGGATGATGCCGCCCCGGGAGTGGCATCGGGCCTGTCGGAGCCGGACGGCATGCTGCTTGCAGCAATGCCGTCCGGCGAAGGGGCGGGGGCGGCATCATCCGCGCTGGCCACCCGAGCCCCCACCGGAAGCACGGAGATCAGCGGCTTGCCCACGTCCAGTGTCTGGCCGGGCTCGCCGTGGAGCACCGTGACAGTGCCGGCGTACGGGGACGGGACTTCCACCATGGACTTGGCCGTCTCCACTTCGGCGATGGGCTGGTCCACGCGGATCTCATCGCCCACGGACACGAGCCAGTTGACCAGTTCGGCTTCGGTCAGGCCTTCGCCGAGATCAGGGAGCAGGAATACTTTCGGTTCACTCATGGTCAGTTCTCCCACTGGAGGTCGTCTACGGCGTCGAGGATGCGGTCCACGCCGGGCAGGTAGTAGTGCTCGAGCTTCGGTGCGGGGTACGGGACGTCGAATCCCGTTACGCGGCGGATGGGCGCGGCGAGGTAATGGAAACAGCGTTCCTGTACGCGCGCCACGATCTCGGAGGATACGGACGCGAAGCCGTGCGCCTCAGCGATCACCACGGCCCGGCCGGTCTTCCGGACGGAGGCGCACACGGTCTCGTCGTCGAAGGGAACGATGGAGCGGACGTCGATGACTTCCAGCGAGCGCCCCTCCTCAGCGGCGGCAGCGGCCGCCGCCAGAGCGGTGGGCACGGACGGTCCGTAGGCGATGAGCGTGGCGTCGGTCCCGGGACGGGCGACGGCGGCCCGGCCTTCCGAGGAAGTCCCGGCTGCCGCGTTGGCGGCGTGCTGCGCCCCAAGGTCCTCAAGGTCCACCAGGTCCTTGGACCAGTAGAGCTTCTTGGGCTCCATAAACATAACGGGGTCGTCCGAATCGATGGCTTCGCGGAGCATCCGGTACGAGTCGGCCACGGTGGCGGGCGTGAACACCTTCAGGCCCGCGGTGTGGGCATAGTAGGACTCGGAGGAGTCGCAGTGGTGCTCCACTCCCCCGATCCCGCCGGCATAGGGAACCCGGATCACCATGGGCAGCTTTACCAAGCCTCGGGTTCGGTTGTGCATCTTGGCCACGTGGCTGACGATCTGCTGGAACGCCGGGTACGCGAACGCGTCGAACTGCATCTCCACCACCGGCCGCATCCCGTTCATGGCCATGCCCACAGCCATGCCCACAATGCCGGACTCGGCCAGCGGCGTATCGAAGCAGCGCTGCTCCCCAAAGGTCCTGGTGAGGCCGTCCGTGATGCGGAAAACCCCGCCCAGCAGGCCCACGTCCTCGCCGAAGACCAGGACGGACGGGTCCGCGTGCATGGCATCCGCCAGGGCCGTGTTGAGGGCCTTGGCCATGGTGACGGCCTGCGGTCCGGAAGCTTCAGCCACAGAAGCGGCGGAAGCCGCCGCCCGGGCAGTTGCTGCGCTGACGTTGCCGTTCGCCTCGGACGATGTGGTGATGGTCGGACTCATTTCGGCGACTCCTCAGACGACGCTTCGCGGGCAAGTTCATCGGCCAGCATGGCTGACTGTTCCTTCAGCTGCGGTGTGGGCACCGAGAACACGTGCCGGAAGAGTTCCTGGGGGTCCACCGGAACATCCTCACCCAGCCCCTCACGAAGTTGAGTGGCAACGTCCTCAGCGTGAGCAGCGATCCGCGCGGCGCCGTCGTCGTCCAGCAGTCCGCGCCCGGTGAGGTACGTCTTCATCCGGCTGATGGGATCCTTGGCCAACCACTCGGCCACCTCGCTGTCCTGCCGGTAGCGGGTGGCATCATCGGCGTTGGTGTGTGCCTGCATCCGGTACGTGTGCGCCTCCACCAGGAGCGGCCCGGAACCTTCCCGTGCGAGCTTCACCGCCCGGTCCAGCACGGCGAGGAGGGCCACCACGTCGTTGCCGTCCACCCGCTCGCCGGCCATGCCGTAGCCCACGGCCTTGTGGGCGAGCGACGGCGCCACGGACTGGTGCGCCAGCGGAACCGAGATGGCGTACTTGTTGTTCTGGACGAAGAAGACAACGGGCAGGTGGAAGACGGCGGCGAAGTTGAGGGCCTCATGGAAGTCGCCTTCGCTGGTGGCGCCGTCCCCGCACATGGCCAGGACTACTGTGTCCTCACCGCGGAGCTTTGCCGCGTGCGCAACACCCACGCCATGGAGCAGCTGGGTGGTGAGCGGCGTGCACTGGATGCCCACCTTGTGTCTGGCCGGATCGTAGCCGCTGTGCCAGTCGCCCCGGAAGATGGTCATGGTCTCCACGGGATCAACCCCCCGGGCCATGACCGCCACGGCGTCGCGGTAGGTGGGGAACAGCCAGTCGCCGTCGGAGAGGCAGAGTGCGGCTGCCACCTGGCAGGCTTCCTGGCCGTGGCTGGACGGGTACACAGCCATGCGGCCCTGGCGGACCAGCGCCGAGTTCTGGTCGTTGACGCGGCGGCCGACGACGAGTTGCTCGTAGGCAGCGAGCAGTTCCTCATCCGCGGGCAGGGGGTACTCGTGGCCGGGCTCTGTGCCCTGCTCGCCTTCTGCTTTGAGCTGCCCGTCCTGGTCCACCATCTGGATCTGGTGGCGGGCCGGCAGCATGTAGTCCTCCACCGTGATGCCGAACTTGCGCACCGCTTCCGATGCAGCATCTTCAGCCGGCAATCTTTGGGCCTGGTCCGGCGCAGTGTGGTCCGCGGAGATCGTCATTGGTCCGTCCTTCTGTAGCCACTAGTCACTCCCAGTATTGTCCTGAAGGAACTTTCGTATCCAGTACTTCGCCGAATCGTGGAAGGTTCGGCCGGATGGACCTAGTCTGGAAGACGAATTGGAATGTGATCTGGATAACGAGCGGGAGCGGTGGACGAATTGGCACGACTTGAAGGCGAGCCCGGCGAGGTGCCGCTGGACGACGTCGATCGCAGGATCATCGGCGAACTCACCCGGGACGGGAGGATGTCCGTGACCCAGGTCGCTGAGAATGTCCACATCTCCCGGGCCCACGCGTACACCCGCATCGCCAGGCTGACCGGCGAAGGTGTGCTGACCAAATTCACGGCCCTGGTGGACCCCATCAAGGCCGGGCTGAAGTCCTCCGCCTACGTGACGCTGAAGGTAAGCCAGCATTCATGGCGTGAGCTGCGCGAGCAGCTGCGCGCGATCCCGGAGGTCCACCACATCGCACTCGTGGGCGGCGATTTTGACGTGATCCTGCTGGTGCGCGCCATCGACAACACCGACCTGCGGCGCGTGATTTTCGATCAGCTTCAGGCGATGCCGGGCGTTCAGGACACGCAGACTTTTCTGGTGTTTGAGGATGTTGATACGCGTTAGTAGATGGTGTCCAGGAGGCATCGCCGCGTCCGCAGGAGGCAGCTCACTGAATCAGCGTGGCCCAGGACTCCAGGAACTTCTCTGCAAGATGCGCGTGCCCGGCGGTGTTCGGGTGCGCCCCGTCAAAGTCGAATCCCGGGCTGTTGGCACCCGTGAACCAGCCGGCCTCGTAGGCGTCGATGAACGGAGCACCGGCGGCTGCGGCCCCGGCGCGGACGGCGCTGTTCGCACCTTGCAGTTCCTCCGCTAACGGATGGGGGGCCGAGGGCCCAAGAACCACTACCTGGACGCCGGGCCACAACGTGCGGGCCGCCTCGATGGTCTGCGCCGTGGCGGTTTGGATTTCATCAGGGCTGGTGATCAGGGCGTCGTTCTGGCCGCCTTGCAGTATGAGGACGTTGGGGACGAAGGTCGGGTTCGCAGCGATTTCCTGCAACCGGACTTCGTATTCCTGGGCAAGGTTGTCCTGCTCGCCACCGCCCCACGCGAACCCGGTTCCGCCTACGCCGTCGATGTTGGTGGGGTATCCGAGTGCGTTGGCAACAACGTACGCCCACCCCTGGTCTGGCTGGTCCGCGCCGTCACCGGCAGTGTACGAATCGCCAAGAATCAGGAGGACGGGCTGGGCGGGGAGCTGGATTTTCAGCTGTTGGGCCGTTGCAGCGACTGTGGGTGCGGGTGTTGCCGTAGCAGTCGGCGTGGCCACCGGGGAGCTTGCCGTCACAGGGCTTACGGCTTCGCCCGGGCCGCGCGGATTCGTCAGGGCGATACCTGCCACCCCGAAGGCAACCACGGCCAGCAGAAAGAGCGCACCGTACTTGAACCATTCCTGCTTGGTCACGTTAAGTCCCCACCGTTTCTCGTCACCCGGCACATCATACCGGCGTCGTCGCGGTGCCAAGGAGCCTAGGTCCGTCCGGCGAGTTCCAATTCCCGAACGGGCTCCGGGACGGGACGGACGACGTCGGGCTCCAACCTTCAGGAGGCCCAGCGGCGGATGGGCCGCTCCACAAAGCGGAAGGACCCATACGCCATCAGCACGGACAGGGCTGCCGTCAGTGGTACGCGGACGGCGAGCGATGGGACGAGGGGAATCAGCAGGATAAAGACCGGCAGGTGCCAGAGGTACATTCCGTAGGACAGGTCCCGGCCGGGGCGGGACAGCCAGCGGTGGCCCAGGATCTTGGAGATGAGGCCGTCCGGCAGCAGGACAAGCCAGCCGATGACCAGCCCGGCCAGCAGTGCCAAGGCAGTGGGGCCGACGGTCCAGAAGACGTCGAACCAGGCTCCGGGTGTGGTGGGCTCCTTGAGCAGGAACACGGCGAGCAGCAGGGCGAGCCCCGCGAACGGGCCGCCGCGGCGCACACCGGTCTGCAGCGAGACATGGAGCCGCGAGCCCGGGCTGATGGAGCAGAACACGAGTGCCACGGCGCACCCCAGCAGCAACTCGTCAGCCCGTGTATCCGGCCCGTTGTACAGCCGTGCCAGTGATGCCCCGCCGGAGACCAGGAAGAACCGTGAAACCAGGAGCACGGGCCGGACCAGTTGAGGAACCGAAGGCGTTCGGCACATTCATAACATTAACGGTCGCGCAATACGACAATTTCCTAAATTGGGATTTGGGTCTGGTTCAGGAGACGAATGATCCAAGCTATGTCCCAGTGTTCTGCGTCTCGGGCGCCCACCACGGGACCACCAGCCTTCGGAGCAACACCATGGCTTAGGCGACCGGGCCGGACAACAGATATCGGAAGATCCGGAGCGACCGGAGCGCCGACGTAAACTACCAGGTCCGAAGGATCATCGTCGCCATGAGGTGACCGAAAGACTGATTCCGCGAATATCTGCAGGAGCTGGATCGCACGAGACTTGCTCAGGCCGAGCAGCTCTCGCTGGCCTGTCGCGCGAACAACTTCGACAATGCAGTCCTCACCATCCGGATACAGGTAGATTGCTCCACCGGCAATTTCTGCAACGTCTTCAGCCGTGCCGACAAATGCGGTCACCCCAGGCGAGGAAAACACCGGCCTGAGGCCTCGGATCAACCGCGAGTCGATCGCGATGCGACCGCTGTCCACGTCGGCGAGTCCGCGGGAAATGAGGGAGCGGGTACCGTCCAACACGAATTCCTGGAGAAGTTCCTGGTTTCCGTAATCCAGGCCAATTACCGCGGCGGGCCAGATTTTCCCGGAGTGCGCAGCGAGCGCAACAACCTCGGGGCCGCTCAGTTCAAGTCTCATCGGCTAAACAACCCTAATTTTGCGGGCCAAACATCCATAACGAGATTTGGGAGGAAATTCATTTCTGCTTCTACTACAGCATCTAAGGCATCCCACGGGTTTTGGGTAGCGTAGTCCACTACTTGAAGTCTTGCTTCCTCGGACCAATCGGCCTTGCTGGCTTCGTTGACCACATCAGTCCACACGGAAATGTTCGCGCCGACAAGGTAACCGACGGGACCGAAGTTCTTTATCGTGTCGCCGGCGGTCTTGGTGAGGACACTGGCCGCATCGCCCCACTCGCCGTGGCTGACCGCATCGACCAGATCGGCGGCGTCCACCACATATCCGGCCTTCTCAAGGAAACCACCGCCTATGATTTTCCCGACCATTACCGCCTCATCGGAAATGGTGAGGCCGCCAAGCTTTAGCTGCCTCAAATCGTGGTACATCTCTATCACGGCCCGCTCATCAATCGCGCCACCTTGGCTATCGCCGGGCGCACCGGACGCGGTCATCGACGTCTGGCTACCACCAGGAACAGAACCATGTGAGGATGCGCCGTTTGCTGCGCTGGCTTCTTGCTGTTCCTCGGCATTCCGAGCCAGCGCTGATGCTCCTTCAGTGAGAGCTTCGGCAGAACGCGTCACCGCGAGCCTGTCGCGTTCGTTCCAGTTGGAGCGGAAACGTTCGGCGTCAGGCCCCCGCCAAGCATCCGTGGAGTTGATGTAATGGTCCAAAGTTCTGATGACATTCAGCAAGTTGGAACCAGACGTTTCGAACTTCTTCGCCAAGGACCGAAGCTGTTCAACGTCAGCCCCATACATTCCAGCAGCCAAAACAATCCTCCTAAATTCGATTCAGGCCTCATTTGTTGTCCGGCCACTATGCGAGAGGACAACAAATGAAAAGAGACACAATTAGCGGGAGGCGTTTCCTACTCCATGGCGTTCTGCTGGGCCTTTTGTGAAGCACTATCACGTAGCTGCATCGTAGTATGCAGATCTATCTAAGACCCACCGCCTCGGCAACAATCTATCCGCATCTGTCACACGGTGTATCAGAAGGCCGACGACGGCGGCCAGTTAATTGCGACTGTGTGGTGCGCTGAGCACTCGGGTGAAGCCGCCTGAGCTTGGGCACGCACAAAAGCAGGGGGAAGGAACCTTGGGTTCGGCCTTACTTCCCGGATACCCCGGCAAGCTCCAGCTTCCGGGCGGGCTCCGGGACGGGACGGAGGACGGCGGGTTCCAGCCTTCCGGAGGCCCAGCGGCGGATGGGCCGCTCCACAAAGCGGAACGATCCGTAAGCCATCAGCACGGTCAGGGCTGCCGTCAGCGGTACGCGGACGGCCAGTGACGGGACCAGCGGAATCAGCAGGATATAGACCGGCAAGTGCCAGAGGTACATGCCATAGGACAGGTCCCGGCCCGGGCGGGAAAGCCAGCGGTGGCCCAGGATCTTTGAGACGAGGCCTTCTGGCAGCAGGACAAGCCACCCGATGGCCAGCCCGGCCAGTAGTGCCAAGGCAGTCGGGCCGACCGTCCAGAAGATATCAAACCAGGCCCCGGGCGTGGTCGGCTCTTTGAACGTGAACACGGCCAGCACGAGGGCGAGCCCCGCGAACGGACCGAACCGGCGCACACCGGTCTGCAGGGAAACTTGGAGCCGGGAGCCCGGGCTGATGGACGACAACACCAGAGCCACGGCGCACCCCAACAGCAACTCGTCAGCCCGTGTATCCGGCCCGTTGTAAATCCGGGCCAGCGATGCCCCTCCGGAGACCAGGAAGAACCGTGAAACCAGGAACCCCGCCGCCAGAACCGCGGTGATCCAGGCGACCGTACGGACCTTCCAGAACCGCAGCATAACCAGAAGGAGCACTGGCCAGACCAGGTAGAACTGCTCCTCGACGGCGAGCGTCCAGGCTGGGCTCAGCGCACCGCCGCCGGTCGAGGAACCGAAGGCTCCGAAGTTGGACAGGTTCATCACGTAGCCAGCGGCCGGAATGGCATCGGCTGCCTGGCCGCCCCACCCCGACGTTGGAAAGATCAGGCCGACCATAACCACCACAGCACAAAGAACCAGCAGCGCAGGCCAGAGCCGGGCAAGCCGTTTGGCGTAGAAAACTCCAACGCGCAACCGGCCCGTGGAACGGTACTCCTTCATGATCAGGAGCGTGATGACAAAACCACTGAGCGTGAAGAAGACGTCCACGCCAATGGATCCACCGGGGGCGAACCCGGTGACGGTGTGGAAGAGAAAAACGCCGGCCACCGCGATGGTGCGCAGGCCATCGAGCGCGTGCTGCCGCCCGGACAGCAGTCCGGATGCCGGCGCCACCAGGCGTTCCTTCATGTTCGGGATTCCGCTACTTGACCAAGAATTCACCCATCGAGCATAGGTAAGGTTCCATATGCCGAGCTGACTGAAGGCTGGGCGTCAGCTGGATGCGGTGAATCAAAACCTCTACCAAGAGGACGACGGCGGCGGGCCGCTGACTGCGCCCGCCCAATGGTATGGGATCTCAGCGCCGAATAGCGGAGACGCACGCGCCCTGGTTCGCGAAGCCGAATTTCACGTATCCGCCCTTTCGCAGTCCTTCTTGAATGTGGGGTGGACCGCCGGAAGTGCAGGGTTGGGTGACTCCGTGGCGTCTTGGGCGGACTGGCAGCCGGGATCGGCAGGATAATCCGTCATGCCGTCGGCGTCGTTGTCCGTTCCATCCGAGCACTGCGCCAGAGACACACCGGGGCCTACCGTCACAAGAATGTCACCGCTGGCCAAAGGGTGATTCGACCTCGTAACGCCAGTTGGAGCCGGTAATCAGCACACTAATGGCGGCATTGGCGCCGCCAGGACCGCCGTCCGCTACCGTCAGGGACATAGCCGAGCCAACGGGAAGGCTGGCGAAGTCGACGTGGTCACCGTCATGCCCATTATCGCCACGGCCCCTTACACGTCGAGGCAGGAGACGGCACTTTCGTAGGCGTGGGTGGACGAAAGGCAAGTGATTGATACCAGTCCGGTGGCCGTTTCCCGGTGGAACCTTGGGCCGAAAATGCCAGCTGGGCGTCGGAACCATCCGGACAGTGGGACCAAGCCACGATGACGGCCGAACCGGAAACGGCGTCTCCCGCCGTCGCCGACGCCGTGGTCGGCACAGCCAGCATTGTCCCGAATATCAGGGGCCGCAATAAGTATGAATCTGGTGCGCACGGCAATTCTCCCTAGGGTTCGAGTGAAAGAACACGATCGATTACTTTCAGGCTCCCCAGGATTTATCTACTTCGAGCCCAGAGTGGCACCCTACGCCCGGCCGGAGTGGCGGTCAACAAGCAACAATGGTGGCGCCGCCGGGGCAGCCGGTCATGGCCGCCGCGCTCGTTTACATGCAGGAAACTCGATCCCCCTACAATGCTCGATATGGGGACAAAACAACACAAAACCTTCTGCCCGTCGTGCGGCAAAACAACCAATCACGTAACGCGCTACCAAAAGGACGACGGCGGCGGGCCGCTGATCGCGACCGTCCGGTGTGCTGAGCACACGGAGTCCGTGGCAGCCCAATAGCCAACCGCAGCAACCTGAAGGCGGAGCGCCGTATCCGCCGGTCGAGGCCGAGATCACCTCGGAACGTGGGCCCATTCGATGACTCGATTTCGTAAAACAACTTGATTGAATGTCTGGACAGGCCGCAAGCGGGAGGACTAGGCCGAGCATCGCCAGCTCCGGATTCGGCAGCACATTCCGCTTCGCAATTTAGCTAAAGCGCGGCAAAGTCTCCTTATTCTTTTGCAGTTCTTGGAGTCAAGATGATTATCTCCCCCAGGATATTTGGCCCTCGCCGCTACCCGTCTCCTGGCTGGCTCCAAATGCAGACCAGGTCGAGCTCCGTATCCCGGCCACCGCCAGTCGCAAAGGCCTCGACAGCACCCCGGTCAACGAACCGCTTTGGAGCCCGCCACCGGTTTCCTTCACCTCCTAAGTCTTTCGGGTCGGTCTACCGCGCCCACCAATAAACGCACCGGCACGTCGACGCTGACGTAAGAGACAAGGAGCGAAAGGCATGGGATTCTTCAACGGCGGCAGGTTCAACCTGACCGTATCGCTGCGCTATATGCCGCAGCCGAACGAGATCGCGTTCCTGTGCGATCTGTTCAACCGCGCGTCGCGCAGCCTGCACGACGCGACGGACGGCACTCACTCGATCGGGACGGTGCTGTACGCGGCCAACAATTTCGGCGGCGCGGACGCCAGCATCTGGGTGCATCCCAACAGCGACGTCTGGCCCAATTCCACGTCCGCCCGGCTATGGCTGCCAACGGAGTCGACGGACATCTCGCAGGACTTCCTGATGCGGCCCACCATCATGGCCCACGAGCTGTCCCACTATCTCTACGACCTGCTACCGGCCCAGCGTTTCGAGTTGGTGTTGGATCGCTCCGGCAGCATGGCCGGAGCCAAGTTCAATCAGCTGAAGATCGGCGCGAACTTCTGGGTGGACTACGTGAATCCGATCGAAGAGCTCGGCTTGTCACCTATGCGGGAAGTCCCACCACGGTCGGGGCACGAAGCGAGGTGCCCGCGGCGGGACCGAACCAGACCACCTGGCGCAACGCTCGACACACTATCGTGAACAACCTCCTCCCGGGCGGCCAAACCGCGATCGGCGACGCTCTGCGGCAAGGACTGAACGCCATCATCGCTGCCGGGCGTGCGGCGAGCCAGGTCATGGTGCTGTTCACGGACGGGCTGCAGAATGCCGGAGCAGAGACCGCCGAGCAGGTGCTGCCAGACCTTCGCGCCAACGGCGTTCGCGTCTACACCATCGGCCTCGGGGGCGATCAGGACTCGGCCTTGCTCGAGTCGGTCGCCACTACGACGGGGGCCAGCTACCTCCCGATCTCGGGTAATCTCCCGGCAGCCCAGGCCGAAGCTGCGGAACCCTCCTGCTGAACATCAAAACCAAGACCAGCTGCTGCTGTCATCGCTTCGATGCCTCCAGGCTGCGAGCCGTTGACCAGTCGCCACCGAGGGTCGTGAGATCTTCGATGAAGGGAACCGTCCAGTGGAGCTTTAGGTCTGCCCGTAGCCGTTGCGGTTGGAGGACTGCCAGCGCCAATGGTCTTCACACATTTGCGCGAGATTTCGGCGCGCTGACCAACCAAGGTCGGCAAGCGCAGCGGATGCATCGGCATAACTAACTGCTGCATCGCCGGGCCGCCGGGGCACAAATTCGTACGCGATGGGCTGGCCAGCAGCCGTGCTAAAGGCCGCGATGACCTCCAGGACGGATGTTCCCTTGCCGGTTCCTAGATTCCAGCGGAAGGTCCCAGACCTGCTCTCAAGATAATCCAGAGCCGCTAGGTGCCCGCCGGCAAGATCCATGACGTGGATGTAGTCCCTTACCCCGGTTCCGTCCGGCGTTGGATAGTCGTTGCCGAATATCCTGACTTTCTCGCGACGTCCGACTGCGACCTGCGCAACGAATGGCAGCAAATTGTTGGGTGTTCCCTGTGGGTCTTCGCCAATGCGTCCAGATTCATGGGCGCCGACGGGGTTGAAATAACGAAGTAGGGCGACGCTCCAGCGGTCATCGGCTGCACAGAGATCCGAGAGGATGTCTTCGATTTGTTCCTTAGTCCGACCGTAGGGGTTCGTGGCGTCCAGCGGGGACTTTTCGATGAGGGGAACCTGTTCAGAGGCGCCATAGACCGTTGCGGAGGAACTGAAAACCAGTCTCCGGACGTTTGCGCTTTCCATACTTTCGAGTAGGTTCAAAGTCCCCACGACGTTGTTTCTGTAGTACCAAAGAGGCTTCGCGACGGATTCACCCACTGCCTTTAACCCGGCAAAGTGGATCACTGCGTCGAATTTATCGTCGCGGAAGACAGCGTCGAGAGCTTCGCGATCCAGCAGGTCGCACTTACGGAAGCCCAGCGTCCGAGCGGTGAGCTCCTCAACCCGCCGCATCGACTCCGCATTAGAGTTCAGTAGGTTGTCCAGAACCACGACCTCATGGCCGCCTTCGAGCAGGCAAAGCACAGTGTGTGATCCAATATAGCCGGCGCCCCCGGTCACCAATACCTTCATGCCGTTAGTCTAATTGGCAGCGGACAGCCCTCCCAACTGGTGCGCGTCACTCGGGTTAATGAGACGCAGGCTCCATCGTGGCAGCGACACAGTCTTAATTCAGCAGCTGCCCCAGTACCACATACATGCGGCATGGCGCTGGCATTCACCGGCGGACATGCACAGGCAGAATGTCAATCAGCCCAGGCGCCCCAGAACGTTTATATCTCCCGCGCTCACGGGCGCTCTGCTACCTAAGCATCCATGGCCAGCACCAAAACAAGCACACGCTTACGCGATTCCCCAAAAGTCATGTGCCGAAGTCTAGGGGGTACAAAAGACCGGACAATCCGCACCCTGTAAAGTTCCTACAGGCATCACGCCCAAACTCGCAGGGGGAAAGGTACAGACAATGAAGATAGTTCACCTCATGGGCGCATTGAAGCCGAGCGGTATGGAACGGATGTTCGTTTCGGCGGCGGAGCACTTCAGGGACGCGGGCCTGGACACCCTAATCGTCGGTCAGGGCACGGAGCACCCCTTCGCTCCCGAACTTGAATCGGCAGGCTATCAAGTCGCCGCAGTCCCGTCGCTCAGGACCGCTGCTGGCGCTAAGGCATGGGCCACCCTACTGAAGTCCGAGAAACCAGATCTGATACACATCCACACTGAGGGCGCATTCGGGCTCTCCACCCTGGCCGCCAAGGTTGCGCTTCCTAAGACGCCCATCATCCGGACCATCCACAGCTATTTCCGACCCCAAGGTAAAGCATTGTTAAGCCGGAGAGCCCAGGCGTTCGTCGCCGACAGGTTCGTCAAGCAGTTCATCGCTGTATCTCCGGACGTCCAGGACAATGAACGAGCCTTCAAACGGGACCCCACGCTCATTTTAAACTGGGTGGAGGATAGGTTCTTCACTCTGCGCGATGTGCGAACGAATCTCCCCAAGAGTGAAGCTGCCGCCGCTGTTATCGTCGGCAACTCATCGCACATCAAGAACCACGCCCTAGCGCTGCGAGCCGTCAAGGCCAGCAGCCTCGACCTGTACTTCCACGGCGACGAAACGGGAGCCACTGCGGAAGAAAAGGCCATCCTCGACGGGCTGCAGGCCGCTGGCCGTCTTCGCCACCGAGGTGTGAGCGATCCTGCGGAAAGCCTATTGAAGGCTTCCGTGTTCCTGATGCCCAGCCGCCACGAGGGGATGCCCATTGCCTTGTCAGAGGCACTGGTGGCCGGAGTCCCAGCCATCGTGAACCACGCCCCCGGAATGATGTGGGCTAAGGAGTTCCCCAACGTCATGAAGATCGGAGCCAACCAGGCCGAATGGAATCGGGCGCTGGAAATTTTCGGCCTCCCGGACTTCCGCGCCCAACTACAGCCGGCACCCGCTCCGCTCGACCTATCTGCACGCCGAGGCGTAGGCGAACTCGTCACCGCATACCGGAGCGCCGTAGCGGCTCCATAAGAAGGGACCACGGCGGAGCTGGCGGCGGCTGGTACCTTGCCCGCTACCGGGGCAGCACCAGGGGGACCTACAAGGTGTCGCTGAAGATCCTGTTCGGCTGGTGCGGGGCCTAGACATCGACGTACTGGAGGGCATGCGCCGGCCGGTGCTGGAACTCTTTGCCCGCTACCTCGAGGACGAGCGGAAGAACTCACCCTCCCACCGTGGCCCACCACCGCCCAATCATCCGCGGCTACTACAGCTTCGCGCAGATCAACGGCTACATCGATCGATCCCCTGCCGCTCTCATCCGCATGCTGCGGGTCTTCATCGACGCGTCCCGGGCGATGGGGCTGGATCGGATGGAGCTGTGCGCCGTCATCCAGTGCGCCCGGGCATCCTCGCGGTCCGATTCCGCACTCATCGCCCTGATGGGCATGCTGGGCTTGCGCGTCACTGAGGCGTGCAACGTGAAGATCGAGGACTACCAGGACATCGAGGGCGGCCACCGGGTGCTCCGCCTCGTCGGCAAGCCCGCCACCATCCCGCTAGCCGTCCCGGTCTTGCGCGCATTGGATGCAGCAGCCGGTGAACGGACGTCCGGGCCGCTGCTCCTACGCAACAAGTCAGGTGAGGCCGTGAACAATCCTACCCACAGACGCCGCGATCAAGCAGGCGATCACGACACCTGGCACCGAAACTGCATCGGCACTTTCTGCCACTTATGGGACGCCAAAGCTCGATAAGACTGAGGCGGCTACGACTTATGCTGCCATCGCATCCCCAGCCTCGGCGGACGCGACGGGAGCAGCCGAGGCAACGGCCGCTACACCATCCTCGGCGGCGGCGGTAACGCAATCTTCGTCCAGCCCGCGGCGGTCAACATCGTAGACCCTGTTATCACAGGCAACTACGTGGACCGCACTGATCAGGGGACAGGCATCGTTGAGGGTGGCATCAAAGTCCACAACCAAGCCGCGCTGACTGTCACCGGGTCGCGCATCACCAACAACAGGGTTATCCTCCCCATCGGACCAACCCTGGCCCCGCCCGTGTGCATCGAAATGTTCCGCCATCACCGGGAACACTGTCACGGGTGGACGCATCGGCATTAGCATCGCCAACGCCAAGGGCGCGGCGGTTGCCGGGAATACTTGCACATCCAATAAGGACTACGGCATTGAGTTCTCCGGCGCAGCCCGCTTCACGGCCAGCGGGAACACAATCGACGGCGGCGGTACTGGCTCGACGGGCATCTCCTGCAACTCGGCAGCTACCAACTGCGCCATCAGCGGGAACACCGTAGCCGGATGCACGGGCAGCAGCCTCAAAATTGAGGGCGTGTGCACCAACATCAGCGTTTCTGGGAACGTCGTCAATGCAGCAGCGCTCTACGCAGTGGAAGTAATCAACTCCACTCACCTCACCATCAGCGGCAACATGCTCGACGGCAACGCCACAGCACTCAAAGCGGTCATGCTGGACAAATCATTCCCGGCAACCGTCTCGGGCAACACGGCGCGGCGGTTCACCCAGAACGCCGTATTGGTCTCATCCAACGGCGCCCTCGGCACGCAGTTATCAGGCGGTGCAACTTTGGGGCCCGGTGTGCGAGCGACAGGGAACATGCCGTACACGGACATCCTCAATGCCGCCGGCGATGTTCGCCAAATATCCGGGGCCGGTTCGCCCGAGAGCGCATTCGGTGGTGGCCCCGGCTCCGTCTACCTCCGCACGGACACCGGCACGATGTACATCAAAAACAGCGGCACAGGCAGCACCGGCTGGAAGCTCGCGACACAGGCCGCTTAGCGCGGTTCGCCGGGGCCAGACACGGCGCTGGTCCTGGCGATGCGCTGCGCTGTCAACGCGCCCTCAAGTTTCGCAAGATGGGCGTCCTGACGTTCAGGCAGCGTTGGTTCAACGGAACCCGCAGCGGACCGAACAGTAGGCCCAGGAACAAGGATCGCAAGCAGCAGCGCGGCCAGCACCACCACGTAACTAAAGCCGTAGTTATGCAAGGTGAACGGGACTTCGGTCATCATGAAGAACAGGCACATGATGGTCACAGCCACATACGGCGCGTCCCGCGCTTTCGTCAGCGACCATGCGAGCGCGACGGCAACGCCTCCCATTAGGAGCAGCCCCACAGTTCCACCCTCAATCAAGGCTTCGAGGAACTGGTTGTGCGAGTTGTTGAAGAAAAGCGCTGACAGGGGGGAGCCTGTCGCGTTGTCGAAAGTGAAAGCTCCCCAGCCGAAGACCGGGCGTTCCGTCCAGTTGGCGGCAACCAGATCCCACACCAGAGTCCGGGAGTTCAGGGTGGTCACATCCGACGCGAGGGACGATTCATCGAACGAGGACACGATTGCGGGCCACAGGAAAACAGCAATGGGGGCACCGAAAATCGCTGTATTGATCGCCCGGACCATTCGGGACTTCCGGGCATTGACGATCCAATATCCGGCGCCAGCGACCAAAAGACCAACGGTGAGTGTCCGGGCCTCTGCAAGAAAAAGTATGGCAAGACACGCGAGGAGGTGAAGGAGCCAGAACCTGGGGCGCGCCCGCATCGTGAGGAAGAAGGCGATTGCCGCCGTGAAGGCAAGCAGATTGGCGTGGGGCGTCACCCCGGCTAGTCGGAATTCGACTCCAGGCAGGACGATCCTCCGTGGAAGGTCTCCTAGGGCGTGGGTTAGATCGACGGCGGCGTAAGCGAGACTCAGCCAAACTACGCTGACGCTGATTCTTCGGACGGTTTGCCGGATGCTTTCGCGGCTGGCGCTGGTTTTCCAGATCGCGAGAACGAGGCCTGGCAGGTAGAGCACCCCCAAGGCTACGCCCCAAGTCACTTCACCTATCTGGCCATTTATTACGGCAGACGAGGCGACAACACCTGAGAACGCGAGCAAGCCAGCCGGCACCAATGGATGGGCAGCCCTCCCACGGATCGCCAACGTTCCGAAGATCCCCGCCAGCATCACACAGGGGAAGGCAAAACCCGCGATCGCACTGATCGACCGCGACACGCCATGCAACCCTTGCGATTCAAGGACGCTGCAAGCCACGGCGGTAATGGCTACGGCCCAAAGCAACATGTGCATGGGGCGCCCTGCATGCTTGCCATCCAACGATGGCCAGGTCCGGATGGCAATGACCCCCCAAACGAGCGCCACAGCACCAACCAAGGCAAAAAGCAGCAGTGTAGACATAGTTCCCCCATACGGATTCGGTGGCGCCCGATGAGTCTACCGGGCAAACAAACAGGGGGCATGATTGATGTCATGATCGTCTCAACCACACTCATCGCACTCGGCTTCATCGTTGCCAACGTCGGGAGGGCGAACAGCGAGAACGACTCGATCATCTGGTTGGGTATAGCCTGTACTCGGCGGCGCCGCCCGGCGACGCCGCCGGGGGTGCGGCCGCAGTCCCGGCGCACGGACGGTAATCGTCAAACCCGCGGCGGCACCGGTCGCAGCATCCAGCGCAGGAGTGGGCGGACGATCCGCACCCAGCAGGGGTAGCCACCGGCACCAGCCCGCAGACAGCGAAAAGCAGCTTCAGCGCCGCCCTCGGTCAGCGGCACAACCCGGACAAATTGAACACTCGGCAACGCACCCCGGGAATGAGGGTCCGGAAACGCACGTCCCCGCCTCCGGCCGGCTCGGACACCTCACCGAGGAAAGTAACGAGCTGCTTATCCGCAAAGCCCCGCCCGCGGCATGGAGCAGAACGCCAGCCGCCGTGCGTCGCCGAGGTAGACGCGGTGCCGGGCAGCACCTAAGACGTAACAGCTGCCAGCGGTGTTCCCAATTGCTACATGTCCTCAGTGACTACGACGGGGAGCCCGAGTGCTTTAGTCCGTAGGCAGTGTCGTAGATACCGCGAATCCCTTCCACCCAAGGCGTTTCGCGGTATCTACGCTCGAACACATCCCGGCAGTGAGAACGCATCGACGGAAACGATGTGTCGGCTGCCTCAAGGGCACCGGCAAGCGCCCCACTGACCACGGCACCCGTACTATCCTCCCTAATGAAGGACGCCACAACAGAAGGCTCCCAGGCAAGAACCGGCGTACCTGCGGCGAGGGCTTCCATGTATACGAGCCCGAAGCCCTCCAAGCACCGCGACGGGAAGACGACGCCCACAGCGCCCCGCATGAGGTCCATCAGATGGTCACGCATAACAGCACCGAGCATCCTGACGTTCTTACCCTTAGAGGCAGCGGTAACTTCAGCTTCAAGTTCGCCTTGTCCCGCGATCAGGAGGGGACGCTCTGACGGCCACTCTTGGACAAGAGGCAGGATGCCCTTCTCGTGGGAAAGGCGGCCTCCGTAGAGCCAGTAATCGCCGCCAGACCCAGCGCCGCCATCCAGCGCGTCGGGCAGGAAGTGCGGAAGCACGTGCAGCCTCTCGGGGGGTACGCCGTAGGACGCATAGGTCGAACTCATCTGACCGCTGAGAGCCACAATCGCGGACGCCTCAGCCAGGAATGGATCGCGCTCGAACTTCTGCCCTAGCGCGACTGGAACGGACGCTATCCGACCCCTGTAGCAGCCATGCTGAACTGCGGGCAGGGAAGACTTGCTATCGGGGCAGTCAGTGCAGACCTTGCCGTCACGGTAAAACGTGCCAGCGGCGCACATCGGCCTGTAGTTGTGCAGAGACGAGATGACTGGCGCGACCGATTCTACGAGCCACTGCTTCCCATAATTCGGGAACAGGTTGTGCACATGAATGATGTCGGGGTTGAAATCACTTAGGCGTTGCGGACTCGGACCCCTACCTGTGGCAGCAGTCAGTGCCGCCTCTAATGGGTAGAGCCTACTTCGCTCCCTGTCGTCCGTGCGCTGAGCGAAAACCTCGACTGAGTAACCAGCTCGTCGGAGTGCGTCCGCCTGCTGTTGGACAACTACATTCTCCCCACTCGGCACTCCGGAAGAGTAGAAGCTGTGGACGACAGCCACGCGGTAAGAGTTGTTCCGGTCATCATCTGCAGCGCTAGTCGTCCCCATGCCCCCAATCATAGGGTCTTCGTACTGGCCCATGAAAACGCTGACCACTGGAGGCGCCAATGACTACATAACGCCGGCCAAGTGCGCCCCAGGCCCGTCAGCTCAACCAGGCCCGAACACAAGCGCTGCAGCCACGGCTACACTTCTACAACAACCACCGATCAGACGGCGGCCTCGGAGGCCAACCACCGATCAGCAGGTGCAACTCAACTACTGGCTGAGTAAACCTAGACCTGACCGGAACAACCAGTCATGGCATCCTGTTGCGGCAGATGATGCAACGCAGGTGTCGCAGATCATGCCACTCATGCAGGGCTGTTTCAGCCAGCGAGCTTCCCGGTGCGCTGACGGCTGCTTCTGCGCTCGGCGCTGCGCTGGGCAGTCCGGGGACGGTAGTTGCGGCGGATCTCCCTGCTCACGGTCCACCGACTTCGCCCGAGCTCCATAGCAATCGCACGGATACTGTGACCGGCGTGCAACAGGTCCGCGATGGTTATGCGTTCCGACTCGGAGAAAAACCGGGCTGAGATTACCGCTGGCCGCTGGTGGGAAATCGGAGGGTACTTCTTGATGTCGCCGGACTTGAGGACGACTTCGTGGCCGTGCCGCCAGCGAGTGCCCGAGCTACGGCTGATCCCTACGATCCGACAGGGTTCTGAATTGCCCATTCCCTGTTTCATCAGCTGATCATTGTGAGCCCGGCAGCGTTCTTGGAAGGGTGCCCCGGGACTTTCTTGGTCTTTTCATCTCTCCCAATTGCAACTCCTAAAAGCTCGGGTTTTGCAACGACTACTGGACGCCAAGCCGTCACAATGGCTCAGTTTTCGACCGTCACCGACAAGGCTACGGCCCTCGCACCTGGGAGCCAGCATGCACTCACGATAGAATCGTTCAGGCAAGGGGACTAAAGCGCACCAACTTCGCAACGGTTGCTGCAACAGTACCAATAGGATCGGGAGTTGTCGGCTAGTTGGCGCTGGCGTGGCATTCTGATATTTTTCCTCTTCCCACCACCGGCATGTTCGGATGTGCCGGTATTGTCGACCGCCGTCTCGAGATGGAGGGCGATACTCAAAACGAATCAAAGGGCTTCGAATATGCAGACTGTCGTAATTCTCCAAGAGTACGTTCCCCAATACAGGGTTCCATTCTTTGAAGGTCTGATTGCCCTGGGTGCGGCCAATTCTATTCAGATTAAGGTTGCTGCCGGACAACCAAACAATAAACAAAACAAACGACAAGACGGCGTTGCCGCGGGCTTTATATCCCCGATTCGTCAACGCGAATTTCGCTTAGGTAAACGTAGGATTGTTATCCGGGACACGCGCCCTGTCATTCAGTCCGCTGATTTGATCATCATGGAGCAGGCAAGGCGCAACCTAGATGCCTATCGGCTCCTACTTAGGCCTTGGCGCAGCCAAAAAGTCTGTCTTTGGGGCCACGGGAAAGACTTCGTTCTGAGCCCCTCCTGGTTCAGTCGCACCCTGTTGACGCGGCTTACAAACGCAGCAGATTGGTTCTTTGCCTACACGGAGGGTTCTCGTGCGGCTGTAGTCGGGGCCGGCTTCCCCGCGGAACAAACCACTGTCGTTAGGAACTCCATCGACACAAACGAGCTCCAGGAGCAACTGCTCGAAATCTCGAAAGAAGAAATAGCAGAGTTCCGCAGAAGATACCAGTTGACCAGTTCGACAGCTGTCTTCATAGGAGGCCTAGACGAGTCGAAACGTTTGCCCTTTCTTTTCAAAGCCGGGAGACATGCCTATGAGAAAGATGCAGAGTTTCGCCTGATTGTAATCGGAAGCGGACCTCAAAAGGACTACGTTGAGTGTCTGGCCAATGAGGAACCTTGGTTAAGGTACTTGGGACCACGATTCGGCAAAGAAAAGGCAATTGCTATAGCGTCCTCAGAGGTCATTTCCATGCCCGGTCGAGTTGGCTTGGTCGCCGTCGATAGTTTCGCTGCAGCACGACCAATCGTCACGACGACGTGGCCATGGCACGGACCCGAGTTTGAATATCTGGTTGACGGGCAAACATGTCTTGTCACCACCGACAACGAGGAAGCGTACGCGGATGCTTTGGTGGCCTTGTTGCAGGATAAAGGAAGATTGGCTGCCATGCAGGAATCTTGCCGCGATTCAAGGGCGGAGTATTCAATCGATGCCATGGTCTCTAGATTCTTTAAGGGGATTCAAATGGCGCTGGCGTCACTGGATTAGAACCCACATTTAGCCGTTCGACAAGCCGAGCCTAGGTTCGGGAGGCGCAAGATGGCGAGTCAAATGAACAGGACCTCCGCCCGGGCTCAAGGGCCCTCAAACCGACCACCTATGCCCCCTCTCGCACCTACTGCAGACACGGCGCCAGCGGATGAAACTTCCCTGTCCCGCCAGCGTTCTCGGCTCTTCGCCCGAAGAACCGGAGTTGCACCCCCTCAAGCAGGGCGTCCCCCAACAAAGGCTGGGAGCCGCACGCCTCGGCGACTAAGAACGCGATTTGTCTCGTGCCAGCGGAATGTCAACAGCCAGGCAAATGCGGATACAGTCCCGGCAACGCTAATCTGCACTGCAGCCTCTGTAAGTCGACCCGCTGGTGAAACGAGCCTGGCCGCCTCGAGTCCCGCGAGCAACCCAACGACGGATAATCCAGCAGACCACAGTGCAAGTGATGCCAGCCGCCGTACGAGGCGACTCCTCATCCTTACTCTGAGCCCGCTATGCGAGGTGGCCGACGATATCGCCATGACGAACAGGCCAACAAAAGAAGAGATAGTAACGGCCGCGGCGGCCCACCAAATCGCATGGGTTGTAAACAACAGAAAAAGCGGTATAACCAGGGAACCTGCCATAGACCACTGCGCACGTCGTACGTGCCTAAAATTGCCGCGCATTTCCTGACCGCTGGCCAAGCCACCGAACGGTACGGTGAGTCCAGCACCAATCGTTAGAAGAGTAGCTAGGGCCCCAGCTTGTTCCCAACCATCCCCCAGCCACAGATCCACAAGCGCCCCGGCATTCACGGCAACAATACCGAAAATCGGGAAGGCAAATCCCGCTGAAAGAGTGGCAGCGTCATTCATGGCTCTATCCGCAACGTGTGGCCGGGTAACAAGACGCCAGTATGGTTGCATGGCACGATTTAGTGCAGCACTAAGCGCAGTAGCTGGCATCTGGGCCAAGGAGGCTCCCCTGGTAAATTGACCCAAGGCGCTAGAACCCAATAAAGCACTCACGATCCACTCAGGCACTCGCTGTAGTAGAAAAAAACCGGTATTTTGAGCTGTTATTTTCCGCGTGAATCCCATTACGGTGCGATATAATATTGGGCTCCCCTGAACGCGTTTGTGGGATTGAAATAACCTAGAAAGAAACGCCAGCAGGAGTAACTGCAAGGCAACCACGACTGCCAATGTCCAGCTTTGTTTAGTATGTAAAGCCAAGAGGGCCCCGCACCCGCTAGCCAACATGAAGCTTATAAGTAGTGCAAGCGCGTCCTTCTTTGGCTGCAGTTCACGGCGAAGTAGCGCCGACTCGATAGACGCAGAGGGTCCTATGGCTTGGCCCACAGCGAGCAGAGCAATGTACATGTGACCTTCTGGGGCGCGCAGTATCAAGAGCCAACCTGGAACCAGGACCACAAAGACGACGGCCGATAAAATTCCTCCCAGGAGGCCGCACAGACGAATGGTTAGGACGGCACGGCCTCCGAGCTCAGATTCCTTCAATACGAACGACGGCAACCCTGTTGTCGTGAGAAGGGCGAGTAGGCCCATAAGGCTTAGAGCCGCCGCAAAGCCGCCAAATTCAGTAGGCGTAAAAAGCCTCGCAGTCAAGGCTGCATAGACCAATTGACCAGCGCTCATAATCATCTGAGCTGTCAACGCCCACGACAAACCCCGGGAGACACTTCGAAATCGGCTCACTTTACGGCCCTTGACGCTAGTTTCATCTCAATCTTTCTGCAGCGATCAGTTGGGCTTCGTTTATGAACGCATTGTTGGATGGCTCGACGGTATTTCGATCTGCCAAGACGCCCCCAACTATACGAAAAACGGCATCATAGCCGCTTCAAATAGCCATCAGTCAAATAGCGATGCTCGACGAAGCTCTTCCAAGTAGGCCGTAGTCACGTTCTGTTTGCTATGTCTGTCCGTGACCAAGCGCCGTCCATGCTCGACTAGACGATCAGCGAGAGGGGTGTTCTCGTGAAGATCGCGAAGCGCAGAAGCAATCACCTCTGGACGGGAAACATCAACAAGGAGTCCTGCCTTGCCGCCATCCAAGGTCCACGGCACTCCGCCCGCGCGGTAACCGCCTATAATAGGCACGCCCGCCGCCATCGCCTCTAAAAGGCACATCGGTTGGCTCTCCTCCAGAGAGGGATGACAGAATAAGGAGGCTTCGGCTAAATGACGAGCTATTTGAGAACGAGATTGCTTGCCAAAAAAACGAACCCCTTCGGACAAATTCCGGGCCGCAGCCCACCTCGCCATCTCGTCATCTTCCCCCAAACCTGGACCGACGAGTCGCAACTCATATCCGTGCACATCCCGGTTGAAAATGCCAAAGGCCTCGATAAGTCGCCGCACGTTCTTCAACGAACTACCATCAGCAATGTCAAGGATTACTGGCATTCGTCTCGGCTGAGGGTCGGCAATCGGCAACGGAGGCGTCATGTTCGGTATTACTCTAATGGCCTTTGGGAACAGCATCTGCCGCCGCCATGTCTTGGCAAGATACGGTGATACCGCGGTAACACAGGAGGCAGACAGTCGAACCCGGTAAGCCATAAGCGTTCTAATAAGACGGTAAGCATCCGGAAGGTTCCGGAGAATCGTCAGAGGTGCATCGTGGACACTGAGAACGCATGGTTTTCGAGAAGTAACACCCACCCAACCAAACTCATATGACCAGTGTGCGCTTACCACTTCGGCGTCACTGGATGCGAGCTCACGTGCCATCAGATTCCTCTCCTTGCGGAACAGATCGAGGGCACGCTCTTTCGCCCGATTCCTGAAAGGAACAACAGAAATGGAAAATTGGGGCCCCTCTCCCCGCCAGACAGAGGTCACATCCGGAGACGCACTTATCAGGTGAACATGGTGGCCCAAGTCCAGAAGTCCGCGTACAAGATCATTGATCGGCGTACCACCGAGCCCCTCCGGCAGGCCCGCACGAGACGACTCGATATCTCCAATAAATTCCGATGGCCGACAGGGACCAAGTACGGCAATCTTCACTACGCCGGCCGCTTAGAACGACGAGATGGAGAAACTCTAAGGAAGCCCTCGCGAAGGCGGCGCGCCCACCAGAGTCCATAGCTGGCCAGGTAGTAGGCTACCCAGCTTCGGGGGGCTGCCAGTCGGAGGATTTTCATCATGGACTTCGGATTGCCAGCCCCCTTCGGCCCCACGAAGTGCTTCCATTCCGTCGCTATGGAACGCCAAGGAGGGATAGGATTCCGCGCACACGTTCCGAGGGAACCGGGCGCCAGTTTTGCACCAATAGATTTCGATTTGGCCCGGAAGCCATAATCAATGTCAGCCAAAGCATGCGAGTATGCACCATCGATGCCGCCGATCGATTCAGCAGCGAATGCAGGCACCAAGACTAGGTTCCCGTTAAAGATCTCCACTGACTCGGGAATGGACGACATCGGGCACACCTCAAAACTTAGAGGATGGAGTCCACTTCTTCTTAGGCCGGAGTACGTCACTGCGGACGAAAGCGGATCTCGCATTGGACCCACCAAGATCTGGCCAGGATATTTCAGAGACAGGTCGTGTAGTCGCTCGAAGGCATCCAGATCAAGAACGACGTCGTCGTTTATCCACGCAACATAGGGATTCTCTTTGTTATCCCGCCGAATGGCGTTGAGAACCGAGGCCTCGGCGATTGCCATACTCTTGGCCCAATATTCTGACCCAGTTCCGGTCAGTATCTCCGTGTCTGGAAACCGCGCGGAAACGGATTCCGCCGTCGAATCGTGACTGCCATCATCATAGAGAGTTATCCGCATCCCCACGTCAGCCTTTTTAGCTGCATCGTGAGCGCTCTGAATGCACTGAAGCGTAGACTCTCGTCTGTTATGGCAGGCCATAATGATATATAGATTCACATTTGCACCTAAATTAAGACTAGAAATACCAAATTACAATATTCAATGAAGGGCAGGCTTAGGTTGCCTGACTGTGGTTGCCCTCGCCCGCCCAATGCCTTCATTAGCGAAACCAGACCACATAGAATTGGAGCTATCGTGTGCACTTGATACGCTGGCTCGCGCAGAGAATCTCCCTTGGTTTACCGACGTGCGTACCGCTCGCTGATAACAGTTCTGATAAACGTCACGTTTCCGAATACGTAGCGCCGCCAGAGTCTTCGTGGCTCGCTAAGCAAGCGGAACAGCCACTCAAACCCAGCATTTCGCACCCATGCAGGCGCCTCTCGAACCGTGCCAGCAGCGAAATCAAATGCTGCACCCACCGCCACTGCAAGTAGTCCTGTTGCTTCAACCAGGCGGCGAGCCTCAAAATCCTGCTTGGGCGTCCCTAATCCGACCCAAACAATGTGGGCACCAGACCTGACAATCCTGTCGTCTTGAGCCGCGTATTCCTTAGCGGTAAGCTGTCGAAATGGAGGACTCTCCATACCAGCAATTTGTGCGTCAGGAAACTGTTTCAGCAGGTTATTACGCAGCTTTAAAAGCACTTCTTCAGTAGACCCCAAAAGAAAGTGCTTGATACCAGCAGACTGACCAACGTCAAACGTGTCAAGAAATAATTGCGGACCGCGTATCTGCCGAATAACGGGGTTCTGCCCGAAAAGCTGTGAAGCCCATGTTAGCGGTTTACCGTCAGGAAGATTTACTGCGGGCTGCTGGAGGCACTCACGATAGACCTCGGATTGGCTGGCCAATGCAACAGTGTAGGCGTTCACCAAGTGCACGTGTCTGGGCGTTCCTTGGAGTGCCATACAACACAGCTCCGAGGCCGCTTCTCTTGGGCTTGTCGAAACTACGTCGATAGTCCCAAGAGAGTGTTTGGTGCGAAGCCGTGTGGCCCCACCCGATGTTTGGTTCATGTCAGTTTCCTGCGGTTCGGGGATACGGCGCTGATTCATCTCTTGGACAATCGGCCGGCCGGATACTTGGTCGCCGGTCTAGGACCGTCATCTTGTAGCACCTCAGAGCCAGCTGACGCTGCCCCATGTACCTTCCACCCACCATTCTGGTTGCCCCTAGCCCGACGGCGGCTAGTCCCATCGGCCGCCAATGGAGTCTCATCATTCGACAATGTTGCGTCATGACCGCCGTAGGAGTAAGAATACGCGTCAGGCCCCTTCGGCGGAAGCCTATTGAGAACAACTCCCAATAGATTGGATCCAACCAGTTGCAGAGCCGCAATTGACTTGACCAAATCTTGGTGCTTGAGCTTCTGTGTTCCAACTACAAGCACCACACCGCCTACGTGTTGCGAAAGTACTGCTGCATCCGTTACCGGCAGCAGCGGCGGCGCATCGATGATGATCGTGTCGAATGCTTGTTCCAGCCTCATAATGAGTTGCTTCATCTCGGTCGATCCCAGAAGCTCACTGGGATTTGGCGGAATCTGACCAGAGGCTAGGATAAACAGATTGTCATCGCCCCACGGCTGCAACAGATCGTCTACATCGGCAAGACCTACAAGTGCGGTGGTGAGACCTGCGCTCGCGTCGATACCCATGTAGTCACCCACCATAGGCCGACGAAGATCTGCATCGATCAGACAAACGGATTCACCCGCCTGAGCCAGGGCTATCGCCAGGTTTGTAGCAGTGGTGCTTTTTCCCTCGCCAGGCAAGGACGATGTAATTAGGACGGTTTTCGCGTGCCCCGACACATTAGCGAATTGAAGGTTCGTGCGTAGTTGGCGGAACGATTCTGCTCTTGGGCTCTGAGGTGCAACCTGTGTTAGGAGAGGCTTTTTGGTCGCCTCAGCGTCAAAGGAAATGCCGCCCAATAGTGGAGCATCCGTTATGTTGCGCATATCGGCTTCGCCCCTGATACGGGTATCCGTAAGTGTCCTCAGAACGGAGAGGCCGATACCCAACGCCAGCCCAACTACCAGGCCGAGGAGCAAATTTAGACGCGTATTCGGACTGGAAGGCGCATCTGGCGCGACTGCCGGTTTGATGATTGAAAGACTCACAGGGGATGTTCCCCCCGTCTTTGGCCGCTCAAGGGAATCGACCGCGCGAATCAGGCTGGTAGCTACCGCCTCCGCCGTTGCTGCTGCCCGAACCGGCGAACCGTCCTCAACAGTAATGTTGATCAGGACCGTATCAAGGTCACTGCTCGCCGTCACTACCCTTGATAATTGGGCGGGGGTCGTCTCGAGCCCAAGGGAATCGATAGCCGGTTGAAGCACCAGGGGCGACCCAACCGTCTTCACATAAGATTGAACTCGTGCCTGAGTAAAAGTGTTACCCTGCAGGAGTTCTTGGACTGACCCCGAACTATGAGTAGCTACAAAGAGCTCTGTATCGGCTTTGTAAATGGGTTTGGCTAGAACCGAAAACACCCCTCCGACGAGGAGACCAGCCAGCGTTGCGGCAACTACTAATATCCAGTTGCGGCGCAAAATGCGCAGGTAGTCGCGTAAATCCAAAACCGGAGTCCCCCTGTAAGTTTCTGGCGTTGCCCCCACCGGCATGCTCAAGAACGGCAACATTCGTCGTCTCGGTAATTATAGCCGCCCCGTCGGGGGGGCTCAGGCCGCCGTTGTAAATCGCCATACTTGGGTAGGCAGAGCAGCCCTTACCAGTCAGCCTTCGGGCAAGCCCCGCTGACTAAGCAAGCCGCCGACATGAAAATTTAGAGGAGTGAGGCCGGACGCCAAGACGTGACCTTGCGGCTGCGCAGTCCTTCTCTGCACCCCACGCTGCCGGCTTCCACTAGCGCGGAGCCGGATTTCATGGGATAAATCCTGTCGTGGACGCCCATGGTGAGCCCACGGCCGCTTCACAACTAACTCCGCTGAGCGATCGCGCCCCGTAGCATAACGGTGTGTTTAGCGGCTTGCGCGGCTGCCCACTATGATGAGGTCGGTATTCAGCCGAGCCATCAAGCGCCCGTGGGCGCAGTATCACTTGCATTGTGGGGGCATCATGACAAAACGCGCACTAATTACCGGTATCACAGGCCAGGATGGCTCTTACCTTGCCGAGCTTTTGCTGAACAAGGGCTACGAAGTTCATGGACTCATTCGCCGGGCTTCGACTTTCAACACGGCGCGGGTCGATCACCTTTACGTAGACCCGCACGATCCGAAAGCCAAGCTTTTCCTTCACTATGGAGACCTGAGTGACGGCGCCCGGTTGGTGACGCTACTGGCGGAGATAAATCCTGACGAGGTCTACAACCTGGCAGCCCAGTCTCACGTACGTGTCTCATTTGATGAGCCTGAACACACCGCTGACACCACGGGCGTTGGTACTATTCGGCTGCTGGAAGCAGTGCGAATGTCCGGCATCAACACGAAGTTCTACCAAGCCTCGTCTTCGGAGATGTTTGGTGCGACACCACCGCCGCAGAATGAGGAAACGCCGTTCTATCCCCGTTCGCCCTACGGAGCGGCAAAGGTCTACAGCTACTGGATCACCAAGAACTACCGTGAGGCATACGGGATGTTTGCAGTCAATGGAATCCTCTTCAACCACGAATCACCTCGTCGAGGCGAAACATTTGTGACGCGTAAGATTACGCGCGCTGTGGCGGCCATCAAGGCGGGCAAGCAGGACCTGCTGTACATGGGAAATCTCGACGCCGTGCGCGACTGGGGTTACGCTGCGGAATACGTCGAAGGGATGTGGCGCATGCTTCAGGCAGACGAGCCCGATGACTTTGTCCTAGCGACGGGGGGCAACTACACGGTTCGCGATTTCCTCCAAATTTCATTTGAACACGCTGGCCTAAATTGGGAAAACCATGTCCGCTTTGACGAACGCTACCTTCGTCCCACGGAAGTTGACGCTCTTGTCGGAGACGCATCGAAAGCCCAGGAGAAGCTCGGCTGGAAGGCCTCGGTTCATACACCTGAACTGGCCAGAATCATGGTCGACGCTGACATCGAAGCCCTTAAGCATGCTGGGAATCACTGGATCGACACGGTCGAGCTCGAAAGTTGGAAGAACTAGTGTCTGAGGACGGTGTATTCGAACCAACTGCGCTGGACAGGTCGTCAAAATTCTATGTGGCGGGCCACCGCGGTCTGGTGGGCTCCGCGATCTGGCGAAACTTGGAAACCGAGGGCTTCACTAATCTTGTTGGCAAGACATCATCGGAGCTCGACCTGAAGGATCGCGACGCCGTATTCGCGTTCTTTGCTGAGTCGAAGCCGCGCTACGTGGTTCTTGCTGCTGCCAAGGTTGGTGGAATCCTCGCCAACAATACTTATCCGGTTGATTTCCTCAGTGACAACCTCCGCATTCAAGTCAACGTCCTCGACGCTGCAAGGGAACATGGAGTTGAGAGACTCCTCTTCTTGGGATCCTCCTGCATCTATCCGAAATTCGCTGAACAGCCCATACGCGAAGACTCACTGCTCACCGGCCACCTGGAGCCAACTAACGACGCCTATGCAATTGCCAAGATTGCAGGAATCATGCAGATCCAAGCTATTCGCCGGCAGTACGGCCTTCCATGGATCTCGGCCATGCCGACTAACCTGTACGGACCTGGAGACAACTTCTCGCCCACGGGTTCCCATGTCTTGCCTGCTTTGATAAGGCGCTACGACGAGGCTGCAAAGTCAGGGACCCAGGTCGTGACTAACTGGGGAACAGGATCACCGCGGCGGGAGTTCCTGCACGTGGACGACATGGCGTCAGCCTGCCTTCACCTTCTGGAAAACTACGACGGCCCGTCACAGGTCAACGTGGGCACTGGAAGCGACGTCACCATTCGTGAGCTTGCCTCGATGGTTGCATCAGCGGTCGGCTACACAGGCGAAATCGCGTGGGACACCACCAAGCCTGATGGCACGCCCAGGAAGCTACTCGATGTCTCCAAATTGGCCGATGCCGGCTGGTCTGCGTCGATCGGACTTGAAGAGGGAATTCGCAGAACAGTCGAATGGTTCAGAGAAAATTCACTCTCCGTTCGCAGCTAAGCAGCTTTTGGGAATGGGGGATGCTCGGTGAGTGAGGACGCCAATTGGCGCAGGCGTTCTTCGCGGCGCTTACGGATAGTTGACGCCTTCGTCGTCGTTTGGGCTGTCGTGGGTGCGTTCCTGATACGGTTCGGACTTGACCCAGAATTTAGTTCTGCGGGCCAGGACATCCCGTACGTATGGTTTTCGGTGGTCCTCGCTGCCGCGTGGTGGTTGATGCTGGGCGCTTGGAATAGTCGTCAGAGCCGTATCCTCGGGTCCGGACCGGACGAATATAAACGCGTAGCAGCGGCGTCTCTTTGGCTGTTTGGCATTATTGCAATTGTTTCCTACGTATTCAGGATTGACACAGCACGCGGATACGTTGGTTTAGCGCTTCCCGTCGGGCTACTTGGACTCCTGCTTGGTCGATGGCTCATCAGGCAACACCTCAGCATCAAGCGCGGACAGGGCTACAGCATGTCCCGTCTTCTCTTGGTGGGCGGACCCGGTGCTGTCGCGCACCTGGCATCCTCATTGAAAAGCGCAAAGCATGCCGGCTACCTTCCCGTCGGCGTTTACATGCCTGGGACCGAAAGCGACCATGGAGTCGAACCAAATTCGGGACTTGCGATTATGGGGCACAAACCCGACACACGTTCCATAGTCGCCGCTTTAGATGCCTGCGGGGCCGATGCCGTAGCCGTCTCCGCAGGCGTTCAATTGCATCCTCAGACGCTCAGACAGTTGGGCTGGGAACTGGCTGCTCGGAATATCGGGCTGATAATGGCACCAGCGCTCACGGACATTGCTGGGCCTCGGATTCATACACAGCAGGTCGCAGGTTTACCTCTGATCCATGTCACGACGCCGACGCTTGAAGCAGGCCAACGTGTCGCCAAACGGCTTTTTGACCTCTTTGCAGCGGGCCTTCTGCTCTTGCTGGCATCACCCGCAATGCTCCTCGTAGTCGCCCTGATAAGGATGGATAGCGCGGGTCCGGTCTTTTTCCGTCAGGAACGAGTAGGAATGGAAGGGAACCATTTCTATATGCTCAAGTTCCGCTCTATGGTGATCGACGCCGAAGCCCGCCTTGCAGAATTAGCACGGAAGAACGAAGGCAGTGGCCCGCTATTTAAGATGAAGAATGACCCACGAGTGACGCGCATTGGCGGCTTCCTGCGGCGATTCAGCGTCGACGAATTGCCGCAGCTGCTAAACGTCCTCAGTGGATCAATGAGTCTTGTTGGCCCTCGCCCTCCTCTTCCCCGGGAAGTCGAAGCATATGAAAGCGACGTTCGTCGTCGTCTGCTGGTCAAGCCCGGGCTCACGGGGCTGTGGCAGGTTAGTGGCCGCTCCAATCTGTCGTGGCAGGACTCTGTCCGACTGGACCTGTACTACGTAGAAAACTGGTCGCTAGCCGGCGACCTCGTAATCATCCTCCGAACAGTCCGTGCTGTCTTTCGCAGCACTGGCGCCTACTAATCTCGCTGAGCTCGTTTCGACGCGACGCGGACAACTGACCCCTTGGGGAAGGAATCATCACAATGCGCATATCGGTAATCGGCTGCGGGTATCTGGGAGCTGTTCACGCGGCGTGCATGGCGAAGTTGGGCCACGAGGTGGTCGGCATCGATGTGGACGCGCGGAAAATCGAAGAACTGTCCGCAGCACGTGCACCCTTTTACGAACCGGGACTTGATGACCTCCTGCGGGAGGTTCAGGAAACGGGACGGCTATCGTTCACCAGCGAGCTCTCGGCCGCTGCGGGAAGCGCTGTGCATTTCATTTGTGTCGGCACGCCTCAGAAAAAGGGAGAAAACGGTGCTGATCTGACGTACGTGGATGCCGCCGCAACAGGACTTCTTCCCTATCTTTCTCCAGGTGACGTCGTGGTAGGAAAGTCGACAGTACCTGTGGGAACGGCCTCACGTCTGGCGGGCCTTCTCCGCGCAGAACAACCCGATGCGCACTTGGTTTGGAATCCAGAATTCCTTCGTGAAGGCCATGCCGTTGCGGATACTCTCCACCCCGACCGATTCGTTTATGGGGTTTTCGACGGTTCTGAGGACCATCCTGCCGTTGCCGTTCTGGATGACGTTTACGCGGCTCCGCGCGCAGCGGGCACTCCCCGACTCGTCACCGACCACCCGACCGCGGAACTCGTGAAGGCTGCGGCAAATTCGTTCTTGGCCACCAAAATTTCTTTCATCAACGCCATGGCTGAAGTATGCGAAGCGGCCGGAGCAGACGTTACCCAACTCGCTGACGCTATCGGCATGGATGATCGGATTGGTCGGAAATTCCTCAATGCGGGAATTGGCTTCGGCGGAGGGTGCTTACCGAAGGACATCCGTGCATTCATGGCCCGCGCCGGAGAGCTCGGCGCCGATCAGGCGCTGACGTTTCTTCGCGAGGTAGACGCCATCAACATGCGTCGCCGAACTCGTGTAGTAGAGCTTGCCCGCGACTTGTGCGATGGCTCCTTGCTTGGCAAACGGATCACGGTATTGGGCGCCGCATTTAAGCCTGAAAGCGATGACGTTCGTGACTCGCCGGCGCTCAGCATTGCCGCGCAGCTCCAATTGCAAGGTGCTGTGGTGACAGTGACGGACCCGAAAGCGCTGGCAAACGCCGCGCGCAGGTTCCCGGAACTCCACTACGAAACCGATGCGGCGACAGCCGTCCAGAACGCGGATGCTTTGTTGTTACTAACTGAATGGCAGGAATACCGAGACCTAGATCCCTACGCGTTAGCGAGGTCGGTCGCACTGCCTCGCGTTCTTGATGGCCGAAACGTCCTGGACGCCGATAAATGGCGTGCGGCCGGGTGGACCTACCGCGGCCTAGGGAGACCCTGACGATGACGGAAAACGTCGGTTCCAGCACTCGGAATCCTCCAAGGTCTCGCCAGAGGCACAACCGCCGACCTCTGCTGCTGCCTCTGGTGGCCGTGGGCGTCTTGTTGCTCATCACAGTTACGGGAGCGGCTTGGTTGGCAAGCAAAGCGTCCGCGATAGACTCCGAACTCAACGCGGCAACTCTTCTAATCCAGCCGCTGAAGGAGGCAATTACTGGTGACAACCCCGGCGACGCGGCTGCTACAGTCAAACAACTTCGCGCTCACACCACAGCAGCGAACGAAGCTGCCAACGACCCAATCTGGAAGTTAGCATCGAGCTTGCCCGGCCTCGGCTCCAACTTCAGCGCTGTGTCCGAGGTTGCACGCTCGGCGGATGACGTGACCAGCCTAGGTCTCGAACCGCTAGTGAAGGTTTACAGCACCCTCGATTGGCAGGCACTTCTTCCCAGCGGCACGGGTACTGACCTCGGTCCACTCCAGGCAGCGTCTCCAAGCGTCTCGGCTGCAGCGAATGCCGTCCGGTTGTCAGCGGATCGGCTAAATCAGATCGATATTGGCAAGCTGGTACCTCAAGTAGCGGACCCGTTGACTCGTGCAAGGGACCAGTTGCAGAACGCGACCGGGGCTCTCGACGCGGCCGCCAATGCCGCGAACATCGCGCCTGGAATGCTCGGCTCGCAAACCCCACGCAACTATCTCCTCATGATCCAAAACAATGCCGAGAGTCGGTCCTCAGGCGGCATACCTGGGGCGCTAGCCGTTCTCAGCCTCGACAAGGGCACGCTGTCACTTGGCTCACAGAGCAGCGCGAGTGACATCGGCGTCATGGCGCCAATAGTGCCGTTGGACCCGGAGCAGCAACAGATCTACTCCGGGCGCGTGGGCAAGTTTATGCAGGATGTGAACTTGACGCCGGACTTTCCAACAGCCGCCAGCACTGCTCAGGCCATGTGGGAGAGAAAGACCGGACAGCGTGTTGACGGTGTGATCTCCATCGACCCGGTGGCATTGGGCTACATCTTGGATGCCACCGGTCCCGTAACAATCACGCATCCGGAGCTCGTGGCACTCGCATCCGTAGGCTTGCCCACAGAGCTTACCGGCAAGAACGTCGTGCAGACGTTGCTCTCTGACGTATATGCAAAGATCGAGCAGCCCGCTCTCCAAGATGTCTACTTCGCCGGTGTTGCTCAGGAAATTTTTGCAGCCTTGTCGGAAGGTAGGGGGAACGCCACGGGCATAATCGCCGGGCTCAGTCGCGGGACCGATGAAGGTCGTGTTCTCGTCTGGTCCGGACTGGCGGCGGAACAGTCAGTAATAGCCAAGTACACCGTTAGCGGATCCATTGCTGGACCTAGCGTTGCCCCAGCCCAATTCGGTGTCTACTTCAACGATGGCACGGGCGCAAAGATGGATTACCACGTGAAGCGAACCGTTCAACTAGTGAAGGAATGCTCCAGAGACGGTTACGAGCAAACAACTGTTCGCGTTACGAGCACAAACACTGCACCAGCCGACGCCGCAACGTCGCTGCCGGCCTACGTCACCGGTGGTGGGGCTTTCGGCGTGCCCGCGGGATCAGTTCAAACCAACATCGTGGCGTACGGTCCCGTCCAAGCAAACGTAGAAACTGCCAAGGTCGACGGTCAGAGCACTGACTTCGCTCCATTCGTCCACAGCAACAGGCCCGTGGGCGTTCTGGCTATCAAGCTCGCCCCAGGCGAAAGCCGGACAGTCGAATTCACATTCGGCAAGATCGTGCAACACACCGAGCCCAACGTCGTTGTCACACCCACTGTCCAAGCTGTCAAGGATGTGATCTTGCCCACAGAAATTCTGCCATGCGGGCAATAGGTATGGACGGTGCGTTAACACTATGTAAACCGACTGGATTGAGATTGCTGGCTGCTCGATGCGGGTGGTAACGTCTCTATGGGATATATATCCGGGATTTCTGCACAGGTCTCGTGCGGAGAGGAACCTCCTCAATTCGGGTACACGAAAAAACTTAAACGTCTCCGGGGGGACAACAATGAAAAAAACGCTCGCAGCACTCGCACTTGCAGGATCTCTCGCACTCGTCGGCACCGCGCCGGCCATCGCCGCCAACTACCCGCCCATCCCGCCGCAGGCCGCCGTGTCTGACGGCACCGTTGGCCCGGGCGAAACGTTCGTCTTCCGCGGACGCGGCCCCTTCGCTGGCGAATCCCTCACCATCACCGTGACCCCGGGCAACCCGCCGGCAGCAAGCGGCGCCACCATCGGTGGCACTTCAGTATCGGCAAAGATCCCCGTCTTCCAGGCGCCGCAGACCTTCCCCGGTCAGGCGGACGCACAGGGCAACTTTTCCGTGCCGATCACCATCAACACCGCCGGCACTTTCTTCATCACCGCCACGGGTAACATCTCGGGTAACTCGACTGCCCCCATCACGGTTGTTGTGGACCCGAGCTTCGCCAGCAACGGTGCACCGCTGTCCAACACGGGCGGCGCTCCGCTCGCAAACACCGGAGCCGGCCTTGCCAACACCGGCGCCGACTCGGGCCTGATCCTGTGGACCCTGGTGGGCGCAGGCGCACTGGCTGCAGGCGCAGCCTCCGTGGTTGTTGTTCGCCGCCGCGCAAAGAACGAGGTTGCTGCCTAACCGCAGCACTCACTAGCACCAACGAGGGTGGGTGGTTCTCCGGGAAACCGGAGAACCACCCACCCTCTGCGTTTATGGTTTCGACAGGCTCAACCACCGGCGAGACAGGCTCAACCACCGAGCTGACAGGATCAAGCGCCGAACTAACAGGCTCGACCACTGACCCTGTGGTATTTATTAGAACTATGGGGAGACATTGGCGCAGAACACCATGGGAGTTCGATTTCTCTGTTCCCCTCCCACGACCTCAGGCGCTCCTCTACATACTTCTCGTAGTGCTGGCCGTAGCCGCCCTGGGAATGGCCACGCTGGCCCTGCTGAGAACAACCTGAGAGCCCGTTGAAAGGCCCATCTAACCCGAGGCTCTGGCGTGCTGTCCTGATAGGCATGTTGGTGCCGCTGGCGTTGATCGCATTCTGGCCCAGCCCCGTCGATCAACCCGTCCAGGGCGAGCTCTCCAGCGCCCTGGAATTCCTCCACGCCCACGGAATTCCTGCGTGGTTCAGTTACCAATTTGTCGAAGCATCCGCCAATGTAGCGCTCTTTATTCCGTTCGGCGCAGTTGCGGCCTTGGCGTATCCGAAAAAACACCTGTGGAAGATCGGGATTCTTGGGCTGATAGTCTCCAGCTGCATCGAACTGGGCCAGCTCCTGTTTCTTCACAACCGGTTCGCGAGCCCGTCAGATCTTGTCACAAACACCGGAGGGGCCGTAATTGGCGCTCTCCTGGTCGCTGCGGCCCTTAGACGCCTACAGGCCCACAGCTGGTCAGCGGCGGGCCTGTAGGGCGTCACAGAAGCATCAGGAGTTAGCCAACGAAAGCCTTCAGCCACGTCTTCAAGTCCTCGCCGAACTCCACTCGCTCGGAAGCCAGCGTGATGACTGCCTTGAGGTAGCTCAGCTTGTCGCCGGTATCGTAGCGGCGGCCTTTGAAGACCACGCCATACACGCCAGATCCTTCTCCGTCGCCGGCGGCGAGAGTCTGCAGGGCATCCGTCAGCTGAATCTCCCCGCCGCGGCCCGGTTCCGTTTTCTCCAGGACGCCAAAGACGGACGGGTGCAGCACGTACCGGCCGATGACGGCTAGGTTGGACGGCGCCTCGTCCGCGGCTGGCTTCTCCACCAGGCTGTTGACGCGGACAAAGTCCTCGCCCTCAATGGCCGTAATGTCAGCGCAGCCATACGCACTGATCTCTGAGGGGTCCACCTCGATGAGCGCGATAACCGAACCGCCGGTCTTCTGCTGCACCTCGATCATGGTGGTGAGGAGGGTCTCGGCCTCATCAATGAGGTCGTCACCCAGAAGGACGGCGAACGGTTCGTTGCCAACGTGCTGGCTGGCGCACAGCACCGCGTGGCCCAGGCCCTTGGCTTCGCCTTGGCGGACGTAGTGGATTGGACCAAGATCAGAGGCTTCGTGGACCAGGTCCAGGCGACCCTGATCGCCCTTCAGCTCAAGCGCGCGCTCCAGTCCGGGTTCACGGTCAAAGTGGTCCTCAAGGGCGCGCTTGCTACGCCCCGTGATCATCAAAATGTCGTCGAGGCCGGCCTTGACGGCTTCCTCGACGACGTACTGGATGGCCGGGCGGTCAACCACCGGCAGCATTTCCTTCGGCATTGCCTTGGTGGCGGGCAGGAAGCGAGTCCCCAGGCCGGCAGCAGGAATGACGGCTTTGGTAATAGATTTCCCCATTGTCATAGGTGAACCTTACAAATCGTTGGGGGAATCTCGCAATTGAGTGATTTGATTTCGGCAAGCTCAATCACCGGCTTGGGCGGGCGCAATCACCGACCTTCGAAGGCAGGCGCCCGCTTCTCTTGGAACGCCCTGAAGCCTTCGGCATAGTCCGCGCTTTTGCAGAGCCGGGCCTGCTCAGCGTTTTCCTCGGCCATGGCGTCCCACAGCCCCAGCCGCTGGTCGCGGATGTGTGCCACCAGCTCCTTGCTCGCCGTGAACGCGCCCGTGGCGCCGGCGGCAACCTTCGTCACAATTTCCCGGGTGTTGGCCAACAATTCATTCGCAGGCATCGCCCGGCTGAACATCCCCTGCGCCACGGCCTCCGTCCCGGACATGAGCTCTGCCGTGTAGATCAGGTCCAACGTCCGGTGCATGCCCAGTCGCTCCGTGAAGTACCAGTGCCCGCCCGAATCCAGTGTGGCGCCCAGCTTGGCGAACGGCGAGCCGAACTTGGCGTTCTCCGCCACGTACACCACGTCCGTGGCCAGCAGCAGGCCCAGCCCCACCCCCAGGCAGGCGCCATGTGCCGCGGCGAAGGTAGGTGCCGGGAATGCGCTCATCTTCTGCAGCAGCGGCTGCACCAGCCCGCCCAGGTACGCTTCGGCGTCGTCCGTCTCCGGCGTCACGGCCGAAATGTCACGGCCCGCGCAGAAGGCGCGGCCCTCTCCCCTGAGCAGCAGCGCCCGCACCTCACCGCGCGAGGCGGCGGCAGCGGCCTCGTCGTACGCCTGTGTTAAATCAGTGAGCGCCTGTTCGTCGAGCGAGTTCAGCTTGTGGGGCGCGTCCAGGACCACTTCGGCGACATTGTTGACGATGGAGAGGGAGATCAATGAGTCCTTCTTTCTTGGATTTCGACAGGCTCAATCACCGATCACACGTCGAAGTCGACTGTTACTTCTTTGCTCGTGGGGTGGCTCTGGCAGGTCAGGACGTACCCCTTGTCCAGTTCATCCTGCTCCAGCGCGTAGTTTTCGTCCATGGTCACGGTGCCGGTGACCAGTTTGGCGCGGCACGTGCCGCACACTCCCCCGGCGCACGCGAACGGCACGTCCGCGCGGACCCGCAGCGCGGCGTTCAGGATCGATTCGCGGGCGTGCGTGGGGCTGGCCACGTCGCCCTGCAGGCCGTCCAGCTTGAAGGTGATCTTGTACGTCTCCTGGGACTCGTCCACCACCACGGGGCGGCCGGCGTGGCCCTCTGGGCGGTCCGGCTTGCCCGACGTGAACAGTTCGAACCGCACGTGCTCCGGCTTCACCCCGCGCTCGGCCAGGGTGTCCCGGCACAGCTGCACCAGCTCGAACGGCCCGCACAGGAACCACTCGTCCACATCGTCCGCGTGGATGGCGGTGCCCAGCAGCTGCTGGAGCTTCCCGGCGTCGATCCGTCCGCTGAGCAACGGCGCGATCCGCTGCTCCCGGGACAGCACGTGGTGGATGGCCAGCCGCTGCGGGTACTTGTCCTTCAGGTCCGCCAGCTCCTCCAGGAACATCACGTCCATGGCGGCCTTGTTGGCGTAGATCAGGTCAAAGCGCGTCTCCGGGTTGGCGGCCAGCAGCGTGCGGGCGATCGCGATCACCGGGGTGATGCCGCTCCCCGCAGCGATGGCCACAAACGTGCCCGCCCCGTTCGACGCGGCCTCCCCCGCCAGCTCCTCCGGGTGGTTCATGGAGTTCATGACGTTCTGCTCCACGGCCTTGCCGTCCCGGCCGTGCTTGGACACAAAAGCGCCCATGGGGCTCATGACGTCCAGGGTGTCCCCCGCCTTCAGCTCCGCGTTGGCCCACGTGGAGAACAGCCCGCCCAGGTCCTGCTTCACAGCCACCCGGATCTCGCTGCTGCCGTCCGGGAACGTGCGTGGCTCGGCGCAGATGGAGTAGCTGCGGCGGATCTCGTGCGGCTCGCCGCTCTCATCCGGCAGCGTGGTGCGCAGGGCCACGTACTGGCCGGGCAGGTAGTCGAACTGGCCGGCGAGCTCTTGGGGGACGCCGAACGTGACCTCGATGGCGTCCTCGGTCAGGCGGCGCACCTCATTGACGGTCAGGGTGTGGAAGGACGGACGACGGCGGCCGCTGGCTAGCGCCGATTCGGCGGCGGTCTGGCGCACAACAGGCATGGGGCTTCCTTACAGGACTTTGAAGTAGTCGAACGGTTCCAGGCAGTCCTTGCAGACGTACAGCGCCTTGCAGGACGTGGAGCCGAAGCGGGTGAGCTCCTTGGTGTTCAGGCTGGAGCACTGGGGGCATTTCACGGCCATTTTGAGCCTGATGGGGCCGCTGTGGCCGCCGGCTGCTGCCATGCCCGACGGCGGCGCGATGCCGTACTCCTGCAGCTTCGCCTTCCCTGCGGCCGTCATCCAGTCGGTGGTCCAGGCCGGGGCGAGGACCAGGTCCACCTCTGCTTTGTAGCCTTCCTTGGCGAACGCCTTTTTCAGGTCATCGCGGATGGCGTCCATGGCCGGGCAGCCCGAGTACGTGGGTGTGATGGTGACGCGGACTCCGTGGTCCGCTGTGATCTGCACGTCGCGGAGGATGCCCAGGTCCTCGATGGTGAGCACCGGGATCTCGGGATCGCAGACCGTGGCGGCGATGTCCCACGCCTGCTGCTGTTGTGTCTGCTCACCCGCAGCGGTGGCCACGGCCGTCACCAGCTTGCTCCGGGGTACTCGCGCGCCAGCACCTGCATCTCCGCGAGGAGGTAACCTAGGTGCTCGGAGTGCCGGCCGTGCCGACCGCCGCCGGGGGCAGCCGGCCCGTCCGGCACCTCCAGCTCGGCTTCTTTGAGGACTTCGCCGGTCAGGCGGTCAAAGTCGGCGCGCAGGCTGGAAGGCTCGACGGCGGCGCCCGTTTCAGTCAGGCGGGTGGTCAACTCGTCGTCCTGAAACAGCTCGGCAACGTAGGGCCACATCTGCTTCAGGCCTTGGATCATCCGGGTGCGGGATTCGTCCGTGCCGCCGGCCAGGCGGAGGACCCACTGGGCGCTGTGGTCCCGGTGGTAGTCCACTTCCTTCACGGCCTTGGCGGCGATGGCGGCCAGGGTGGCGTCTGTGGATTGCGTGAGGCCGCGGTAGAGCTCGAACTGGTAATAGCTCACCACGAACTGCCGGGCAATGGTGGCCGCGAAGTCGCCGTTGGGCTGCTCAAAGATGGCCGCCGACCGGAACTCGTGCTCGCGCCGGAAGTACGCCAGATCATCCTCGGTCTTGTCCCAGGCGCCGCCAGCGTAGGTGAGGAAGCTCCGGGCATGGCCCAGCTGGTCCAGGGCGATGTTGCCCAGGGCCACGTCCTCCTCCAGCTCGGGGCCGCGGGAGATCCAGTGGCCCAGGCGCTGCGCGAGGATCAGGCCGTCGTCCCCGAGACGCAGCGCGTACTCGGCCACGTCCTCGGTGGGCCTGGCCAGGCCGGTGCGGACCTCCAGGGCGATGTCCTCCGGGCGCAGTGCGTTGCCGGGGGTGATGCGGGTGGCGGATTCGTTGCTCACAGGTGCTTCACCCCTTCGCTCTTGGTGTAGTACGTGGCGTGCCGGTAGTCCTTGCCCTGCGGGGACTCGAAGAATGAACCCTTGGAGTCGGGATCGCTGGCGGCGATGGCGTCGGCCGGGACCACCCAGATGGATACGCCCTCATTGCGGCGGGTGTAGAGGTCGCGGGCGTTGCGCAGTGCCATGGCGGCATCCGGCGCATGCAGGGATCCGGCGTGGACGTGGGACAGGCCGCGGCTCGACCGGACAAAGACCTCCCACAAGCCCCACGCCCTTTCGGTGGTTGAGCCTGTCGAAACCTCCGGGCCTTGTGTCTCGCTCATGCTGCGTATTCCTTTGTCTTCAGTGACTGTTTTGCTGCATAGGCCGCGGCTGCTTCGCGGACCCAGGCGCCGTCGTCGTGCGCTTCCCTCCGGCGCCCAAGGCGCTGGGCGTTGCAGGGGCCGCGGCCGGCGAGGACTTCGTGGAACTCGTTCCAGTCCAGCGGGCCGTGCTCCCACTTTTTGGTGTCCTCGTTGAAGCGGATCTCGCTGTCCGGGAGGGTGAGGCCCAGCACGCGGACCTGCTCCACCATCATTCCCACGAAGCGGCTGCGGAGTTCGTCGTTGCTGAAGCGCTTGATATTCCAGGCCATGGACTGGCGGGAGTTGGGCGAATCGTCGTCCGGCGGGCCGAACATCATCAGCGCCGGGGCGTACCAGCGGTTCACCGCGTCCTGGGCCATCTGCTTCTGCTCTTGGGTGCCGTGGGCTAGTTCCAGCAGGATCTCGAAGCCCTGCCGCTGGTGGAACGACTCTTCCTTGCAGACGCGCACCATGGCGCGGCCGTAGGGGCCGTAGGAGGCGCGGCACAGCGGCACCTGGTTGCAGATGGCGGCGCCGTCCACCAGCCAGCCGATCGCACCCATGTCCGCCCAGGTCAGGGCCGGGTAGTTGAAGATGCTGGAGTAGCGGGCCTTGCCGGCGATGAGATCGGCCATCATCTTGTCGCGGCTCTGGCCGAGCGTCTCGGCGGCGGAGTACAGGTAGAGCCCGTGGCCGGCTTCGTCCTGGACCTTGGCCATGAGGATGGCCTTGCGCTTCAGGCTGGGCGCGCGGGATATCCAGTTGGCTTCCGGCTGCATCCCGATGATCTCGGAGTGCGCGTGCTGGGAGATCTGGCGCAGGAGAGTCTTGCGGTAAGCGTCCGGCATCCAGTCTTTTGGTTCAATGCGGGAGTCTTCGGCGATCACGCGGTCAAAGTTGGCCTGACCGTCCGCGTCTTGGCTGTCCTTGGCCTGGCTGTCCGCGTTGCGCTGGGCGTTGGCTTCCATGGTTGCTCCTATGCACCTGCCTGGATTGGTTCGATTTATTTACCGACCGTTCGTTCAGGATATGCGCAGGGCGCGGAGGGCGTCAAGGAGGGTGCCGGTGGGTTGAGCTTGCCGAAACCGGGCCGCGGCGAGCTCAACCACCGGGCCGCGACGACGCGCATATCCCTTGTCGACTCGCATATCCGCTGACGCGGCCCATATTTCGCGCGCGTCAGAGCGGAGGCGCGTCGAGAGTAGACGTGCGTGTCGACCTGCGGCGTCAAAATTTCGACAAGCTCAATCACCGGGCGGACATTGCGCAATCGTCGCAAAAGCGAGGGAGGGATTGGGCAGCATGCTCACGAACAACAGGGCGCAGGTCAAGGCCGCAGTCCGGGCGACCGCCGGCCACCGCGCGGCGAGGGATCCTGCGACGCGTGGAGTCTCAGCTGGCTTCGTACGCACTGCTTTTCAGATGCCCTTCCACGACGTTGACGTCGGAAGGCGCCCATAAAGTGCAGAGAACCGTCCCGTCCCCCAAGGGGAACCTAGCCCCTTACCCGCACCTCCGCAACGGCCGCGGATGGCAGTGAGCGCAATTCCGGTAAACCTGCGCCGTGACTGCATCAACCCGAGGAATCATGTCAAGATGCGCGCGTGGCCGTCTTCGTGGAATCATTCGGAAGTGCGCGCGTGGCGGGCTTGGGTTTGGCGGCTTGTTTGCTGGTCGTGAGCGTCAGTAGCTCGGCGGTGAGTGCCTGGATCTGGCGTTGAATGGCTGCCGGGTTCAGGGGCTGGTTTTCTCGGCCGAGTCGGGTTTTGTCCGTTTTGCGGACCGTGCCCTTGTCGGCCAGAACTCGCTGGTATGGCGTGGCAGGTAGGTCGTACTTCTTCGTGGTCTTCGCGCCGTTGCGCTCCTTGAAGACGAGTTTTTGCTGGGGGCCGAAGTGGTTGGTCAGCAGCCGCTGCAGCTCCCAGATCCGGTTCAGCAGATCCAGTTCGCCGGGGGTGTCGTACCGGTGGTAACCCACGGTCTGACGGACGATGTGCCAGTTCTTCTGCTCCACGTGGCGCCGTCGTTCTTGTTCCCTGACCGGGACCGGGTGAAGGTCAGTTTCTCCTGCTCGCACCAGCGAAAAAGCCCCCAGTTGATGAACTCGGACCCGTTGTCCGAATCGATGCCCAGGACGGGAAAGGGGAACTTCGCGGTCGCCTCTTTGATCGCGGCGAACACCCACTTCTGCGCCTTGTTCCGCACCGATACGGTCTCCGTCCAGCCCGTCGCGATGTCAGTGATATCCAGGGTGAAACAGAACTCGCCCTGGGAATTGCCGCCCTCGTGACCGACCAGGTCGATCTCCACGAAACCGGGTCTAGCATCATCCCATTCGGCCCAGGTCCGCATCGGGATGGAGTCCTTCAGCAGCGTTCCCGGCTTTGTATGGGACCGGCCCCGCGGATCCAGTTTGGCCCGGTCCGCCTTGAGCCGGCGGTCAATGGTCGCCGGCGCTATCCGCAACAGCAGCGCCGCCGTCCCGTCCTCGATCTGAAGCTCCTCGAACCGGCGCAGACGCGGAACCAGATCAGGCAGGGCCGCCGCCAGCAGCCGCCCGCACGGCGTGCCCTGCACCGCCCAACAGAACCGCAGGGCGTCGATCACAGAGCTGTCATAGACCAGCGGCCTCGGCGGGCGGGGACGGACAACCCTGATCCTCAGGACCAGACCCAGCGCCTTGCGAGCATGACTGCGGTGCCAGCCCGTCACCGCGCAGATCTGATCCAGGATCTCGCCCTTCCTGGCCTTGGAAGCACGGCGGTATTCCGTGGCCAGAACCTTCGTGACAGCCCTGCGTTCGCTCATCGTCAGCTCCATAGCAGCAGCCCTACCCCCGCCAGCGAACCGGCAGCCGCAGACACCCCGCTACGCGCGCATTACCAAATGATTCTTCGATACCCACTACGCGCGCATCTTCTACGAGTCAACGCGATCAATTGACTTTCAACCGAAAGAGGCACAAAGTGACGCCATACACCACGCCGTTGGTGATATCCGTTCATGGTGGGGGCTACAGCACGGATTTCTAATTGCTCTCACGCGATGAGCCGGCCAGCAGGCCGGAAGCGGGAAACCAGCAAGCAGCTCTTCCCCGTGAACTTCCCGTGCGCCACAATCCCAGATCTGCAGGATCCAGCCGATGAAACAGGTGCCGATGCTTCATACGCCGGCCGTCCCCGAGGCCCGCATCAGCGGTGACCTGAACGGAACAATCACTGCCTGGAATGCCGGCGCCGCCGAAATGTTCGGCTTCAGCGCTGGCGAAGCAATCGGCCGGAACTATGACCTGCTGACCACCACGAACGGAACCATCCTCCACCGTGAGGTCCTGGAACATCTCCGGGCCGGAAAAGGCTCCAGCGCGGTCCGGGCGCGCTGGCGGCGCCACGACGGCCGGGTCGCCGAGGTTTCACTCACGCACTCACCCCGGTTCGACGCCGACGGAATCCTGATCGGCAGCACCACCATCGCACGGGACGTCACTGCGGTGGCGCAGCTGCAGGACGAGGCCGGCAACGAACGCGAACGGCTCATCGAAGCCCAGGAGATGGCCCATGTGGGGAGCGCCGAATATGATTTCTCCTCGGGCCGGTGGTGGCATTCGGAGGAATTTGGCCGTCTTCTGGACCTCACCACGGGCGAGAACGTCTCAGTATCCATGCTTCTGGAAAAAATCCATCCCCAGGACCGCGACGGTGTCAGGACCGACTGGCATTCTTTGGACGGGGCCGGTTCCCGGCATGTTGACCGGGAGCTGCGCCTCATCCAACCAACCGGTGACGTGCGTTGGATTCAGGCCAGTGTCAGGGTCACCGGCACCGGCATCCGGACCAGGGTGCTCATCACCGCCCTGGACATCACCGCCCGTAAACTGGCCGAAGCCGTCCTGACCCATCAGGCATCCCATGACGCCCTGACCGGGCTACCCAACCGGATCCTGATCAACACCATCCTCCATGACCTCCTGGGCCGCAAAGCATCCAGGGTTGTGGTGTTTTTCCTCGACGTTGACCGGTTTAAGACCGTCAACGACGCCGTCGGCCATGCCGCCGGCGACGCCATCCTCACTCAGCTCGCGGCCAGGCTCCGTCCCGCCATCCGTCCCGGCGACACCGTTGGCCGGTTCGGCGGTGACGAATTCATCGTGATCTGCCAAAATCTGCACGCAACGGGGGCTACCGCCGTAGCCGAACGGCTCCGCGCCGCTGTCAAAGAGGCCTTCACCCTGGGCGGCCGCCGAATTTTCCTGAACATCAGCATCGGCATTGCTCCTGCCGGCCCGGGAGACACCGCGGAGACCATCCTCGACGCAGCCGACATGGCCATGTACCAAGCCAAAAACGCCGGCGGCGACCGCATCGCGGTCCGTGACTCCCGCACTCAGGCCGCCGCCACAGCCCGGCTCAACCTCGAATCCGACCTCCGCGTCGCCCTGGACCGGAACGAGCTCAGACTCCACTATCAACCCGTGATCGACGTCAAAACCGGGACGCCGATCGGTCTCGAAGCCCTCCTGCGCTGGGAACACCCCACACACGGCCTGCTCCAGCCCGCAAGCTTCATCAGCCTCGCCGAAGACAGTGGCCTGATCGTTCCCATTGGTAGCTGGGTCCTCAACCGAGCCCTCCAACAGACCCAACAATGGCGCAATACCCTGCCCGGCGCCAAGGATCTCACGATCTTCGTCAACGTCTCCGTGCGCCAACTCCAGGACCTGCGCTTCGTGGACGCCGTCCGGGACGCTCTCCGCGCGACGGGCATCAGCCCAGCCGCCGTCACCCTGGAAATCACCGAATCCGTACTCATGGATCAACGCGAACTGCCCACCGCCATCATCCAAGGCCTGCATGCGTGCGGCGTCGGCCTGGCCATCGACGATTTCGGTACCGGATACTCATCCCTGAGCCAGCTCCGGTGGCTATCCGCCCACACCCTGAAAATCGACGGGTCCTTCGTGTCAGAACTCGGCTATAAAGATCCCAGCAGCGCCTCCATCATCCAACTCATCCTCGGCATGGCCCGCGTCCTGAACCTCCGCGTCATCGCCGAAGGCGTCGAAACACCGGCGCAGCTGAACGAACTACGCAGGCTCGGTGTCCGCCACGCCCAGGGCTACCTCTGGTGCGCGCCCCTCCCGGCCCACGAAATACCAAAGCAGCTACAAACACATGCACCGGAACCCCCACTTCACAACGCCCAGCCCCGCAAACTCCCCCGTCGTTCGGATCGTTGAACTCACGAAAGTGCAGCGGCCAGACCGTCGGTTTGGTTAAGAGATGGAGTAGGTCAGCGTTGCAGTGTAGGTGTCCACCACGGCATCGTTTGGCACCGGAACGGTCAGGCTTGCGTTCCAGGTTGCCGTGTTGTTGCCGGAGACACCCGTGGCGGTCTGAACAATCCTGGGCGTGGTCGGATCGGTTGCCGTGGATGCCGTCACGGTTACGGTGCCTGTCGTCGTGGCCGCCGTCGGGGTGTACGTGGCGCCGGTGGAGGAAAGGGCGGCTCCGGTCGCATTACCTGTGAAGTCGGTGAGGGCAAGTGAGGCGCTCCAGCCGGCGGTGCCGGCGCGGTTGTCGTTCACCGTGACGCCCTGGAGGGCCATGGCGGCTGCGGCGCCCGGATCGTCCAGACCGAACGAGACTGACGCGGGGGCTGAACTGAAGCCAAGCGAACCTGAAGACACCACGAGAGTGGACAGGGTATCCGCGGTGGTGGCAGGTGGCGCCGCCGCCCCTGCGAGGGCAGCCGAGAAGGCAAGGGCCGCCGCCGCCCGGACGATCCTTGTGGCCGTCCCTGCCGGAGTCCGCACGGATGAGCCAGCGCGTGTTTCCATTTGTCAGTTTCAGAAGCCGACTGCACGGAATGTCAGAAGTCATCTGCACGGACCGGACGGCGGACACTCCGTCGTAAGGCGAACCTTTATCGGGGCGGAAATTGATTCTCCGATACGTGTTGGGATTTTGACAGGTTTCGACCTGGTGAAGAATGAACGGCAGATACTCCAGCAACCGGGCTCGGCCCGGAGGATGGCGTTGTGGTTTGGTCCGATCTTGTCTCCGACTTCAGCGTCAGCGCTGATGACGATGAAGTTCTCGCCGTCGCGGGGCCTTCATCCATGATCCAGGGCCACACTTCGTCCACCGGCCGACAAGATCGAGATATCGTGCAGATGGGTCAGCGCATTTTGGGATGCGCCTGCTAGCTGGCCCGAACGAAGGGATTCCGCGGCGGAAGTTCAGTCTCCGACGGCTATCCGGCCTCGGCGCACGATCAGCGGGTCGGGGTCGTGGACAACTGCGGTGTTCTTGCCGTCGTAGTCGAACTGATTTAGGAAGTAGCGCATGGCGTTGATACGTCCGCGCTTCTTGTCGTTGGATTTGATGGTGATCCAGGGTGCGTGATCTGTGTCGGTGCGGAGAAAGGTTTGCTCTTTGGCCTCGGTGTAGGACTCCCACCGGTCCAAGGAGGCAAGGTCCACGGGCGAGAGTTTCCAGCGCCGGACGGGGTCGATCTGGCGGATGGCGAAGCGGGTGCGCTGCTCGTGGCGGGTCACGGAGAACCAAAACTTATTCAAGTGGATCCCGGAGTTGACGAGCATTTCCTCGAAGACCGGCGCCTGCGTCATGAAGGCCTGGTATTCCGCGTCGGTGCAGAATCCCATGACGCGTTCGACGTTCGCACGGTTGTACCAGGAACGATCAAACATCACGATTTCACCTGCCGTGGGCAGGTGCTGGATGTATCGCTGGAAGTACCACTGGCCCTGTTCACGGTCCGACGGTTTGCCCAGCGCGACGGTCCTGGCGGAGCGGGGATCGAGGTGCTCGGTGAAGCGCTTGATCGTCCCTCCTTTGCCCGCCGCGTCGCGGCCCTCGAAAACGATCACATTCTTGAAACCGCGGTCCTGGCCCCAGTACTGGAATTTGAGCAGTTCGATCTGCAGGAGGTATTTCTCCGCCTCGTAGGCCTCGCGGGTCATCCGCTCGTCGTAGGGGTAGTCCTCCCGCCACGTCTCAACAGCCGAGCCGCCGGGGTCGATGAGCTCCGGGTCCTCGCCTTGCCCGCCGCGGACTGTGTATCCCTGCTCGACGAGGCGGTCGATGGCTTGGCGAAGATTATCCCTGACCCACCACGGGTCCTCGGGGGTCCACGGTTGCTCTGCCTCCACCATCCGGGTCTCCCTATGGCGCCGCGAAGTGTCGCCCGCAGTCTAACAGGGCAATCCCGTACGAGGCCGTTCAGGGCAGCGGGTGCTGAACGGTTCCTTCCAGGAAGGTCGGGTCGCTAGGGCGCGAATAGTGAGTGAGAGGGTCAAGCCGCCGCGGCCGTGGCCGTAGCGCTGGGCGTGGCCTGGATGCGGTAGATCTCCAGTTCAGCCATGTCCAGGAGTCGGCGGCCTCCGGTCAGGTCATCGGTGATCCAAAACAGTCCGTGGTCTGGGGCCAGCTCTGTGACGCGTCCGCGGTGGACCAGGACGGCCTTGTAGGTGGCGATAATTTCATCGCCGAGGTTTAGTTCAAGGCAGGAGCTGATGGCGATCTTTTTCGTTGCAGTCATGCTGGGTCCCCTCTGAATGTCTGATGCCCGCAGTATGCGCTGTCGAGGTTGACGTAACGTGTCCGGGGCGTGTCTTCGGTCGTGACCGCTAGGCGCCTTTTGGAAGTCGTTCCGGGCCAGGGAGGTCCGGTAGTGCCCGCACGGGGCAGCGCAACACCCTCATCTGATCCAGATCAAGGAGTTGGCGGGTACCTGTCTGTGCGTCGACAATCCATAAGAGTTCAAGGTCGGGGATAACTGTTAGGACTCGGCCGCGGTAGAGGAGCCTGTCCTCGTACCGGGCTTCAATGCGGTCGCCGGGGCGAAGCTCCGAGCAACTGAGTACAACGGACGGTGATCTGGTCATGGTCGTGGAATGACTTTTCGGTGTCCGATGAAAAGCAGCAGCATTGCCCCGCACGTCCTGATCCCACGTGCGGGACGCTGCCCGGTAACGCCGGTGTTGGCGGCGGAATCCAGGGGGAAGGCCTCTCGAGCGGAGACGCTCATCCATGCCCACGAGCTCGAGCGTATGGACCGTCCTCACTGACGCCGCGAATCTCACAACCTGGAATTCCAGGATCGCGGAACATCGCTGTAGACATCCGTCATGGCGCCACCATCCGAGTCATGCAACGCAGCGTCCGGCTAAGCGTGCAGCAACTCCCGGGACAGGTCAGGCAAGGGAAACCGGTCTTCCGCTGGGGCTTCGCACCCGCGCCCGGTTTTTTCCTCACAACCTCAAGGCTGCTGACCGGGTTCCATTGAAAGAGGGCGTCAGCGGGCCTCTGCTCCTCCGATTGTCCCGGACGGCGCGACAGTGGTCCGTGCAGTCGCTTGGTTCGTCGCCGATGCGCTCCGGACCCGCGCCGAGCTGTCCGACCGCCGGCTCTGAGCGGGCCATCCACTGAGCATGTCTTGTTCTTCAATCCAACATAGTTGCAGGCTCCCGCCTGAGACTGCGGTTCTTCCACTCGATGTGTTCAGCGCCGCCGGGTAGCGTGAGATCGAAGGCCCTGCCGGTCCCCCATCGGCGGGGCTTTTGCTTGCCTCCAGACCCTCCCTAATCTTCTTGACGTCCTGAACGGGCAGACTCACACTGGGCTGGTGGATAACGAAACTGAAGAACATCTCGTGACACGTGTTGTGGAGCGGCTTGCGGCCCGTTACCCCGAGGCGTCTCGTACGCTAATCACCGAAATAGTCGGCGAGGAATACCATGGCCTGGATGGTGGGCGCATTCGTGCCTATGTACCGACCCTGGTCGAAAACGGCGCCCGCACCCGGCTGCACCGTACCCTCAAGAACAGCTCTGCTGACGGATAAACCCGCTGGAGCAGCAGCTGCTAAATCAGGTGGAACAAGCAAGGGCGAATGCCGCGTACTCGAGGGAATAACAGTTTCTGTCGTGCCCGGCGGCCGGGGACGTAAAATTTGCTATGGCCACAACACCGGTTGTTGAGATCGAACGGAAGTTTGATGTCGAGGACTCGGTCCTCCTTCCCTCATTCCAGGACCTGCCCGGGGTTGACCGCACGGACAAGCCCGGGGAGCACCGGCTGGAGGCCGACTACTTCGATACCAAGGACCTGCGCCTGGCATCTGCGCAGGTAACGCTCCGCCGACGAACCGGCGGCGAGGACGCAGGATGGCACCTGAAGCTCCCCTCCGCCGCGGACGAGCGGAGGGAATTCCACGAACCGCTTGGCAAGGTCGACGATGGGGTTCCCGAAGCACTCCTGAAGCTCGTGCGCGTGCACACGAGAGGGCGGGCCCTGAACCCGGTCGCGAGGCTGAAGACCCGACGCATCGTGCACCGTCTCCTGAACAAGAAGGGCGAGGTTCTCGCCAGTGTCAGTGATGACACCGTGGAAGCCGAGACCCTCACGCCCAAACGGGCTCTCCGGCGCTGGCGTGAGTGGGAGATCGAACTCGTCGAGGGCTCCCGGGACCTGCTTGATGCCGCTCAGGACCGGCTGGCAGCTGCGGGCGTCCGGCTCTCCGCCCATCCATCCAAGCTGGCCCGCGCGCTCGGCCGGGATCCGCAGGCCTCCACGAACTCAGCACCGAACCCGAAACCCAAGAGCCCAGCGGCGGATGTCCTGCTCGCCTATCTCAGCGAACAAGTCCGGGAGCTCAAGGCCCAGGACCCCCTCGTCCGGCTTGACGCCCCGGACGCGGTCCATAAGATGCGGGTAGCCACGCGGAGAATGCGCTCGGTGCTGGCGACGTTCAGGAAACTGCTGGGTGACGCCAACTTAGTAGGCGCCCTCCGGGATGAACTGAAGTGGCTCGCCGGCGTGCTCGGTGCGGCCCGCGACGCCGAAGTCATGCACGCCCGCCTCAAGGACATGGTCGCCGAAGAACCGGGTGAGCTTGTTATGGGCCCCGTCGCCCGCCGCATCGATCTTGAACTCGACGCCGACTACCAAAAAGCCCACACGAAAGTACTGAAAACACTGAACGGGCCGCGCTACTTCCGCCTCCTCGACTCCCTCGAAACCGTTCTTACCGGCCCGCCACGGTCACCGCTTGCGGCCAAACCGGCCCGCAAAGTGATCCCGCGGCTGGTCAAACGGGACGTCAAGCGCCTGCGTGCTGCAGTCCGGGACGCTAAGCGGAACCCGGCCGGAACCAGCGACCATCCAGCCCTGCACGAGGCAAGGAAAGACGGCAAACGGCTGCGCTACGCCGCCGAAGCAGCAACGCCCATCAGTCCCAAGAAGGCCGCCCGGCTCGCGGATGCGGCCCAGGATGTCCAGAAGATCCTGGGCGACCATCAGGACAGCGTCGTCACCCGGGACCTGCTGCGCAGGCTCGGAGCCGAGGCCTTCGTCCAGGGGGAAAACGGGTTCACCTATGGCCGGCTTCACGCGCTGGAGCAGGCCGCTGCGGTGGAAGCTGAAGCCCGTTTCCACCGTCAATGGAAGAAGTTCCCGGCCGCTTCCCTATAGAAGTGACGACCCATGCCGGTGCTGATGCTTCAGCGCGCGGCCCGAAAGGCTTCGACGAACAGCTGCGCCCGCTCTTGGATGTACTGCTCTACCGGGATGAAGCTCGGACGGGATTTGGGTTCATGGGCCCGGCTAACGGCCACGATGTAAAGCCGGGACGTTTCGGTGTCGAGAACGAGACGCGGCGGGGGGAATTCTTCTGTGGCGCCTTCCTCGTCGCCGGCGTCCTCCAGATCCTGTTCCCGCGCGAGCTGCACGTACCTGATGATGGCCTCCGTGAGAGGCACTCCGAGGCCAGTGCCGAGCTCCAGTTCTCCGGCCCGGGTGATAGTGAAGTACACCGGGCCATGCGGATGGCAGGTCAAACCCTCGGCCGTTGGGCGGAAGCGGGCGTCCGACACAGGGAAGGAAGCATCGGGCAGGGTAGTGAGTACCCCGGCCGCGGCGTACGTTTCAAGAGTCCGGTACCCGAGGGCCCGAAAGAACGGCACGAGCAACTCCAGCCGGCGCCTCAACTCCCTATCGTCCAGGTCACGCATGGCCCCGATACTACTCCCGGTGGTTCGGGTTGATACGAACAGAAATCTTCGCTGAAGAGGCTACTGATTAGGGCAGGAGCGTTCTGTCAGGGCCCTTTTTCGGCCACACTGGGATGGTGACAGCTCACCGCCCGCAGCTGGCCCGCGCTGCTGACGCCGCCCCGCCGCGCACCCTGGTGCAGATTCTTCTGGAAAGCGCTGAAGGGTTTCCGGATTCCTCAGCTTTGGACGACGGGCGCACCTCGCTCAGTTACGCGGAGCTGCTCCGCCATGTGAAGGTCTATGCCCGCCGCTTGCACCAGGCCGGAATTGGCGCCGGCGACAAGGTCGGCGTGCGGATCCCCTCGGGGACAAACGAGCTGTACCTGGCGATCCTGGCCATCCTGCACGTGGGCGCGGCCTATGTCCCGGTCGACGCCGATGACCCGGACGAGCGGGCACGGCTGGTCTTCGAAGAGGCCGGTGTTGCTGGGATCGTGCGGGCAGGTGAGATCATCACCTCCCCGGACCGGGTCCGGCCCTTCCCCGCACCCCGGCAACCCACACCCGAGGACGATGCGTGGGTGATCTTCACCTCCGGATCCACCGGCACCCCGAAAGGTGTGGCAGTCACACACTGCTCCGCCGCGGCGTTTGTCGACGCCGAAGCGCGCCTGTTCCTGCAAGCGGAGCCGATTGGGACCTCGGACCGGGTCCTGGCCGGGCTGTCCGTGGCATTTGATGCTTCCTGCGAGGAAATGTGGCTGGCCTGGCGCAACGGCGCCTGCCTGGTTCCGGCTCCACGGTCCCTGGTCAGGACCGGGATGGATCTGGGCCCTTGGCTGATCACCAACGGCATCACCGTCGTCTCCACGGTCCCCACCCTCGCAGGGCTCTGGCCCGCCGAATCCCTCGAGGCGGTGCGGCTCCTGATCTTCGGCGGCGAAGCCTGCCCACCGGAACTCGCAGCCCGTCTCGCGGTGGAGGAACGCGAGGTATGGAACACCTACGGCCCGACCGAAGCAACAGTGGTAGCGTCCGCGGCGCGGATGGACGGGACTGGCCCGGTGCGAATCGGACTTCCCCTGGACGGCTGGGACCTGGCCGTCGTCGACCCGGCAGGAATCCCGGTGGCAGAGGGCGGGACCGGCGAACTGATCATCGGCGGCGTGGGCCTGGCAAGGTACCTGGACCCCGCCAAGGACGCGGAAAAGTACGCGCCCATGGATACCCTCGGCTGGGACCGGGCATACCGCAGCGGGGACCTGGTCCGCTACGAACCTGACGGCCTCATCTTTGTCGGACGCGCCGACGAACAGGTCAAACTCGGCGGCCGCCGGATCGAACTCGGAGAAATCGACGCCGCCCTCCAGTCCCTGCCGGGCATCCACTCGGCTGCGGCCGCCGTGCAAACCACAGCAGCAGGCAACCAAATCCTTGTCGGCTACCTGGTGCCGGCACCAGGCACCGCCACGGACCTGTCCGCGGCGCGGCAACTGCTGGCCGACAGGCTGTCGGCAGCACTGATCCCCCTGCTGGCCGGCGTGGATTCCCTCCCAGTCAAGACCAGCGGCAAGGTCGACCGGAATGCCCTGCCGTGGCCGCTGGAAGCACAACCCGCGGGAGGATCAACTCCAGGCCTGGACCTGGACGACCGCTCCGGATGGATCGCGGATCAATGGACCGATGTCCTGGGCGCCGCCCCTGAGGGCGTGGACGCAGACTTCTTCGCCCACGGCGGAGGCAGCCTGGCCGCGGCCAGGCTGGTCTCGGCCCTGCGCGTGCGCTACCCCACCATCACGGTCGCGGACATCTACGACCGCCCACGTCTGGGCGCACTGATCGAACTGGCCCGCCTATCCTCCCCTGACGGCGGCAGCGAAGCGTCCGCCTCCCAGGTGCGCACCGTGAAGCCCCCAGCGATAACGTCACAGCTTTTCCAACTCCTTGCCGGGATCCCGCTGCACCTTCTGGTGTCCATGCGGTGGCTGACGTACCTGATGGCCATCAACAACGTCCTCGCGTCCACCGGGATCCTACGGCTGGCCCCCGCTGTGTCCTGGTGGTGGGTGCTGGCTTCCTGGGCAGTTTTCGTCAGCCCGTGGGGACGAATGGCGATCTCTGCCGCCGCCGCCCGGCTCCTGCTCCGCGCCGTCACTCCAGGCAGCTATCCACGCTCCGGGAACGTGCACCTGCGATTGTGGCTGGCCGAACAGATCTCGGACCTCTCCGGCGCGGTAAGCCTCGCCGGAGCACCCTGGGTACCCTACTATGCACGGGCCCTCGGGGCGAAGATCGGCAAGGACGTGGACCTGCATTCCGTCCCGCCCGTGACCGGGATGCTGAGCCTGGGCACGGGCTGCTCCATCGAACCCGAAGTGGACCTTTCGGGATGGTGGATCGACGGGGACCTGGTGCACATCGGACACATCCGGGTAGGTCCGGGCGCCACCGTAGGTTCACGCAGCACCCTGATGGCCGGCACAAAGATCGGCGCCGGCGCCGAAATCGCCCCGGGTTCTGCGGTACTGGGCAAAGTGAAGGCCAACCAGCGTTTCGCCGGCTCGCCGGCACAGCGCCTCGGCAAAGCACAGCAGCACCGGCCCGCCCCTCCCCCGTCCGGGGTAACAGCAATGATCTGGTTTCCCGCCTACGCGATGGCCTCCGCGGTACTTGCCACCATCCCTTACGTTTCGGCAGCCGCGGGAGCGCTGGTAGTGATCGCCGCAGTCCGCGGCCAGGACTCACTCTCGTCCTCCTGGCCCGTGCTGCTGTGGGCGGTCCCGGTGGCGGCGGTCATCTGGTTCGCCTCCAACATGATCCTGATCGCCGCCATCGTCCGACTCCTCGGACTGGGCCTGGCACCTGGCCACTACCGGGTCCGCAGCCTTACCGGCTGGCGGGTCTGGGCCACCGAACGCCTCCTGGACCTTGCCAGGGACCTCCTCTTTCCGCTCTACGCGAGCCTGTTCACCCCCGTCTGGCTGCGGCTCCTCGGAGCCACGGTGGGCAAGAACGTCGAAGCGTCCACAGTGCTGTTGCTGCCGTCGATGACCACGGTCGGAGACGGGGCGTTCCTGTCCGATGACACCATGATCGCCTCCTACGAACTCGGCGGCGGATGGATGAGCATAGGCCGGGCCAAAATCGGGAAACGGGCGTTCCTGGGTAATTCCGGGATGACCGGGGCGGGGCGCAGCGTCCCGAAGAACTCCCTCATCGCTGTCCTTTCCGCGACACCGGCCAAGGCCAAGTCCGGGACCTCCTGGCTGGGCAGCCCGCCGGTCCGGCTGCGCAGGGCACGGATGGACATGGATCAGAGCCTGACCTTCAACCCTCCGCTGAGGTTGAAGGTTTACCGGTCCTGCTGGGAACTAGGACGCGGCGTCCCAGTGATCCTGACCGCCACGATCGCCGCCGCGGTCCTGACCGTTCTTGACCTTTTGGCTGCCCGAGGCGGCTACGTCGTCGCGGCGCTGCTCGGTACGGTGGTGGTTTTGGCCGCCGGTGCCGTGGCAGCGGGGAGCTCCGTCGCCGCCAAATGGCTGCTCGTGGGCAGGATCCGTCCTGGTGAACACCCGTTATGGAGTTCGTTCATCTGGCGCAACGAGGTGGTGGACACGTTCATCGAAATGGTCACTGCCCCGTGGTTTGCCCGCGCCGCGGCCGGAACCCCGGCCCTGGTGTGGTGGCTGCGCGCCCTCGGCGCCCGCATCGGATCCGGCGCCTGGTGCGAAAGCTACTGGCTCCCCGAAGCGGACCTCGTCACGCTCGGCCCGAGCTCCACCGTCAACCGCGGCTGCGTCGTCCAGACCCACCTCTTCCATGACCGGGTCATGAGTATCGACACCGTCTCCCTTGACGCAGGGGCGACCATGGGCCCGCACGGCGTCATCCTCCCCGCCGCCCGGATCGGTGCCGGGGGCACCGTCGGACCCGCGTCCCTGGTCATGCGCGGTGAAACGGTCCCTGCGGGCAGTTACTGGATCGGCAACCCCGTCAGCCCCTGGACCAACCCGCCGGACACGTCGTCGGCCACGGTTCCTGCCCGGGAAGCCCGGGAGCCATGAACGCCGACCGCCAGCCCGCGGCCGGGGAACGAATCCGGACCCGGCCTGCCACCGCAGATCTCGTGGCTGCGGACTCCTACACTCCCGGGCACGGAAGCGTCGGCTACCAGGTCTCCCGCTATGAGCTGTACCTGGATTACCAGGTCATCACCAACCGGCTCGCCGGCCACGCCGCCATCACGGCCCGGGCCTCCACAGCACTTACCACGATCACATTGAACCTTGCCGGGCTGCGCGTGCTGAGGCTTCAGCTGGACGGGAAACGGTCACGGTTCATTCAACGCGGCAACCAGCTGATCATCACACCAAACCGGCCCCAGCCGGCCGGCAGCGGCTTCAGCCTCGACGTCCGCTACGGCGGCACCCCGGCGCCGTTGCGCGGCATCTGGGGCGCAGTCGGCTGGGAAGAACTCACCGACGGGGTCCTGGTCGCCGGACAACCTACCGGCGCCCCCACATGGTTTCCCTGCAACGATCACCCGGGCCAGAAAGCCAGCTACGGCTACACGATCACCACCGACGCCAACTATCGGGTCATCTGCAACGGCGTCCCGGTTTCACGCCACGCCAACGGCAGCCGCGAAACCTGGGTCTTCGAACAGCCAGAACCCATGGCATGTTACCTTGCCACCGTCCAGATCGGCCGCTACGACCTCCAGCCCCTGACCTTCCACACACATCCCCCTGCCCACCGGGCAGCCCGCCCCGACGGGCCGCGTCCGGTCCCCCAGTTCCTGGCAGCACCGCAAATCCTGATGACGAAAGCCCGGACCGCCCTGGCTCGCCAAGGGCAGATGATGGACACTTTCCAAACCTGTTTCGGACCGTACCCCTTCGCCACATACACCGTCGTGGTCCCCGCCGACGGACTAGAAATGCCGATCGAAGCCCAGTCCCTGTCCGTCTTCGGACCCAACCACCTCAACCAGGGCTGGGAATCCCAGCGCCTCATAGCGCACGAACTGGCCCACCAATGGTTCGGAAACTCACTCACCGCCGCCACCTGGTCCGATATCTGGCTCCACGAAGGATTCGCCTGCTACGCCGAATGGCTCTGGTCAGAAGCCTCGGGAAACTCCACCGCACCAACCCAGGCCAAGGCTGCATGGCGTGCACTGTCCGTCAACGCCCAGGACCTCGCCGTGGGCGACCCGGGCCCGGCCAACATGTTCGATGACCGGGTCTACACACGCGGCGCCCTCGCCGTCCACGCCCTACGCAGAGCCGCCGGCGACGCCCTGTTCTTCAGGCTCCTCAGAGCCTGGACCGACGAACACCGCCACGGATCCGTCACCACCCCCGACCTGTTCGCCACCGCCGACCGGATCTGCGGTGCAGTCCCGGGATTCGACGCCCGCACCATCCTCACGCCCTGGCTGTATCAGCTTCCACTGCCCCGACTCTGAGAGTTTCACGGCTAGTCTGAGCACTGTGGTCGACGTTGGGGCTCAGTGGCCCGCAGAATCTGCCCTTGGATCGTCCGGAGCTACGCACCTTGCCTGATGAGCAGTGGCCGGAAGGTCCGGTCGTACTCGGGACCGCCTGGGATTTCTCCGAGCAGCTGGTGAGCGCGGCAGCCTCTCTCGCCGACGGCCTGGATCTGCATCTCGTGTGTGCCTTTGTGGACCCGGCCACGTACCTGACCGAATGGGAGCCAGATGATGCCCGCGCAGCACACTCCCTTGATCCGGCAGTAAATGAAGAGGCACAATTTCCTTCCGGGCAGCTCCTGCGACGTCTCGAATCGGAGCTCGGACCGCCGGGACAGCGCTGGTCATTCCGCGTTCTCAACGGCGACCCTGCCAAGGCCCTCAGCCGTCTGGCGGAAAGCACCGGAGCGGCACTGATCATCGTCGGCGGTCCCCGGCCAGAAATCACCGCCCGTATGAGCCGGCTTCTGGAAGGCTCTGTTTCTGCGTTGCTGATTCGGCATCAGAAGCGGCCCGTACTGGTTATCCCCGACAGAGAATGATGGCGGGCCTCCGCCCAACCACCCCACGACCTACCGACCATGAGAGCTCCGCCGTCAAGAGCTGAAATCACGTAGCGTCCTGGGACCGACACGGTCCGCTAGGGCCAGCGCAGCCCGGCCGGTTGCCCGTGGTAAACCTTCACCTCGGCGATGGCCGGCTCCCAAATGCCGAAGGCGGCGGCGATGTCCGCGCCGTCCCTGCTTCCGATCAGGTCCCTGATCAGCCTCGGGCTCACCTCCGAGACCCCGTGCCCCGAGCGGGTTGCTCCGCTGAGTACGGAAGCGATCCGTTCAATCCCCGCCCAATTCGCGTCGGCGACGGACAGCGCCACGGCCAACACCGCAGGATCCGTGGCCGCCGGCCCTGGATAGTCACCCGATGGCGGACTGCCGGACAGGCCAGCCTGGTACAGCGCCCAGATCCACTCCGCCGCCTCCCGCACCGAGGTATCCGAACGGGTAGCCAGCACCGCCTCGGCTGCCGGACCGCTCCAGCAAACCACCGCCCAACTGAAACGATCAGACCCGCGCGTCAGGCCCAGCGGATTCCCTCGGCACACTTGCCCGGTGACAGCGGACTGCAGGGAGCGCCCGGTTGCCAGGCAGCCCAGTGCATGTCCGGCGTTGTGAACGGCGGCCACAAAGGGTTTTTCAGGGCTCTGATATGGCCCACTGGGCAAGTCCAGGATATTTCCTTATCTGATGCCGGTGCCGTGGCACGGCATTGAGACAAATTCCCCAGCACCTGGAACTTCTTCCGGCAGATGAGGGTGGGCCACCACCATCCGTGGAGCGCCGCTCGGCAGATGGGAACGTTGCCACCAAAAAGGTCAGACAAGAGAAGGTCCGCCGCACTGCAGACCAGGTGCAACCACGTGCCATCGCTCCGCGGCTGCCGAAATTATTCTAGACCTGACGGGACACCCCAGAAAAGCAGCCACCCACTGCCCTTGAGATCTCCGATTAGGCGCAACTCTAAATGCGAGACCCATGTCCGCAGTGGACTCGAGCAGTGGTCCTACTGACCCACAAGCCCCGCAAAAGCATTTGGAAACCCGTTGTGTCTCCGGTTCGCGACACGGGGCCGCAGTTGTCGGTGGCAGGCGCCCTCTTCCAATGGCATAAGTTTCGAGGCAAAGAGGTTATGAGACACAGCCGATGAGACGTCTCGCAACTCTTGGGATAAAAGACACTTAGGTTATGAGACACATCCGCTGGATGGGTGCGCCAGCTGGGGTCCAGGCTGCGCAGTTAGCTCACAAGGGACATCCGATCGCGGCGTTTCTGGCGCTGGACTACTGGATCAGGAACAGGTGCCGCAGCGAGCAGCCTCTGAGTGTAGGGGTGCTGCGGGTTGTGAAGGATGTCATGTGTGTCACCGATTTCTACCACTGTTCCCTTGTTCAGCACTGCCACTCTGTTGGAGAGCCTCTCGACGACAGACAGGTCGTGGCTGATGAAAAGGCAGGAGAACCCCATAGTCCTCTGCAGCTCCAGCAAGAGTTCCAGAACGGATGCCTGCACGGAGACGTCCAGTGCTGAGGTCGGCTCATCAGCCACCATGAGAAGCGGGTCAATGGCTATGGCCCTGGCGATCCCGATGCGTTGCCGCTGACCGCCTGATAGCTCGTGGGGATACCGGCTGGCCCAGTCAGTGGGAATACGGACGCTGTCGAGCAGGTCCCGGGCCTTTTGGTCGAGTTGCTTGCTGTTGAGCTCTGTTCCTGCCCAGCGGAGGGGGTCCGTGACGGTTCGCCCGATGGGAACACGCGGATTCAATGAAGAGGCAGGATCCTGAAAAACGATGGAAACGTTCTTCCTGATCGCTCGCTTCTTCCTTTCATCCGCCGATCCAATATCCGCTCCGTTGATCAGGATGGACCCTCCGGTGGCAGGGATAAGCCCGATTGCAGCTCTCCCGATAGTCGTCTTGCCGGAGCCGGACTCGCCCACAAGGCCGAGAATCTCGCCCTGCTTAATGCTGAATGAAACGCCATCGACTGCGCGGAAACCTGCGTGCCGCCGGCGCCCAGGATATTCGATGACTGTGTCCCTCAACTCGAGGACGGGGCTGGATTGCTCGTCTCCAAGCGTGCTCTCGGGTTCGTGGATGCGGGTTCTCCCGTTGCTCTTGCCCAAGTACGGCACCGCATTCAGCAGGTCCCGCGTGTATTGCGCCTGAGGGGCCGCAAACAGCTGTTCTGTCCTGGCATGCTCCACGACATTCCCGCTGGACATCACAAAGACGCGGTCAGCGACGTCGGCCACCACACCCATGTCGTGAGTGATCAGCAAGACCGCCATCCCCATCTTCTTTTGGAGTTCCAGCAGGAGGTCCAGGATTTCCGCTTGGACAGTGACGTCCAAGGCCGTAGTGGGTTCGTCGGCGATGAGAAGCTGCGGTTCGGAGGAGATAGCCATGGCGATCATGACGCGTTGCCTTTGACCTCCCGATAGCTGGTGAGGGTAGTGCTTGAGCTTCTTTTCCGGGCTGGGCATGTGCACCTGTTGCAGAAGCTTCAGGGCCAGCTCCGACGCGGCTTGCTTGGATATCTTCCGATGGCTCAGGATCGCGTCGCAGAGCTGGCTTTCGACCGTGTAGACGGGGTTGAGGGCCGTCATGGGCTCCTGAAAAATCATGGAGATTCCCTGCCCACGCAGCTTGCGGAGACGGGGCTCCGAGGCCGATAGCAGTTCCTCGCCCTGAAACTTAATAGACCCCAGGCGCCGGGCATTCTTGGGAAGCAAGTTGAGCACTGACATGGCTGTAACGGATTTGCCCGAGCCGGATTCTCCGACCAGCGCGATCGTTTCACCGCGCCGGATATCCAGCGAAACGTCAGACGTGACAGCCCTCCATCCTTTATGGGTCCGAAATTCAACTGAGAGGCCGCTAATTTCGAGTATTGGAGCGCTCATATTATTTCCTTGATTTCGGATCGAGATAGGCGCGGAGCCCATCACCGAGCAGGCCAAACGCAAGAATGGTTAGCACGAGTGCCGCGCTGGGTACCAGGAGGCCCATGGGGTCACTGGTGATGTAACGCTGCCCTTCAGCGACCATGGCTCCCCATGAGGGTTCGGGCGGGACAACGCCGAGGCCCAGGTAACTAAGGCCGGATTCCAGCAGGATCGCCTGTGCCATCGTCAAGGAGAATTGAACAATAATGGGGGCGGAAACATTCGGCAGGATGACTTTGAACAGGGTTACGGGTGTCTTAGCTCCGAATGCACGGGCAGCTTCGACGTATTCTTCCCGCTTCACTGAAAGCGTCTGGCCATAGGTGATGCGGGCGAAAGTGGGTGCGAATAGCACGCCCATCACCATGATCAAAGTGATAGGCCCGGGCCCATAGATCGTCACGGCGAGCAAAGCGAGAATGATGGGAGGGAAAGCGAGAATGACGTCGACGATCAGTCGCATCGTCACGGTCTCGGCTATTCCCCCGAAGAAACCACCCACAATGCCCATAAACGTTCCTGCGATTGCGGCAAAAACGGTGGCACCCAGGGCTATGAAAAGTTCGATCCTCGCCCCGTACATGATGCGTGTCAGGACATCCCGGCCCAGCTCGTCGGTGCCGAGGAGATGGCCTGGTGTGAAGACCGGCAGTCTCTTGTTCGCAATATCCTGAGCCAGCGGATCCGAAGGCGCTATGACAGGTGCCAGAATCATCACGATGATGATGACAACCACATAGACCAGGGCGGCACTCCGGAGAGGCCCCATGGCCTGCCTGAACTTGGTAGAGCGTATGTTCGGCGGGGCCAGCTTTGTGCTTGTCATTACTGCCTCACTCTCGGGTCCAGGAGGCCATAGACGATGTCAACCACAATGTTGATGAGAATGAACAACAACGCGATGATGATCACGATCCCCTGAACTACGGCATAGTCACGGTTCGAGACGGATTCAACGAGAAGGCTGCTGAGGCCGGGATAGTTGAAGACGCGCTCTACCAGGACGGTGGATCCAAGGAGCGTGCCGAAGCCCAGGCCGATGACGGTGGTCACCGGCGTCAGCGAGTTTCGGAGCACGTGGCGACGGAAAACTTTCAGGGGGCCGTGCCCGAAGGCTGTGGCTGTCCTGACCCAGTCCTGGCCCATGGTTTCAAGGACCGCAGACCGGGTCATTCGGGCGATGATAGCCGTGAACCCTAGCGACAGTGCGATGGCTGGCAGTATGAGCAGCTGGAAATGCCTGCCCGGATTCTGCTGCCAGGTCGTGAACCCGCCGGCGGGCAGCCAGCCCAGTGTCAGGGAGAAGACGAGGATCAGAAGCGTGCCGAGGACGTAGACCGGAAGGGCCACTCCCAGGCTCGTCAGGACGGTTGCAGCGCTGTCAACGAAACCGCCCCTGGCGGCAGCCCATGCTCCCAGTGGAATTCCAACGAGCATGGAGATAACTGTGGCAAATATAACCAGCTCGAGTGTCCGGGGTAGGCGCTGTGCAATGGATTCGGATACGGCGTCTCCGGTCCGGATGGATTCGCCCAGATCCCCAGTGAGGATTCCTGTCAGGAAGTTCCAGTATTGGACAGGCAGTGAACCGTTCAGGCCCAACTGCTCGCGCATTTGCTCCACTACTTCAGGACTCGCACTCGTATTGCCGCTGGACAGCAACAGCTCGACCGGGTCCCCGGGAATCAGCCGGATGGCTGAGAAGATCAGCGTCAGGACGAGGAAGACCAGTACGGCTCCCATGCCCGCCCTACGGAGGATAAAGGACGTCACGTTGGCTCCTATTCGGAGAGGGAGATATCGGCGAAGGAGTACCCGCTGTAGAAGCTCAGGAAACCGGGAAGGTTCTTGAATCCGCTGACTTTGGAGTTGAATGCGAAGGCTTGTTCGCGGGTGTTGATCGGTGCGTAGGGAACGTCAGTCTGCATGATTTTCAGCGCGTCGTTGTAGGCGGCTTTCTTAGCGGCGTCGTCCGTTGCCCTCAGTCCTTCGTCCAACTTGGCGTTCAAAGCAGGATTGTCGTAGCCGAAGCTCCGCAGGAAGCTGTTCGGCCCGGAAACGAGTCCTTTGATGTACGTCGGGTCAGCCACGATACCGGCACCGCCGGCGACGGCGAGGTCGTAGTCGCCCGAGTTGCCCTTGGCAACCCTCGTCGACCAGTCAGGAGCGTCAAGGGTGACTTTGATTCCTATCGCGGAAAGGTCTGCTTGGGCGGACAAAGCCGTATCCTGCAGGAACGTGTACTGGGATGTAGTCAGCATCTTGGCTTCGAAACCATCGGGGTATCCGGCTTCGGCCAGCAGCGCCTTGGCCTTTGAAACGTCGTAGCCGAAAAGCCCGGTGTTGGCGGGGTCGTAAGCAGGATTGTCCTCTGGGATTTTTACGCCCGCGAGTGGTTCGCCATGGCCTTGGAAAGCCGCCTCGACGGCGTTTTCACGGTTCAGGGCGTAGGCAACAGCCTGCCTGACCTTGGCGTCAGCGAAGGGGCCCTTCGTAACGTTGAACTGGATGAACTGGAGGGGGCCGGACTGCGCGTCGAGCGTCATGCCGCTCGTGCCGGAGACCCTATCGTAATCGGGCCACGGCACGTAATCGATGATGTCCACATCTCCACCGAGAAGCGCGTTGGTCCTTGCAGAGCCGTCGCTGTAGAAGGACATATCGATGCCGGGGAGCTTGACCTGGTCGGCAGCGTAGTACTGGTCGAACTTGTCCAGGACCAGGTTGACACCGCGGTTGTGTTCCTTCAAGGTGTAGGGCCCTGCGCCGATCTGGTTCGGGATGTCTTTTGCGAGGGACTTGTCCGGAACGATGGCTGCTGTGGGAATCGCCAGGTACTCCAGGAACGCTGAGTTCGGACCCGAGAGATGAATTACCCCAGAGTGGTCGTCCTTGACCTCGACGCTCTTAATGTCCTGCAGTCCGACGAACAACGTCGAACCGTTGGCCTTATTGGCGTAGTACTCCAGGGATGCCTTCACGTTATTGGCTGTAACCGGAGAGCCATCATGGAAGGTCAAATTGGGACGGAGTTTGAATGTGTAGGTAATGGGATCGGTCATTTCCACTGACTCGGCGAGACCTGCAATCACTTTGCCTTCCTTGTCATAGGACATAAGGCCGCGGTGGATGAGAGTCATCATGGTGTTGCCGACGGTGCCTTGGTCGACTCCCGTGATCAGGTTGGCGGGTTCGTTCGAGATGCCGAACCGCAGCGATTCCGTTCCCGCACCACTACTCTCCGTGCCGCCGCCACCCGCGCATGCGCTCAACGCCAGCACGCTGGCTGCTGCCAACGCGGTCAGACTAGCTACCTTTGAGAGGCGGCGGGTTTCATGGCCGGCCATTGCCGGCCGTGCGAACTTATTTCCAAACAATGTATGCCTCCGGATGTACTTGGGGTTTTCGAAACCGGACTCGCTCCGGTTGGGATGGACTTGGCCGTGTCGAAGGTGCTGGAAAACGGGGGCGACGACGGCGAGGAGTGTCAGTCGCTGGCTGCGACTTTGAATCGTCGAAGTTCCAGTGCTGGGTTCTTCAGCCGTACTTCCCGCAGGCGTTCCTCCGAGATGTCTGCGACGGCGACGGCTGTCTGCTCACCCAATGAAGCCAGGACGACGCCCATGGGATCAACGATCATGCTGTTGCCTGCGCCGGTGGGGGCGCACTGATCGGCGGCTGCCACGTAGATAGTGTTTTCAATAGCTCTGGCACGCAGCAGCGTGGTCCAGTGATCTTCCTTAAGAGGACCTGGCACCCACTCGGCGGGAAGAAGCAGAACATGGGCGCCGGCGTCTACGATTCTCCGGGTCACCTCGGGGAACCGAAGGTCGTAGCACGTCTGCATCCCGAAGCTGAAGCCATCAACCTCGAAGGTTTCTGGCTCTTCCACCGCGCCAGGCCGCACGAGATCAGATTCTTTGTAGCCGAAGGCATCGTAAAGATGCAGTTTCCGATACACCGCGACTACGTCGCCTTGTGGTCCGAGCGCTACAAGGGTGTTTGAGATCTGCTCTCCGCCCTCCAGTTCCTCATTGAGGCCGGCTACGACGAAGATATCCAGTTCTCGGGCAAGAGTCGCCAGATTCGTGACGAACGGTCCTGATAGTGTTTCCGCTGTCTCCAAGAAACTACGGTCCATTGACGGTGCGGTGAACATCGCATACTCGGGTAGAACGACGAGACGGGCGCCCAACTGCGCGGCCTCCCTCACGAGTTCGACAATGGTTTTTTCGTTCTGCAGCTTGTCAAGACCTGGAGCGAACTGGGCTACGGCGATGCTGACCATAAATTTTCCTTCTGAGTTATTTGGACTTGATCGATCAGGCAGGTCGAGGAGGCTCTGTTGCGTTATACGTGCGCATGGGACGAGCGCGAATCGGCAAGCGTGCGGGCCTGCTCAAACGGAGCGGAGAGACCCGTCATGAGGGCGCCGTGCTGCATGATGAGAGCCAGCTGATCAGCACCGTTTCGAAGCGCGAATTCCTTTTCCTCAAGGCTCCACGCCGGCAAGACCCAGGCTTTGCCCGCAGCCGCCGCTGCCTTGGCTACGCGCTCCAGGTCAGCAAAATCGCCTTCCTTACGCGAGTACGCACCCCGGTTTCGGCGCAACGAGAGATCCGACGGGCCGACAAACACACCGTCAACAGTGTCCAGGGCGAGGATGGCCTCGACGTCGTCCAGTGCGCCCGCATCTTCAATCATCGGGTAGCAGCGGGTCTTGGCATCCTGTTCAGCAACCCACTCGTCAGTAAATCCGCCGTAAGAGCTGGTCCGGCCACCAGCGAAGCTCCGGTCGCCCAGCGGCGGGAATTTGGCGAAAGCAGTGACTGCCCGTGCATGGGCAAGATTCTCAACGTGGGGAATCACCACTGCATTGGCACCGAAGTCAAGCGCCTGCTGGATTGGGCCGCGCTCCGGACCCAGAACCTTTGCAATGACATCCAAGTCCAGGGACTTAAGGAAGGGGATAAAGCGCTCAAGGTCAGCAAGGTCGAAAGAGCCATGCTCTATGTCCAAGACAACGGCCCCGTAGCCAATGCCGCGAGCTATCTCGGCAGCCGCAAAACTGGGGTCGGACAGCCATACGGCGAACTGGCGGTTGGGGGGAACTGCATACATGGATTACTCCTCATAAGAACTAGCCGACGTGTCCCGCGCCACATCCGCGGTCACTACAGAAGAACATATCCGTCACGTATACACAAGGGATACTTGAGATATGGCGAAAATAATGCCACTGTGAACGTGGCGCGGGTGAAGCCTAGTAAGGCTTGCCGACGCATTGCTTTAGGAAAGATCTGTTTTGCGTGACGCTGAGTATACGAGGCATATACACACGCTCGCCCACCGAAGAGAAGGTAACTATGACGGACATCGAGGTTCCTCCTCCCACGCAGGCCGGACCAGCTAGAATCCGCGTGTACGAGTGGCTGCGTGACGAAATCATCAGGGGCAGCATAGAAGCTGGTCGCTTCTTGGATGAGCAGTGGGTTAGTGAGGCTGTTGGCGTTTCCCGCACGCCAGTCCGTGAAGCTTTCCACCAACTGGCGGCTGAGCGATTCATAAGTTTGCTGCCGCGCAAGGGAGCACAAGTTCGGACTGTAACCTCCCGCGAACTGGAAGAGGTCTACCGGACTCGCCTGCTCATTGAAGGTCACGCCCTCAGTGTTATGTGCGCGCTAGAGCGTAGAGTGCCGGTCGAGATGTTTGGCCTGATTGAGCAGATGGAAGAGGCCGGCGACGCTCTAGATTGGTTCACCGTGTCTTACCTCGACCGGCGCTTTCACCGGGCCATGGTTGCTGCGGCTGACAACACGGTTCTCACGGAACTCTATGACACCCTACGCTCCCGTCAGCAGCGAGTCGCCGTCCGAGCCCTGACCGCCAGACCAGAGCGGGTGGAAATCATCAACAAGCAACACCGAGCCATTGTCGATGCCCTCTCGAAGCACGATGCGGCCGCCGCACTCCAACTACTCGAACTGCACCTTCGGCCCATCTCGGAAATTACCTCAGTTCTCCCCACCGACGACTGACAGCCGGGCATAACGGCAGCTCTTTCACCAGGGCAGGGACACCGCCGTCGTCCGTTCAGTGGAACTGATCTGGATCTACGACGGGAACACCGGCACACGGAAGTTGTTGGATCCCCGGGTCCTGGAGATCGCTCGCGTGGCGGCCCGAGCCGCGATCTGCCGCTGATTCCCGGTGGTTGAGACCGTCGAACCGGGATTACTGACAGGCTCGACCACCGAGGCCTTCGCGTGCTGACGACGCGCATGTTCACTCAGGACGCACAACCGCTCTGGCGACACGCGTATTTCTGTGTCCCCAAAGCGCTTGCGTAGCGCCAGGCCGTTTGCGCGTCGCTACGACCGGCGGGCAGCAGGTACTGAGTCCGTAAATGCGAGAATCCTTGCCGATTTCTAACACTTAGGCCTATAAAATGTCGCAGCTGAGCGCCCGGCGCCTCAGCCCGATAGGGCTCCAGAGGGGCAGCCAACCGGCGCGGGCTGCGGGGCGCCTGCCGCCGTCGGGCGTTTCTCCCCACTTCCTTCGTCCGGGACACGCAATAGCCCGGTGTGTCCCGGGTTTTGCCGTGGTCTTTGGAGCGCACCTGGGCAGGAGGGTAACCCGGCTCACCGGGCGGATAGGATCCGCCTCTTGGTGCGGCCGATGACCGTTGGCGCCAGGCTGCAGAGTGCCCAGTACGCGGAGCCTGCGGCCAATGAGGCCACAACGGCGAGGGCGGGACTGAGCTCAACCAGCAGCGGGTAGACCAGCCAATGCACCAGATAGATGTGCAGGGACGCGCTGGCCAGCAGAACGGTGAGGCGCCGGAGTCCGGCCGGGACGGGAATGCTGGGCAGCCAGAGAAGCAGGAGTATCCCGGCCAGGACAGTCAGTTCACGGGCGGGGTTGTCGAAGAACCCCGGGATGGTCAAAGCGGCAACGACACTGACGGCGCCTCGCTGAAGAATATGGCGGGCCCGGGCAACCGCCCATCCCAGCGCGAAAAGCCAGAATATGGGCGTTGTGTGCGGAATTCCCGGCTCAAAAAGCTCATAGCGGGTGAGCAGCCCGGCGGCGAGCAGCACGAGCGGAAAAAGGAACGGGAAGCGCTTTTCGGCACGGCTTGCCCAGGGCAGGGCGAGCAGGGCCGTCATGCTGACCAACACGTAGACGAGCACCTCGATGAACCAGAAATGCGACCGGGTGGTCACCTCTTCGGGTCCGATAATGGCGTTCAGGAGGACGATATTCGCCAGGCTGTATCTGTCGGTGATCAGGTAGGCGAAGCCGATGAAGACCATGCTGGGGACGATCACCCTGGCCAGGCTGGCCACTTGCTTCCGCAGCCGCGGCATGCGTTCCCCGGACAGCTGGAACCGTGCGAAGTTGAACCCCGCAACAGCCATGAGCACGTGGGCCGCACCCTGCCAGTGCAGGAATCCAATATGGGTGCTGACAATCAGGAAAATGGAGACCGCCCGCAGCACAATGCTGGTTTCAAGCCGGGCGAAGGGGCGGCGCTTCCGCGGCCGCGGCTGTTCAAAGCGGGCCCCCAGCACTCCCACCGGGGTGATATGCCAATCCGGGGGCAAATGTCCCAATGCCTGCTCAAGCCGCACGGACGCCGCCACATACGAAAGCGAGTCCCCGCCCAGCGAAACGAACGTGTCGTCGTCGGAAATGTCTTCCAGCTCCAGCGTGTCTTCAAAGATGCGCACCACACTGTCCCGCGGCTTAGCTCCGGAGTTCGCGCTGGAAGGCGCGTCTTGAACTGTGGGTTTGGCGAGGGCCAGGACGGCCGGGTAGTCCAGCTTGCCGGACGCCAGGCGCGGAAGCTCCCGGACCGCATGGACTTCCAGGGCAGCGCGTGGCAAGCCTATGCCCTGGGCGAGGAGCTTGCCCAGCAGCGCTGGGTCGTGTTCACCCTCGACGGCGACCACGAGTCCCTGGTCCGTGCCGGCACTCGCGGCCTGAATACCAAGGTCGGCAAGGATCCGTTCCACCTGTCCAAGGTCGACGCGGAGGCCGACGATCTTGACGAACCGGCTGCGCCTTCCCACTACCTCGTACAGTCCGTCAGCGGTCTGGCGTGCCAGGTCTCCGGTGCGGAGTTCATCCACAGTCCGCCCGAGGCCGAGGTCCTCCGGCGTCTGTGCGTAACCCAGCATCACGTTGGGTCCGGAATAGACCAGCTCCCCATGCTCCAGTCCAGGGACCGGGTCTATCCGGAAGGCGCCGCCGGGGACAGGGATTCCGATGGCGCCCGGCGACGTACCTGCCAGCCGGGGAGGGAGGTATGCCATGCGTGCGGTGGCCTCCGTCTGGCCGTACATCACAAAGAGATCCCAGCCGCTCCTTGCGCCCAGTCCGGCGTAACGCCGGACCAGGTCGGGGCCGAGCCTGCCGCCAGCCTGGGTCACATACCTGAGCGTGGGCAGATTCATCGCGGCGAACCCCACCCGCTCGAGCAACTCGAAGGTGTAGGGAACGGCTGCGAACGATGTGGCACCCTCGCTGCGGAACAGATCCCAGAAGCAGGGGTCCACCACGGACAGATCCGTCAGGACGAGGCTGGCACCACGCAGCAGGTGGCTGTTGATCACTGACAGTCCATAGCAGTAGGACATGGGCAGCGTGGTCATTGCCCGGTCGTACTCCGTGATGCCGAGGTATTCCGCGATGGACTCTGCGTTCGCCTGGAGGTTGTCGTAGGACAGCCGCACAAGCTTGGGTGACCCGGTGGAACCCGAGGTGCTCAACAGAAGGGCCAGGTCCGGGTGCAGGGTGTGTCCGGTGCCAGGCCGTCGCTCCTCCAGTACTGTCCGGCCGTTCGCGGAACTGAGGATAACGTCCGGATCATAGGCCGCGACCAGGGACTCCAGGGCAGCAGGCTTGTCCGCGGGCAGGAGGATCAGCGGATGACCGGCCGCCATGGCCGCCAAGTACCCCACCAGCGAGTCAACATCGTTACCGGCCGTCAGGGCCACCAGGCGTCGTTCGGTACCGAGTCGCCGGCCCAGCTCCTCAACACGGTCGGCCAGTTCCCGATACGTCAAGACACCATTGCTGGTGGCAACGGCAGTCCTGTCACCGTTGCTCGCGAGGTTCGAGGCAAGCGACAGGCGTTGAAGGTCAAGTTGGGTGCTCATAGCGTGTGGTCCATAGGTGTCTTCGGCGATTTAGGGAAGCCTAACCTTGGAAGAGTACACCGGGCGTTGGTGAATTAAGAAAACAAAATGTACCCTATTTCTCCACCTTCTGGCGTAAAGGGCCGCGTCCTGTCCGCGCCTAACTGCGGTTCGACGCCCGGCAACGGATCTCTACCCGGTTCACGCGACGCGCGTGGCACGGTCACTCGACAACAGTGTCGGCATGCCGATGGGCCACCTTCCATTCGCCGCCTTCGCGGCGATACACCTGCGTGGCACGCAAGGTGTAGCTTCGCGGCTGACCGTTGACGGAGGCGGAGGTTTGCTCCAGTCCGGCGGTATAGGCCATGTCATCCAAGACGTCATACGCCTGCAGTTCGAACGTGTACGACGTGCAGTCGGAGAAACTCTTCTCGAGGTCGGCGAAGAGCCCGTCCAGCTCATGCTGGCCATAGGCGTTGCGCCACGCACCCAGGATGCTCACGGGTTCGTTACGTGACCAGATTGCCCGGCGCGGGGCCGAATCGCCGTTGTGAAGGGCTAGTTCCGCTTCGTAAAGCGCGGACTTTACCCAGGCTAGGAAGTCGTCGCGGTCAGTCATGCCTCAGTATGCTCCATGCACAGCTGTCTGTCTGGCACGGCTGCCCGAGCATTTTCACGGCATATGCGTAGCGCCACGCTGCATCGTGACACGAATCGATCGCCAGGCCGGTTCCGTAGCGCCACGCCGTTTCCGCATCGCCGGGATTTCGACAAGCTCAATCACCGGGCGGACAGGCTCGACCACCGGGAGTGGGGCGCTACTAGACTTGCCTCATGACACCGCAGGAGCTGGCCAACCTGGCCCATTTGCGCCGGGCCCGGGACCTGATCGACCGCGAGTACGCCCGGCCACTGGACGTGCCCACCATGGCCGCCGGCGCCCTTATGTCAGCGGCGCACTTCTCCCGCCAGTTCAAGGCGGCCTACGGCGAAACGCCATACAACTACCTCATGACGCGGCGGATCGAACGTGCCATGGCGCTGCTGCGCGCCGGCGTTAGCGTGACCGACGCGTGCATGGAAGTGGGCTCCACGTCCCTGGGTTCGTTCAGCTCGCGGTTCACCGAGATCGTCGGCATAACGCCCAGCGCCTACCGGGCCCGCGAACACCACGCCGTGAAAGCAATGCCCACGTGCATCGCCCGGCAGCACACCCGGCCCTCGCGCAAACCGAGCAGGATTGAAGAAGCCTCTTCATAGCCACTCCCCTAGCGTGGGAGACATGAACATTTCATTGAAGTACGCACACGTCACTGTCAACGATCTCGATGAGTCCCTCGCCTTCTACCGTGACGCCCTTGGCCTGGAAGTCCGGAACGACGTCGGCTCGGACGGACAGCGCTGGGTCACACTCGGCAGTGCCGCCCAGCCCGACCTCGAGATCGTCCTCAGCCCTCCGCACGCCGGCCGCTCCCAGGCCGACGGGGACGCCATCCAGGAGCTGCTCACCAAGGGCGTTATGCCCATGCTCGTATTCAACACGGACGATCTCGACGCCACCTTCGAAACCCTCCGGGCGTCCGGCGCCGAGGTGCTCCAGGAACCCATCGTCCAGCCGTGGGGCCCGCGCGACTGCGCCTTCCGCGACCCGTCCGGCAACATGATCCGCATCAACCAGGTCTGACATTAACGTTCGACGTCGGCACCCAACCGGGGGCCGACGTCGTGCGTTCCTCTCCGGTTCTGTGACGCGCAAATTCGTTTTCGAGGCCGATATTCCACGACGCAGTCCGTATTCCGGGTGCGCCCGTGGAGGTGCGGGTCGGAAACGGACAAGCGCGTCGCCAGGACTTCTCCACATAGCGGCACCTACCCCTCGCGCCGAGGGCGCGCAGCTGGCATCTTCGCTACATGACGGATCTTCCACCGCTTCTCTTGGCCCGCGACCGCGTCCTTCACGGGTTGACCCCGGATGACCTTGCCAAGCGCGTAAAGGCCGGTTCCCTGGTCCGCGTCCGGCACGGCGTCTACACCGACGGGCCCACGTGGAAGGGGCTGAAGCCGTGGGACCAGTATCGCCTCCGCGTCCAGGCCGCTGCGGAAACGTTCGAGAAACCCACGGTCTTCGCCCGCCACTCTGCCGCCAGCGTGTGGGGAATACCCACCATCGGCCTGAACCACCCGGTCCAGGCCCTCACCATGAAGAACGACGGCGGCCGGTCACGTGCTGGAGTCCGCCGCCACTTTGCTGCGCCGGCGGGTCTGATGGTGGTCCGGCGGGAGGGCCTGCTCGTCACCGGCCGCATCCGCACTGTCCTGGACCTGGCGGCGTTCACGCCTTTCACCGAAGCTGCCGCACCCCTGGACCATGTGCTTCGACCAGACCGGACCCTGCGGCTGCCTGCCGTGACGACGGCTGAACTGGAGGCAGGTATCGGATCTATGTACTCCACGGCTGCGGGGCGGAGGATACTGACCGCCGTGGCTTTCGCGGACCCTTTGTCCGGTTCCGCAGGGGAGTCCTACAGCCGCGCCCTTATCCACGTGGCCGGCTTCGAAGCCCCGGTCCTGCAGCAAGCCATCCACGACAGGGACGGCCTGGTGGGCTACACCGACTTCTATTGGAAGCAGGCCAAGGTTGTTGGCGAATTCGATGGCGAGGAGAAGTACCTCAAACCCGAGTACCTCAAGGGCCGGACCGCGTCGCAGGCGGTGGTGGAGGAAAAGACGCGCGAGAACAGAATCCGGGCCACTGGGTTCAACGTGGTGAGGTGGGATTGGGCCGATCTGATGCAGCCCGGCAAGCTGGAACGCAAGCTGGCAGCGGCTGGCGTGCCCCGCCGTCGTACGCGTTCTGCGGTTTTCGACGCGCAAACCCGACCGTGACCCGCATATTCCTTGGCGCCACCGATATTTAGGTCTCGACAAGGAACCTGCGTAGCGCCAGAACGACGTCGGCACCCAACCCGGGTGCCGACGTCGTGCGTTTAGCGGACTTCGACAGACTCAATCACCGGGGTGCCGGCGAGCCGGAGCCAGGTGTCCACCACGGTGTCCGGGTTCAGGGAGACGGAATCGATGCCTTCCTGGACCAGCCACTCGGCGAAGTCCGCGTGGTCGCTGGGACCCTGGCCGCAGATGCCGACATACTTGCCGCGCGCCTTGCAGGCCTTGATGGCCATGCTGAGGAGCTTCTTGACGGCAGGATCGCGTTCATCGAAGCCGCCCGAGACAATCGCGGAATCCCGGTCCAGGCCCAGGGCCAGCTGGGTCATGTCATTGGAGCCGATGGAGAAGCCGTCGAAGTAGTCCAGGAAGTCGTCGGCGAGCAGGGCGTTGGACGGAATCTCACACATCATGATCACTTCGAGGCCGTTCTCGCCACGGACCAGGCCGTTCTCTGCCAGCAGCTCGATGACGCCGCGGGCCTCGTCCAGGGTCCGCACGAACGGGATCATGAGCTTGACGTTGGTCAGCCCCATCTCGTTGCGGACGAAGGACAGGGCCTCGCACTCGAGGTCGAAGCAGTCCCGGAAGGACGGCTCCAGGTACCGGGAGGCGCCGCGGAAGCCGAGCATCGGGTTCTCTTCGTGCGGCTCGTAGGCCGGTCCGCCGATGAGGTTGGCGTACTCGTTGGACTTGAAGTCGGACATGCGCACAATCACCGGCTCCGGCGCGAAGGCCGCCGCGATGGTGGAAACCCCTTCGGCCAGGCGCTTGATGTAGTAGTCGCGCGGGCTGCTGTACGCCGCTATCCGTTCCCGGATTTCCGCGGCCACGTCCGCCGGCTGGCTGTCCAGGTTCAGGAGCGCCTTGGGGTGGATGCCGATCTGGCGGTTGATGATGAATTCCAGCCGGGCCAGGCCCACGCCGTGGTTGGGCAGCTGGGCGAACGTGAACGCCTGCTCCGGGGTTCCGACGTTCATCATGACCTTGACCGGGGCGTCCGGCAGCTCGGTGATGGCGGTTTCCTCGACGCTGAAGTCCAGGAGCCCTTCGTAGATGGTGCCGGTCTCACCGTCGGCGCAGGAGACGGTCACTTCGAGGCCGTCGGAGAGGGAATCCGTAGCACTTCCGGTGCCGACGACGGCGGGGATCCCCAGTTCGCGGGCGATGATGGCCGCGTGGCACGTGCGTCCGCCGCGGTTGGTGACGATGGCGGAGGCGCGCTTCATGATCGGTTCCCAGTCCGGGTCGGTCATGTCCGCGACGAGGACGTCGCCGGTCTTGAAGGCGGCCATCTGGTCGATGGATGTGAGGATGCGGACGCTGCCGGCACCGATGCGCTGACCGATGGCGCGGCCCTCGGCCAGGACCCGGCCGCTCGCGTTGAGGCGGAAACGGCTGAGGCTGCCGGCGGCCCGGCGGGACTGCACCGTCTCCGGGCGTGCCTGCAGGATGTACAGGCCGCCGTCGGTCCCGTCCTTGCCCCATTCGATGTCCATGGGACGGCCGTAGTGGTTCTCGATGGCGACGGCGTGCCGGGCCAGCTGCTCGACGTCGGCGTCGCTGAGGCTGAAGCGGCTCCGCAAGGAGGCCTCCACCGGCACGAAGTCGATGGTCCGGCCGATCTCCTGGCTGTTGGTGTAGGTCATCTGGAGGGCCTTCTCGCCCAGGCCGCGCTTGAGGATGGCGGGGCGGCCGGCCTGCAGCGCGGGTTTGTAGACGTAGAACTCATCGGGGTTCACGGCGCCCTGGACCACGGCCTCGCCCAAGCCGTAGGACGACGTGACGAACACGGCGTCCTGGAACCCGGACTCAGTATCCATGGTGAACATAACTCCGGAAGCCCCGACGTCGGAGCGCACCATCCGCTGGATGCCCGCCGAGAGTGCCACCTCGGCGTGTTCAAACTTGTGGTGCACGCGGTAGGCGATGGCCCGGTCGTTGTAGAGGGACGCGAACACGTCCTTGATGGCGATCAGGATGTTCTCGATGCCGCGGACGTTCAGGAAGGTCTCCTGCTGCCCGGCGAAGGAGGCATCAGGGAGGTCCTCCGCCGTGGCGCTGGAACGGACGGCCCAGGAGAGGTCCTCGGAGCCCGCGTGCTTGTCCACCAGCTGCTGGTAGGCGTTCCGGATCTGCGCCTCGAAGTCCGGCAGGAAGGGCGTCTCGCGCATCAGCGCCCGGATTTCCTTGCCCGCTGCTGCTAGGGCCGTCACGTCATCGGTGTCCAGGCCCACCAGCCGGTCCGCGATCTTCTGGTCCAGGCCCGAGTCAGCCAGGAAGCTGCGGTAGGCGTCGGCCGTCGTGGCAAAGCCGTCAGGGACCTGGACGCCGGCGGAGGTGAGGTTCTGCACCATCTCGCCGAGGGAGGCGTTCTTGCCGCCTACCCGGTCCAGGTCCTTGAGTCCGAGTTCTGAGAACCACAGGATGTCTGTTGTCATATTTGCTGCTCCTTTGCAGGGATGATGGCATGCCGGGGCGCTGCCCGCTCGCGGCTGTGGCCGGTTGGTGGGCGCGGATCCTGTCTACAGTGACAGGTCTAGGCCACTCTTTCCAACATGATGTGCGCCACACCGGGCTTGTGAAAATTTTCCCTAATGTTTGAGGTTCATCCGCTGCAGGATGGTGGCGGCCATTTCCTCCACGGACACGGTGGCCGAATTCAAGTAAGGGATCCGGTGGGAGACGTATAGCTGCTCGGCGCTGCGCAGCTCGAAGCCGCACTGCCGCAGCGACGCGTACGGTGAGCCGCGGCGCCGCTCGGTGCGGATCTGGCTCAGCCGCAGGGGGTTGGAGGACAGCCCGAAACACTTCTCAACAAAAGGCCGCAGCGGCCTGGGCAGCCCTTCCCGTTGGAAATCCTCGTCCACCAGCGGGAAGTTCGCGGCGAAGATGCCGTGCTGCAGCGCCAGGTACATGGTGGTGGGCGTTTTTCCGCAGCGGGACGGTGCCACCAGGATGACCTGAGCCTTTTCCAGCGCCCGCAGGCTCTGGCCGTCGTCGTGTTCCATGGCGTACTCGACGGCGGCCATCCGGGACTGATACCGCTCCGCGTTGCCGAGGCCGTGGGCCCTGCCGGGTTCAGCGCTGGCCGGGGAACCGAGGGCTTCCTCCAGCTGTCCCACATGCGTCCCGATCAGATCCACGATGATCCCTTGGCACGTTGCAATGGCCTGTCTGATGTCGCTGCTGACGGCCGTGGAAAAGACGATGGGCCTCGGGCCGGTGGCGACCAGTTTGTCGATGGTGCCCACCACGGTCCTGGCCTGTTCGGCGGTGGTAATGAACGGGACCGTGATGCGGTCAAAGTTGTTCGCGGGGAACTGCGTCAACAAGGTGTTCCCGAGCGTTTCCGCGGTGATGCCGGTGCTGTCCGAAAGGAAGTAGACAGGCCGAATCTCGTCATTGGTCATGAAGGCATTCCACCATCCGGTGGTTGAGCTTGTCGAAATCCGGGCTTTTACCCGGCAGAAACACTGCGGCAACCTGGCCGGGGCATGCTGGGCATACGGGGACAACCAGCAGGGGGCACAGCATGATCACTGACAAGGTGCAGACGGTAAGAATCCAACTCGGCGACCACATCGAGGCGTGGCACAACGGCAAGCTCTTCCACAAGGGCCGGGTGACCGACGTCGTACATTCCCTGGACCTGATCTGGATCAGGGACGCGCGGACCGGCGCGCGGAAGCTGCTGGATCCTGACGCCCTGGAGATCATCAAAGTGGCGGCCCCGCAGGCGGCCGGATAGCTTGTGAGCGCCCGCCGTTCGGCCTAGATTTGGGCATGACCAATTCGCCCGAACATGAGTTGCTCCTGGAGCTGCAGGACCTGATTATCGGCACGGGATCGGTGGCTGATTTCCTGGGCGGGCTCTCGATCATCGCCGCGTCCGCACTGAGCCGCTCGGCCGGCGCCACGGTGGAGTGCGGGGTCACGCTTAAGCACGCCAGGAAAACCACAACGGTGGGCGGGAGCACCGAGCGCGCCGTCCATCTGGACCGCATCGAACAGGCCGTGGGCGACGGGCCCTGCCTCGCAGCGTTGAAGGCAGCGACCCCCGTGCTGTTGGCCGATGTCCGCTCCGACCCGCGCTGGCCGAGCTACCAGGAACGCCTGATCGAGGAGGGCATCCACAGCGTCCTGGGCGTCCCGCTTGAACTCGGCGAAAACGCGGCCGCAGTCCTGAACTTCTTCGCGCCGGCCACTGGCGTATTCACCGAGGAGACCATCGGCGAGGCAGCAAGCTTCGCCGACGTCGCCGGCAGTGCCGTCCGCCTGGCAGTCAGGGTGGGAACCGCAGAGAGCGCCGCTGATGACCTGAGCGCGGCGATGATGAGCCGTACTGCCATAAACCTTGCCTGCGGCATCATCATGGCCCAGAACCGCTGCAGCCAGACCGAGGCGATGTCCATCCTGATGAAGGTCTCCAGCCACCGGAACCAGAAGCTCCGGGACGTGGCCGACGAGATCGTCCGGAAGGTCTCGGGCGAGGAAGCCGCCACCTACTTCGACATGTAGCACTGACTTAGGGTTGTCCGCGCCAGCCAGGCGGGCGTCACCTCTTGTAGACCTCGCGTCGGTGCACGACCCGCACAACGAGGACGGTCAGAACGTCGTCATGGATTTCGTAGAGAACGCGATAGTCAGCAATGCGGACCCGCCAGGCGGTCTCTTCGCCAGCAAGCTTCTTGCATCCAGCGGGTCGCGGATCATTTGCCAGCCCCGCGACAGACGCCAGGATTCGCTTGCGCGTACCAGTCTCCAGTTTGCGGATTTCCTTGGCTGCTCCGGCGGTGAATTCGACCGCGTAGCCGGCCACGTTTAGAGTTCGGCCTGAAGTTCAGTCAGGCTCACTCGACGGCCATCGTCGTCGGCTTTGGCGGCCCGGAATTCGGCGAGATCCACGGCGTCTTCGAGTTCCTCCAGGCGTGCGAAGTCCTCGACGCCGATGAGGAAAGCCACAGGCTTACCGTGGCGCGTGATCTGAACTCGCTCATGCCCGTAGTTCGCCCTATTGACGACGTCGGGCAGATGCTCACGCAGAGCTCCGACGGTGACGGAGCTGGGTTCAGTTTCCACAGTCACAGTCTAGCGCCTGTTTTGTATAGAAGTATAAAAACGTACGAAACGCCAGAAACGCAAATCTTCGGCGGGCCCGCAAAAAGCGAGTACTCACTACTCGTGTGCCACCCCGGCCGGGCCTTTTACGATGAGGACGTACCGACACATGGGGGACTGGGGCATGATGATCGATCAACAGGTGGACTGGCGCGTCTCGGGGGTCCTGCTGGATATCCGCGGACACTCGGAAGCGGCATCGGCGTGCGCGCTGGCCCGGATTGCAGCGTCCGCCGTGAGCGAGATTGCCGGCCACCCCGTGGAGAGCACGGTGACGCTCGTGCGGCCGGACGGGACGCCCTTCACAGCGGCAACCACCGACGCCGCCGGCGGCCTATCCCGGTGGGACCAGCTCGCCGGACGGGGTCCCACCTCGCGGGCACTGGGCGGCCGCCTGACCATCATTCTCAATGATCACTGCCCGGACAAGCGCTGGGACGAGTACCCGGCCAGTCTCAGGTCAGCCGGCTTCCGCTCCGCTGTCGCCGTGCCCTTGCCGCTGGAACGCGGCTACCGGGCCGCACTCACGTTGTATTCGGCGGAAACGAACGTGTTCACCCCGGTTGTCGCCAGCCGGGCGCTGGCGTTCTCCGACGTGGCGGCCACGAGCCTGGTCCTGGCACTGCAGGTCCGGGCTGGCCTGGCCCAATCCGCGGACCTCCGCGCAGCCATGGCCAGCCGCACCGCGGTCAACGTCGCCTGCGGTGTGATCATGGGCCAGAACGGGTGCTCCTACGAGGCGGCGTTGCAGATGCTCACGCTCGCATCGAGCCATCGGAACCTGACCATCCGCGACGCCGCCGAAGGGATGCTGCGCACGCTCCCGGGCGGGGTTCCGCCCACACACTTCCAGCAACGCGCCTGAGCCAGCGCCCCGCCGTCGAGCACTACGCGGCCCGCAGCCCGGATGCGGCCCCACCCCACTCCCCCGAATGTAGGCGGGGACGGGCAGGAACGGTCAGCGCAGAACGACTGTGCGCCCGCCGTCGAGCATTACCCGGCCTTCACAGTGCCACCGGACCGCGTTGCTCAGCGCCTTGCACTCAGCGTCGCGGCCCACGCGCACCAGGTCATCGGCCGTGTACGTGTGGTCCACGTCGATGACCTGCTGGGCGATGATCGGTCCCTCATCCAGCTCCGCGTTGACGTAGTGCGCCGTGGCGCCCACGGTCTTGACGCCGCGGTCGTAGGCCTGGTGGTACGGCTTGGCGCCCTTGAAGCTGGGCAGGAACGAGTGGTGGATGTTGATGGTCCGGCCCGTCAGCTGGGCTGACAGCTCGTCGCTGAGGACCTGCATGTAGCGGGCCAGGACCACCAGCTCCACGTTGTATTCGTCCACGAGCTCCAGCAGTCGCGCTTCCTGCGCCGGCTTGGTCTCCTGTGTGACCGGGAGGTGGAAGAACGGGATGCCGTGCCACTTGACCAGTTCCTCGTGGTCCGTGTGGTTGGAGACCACGGCCACGATTTCCACCGGCAGATCGCCCGTGCGGGCCCGGAACAGCAGGTCGTTGAGGCAGTGCCCGAACTTGGACACCATCACCAGGACCCGGCGCTTGCGGCCGTGCGGCTCCAGCTGCCAGTTCATGGCCCACTCAGCGGCCAGCGGCTCGAAGTCCCGGCGCAGGTCCTCCGTGGTCAGCGGCTGCTTGCCGGATTCGAAATGCACCCGCATAAAGAACTGCCGGGCCTGGCGGTCACCGAAGTGCTTGGTGTCGATGATGTCGCAGTCGTGGTCCAGCAGGTACCCGGTGATCGCGTGGACGATCCCCGGGGACTCGGCGCAGTTGACGGTCAGAACATGTTCGGTTGCCACTTAGTTCTCCCGCGAAGCTTTCGCGTCGGCCAGCTCAGCGTCGGCCAGGGCCTTCTCCTCTGCCACTTCCTTCTCGCCGGCGAGGTCCTTCTGGAACTCCGCGTAGCGGGCCAGGTGGGACGGGCGCTTGCGCAGGATGATCCAGGCGACGCCCAGCAGGATGAACCAGATGGGGGTGACCAGCAGCGCCACCAGCGTGTCCGGCTGCGTGGTCAGTGCCCACAGGACGAAGGCGAAGAACGCGAAGACCACCCAGACCATGGGGACGCCGCCGGGCATTTTGTACTTGGATGACTCGTGCAGGTGCGGACGGCGTGAACGGAACTTCAGGTAGCTGGCCAGGATGATGGACCAGACAAAGACGAAGCAGACGGCGGACACGGTGGTGACCATGTCGAAGGCCTTGCCGATGTCCTTGCCGGCGTACATCAGGACGATGCCGGAGAGCAGCAGGATGCAGGAGAGGAACAGGGCGTTCTGCGGGACCTTGCGGCTGGACAGCCTGCTGAACACGGTGGGGGCGTCGCCCTCCTGGGCCAGGCCGTACACCATGCGGGACGTGGAGTAGATGCCGGAGTTGGCCGAGGACATGGCCGAGCTGAGCACCACCAGGTTCACGATGGTGGCCGCGGCGCCGAGGCCGGCCAGGGAGAACATGGCGATGAACGGGCTGTGGCCGGCCTGGAACTGGGTCCACGGGGTGACGGACATCAGGATGATGAGGGCGCCTACGTAGAAGAGCAGAACGCGGATGGGGATGGAGTTGATGGCCTTGGGCAGGTTCTTCTCCGGGTCCTTGGCCTCGGCGGCGGTGGTGCCTACCAGTTCAATACCCACGAAGGCGAAAACGGCGATCTGGAAGCCTGCTACAAAGCCCATGAATTCGTTCGGGAACATCCCGCCGTGGCTCCACAGGTTGTTGAAGGTGGCCGGGCCGGCGTCGGACTGGAAACCGCTGAAGATCATGAAGAGGCCCACAATGATCAGGGCCGCAATGGCGATGATCTTGATCAGCGCGAACCAGAACTCGGTCTCACCGAATGCCCGCACCGTTGCGAGGTTCAGGACCAGGAGGATCACCACGGTGGCGATGCCCGGAATCCACAAGGGCACTCCTGGCCAGAGTTCCTCCGAGTAGGCGGCGATGGCAATGACGTCCGCGATGCCTGTGATCACCCAGCAGAACCAGTAGGTCCAGCCGGTGAAGAAACCGGCCCAGGGGCCCAGGAGGTCAGCGGCGAAGTCGCTGAAGGACTTGTAGTGCAGGTTGGAAAGCAGCAGTTCGCCCATGGCCCGCATCACGAAGAACAGCATGAAGCCGATGATCATGTAAACGAAAATGACGGACGGGCCGGCGGCCGAGATGGTTTTGCCTGAGCCCATGAACAGGCCCGTGCCGATGGCGCCGCCAATGGCGATCAGCTGGATGTGCCTGTTGCTGAGCTGGCGTTCAAGGTGGGGCGTGTTGCCCGGGGTGGTGACGGTTTCAGTACTCACGTGCTGCTCCTCGAATCGATGCTGGCTGGAGTGCCGTTGGGGATGATGCGAGGCCCGCTTCGTTGGGGACCGCATCGAGGTTGTTGAAGCTGTAGAGGTGGATCCCTGCTATGCCGGGCTGGCTTTCGAGCCCGGCCACCAGGGTGTGAGGTGAGTAGCGATCGCCGCTGAGTAGCTTGCGCGCCAAAGTTCCTTTGCTGCTGAGGAACTTCAGGGAACTTCCGACGCCGATCTGCGAGGCAAGTGCCACCAGCTTGGTCCGCGGGACGGACCCCGCCACGCCCGCCCAGACGGGCAGGTTCACGCCTTCGCGGCGCAGAAGCGCCGCATAGTCGAGGATTTTGGGGGCGTCAAAGCACATCTGGGCGACCACGTGCGTGGCCAGGTGCTGCTTGTCCTGCAGGGCGTCGATCAGGTCCAGGGCCGCCACCGTCGGGTGGCCTTCCGGGTAGCCTGCCACGCCTGCCCGCATCCGGCCACCGGTGTACTGGGCGATGTCCTCGAGCAGCGGGAGGGCTGACTCGTACGGTCCGGCGGGCTGCTTCCGGTCGCCGCCGATCACAAACACCTCGCCGATCCCGGCGCCGTCGCACTCCCGCATGATCCGGGTCAGCTCGGCCCGGTCGTGGATGCTGCGCGCGGCCAGGTGCGGGATGACGGTGTAGCCGAGCGTGCTCAGCTCCACCGAGGCGCGCATGGTCCGCTCGATGCCGTGGTGCGGCAGGCACGTCATGGTCAGCGTGGTGGTCAGCGGAACCAGCGCCTGGACCTGGTCAACAATCCCGGTTGAGGGGATGATTTCGATTCTTGTAGGGAACATCTTTGGTCCTTTCTGGATCTCGGCTCTGAACACAGGAGCGGTCAGCTGGCGTGGGCTGCCAGCAATGAGCTGGCTTCCTGGCGGGTGCTGCCGGAGGACTCGATGTGGGCGAGTTCGGCGGGGATTTCCCAGCCCTTCTTGCGCATCGCGGTGGCCCAGAGCCGGCCGGCACGGTAGGAGGAACGGACCAGCGGGCCCGACATCACGCCGAGGAAGCCGATCTCGTTGGCCTCGTCCTGCAGGTCCACGAACTCCTGCGGCTTGACCCAGCGGTCCACCGGCAGGTGCCGCTCACTCGGGCGGAGGTACTGGGTAATGGTGATCAGGTCACACCCTGCCTCATGCAGGTCCCGCAACGCCTCGGAGATTTCCTCACGGGTCTCGCCCATGCCCAGGATCAGGTTGGACTTGGTCACCATCCCGAGCTTGCGGCCCTGGGTGATGACATCCAGGGACCGGTCATACCGGAACGCGGGCCGGATCCGCTTGAAAATCCGGGGCACGGTCTCGACGTTGTGCGCGAAGACCTCCGGCTTCGAATCACAGATCGCCGCGATGTGTTCGGGCTTGCCGGAGAAGTCAGGGATCAGCAGTTCGACACCGGTGCCCGGGTTCAGCTCGTGGATCTTCCGGACCGTCTCGGCATACAGCCAGACACCCTCATCGGCCAGGTCATCCCGGGCCACCCCCGTGACTGTGGCGTAGCGCAGCTGCATGGCCAGGACCGACCGGGCCACCTTCGTCGGCTCAAACATGTCCACCGGGGACGGCTTGCCCGTGTCGATCTGGCAGAAATCACAGCGCCGGGTGCACTCGGACCCGCCGATCAGGAACGTGGCTTCCTTGTCTTCCCAGCACTCAAAAATGTTCGGGCAGCCGGCCTCCTCACACACCGTGTGCAGGCCTTCCTTCTTGACCAGGTTCTTGAGCTGGACATACTCCGGACCCATCTGGACCTTCGCCTTGATCCACTCCGGCTTCCGCTCCACAGGTACTGCAGAGTTGCGCTGCTCAACGCGCAGCAGCTTCCGGCCTTCTGGTGCCAGTGTCATCAGTTCTCTTCCCTTAGCATTCCACTACGTTGACGGCGAGGCCGCCCATGGCTGTTTCCTTGTACTTGGAGCTCATGTCCCTGCCGGTCTCGCGCATGGTCACGATCACCTCGTCCAGGGACACCCGGTGCGTACCGTCCCCCCACAGCGCCATCTTCGCGGCGTTGATGGCCTTCGCCGCCGCGATCGCGTTGCGTTCGATGCACGGCACCTGGACCAGCCCGCCGATCGGATCGCACGTCAGGCCCAGGTTGTGTTCCATCGCGATCTCCGCCGCGTTCTCCACCTGCTGGGGTGTGCCGCCCAGCACCTCGGCGAGTGCGCCGGCCGCCATGGACGACGCCGATCCCACCTCACCCTGGCAGCCCACCTCGGCACCCGAAATGGACGCCTGCTCCTTGTACAGCACCCCGATGGCACCGGCCGTGAGCAGGAACTTGACCACAACGTCGTCGCGGTCTTCCTGCGTGGCCTTGTCCATGCCGGGTGCGAAATGCAGTGCGTAATACAGGACCGCCGGGATGATCCCCGCGGCGCCGTTGGTGGGTGCCGTGACAACCCGGCCGCCGGACGCGTTCTCCTCGTTCACTGCCAGGGCGATGAGGTTCACCCATTCCTGCCAGTACTTCGGGTCCCGGTCTTTGTCCTCCTTTTCGAGCCGCTCATGCCAGTCCGGAGCACGACGGCGGACCTTCAGTCCGCCGGGCAGCAGCCCCTCGCGCTTGAGGCTGGTTGCCACACACTCCTCCATGACGGAGTAGATGTGCAGCAGGCCTTCGCGGATTTCTTGTTCGGTGCGGGAAGCGCGCTCGTTGACGAACATGATGTCGCCGATGGACAGGCCCTTGGACTGGCACCGGCCCAGCAGCTCCGCGGCGGTGCGGAACGGCAGCGGCAGTTCCTTCTTGGACTCGTCGAGTTCCTTCAGGGCCGCGTCCTCTTCGCCTTCGCGGACGATGAAGCCGCCGCCGACGGAGAAGAACGTGGCCTTGTGCAGGACCTCGCCTGCCTCGTCAGTGACCGTGAAGGTCATGCCGTTGGTGTGCCGCGGCAGGACTGTGAGCGGGCGCAGGACCATGTCCTTGACCCCGTACGGCAGGGGCACGGAACCGGCGAGCTGGAGGGTGCCGGTTTCGGCGATGGCGGCGAGCCGCTCCTCCACCTCGGCCGGCAGGATCTTTTCGGGGTGGAAACCCTCCAGGCCCAGCAGGACGGCCGTCATGGTGCCGTGGCCGTGGCCGGTTGCCGCCAGCGACCCGTACAGGTCCACCCGCAGCCCGGCCACCTTGTCCAGGCTGCCGGAGCCCTTCACCTCCTCAGCAAACACCGCAGCAGCCCGCATGGGCCCAACAGTGTGAGAGCTCGAAGGCCCGATCCCGACGGAGAACAAATCAAAGACTCCAACGGCCATGTGCGTTTCCTAACTAAGTAATTCTTCAGAGATGTGCGCCCGAACACGGTGCTGCACGAGGGGCCGGCGGAGCCAGGCTTTTCGAAAGCGTGCGTCAAAGCGAGGTGGGCCCACGCCGGCCGGGTTCCCTGGCCGAGCTTGCGAGGCTAGGGAGCCGGTGGGGCGCAGCACGCGTGAAAAGTCCGGTCCGCCGGTCCCGGACGTTACCCGAGGTTGACGACTGACGGGTACAACGGGTGGGCGGCGGCGAGAGCTTCGACCCGGTGACGCAGGCCGGAAAGGTCCGCGTCGGCGTCGGCAATCAATGCCTCGGCGATGATGTCCGCAACTTCACGGAAGGCTGCCTCGCCGAAACCACGGGTGGCCAGCGCGGGGGTGCCGATCCGGAGGCCGGAGGTGACCATCGGCGGGCGCGGGTCGAACGGCACAGCGTTGCGGTTGACGGTGATGTCAATCGCGGCCAGGCGGTCCTCGGCTTGCTGGCCGTCCAACTCGCAGTTGCGCAGGTCAACCAGGACCAGGTGCACGTCGGTGCCGCCGGAGATCACGTTGATGCCCTTGGCGGTGACGTCCGGCTGGACCAGGCGGTCGGCCAGGATGCTGGCGCCGGCCAGGACGCGCTCCTGGCGTTCCTTGAACTCCGGCGTTGCTGCGATCTTGAAGGCCACGGCCTTGCCGGCGATGACGTGCTCCAGCGGGCCGCCCTGCTGGCCGGGGAAGACAGCCGAGTTGATCTTCTTGGCGATCGCGGGGTCGTTGGAGAGGATGATGCCGCCGCGCGGACCGGCGAGGGTCTTGTGCGTGGTGGAGGTGGTGACGTGGGCGTGCGGCACCGGGCTCGGGTGCAGGCCAGCTGCCACCAGACCGGCGAAGTGCGCCATGTCCACCATGAGGAAGGCACCCACCAGATCGGCGATCCGGCGGAACTCGGCGAAGTCCAGCTGGCGGGCGTAGGCCGACCAGCCGGCGACGATCAGCTGCGGCTTGTGCTCCAGCGCCAGGCGCTCCACCTCGGCCATGTCAATGGTGTGGGTGTCTTCGCGGACCTGGTACGGGACCACGTTGTAGAGCTTGCCGGAGAAGTTGATCTTCATGCCGTGGGTCAGGTGGCCGCCGTGGGCCAGGTTCAGGCCCATGATGGTGTCGCCCGGCTTGATCAGCGCGTGCATGACCGAGGCGTTGGCCTGGGCACCGGAGTGTGGCTGCACGTTGGCGAACTCGGCACCGAACAGGGCCTTGACGCGGTCGATGGCCAGCTGCTCGATGACGTCCACGTGCTCGCAGCCACCGTAGTAGCGCTTGCCCGGGTAGCCCTCGGCGTACTTGTTGGTCAGGACCGAGCCCTGCGCCTGCATCACGGCAACAGCCGTGTGGTTCTCGGAGGCGATCATTTCCAGGCCATTGCGCTGGCGGCGCAGTTCGTCGTCGATCTTGACGGCGATCTCAGGGTCCAGCACCGACAGATCGGTGTCCAGGCTCGCGGAAACTACCTGCTCAAAGACTGCTGTGCCTGCTGCAGCGGGGCTCACAGCTCGCCACCGTTTACTTCGGCGTACTCCTGGGCGGAGAGCAGCGGGCCCTCGGACTCGACGGTCACCTTGAACAGCCAGCCGGCACCGTACGGATCGGAGTTGATCAGTGCGGGATCGCCGACGGCGTCTTCGTTGATTTCCGTGACCTCGCCCGTCACCGGGGAGTACAGGTCAGAAACGGACTTGGTGGACTCGATCTCGCCGCAGGTCTCCCCCGCGGTGACCGTGGAGCCAACCTCGGGCAGGTCCACGTAGACGATGTCACCCAGCGCCTCAGCGGCAACAGCGGACACGCCAACAACGGACGGACCAGAGCCATCAAAGGCGATCCACTCGTGCTCGGCGGAGTATTTCAGTTCAGCGGCAACCTTAGCCATGTTGTGTTTCCTTACGTTTCGAAGTCAGTTGTGGTCGGGTTGGGAGGCTGGTGACCGAATTCCTCCGCGTGCTGGCTCGTTCCTCGCCTCTGACGCACGCTTCCGGAATCCGCTCACCGCCAGGGTCGGCGGCACTTCCTAAGCACCTAGGGGGACGGTCAACGCCAACCCCCGGGGAGGTTCCGTTGTGGGTGGCATCCGGCAGCGTGCGTCAAAGCGACGAAGGAGCAGCACGCAGAGGATGTCAGCCGCAACGGAACCCGTAGCACCCTACTTTTGGCGCTTGTAGAACGGCAGGGCGACAACCTCGAAAGGCTCTGCCTTGCCGCGCAGGTCGATGTCCAGGGCGGTGCCAATCTCGGCGTGCTCGACGTCGACATAGGCCATCGCAACCGGGTAGCCGAGGGTGGGGCTGGGCTGGCCGGAGGTGACTTCGCCAACCACGGCGCCGTCCTTGAGTATCGGGTAGTGCCCGCGGCCGGCGCGACGGCCCAGTCCCTTCAAGCCCACAAGCTTACGCTTTGATCCGGCTTCCTTGGCGGCTTCCAGTGCGGAGCGGCCCACGAAGTCGCCTTCCTTGCTCTTGAGCGCCACAACGCCACCCAGGCCGGCGTCGAACGGTGACCGTTCGAGGGAGAGTTCGTTGCCGTAGAGCGGCATGCCGGCTTCAAGGCGGAGCGAATCGCGTGAGGCGAGGCCGCACGGAACAATGCCGAACTCAGCCCCTGCTTCGGCGACGGACGCCCACAGGGAGGCGGCGCCGTCGTTCGCTACAAAGAGCTCGAAGCCGTCCTCGCCGGTGTAGCCGGTGCGCGCCAGGATGACGTTGTGGCCGGCCACGGTGAGCTCGTTGAACGCGTAGTACTTCAGGTCGGTGACGAGCGGGTGCTGGGCCTCAGCGGTCAGCTTGAGCAGGATGGCCTCGGCCTTGGGGCCCTGCACCGCGATCAGCGACGTGATGGCGGAGGCGTCCTCCACCTTCACGTTGAACGCCGTGGCGCGTTCGGCCAGGGCGACGGCGACGGTGGGGGCGTTGCCCGCGTTGGGGACCACGAGGTACTTCTCGTCGCCGAAGCGGTACACGATGAGGTCATCGATGATGCCGCCGTCGGCGTTGCAGATGAGCGAATACTTGGCCTTGCCGTCCGCGATGGCGGAGAGTTTGCCCACCAGCGCGTAGTCCAGGAACGCGCCGGCTTCCAGGCCGGAGACCCAGACCTCGCCCATGTGGGAGAGGTCGAACAGGCCGGCAGCGTTGCGCACCGCGTGGTGCTCGGCCAGCTCGGAGCTGTACTTCAGGGGCATCTGCCAGCCACCGAAATCGGTGAAGGAAGCGCCGAGTTTCTTGTGCTCTTCGTAGAGAGCGGTGTAGTTCTCAGTCATTGTGAAAGCCTTTCACAGGAATCTAGTTCGCGAATTCTTCGATGGGCGGGCAGGAGCAGATCAGGTTGCGGTCGCCGCCGGCGCCGTCGATGCGGCCGACGGGCGGGAAGTACTTGTCCTGCTTGAGGTGGTGGACCGGGAAGGCGGCCTGCTCACGCGGATACTCGCGGGTCCAGTCGGAAGATACGACGGCGGACGCGGTGTGGGGTGCGTGGCGCAGCGGGCTGTTCTCCACGCTGAAGTCGCCGTTGGCCACCTGGTCGATTTCCTTCCGGATGGTGATCATGGCGTCGATGAACCGGTCGATCTCCACGAGGTCCTCGGACTCCGTCGGTTCCACCATCAGCGTGCCCGCCACCGGGAACGCGAGGGTGGGGGCGTGGAAGCCGTAGTCGATGAGGCGCTTGGCCACGTCTTCCGCGGTGACGCCGGTCTTCGCGGTCAGGTCGCGGAGGTCCAGGATGCATTCGTGCGCCACCAGACCGCCCTCGCCCGTGTAAAGGACCGGGAAGTATTCGTTCAGGCGGGCCGCGACGTAGTTGGCCGCGAGCAGCGCCGACTTCGTGGCTTCGGTCAGGCCTTCGGCGCCCATGAGCTTCACGTAAGCCCAGGAGATAGGCAGGACACCGGCGGAGCCGTAGTTGGACGCGCTGATGGCCACGCCGTGACCGGCCTCGTGGGCTGCCTTGTTGGCGTCACTGGGCATAAACGGTGCCAGGTGCGCCTTGGCCGCGACCGGGCCAACGCCGGGTCCGCCGCCGCCGTGCGGGATGCAGAAGGTCTTGTGCAGGTTCAGGTGCGACACGTCGCCGCCGAACTTGCCCGGCTGTGCGAGTCCGACGAGGGCGTTCAGGTTGGCGCCGTCCACATAGACCTGGCCGCCGGCAGCGTGCACGGCGTCGCAGATTTCAGTCACGTCGGCGTCGTAGACACCATGCGTGGAGGGGTAGGTGATCATGATGGCCGAAAGGACGTCCTTGTTGGCCTCGATCTTGGCGTAGAGGTCCGTGTGGTCGATGCTGCCGTCCGCAGCGGTGGCGACCACAACGACCTTCATGCCGGCCAGGACAGCGGAGGCGGCGTTGGTGCCGTGGGCCGACGCCGGGATCAGGCAGACCGTGCGCTGGGCATCGCCGCGGGAGAGGTGGTAGCCGCGGATGGCCAGCAGGCCCGCGAGCTCCCCCTGGGACCCGGCGTTCGGCTGCAGGGACACCTGGTCGTAGCCGGTGATTTCCGCGAGATCAGCTTCCAGCCCGCCGATGAGTTCGCGCCAGCCCACGGTCTGGGAATCCGGGGCGAACGGGTGGATGGAGGCGAACTCCGGCCAGGAAATGGCTTCCATCTCGGCCGTGGCGTTCAGCTTCATGGTGCAGGAACCCAGCGGGATCATGGTGCGGTCCAGCGCCAGGTCCCGGTCGCTCAGCCTGCGGATGTAGCGCAGCAGCTGGGTCTCGGAACGGTGGGTGTTGAACACGGGGTGCTGCAGGTACTCGGAGGTGCGGAGCACCGAGTCGGGCAGTTCAAAGCCCTTCGCGTCCACAACCGGACCGGCACCGAAGGCGACGGCGATCGCGGAGAGGACATCCGTCGTCGTGGTTTCATCGGCGGAGACGCCGATGGTGTCCTCGTCGATGTGGCGCAGGTTGATGCCGCGTGCTTCGGCGGCGGCGATGACCTTGGCCGCCTTGCCCGGGACGCGGACGGTGACGGTGTCGAAGAAGGTCTCGGTGACCAGTTCGCGGCCGGCGACCTTCAGCGTGGTGGCCAGGGTGCGGGCGTTGTTGTGGACGCGCTCGGCGATTGCCTTGAGGCCGTCGGGGCCGTGGTAGACGGCGTAGAAGGAGGAGACGATGGCCAGCAGTGCCTGCGCGGTGCAGATGTTGGACGTGGCCTTCTCACGGCGGATGTGCTGCTCACGGGTCTGCAGCGCCAGACGGTACGCGGGGGTCCCGGCGTCGTCCTTGGAGACCCCGACGAGGCGGCCCGGCATGGAACGCTCCAGGCCCTTCGCCACCGCCATGTAGGCCGCGTGCGGGCCGCCGAAGAACAACGGCACACCGAAACGCTGGGTGGAGCCGACGGCGATGTCCGCGCCCTGCTCCCCGGGAGGGGTGATCAGGGTCAGCGCCAGCAGGTCGGCGGCGACCGTGACCAGGGCGCCGCGCTCCTTGGCAGCCGCGATCACCGCGGCGTGGTTGAAGACCCGGCCCGACACGCCCGGCTGCTGCAGGACGATCCCGTTGATAACGCCGTCGGGCAGGCCCTGGGACAGGTCAGCGACCTCCACCTCGAAGCCGAGGGCTTCGGCGCGGCCCTTGACGATGGCGATGGTCTGCGGCAGGCAGTCGGCATCCAGGACCGTCTTGCCGTCGCGTGCTTCCTTGTTCTTGTTTGCCCGGCGCATCATCAGCACAGCCTCGGCCACGGCGGTGGCTTCATCCAGCAGCGACGCGTTGGCGATGGGCAGGCCCACCAGGTCCTGGACCATGGTCTGGAAGTTCAGCAGCGCCTCCAGCCGGCCCTGGGAGATCTCGGGCTGGTACGGCGTGTACGCGGTGTACCAGGCCGGGGCTTCGAGGATGTTCCGGCGGATCACGGCGGGGGTGACGGTGTCGTAGTAGCCCTGGCCGATCATCTGCACAGCGGTCTTGTTCTTGGAGGCGAGCTTACGCAGCTCGGCAAGGACCTCAACCTCACTGAGGGCGTCCTTGAGGGCCAGCGGCTTGGCCTGGCGGATGGAGTCGGGGACGGCAACGTCCACGAGGCCGTCAACGCTGTCATAGCCAACGGCCTTGAGCATGGAGTCGATATCGGCCTGGCGGCGGGCACCAATATGCCGATCGGCAAAGGTGGAAGGGGACGACTGGATGGTCATGAAGGAACTCCATAATTCAGGTGGCGCGCTGGGTACGCCACATTGATTCGGGTTCCTCCCCGCTCTGTATTGGACCTGAGAGTTTCCGCGCCCACCTGCTTGCCGCAGGGTGACGCTTGCACCGTCGGTGAGCCCGTTGCCGGACTACTTTCCAGAGTTGCCTAACCGCGGCGGTACGTGGGCCTGAGAGATTCCTGGGGAGGATTTGCTCCTACGGCGCCTGCTGAACGTACCGGCAGGACTCTCCCGCCGCAGATCAAAAGCATGTGCCACTTTGTCCGTGACACGTCTCACAGGTTAGCCGGATTTCAGGCCGCGTGCAAGGCAGCGAGTGTGGATGCCAGTGCCACGTGGACGGCGGTTCCGCCGAGGACGCTCACGATGGCGTTGCGCCGCCGGAGGTGGAGGCCGGCGGTGGCGTTGAGCCCGCAGCGACTGCGGCGGCAACCGGCGTCAGGGCTACGGGGGTGTGCCGCACTGTGTAGAACGGGTGCCTCTGCGCCCACACGGTGACACGCGGTGACGTGGCGGATAGCGGTGCGAAAACCCCTGCCGCTTACATGGGAAAGTCACGGGAACCCGGCTCTTTCTATCCTGCGTCTCGACGAACACCCCATGAGGGCCTGCGGCGACGTAGCATCAAAGTAGGCGGCAGCCAGGAGTGTGGCGAAATGTTTGAGCGATTTACGGACCGTGCCCGTCGAGTAGTTGTGCTTGCCCAAGAAGAGGCACGCACGCTGAACCACAATTACATTGGTACCGAACACATCCTCTTGGGTCTGATCCATGAAGGTGAAGGCGTTGCCGCCAAAGCTCTTGAGTCCTTGAGCATTTCGCTCGACGGCGTGCGTGAGCAGGTGCAGGAGATCCTCGGCCCGGGCCAGCAGTCCCCATCCGGCCACATCCCCTTCACCCCGCGCGCCAAGAAGGTGCTGGAGCTGGCCCTGCGCGAGGCCCTGCAGTTGGGCCACAACTATATCGGCACCGAGCACATCCTGCTCGGTCTCGTCCGCGAGGGTGAGGGTGTTGCCGCGCAGGTGCTCGTCAAGCTCGGCGCGGACCCGGACAGGGTCCGCCAGCAGGTCATCCAGCTCCTCTCGGGTTACCAGGGCAAGGAGACCACGGGCGCAGACCTAGGCCCGGGCCAGCCGGAAGGTACTCCTGCCGGTTCCGTGGTGCTGGACCAGTTCGGCCGCAACCTGACGCAGGCTGCGCGGGAGAACAAGCTGGATCCCGTGATCGGGCGCGAATCCGAGATGGAACGCGTTATGCAGGTCCTGTCGCGGCGTACCAAGAACAACCCTGTCCTGATCGGTGAGCCCGGCGTCGGCAAGACCGCCGTCGTCGAAGGCCTCGCCCAGGCCATCGTCCGCGGCGACGTGCCGGAAACCCTCAAGGACAAGCAGCTGTACACCCTGGACCTGGGCTCCGTGGTGGCCGGTTCCCGGTATCGCGGTGACTTCGAGGAGCGGCTGAAGAAGGTCCTGAAGGAGATCCGCACCCGCGGGGATATTCTTTTGTTCATTGATGAGATCCACACCCTTGTCGGTGCCGGTGCGGCCGAGGGTGCGATCGATGCGGCTTCGATCCTGAAGCCGTTGCTGGCCCGGGGCGAGCTGCAGACCATTGGTGCCACGACGCTGGATGACTACCGCAAGCACATCGAGAAGGATGCCGCGCTTGAGCGCCGCTTCCAGCCGATCCAGGTTCAGGAACCCTCCGTGGCCGACGCGATCGAGATCCTCAAGGGCCTGCGTGACCGGTACGAGGCGCACCACCGGGTCACCATCACCGACGGCGCGCTGGTCGCCGCGGCGAACCTTTCGGAGCGTTACATCTCGGACCGCTTCCTGCCGGACAAGGCGATCGACCTGATCGATGAGGCCGGTGCCCGGCTGCGCATCCGCCGGATGAGCGCTCCCCCGGAGCTGAAGGCCATGGATGAGCGGATCGCCAAGCTGAAGATGGAGAAGGAGTCCGCGTTGGATGCGGAGGACTACGCGGGTGCCGCTTCGCTGCGCGACCAGGAGCAGAAGCTCGTCGCGCAGCGTCGAGAGAAGGAACGCCACTGGAAGACCGGCGGCATGGACGATATCTCCGAGGTGGATGAGGATCTGATCGCGGAGGTGCTGGCGAATGCCACCGGTATTCCGGTGTTCAAGCTGACCGAGGAGGAGTCCAGCCGTCTGCTGAGGATGGAAGACGAGCTGCACCAGCGCGTGGTGGGCCAGGATGAGGCGATTAGGTCGGTTTCGCGGGCCATCCGCCGTACCCGTGCAGGCCTGAAGGACCCGAAGCGTCCCGGCGGTTCGTTCATCTTCGCCGGGCCCACGGGCGTCGGCAAGACCGAACTCGCCAAGGCCCTGGCCGAATTCCTGTTCGGCGAGGACGACGCACTGATCACCCTGGACATGTCCGAGTACTCGGAGAAGCACACAGTGTCGCGGCTATTCGGTGCCCCTCCGGGCTACGTCGGTTACGACGAAGGCGGCCAGCTGACCGAGAAGGTCCGGCGTCGTCCGTTCTCCGTGGTCCTCTTCGACGAGGTGGAGAAGGCGCACACGGACCTGTTCAACTCACTCCTGCAGATCCTGGAAGACGGCCGCCTGACCGATAGCCATGGCCGGGTGGTGGACTTCAAGAACACGGTGATCATCATGACCACCAACCTGGGCACGCGGGACATCTCCAAGAGCGTCACCACCGGCTTCCAATCGGGCACGGACACGCAGACCGGCTACAACCGGATGCGCGCCCGGGTCACGGAGGAGCTCAAGCAGCACTTCCGCCCCGAGTTCCTGAACCGTGTTGACGACGTCATCGTGTTCCCCCAGCTGACCCAGGAGGAGATCATCCAGATCGTGAACCTGATGATCGGCCGCCTGGAGCAGCGCCTGGCAGACAAGGACATGGGTATCGAGCTCACCACCGCAGCCAAGGTGCTGCTGGCAACCCGCGGGTATGACCCGGCCATGGGTGCGCGGCCGCTGCGCCGCACCATCCAGCGCGAGATCGAGGACCAGCTCTCCGAGAAGATTCTCGTCGGAGAGATCCACCCGGGCGACATCGTTGTGGTGGACGTGGATGGCGACGGCGACGACGCGCAGTTCACCTTCGCAGGAAACACGAAACCCCGGATCCCGGACGCACTGCCGGCCGCGAGCTAACCAGGAAAACCACGTCTGACTACCGTCGAGGCGGGCTGAAGTCCGGTGTCACGGCCCGGAGAATCACAGGTCGCCTGGCGGCAGGTATTGGCTGGCTAAACGGCTATGCGGAGGAGTCGTACTGGCGCTGGATGAATGCTGCCATTCCAGGAACCGTGTATCGAGCACCGCGAAGAACTCATCCTTCTCCTGCTGCGTGTGCTTCCTGTTTCCCGGGCGATTTCTCTGTTAATGCGGCACGGTCGTTGCAACTCCCAAAATCTTTGGCACGATTGACCGGATCTGGGGACGCGCGTTTCCAGTTGGTGCGGGCCCGCATGGAACGGATTGACCGGGAGCTGCGGGCGTAGGCCCGGCGCCACCTCGGGGCCGCTACGTGACGGCGCTACTTGACGGCGTCGTCGAGCAGCTGCCGGAACTGGGCTTCGGTGTTCAGCGTGAGTTTTTCGCCGTTGAGGAAGAACGTCGGGGTGCCGGTGACGCCGAGGGTTTTGCCGTCCGCGATGTCCCGGCGGATCCGTTCCTTGGCGTCCTCGGCCGCAACGTCCTGATCGAACCGGGCCATGTCGAGGCCGAGCCCTTCGGCGTACGTCCGGAAGAGGGCGGCCTGGGAGTCCTGCTTTCCGCCCCACTCCGGCTGGGTCGCGAACAGCTTCGTGACCATGGCTTCGTAGTGCCCCTGGCGCGCGGCGGCTTCGACAGCGAGCGCTGCGGTGCCGGAGTTCAGGTGTCCGGGCAGGGGGAAGTAGCGGTGGGTGAACGTGATCCTGTCCCCGTACTCCTCCTTCAGCTCCGCCACCAAGGGCTCGGCGGCGCGGCAGGCCTCGCATTCGAAGTCCAGAAACTCGACCAGCTGGGCTTTTTCGGCCGGTGGGCTGGTGAGCCGGTGGCTGTCTTCCCTCGCCACCTGGGAATCAGCGGTCGCCGGCGGCGCGGGCGTGGCAGGTTTGTTTGCGGTAAACACGGCGAACCAGATCACGCCCCCAGCCACTAGGACCGCCATGACAGTCCAGATAGCGACGCGGACGTTGCGCGCGACAGTAACGGCACTCATCAGCCAGTGTTCCCCCTCAGCTCAGAACCCAGTACCTCGATCATAGCCAGCGCGCCACCGCGCCGGAGTCTTTGACCTGCGGCTACTCCGATTCGCGCGACGCGTCGCCGAGGCTTGGCTCGAGTGACCCGGCCGTAGACACCAAAGCCGGTCCGGGCATGATCACCTTCGCACATCACGCCCGGACCGTCTGGGTTGAGCCGTCAGAGAACTTTGGAGAGGAACTCCTGGGTGCGGGCCTGCTGCGGGTTGGCGATGATGTCACGCGGGTTGCCGCTTTCGACGACGACGCCGCCGTCCATGAACGTCAGGGTGTCTCCGACCTCCCGCGCGAAGCCGATCTCGTGGGTCACCACAATCATGGTCATGCCGGACTTGGCCAGGTCCTTCATCACGCTGAGCACTTCGCCCACGAGTTCCGGGTCCAGGGCCGAGGTCGGCTCGTCGAAGAGCATCAGTTCCGGTTCCATGGCCAGTGCACGGGCAATGGCCACGCGCTGCTGCTGGCCGCCCGAGAGCTGCGCGGGGTAATGGTTGGCATGGTTGCCGAGACCGACACGGTCCAGTAGCTCCATCGCGCGTGATCTGGCCTTCACCTTGGATTGCCGCTTGACCTGGGTGGGCGCCTCGATGATATTCTGCAGCGCCGTCCGGTGCGGGAAGAGGTTGAAGCGCTGGAAGACCATGCCGATCTCCCTGCGCTGGGCGGCGATCTCTTTGATGGTCAGGTCATGCAGGCGGCCGCGGGTCTCGCGGTAGCCGATCAGCTCTTCGCGGACGTGGATCCGGCCGGCGCTGATGGTTTCCAGCATGTTGATGCAGCGCAGCAACGTGGACTTCCCCGACCCGGACGGGCCGATCAGGACGGAAACCTCGCCCTGCCGGACCGTCATGTCGATCCCGCGGAGCACATGGTGCTCTCCGAAGTACTTGTGGACCCCGTCAATCCGGACGAGGGTCTCCTTCGTCATGACGTCGTTGGTGATGGTCACGGTAGCTCATCCTCTTGTTTGGGTGCTTTGGCTGCGGCGGCCGCAGGGGTCGGCTTGACCGGGGCAGGGACGATGTTGTCCACGCCCTTTCCGAAGTGGCGCTCAACGTAGTACTGGCCCACCATCAGGATGCTGGTGATCACGAGGTACCAGAGAGCGGCCACGATCAGCAACGGAATCGGCAGATAGCTGCGGTTGGCGATGCCGTTGGTTGCGAATGTCAGGTCCAGGGTGAACGGCACCGCGAGCACCAGCGAGGTGGTCTTGAGCATCCCGATGGTCTCATTGCCGGTGGGTGGCACGATTACGCGCATGGCCTGGGGCAGAATGATCCGCCACATGATTTTGGACTTGCGCATCCCCAGGGCCTCGGCGGCTTCCATCTGGCCGGAGTCGACGGACTTCAGGCCGGCGCGGAAAATTTCGGCCAGATAGGCTGACTCGTTCAGCCCCAGTCCCAGGATTGCTGCCATGAAGGCGGTGATCACGTCCTGGGTGCTGAAGCTGAACAGTTCCGGTCCGAATGGAATCCCCAGGGCGATCTTGGGATAAAGAACGGAAATGAGGCCCCAGAACACCAGCTGGGTGTAGACCGGTGTGCCGCGGAAGAACCAGACCCAGGTCCAGCTCACGCCGCGGAACAGGGGATTGTCCGACTGGCGCATGAAGGCCAGGAGAATGGCCAGCATGATGGCGATCGCCATCGAGAGAACTGTCAGCAGCAACGTCCAGCCGATGCCCTGGATGACGAGCACGTCCATGAAATAGGTGCCGACGATGTCCCAGCGGAAATTAGTATTGGTGACCAGGCTCTGGCCCAGCAGCGCGGCGAACAGCAGGATGAGGACGGCGCCGGCCCAGCGGCCGGGATGGCGGACCGGAACGGCGTCGATCAGTTCCGGTTTCCGGTGCGCGGCACCGGTCCTGCGGTCGCTGGTATCGGTGGGTGCGAGGGTGCTCAATTGCCTACCGCCGGGTTCACTTCAGACTTCGTGACGGCGCCCTTGGTGTTGCTCCAGGTGTCCAGGATTTTCCCGTAGGTCCCGTTGCTGATGAGTTTGTTCATGACGTTTTTCATGAGCTCGGACAGGGCAGTGTCGCTCTTGGCGACCGCGATACCTTGCGGTGCCGCAGCGTAGACATCGCCCAGGGCCTCCAGCTTGCCGCCGGTCTGCGAGAGGGCATAGCCGATGATGGGGGAATCGGCGGCCATGGCGTCGATGCTGCCGTTCACCAGACGGGTAGTCACATCTGTCTGCGTTTTCAAAGTGACGACGTTGACGCCCGGTTTTCCGGCATCCGTGCATGCCTTGGACCGGCCGGAGACGTCGGGGTCCTCTTGGGTGGTGCCGGTCTGCACCCCCACGGTTTTGCCGCAGATGTCATCGACGCTGAAATTCTTCGGGTTGCCCTTCTGGACGGCCCACAACGTGCCGGCATTGAAGTAGCTGACCATGTTGACGGCCTTCAGACGCTCCGCGTTGATTGTGAAGGAGGAGATTCCCAGATCGTACTTGGCACCGAGAGCGGGCAGGATTCCCGTGAATTCCGACGTCTGGACCCTGACCTTCAGGCCGAGGGTCGCACCGATGGCCTTGGCGAAATCCACGTTGTAGCCCACCGGGGTCTGGCCATCGGCGCCGCCCAGGGATTCGGCAGGTGCGTACGTTGTGTCGGCACCCACCGTGAGGGTGCCCTTGCTCCTGATGGCCTCAGGGACGCTCGCGGCGAGGGCATCGTCCCTGGCCACAGAGGCGGGATCAAAGCCAGTGGAACCCGGGGCAGCTCCCCCCGAGGTCTGTGATGCATTGGTGCAACCGGTCAGAGAAAGAAGGCCGATGGCGAGACTCGCCAGTGCCTTTGTCCTCTTGGACGGAGAAAACGACATTGTTTACCTCTTGGTTGGTGTGGCCCATGAATGGGATTGTTTTCTGACTGCCTGCACGCAGGTCGGCGTGCGGGCGCGCCTGTACTGGCGCTTGGTCGATCTCCCTACCTGCTTCCCGGTCGGGATAGGTGAAAGATCAGACCAGGGGTAGGCGGGAACCGTTGAGTTCGGCGGCGGACCTGCTGAACAGGGCGGCCGAAGCGGCTCCGAGATCCTTCACATGGGTGAATCCCGGGAATTTCCGGTCGGGCTGGGTAGCCTTCATCTTGTCGTCGACGAGGGCCTTGACCACGAACACGACGGCAGCTGACCGCTGCGGTTGCCGGTCGTTCGTGCTGCCGGATTGTGAGCTGCGGAAGCCGTCGGCCACCGCCAGCGTCCAGGCCTCGGAAGCGGCCTTGATCGCCGCGTAGGCGGCACCACCTGCGGAGGGATTGGCAGCTGCCTGGGCAGACACGATGGCCAGTCGGCCCGCCGGGGACTTTTCAAGGTCGTCGTAGAAGGCGCGGCTGGTGTTTCGCAGTGTCGTCAGGACGCTGGTGTGCAGGAAGTCCCAGTCGGAGTCCTCCTGCCCCGGTATGCCGTCGCCGCCGCGCCAGCCGCCCACCAGGTGGATCAGGCCATCGAGGGGTCCAAGGTCCCGGCGGACCGAGGACGCCAGTTCCCGGACGGCCGCGGGTTCTGCGAGGTTGCAGGTGTAGCCGGTGACGTTGGGCCAGGACTGTGCGAGGTTTTGCACGCGTTCAGTGTCCAGGTCCACGGCGGCGACGCGGAATCCGGCGCCGCTGAGGGCCGATACGACGGCGGTCCCGGCCTCGCTGGTGGAGCCGGCCACCATGACGGTCCTGGGTCCGTCGGGAGCCATCATGCCGCGTCCTTGCGGCTGTTGCCGCCGTTGGGCTCGCCGGTGATTCCGGCCGTCGATTCGATGACGTTTCTCATCTTTTTCTCCAGTGCTTCGTAGAACATTGAAAGTGGGAACTCGTCATCCAGCACCTGGTCGGTCAGGCCCCGAGGAGGGCCGTCAAGGGCCAGCGCCTCGGGCCCCTTGGCCCAGAGGGATGCGGGGTTCGGAGTGACTGTGGCGCTGATGAATTCATAAGCCGCAAGCCAGTGAGCGGTTTTCGGGCGGTCAATTGAACGCCAGTACAGCTCCTCGATCCGCTTCCCGAGTTCGATAACGACCTCGGGCGCTTCCGACCAGTCGATAGACAGTTTCGAGTCCGTCCAATGAAGCACCTTGTGCTGGTGCATCCAGGCGAAAAGGAGCTGACCGCCAAGGCCGTCGTAATTACGGACCCGGCTTCCTGTCATCGCGAACCGGAAAATCCGGTCGAAGATGACGGCATACTGGACGAGTTTCGCGTGGTTTCGCGCCTCCGGCGCCGCGTTCTCATCCCTCTCGATACGGACGGATTCGCGGAATGCCGTCAGATCGCACCGCAGCTCTTCCAGGGTGTAGAGAAAGTACGGCATCCTCTGCTTGATCATGAACGGATCAAACGGCAGATCCCCGCGCATGTGCGTCCTGTCATGGATCAGATCCCACATCACGAAGGTTTCCATGGCCAGCTGAGGGTCTTCAAGCAGCCGACGCGCTCCGTCGGGGAGAGTGAGGGACGTGATGTCGCTGGCTGCGGCCACCACCCTCCGGAACCGCTCAGCCTCGCGATCCGCGAAAATACCACCCCAGGTGAACTGCGGCGTTTCACGGACGGCTACGCTCTCAGGAAACAACACCGCCGAGTTCGTGTCATAGCCGGGTGTGAAGTCGATGAAGCGGATGGGTACGAACAGCTGGTTCGAATACTCTGCACCTTCGAGTTCAGCGATGAACTCCGGCCACACTACTTCGAACAGCACGGCCTCCACGAAGCGGTTGGGGCTGCCGTTCTGCGTATACATAGGGAAAACCACCAGATGCGGCAGTCCGTCGATTCGGTGCTGCTGTGGCTGGAATGCGAGCAGAGAATCCAGGAAGTCCGGGACCCCGAACGCGGAAGCAGCCCACCGCTCGAAGTCAACTTCGAGCCGGGCCAGATACTCCGCGTCGTGCGGGAACGAAGGGGCCAAATCCCTGATTGAAGCCGAGATCGTGGCGACCTCGTACAGGGCGCGGTCATGGTCCCGCCGATCAGGTATCGAGCCGTCCTTCACCTGGATCTGCTGCAGTTCTCCGGCGGCCCGTTTCAGCTCGGTCCAGGACGAGTTTGAGGCAAGCAGGGCCCCTATTGAGGAGCGGGATACGTTTTGTGCTTTTGTTGCAGTCATTGCTACGGCGTCCTTCCTTCTCTGTGACCCGCGTAACACTAGTGAACAGAAAGACATCTTTATCTAAAAACAAGAGCACAGTAAGCAAGTCTTAGTCTAGGTTCGGGAAATAGAGCTGGTGACCCAGAGTTTCCTGTGCCCCCCGCTCGAGGTTGGCCTGGACGTCACCTCCCGGCGTCGTGTCTACAATAAGTGCATAAGTACGCACATGTTGTTTCGATTGAGGGATCCTCATGATCGAAGTTCTGGCCGTCCGCGCCTACCGGAAGCTCTTCTCAGCCCAGATTGTTGCGTTGCTGGGGACCGGTTTGCTGACTGTGGCCCTCGGACTGCTGGCGTTCGACCTTGCAGGAGCGCAGGCCGGGGCCGTCCTCGGGACAGCGCTGACCATAAAAATGCTGGCCTACGTCTTCGTCGCGCCAGTCATGGTGGCACTCGTGGAAAAGCTGCCAAAAAAGCCGGTCCTGGTTGCCGCGGACCTGATCCGTGGAGGAATCGCCCTGATGCTGCCCGCGGTGGATCAGGCCTGGCAAATCTACGTGCTGGTCTTTGTCCTTCAGAGTGCTTCGGCTACGTTCACGCCGGCCTTCCAGTCCCTGATCCCGGTGGTGCTTTCCGATGAACGGCAGTACACGCGGGCCTTGTCACTCTCCCGTCTCGCGTATGACCTGGAATCCCTGGTCAGCCCGGCCCTGGCCGCAGGACTGCTGTCTGTACTTTCCTTCCACGAACTTTTCCTCGGCACCGTGGCAGGCTTTATGTTCTCCGCGGCCTTGGTGGTGACCACCAGACTGCCTGCAACACCGGCAGCCCGTCAGGAAGGATCACTCTGGCGGCGTACCACGCTCGGTGCACGGATCTTTGCGAAGACGCCGGAACTGCGCGGCCTCCTCGCTTTCAATCTGGCCGTTGCGGCCGCTACAGCCCTGGTGCTGGTCAACACGGTGGTATATGCCCGGGACCTGTTCGCAGGTTCCAACGCCGACGTCGCCATCGCCCTGGCCTGTTACGGCGCCGGCTCGATGGCTGTCGCGCTCAGCGCACCCAGGGCACTGGACCGAATAGCCGACCGTTCGTTGATGATGTCCGGAGCTGCGCTTATTGGCATTGGCCTCGCCGGCACGTTTGTCCTGCTGGCGACAGCCGGGCCGTGGCTCATGCTGCTGGGGCTCTGGGTTGCTCTGGGGGCCGGGACCTCGATGATCAGCACCCCTTCGGCCCGGCTGCTGCGCCGCTCCGCATCGGAAAGCACCCGGACCTACATTTTCACCGCCCAGTTCTCCCTCTCCCACGCGTGCTTCATCATCACTTACCCTGTAGCTGGCTGGATCGGCGCGTCCGCTGGCCAGCCCGCGGCCGCAGCAGTCCTGGCTGTGGTGTCTATGATCAGTACAGCAGCGGCCTTGAAATTCTGGCCGGCTGCCTCCAGAACCGGCTCAGAACCGGCCATCAGGAAAGGGTGATCCGGTGCAAGAGGCCCAGGGCGTCAACACACCGAGCCTTCACCACCCCAGGCTCCCCGATGCCCGCCGGCTGGATGCCGCGACGGCCACGTTCCGGATGCTCTCCGATCCCACCCGCCTGCACGTTCTCTGGCTCCTGACCCAGGAACCGGCGGACGTCACCACCCTGGTGGAACGCACCGGAGCCTCCCGGACCTCAGTCAGCCAGCACCTGGCCAAACTCCGCTTCAGCGGCCTCGTCAGCACGCAAAAGGTCAGCCGCAGGGTGGTCTACAGCATCGCGGACGGCCACCTGGCCCGGCTTGTCCTGGAAGGCTTGAACCACGCCGACCACACCGTCACCGGGGAACCCAGCCACGGCTGACTGAAGTGTGGGCACCGGCACATTGCAAGATATACCCCATGGGGGTATTCTCGGGGTGTTGCCAGTGAAGTGGTTTGTCCAGGCCAGCGCGATTCCGGCCCTCACAGCCGATCAACCCCAGCACCTCATCACGACCTCTCTTGCAAAGGACAGAACTGATATGCGTGCATCCGAGATTCGGACCGAACTGCCCATCGTTGCAGCTGAAAACGCAGGGTGCAGCTGCTGCTCCACCCCTTCGACGGAGCAGCCGTCACCCCAGGCAGAAGGGACGGACTACTCCGTCACCGGCCTGACGTGCGGGCACTGTGTCCAGACCGTTGAAAAGGCAGTCACCGCGCTCGACGGCGTGACGTCGGCCTCCGTCGGGCTTGTCGCCGGAGGGACCTCACGCCTGAGCGTCTCCGGACCCCACACGGAGGCATCCGTCCGGTACGCCGTCACCGCCGCCGGGTACAGCCTCAGCGGCAAATAGTCCACCTCCAGCCCTGAGGACAGCTTTGCTGACGCCGTCAGGGACGACTTCCACACCGGAGGGCAATAATGGAAAATCACCACGAACACCACGGCGGGGAAGACCACGCCGGCCACCAGGCACCGCAGACCCTACCGGGCCAGGCTACGTCGGTGGCAAGCCCGCCCACAGATCACGCCGGACACGCCCACCAGCAGCATGGTGCTCAGGACGATGACCATGCAGTCCACAGCCACGGGCAGCACGCCGGGCACAGCACCGCCATGTTCAAAAACAGGTTCTGGCTCACCCTGGTCCTGTCCGTGCCGGTGGTCTACTTCAGCCCGATGGTGGGCCACCTGCTTGGCTACATGCCACCGGCATTCCCCGGCTCAACCTGGATCCCGGCTGTGCTGGGAACGGTGATTTTCCTCTATGGAGGACAGCCATTCCTCAAAGGCGGCGTCCAGGAGTTGAAGAACCGTCAGCCGGGGATGATGCTGCTGATCGCCATGGCCATCACCGTAGCCTTTGCCGCGTCCTGGGTCACCACCTTAGGCATCGGCGGGTTCGACCTGGACTTCTGGTGGGAACTGGCGCTGCTGGTCGCGATCATGCTGCTGGGCCACTGGATCGAAATGCGGGCCCTCGGTTCCGCGCAAGGGGCGCTGGACGCCCTCGCGGCACTGCTCCCGGACGAAGCCGAACGTGTCACCGGCTCCGGCACGGAGACCCTGCCCGTGTCCGAACTTCGTGAAGGCGACATCGTCCTGGTCCGCTCCGGCGCCCGCATGCCAGCCGACGGCACCGTCGTCGAAGGCCAGGCCGAGTTCGACGAGTCCATGATCACCGGCGAATCCAAAACCGTTCCCCGCGCCCCCGGGGACTCCGTGGTGGCCGGTACCGTCGCGACAGACAACACCGTCCGGGTCCAGGTGACCGCCGTCGGGGAAAACACCGCGCTGGCCGGCATCCAACGCCTGGTGGCCGAGGCGCAGGCATCCTCGTCCAGGGCCCAGGCGCTGGCCGACCGTGCCGCGGCGTTCCTGTTCTACTTCGCGGCCGGCGCGGGCCTCATCACGTTCATCGTCTGGGCGCTGCTGGGCAGCGTCCCGGAGGCCGTCACCCGCACCGTCACTGTCCTGGTCATCGCGTGCCCGCACGCCCTGGGCCTGGCCATCCCACTGGTCATCGCCATCTCCACCGAACAGGCAGCGCGCGCCGGAGTGCTGATCAAGAACCGGATGGCCCTGGAACGCATGCGGACCATCGACGTCGTCCTCTTCGACAAAACCGGTACCCTGACCACGGGCGAACCGGATCTGAAGGACATCGCAGCCGTTGCGGACGGGGATACTGACCGCCTGCTGGCCCTAGCCGCTGCGGTGGAATCCGACAGTGAACATCCCGTCGCACGGGCCATCGTCCGTGCCGCACGCCAGCGGAACCTGACCATCCCCGATGCCACCGGCTTCTCGTCCCTCACCGGCCGCGGCGTCCGGGCCACCATCGACGGACGGACAGTTCACGTCGGCGGGCCCGCGCTCCTGCGCGAGCTCGGCGCCGTCGAGCCTGAACCGCTGGCCCGCTCCACCCGAACCTGGATGGACCGCGGCGCGGCCGTCCTGCACGTGATCGACGGGAACACTATCCTCGGAGCCGTCAGCCTCGAAGACGCCATCCGACCGGAATCCCGCCAGGCCGTGGCGGCCCTGCAGAACCGGGGCATCAAGGTGGCCATGATCACCGGTGACGCCCGCCAGGTGGCCCAGGCCGTCGCCGAAGAGCTGAACATTGACGAGGTTTTCGCCGAAGTCCTTCCGGCGGACAAGGACAAGAAGGTCGCCGAGCTCCAGGGCCGCGGGCTGAAAGTGGCGATGGTGGGCGACGGCGTCAACGACTCCCCGGCGCTGGCCAGGGCTGAAGTCGGCATCGCGATCGGCGCCGGCACGGACGTGGCGATGGAATCAGCAGGTGTGGTCCTGGCCGGCAATGACCCCCGCGCGGTGCTGTCCATGGTGGACCTGTCGCGGGCCAGCTACCGGAAGATGTGGCAGAACCTGATCTGGGCCACCGGCTACAACGTCCTGTCCGTCCCGTTGGCCGCGGGCGTGGTGGCCTTCGCCGGGGTGGTGTTGTCCCCCGCGGCCGGCGCCGTGCTGATGTCAGTGTCCACCATCGTGGTGGCGTTGAACGCCCAGCTGCTGCGCCGCGTGAAACTCAATCCCGCACAGGTACGTTAGAACCATGGCGATCCTCCACCGTGCAGTGCTGCTGACCGGGCTGCTGGCTGTCATCGCCGGGATTTTCGGGATGCACATCATGTCAGGCGCCCACACCATGCCCACGGCTTTCTTGGTCGGCACGGACATGACCCTGACGCAGATCCAGGGGCCCCACACCGGCCACGGAGGGCATACGGCCGCCCAGTCCTCCAACGCCGATACGCCGGCGGCACCGCTGGATCCAGCGGCACCGGTGTCCGGGACGGTGTCTCCCTGCACCACTCCCGGCAGCTGCCCGGCGATGGCGGGCATGGACGCGGCCTGCGTCCTATCCCCGGCCAACACCTCCCTATCGGCGCCGCTGCCCGGCACCACGCCGTTCCCTGCCCTTGACGTCATCGCCACAGCCCTGGCCACCGACAGCTATTCCTATCTGCCGGGCAGTCCTTCCCCCGGCGACCTCTGCATCAGCCGGACGTAGATCTGCCCTGCGCCGCGTCCTGCCCGGCGCCCCCACACACCCACACCGCACACATCCGCAACGGCGCCAGACGCCTGCTGATCCTTCGAAGGACCCTGATTCTCATGAAAAAAACCCTGACCTTGTCCGCACTCACCATCGCCGCAGCGATTGCCCTGGCCGGCTGCTCCACCGGTTCCACCGGTTCTGACGGAAGCAGCATGCCGAACATGACCCACGGCGGCTCCGGAATGCACTCCAGCTCCGCGCCGGCAGCTGCCGAGTTCAATGAAGCCGACGCCGTGTTCGCACAGCTGATGATCCGGCACCACGCCCAGGCCGTGGAAATGTCGGACCTGATGCTGGAGAAGGAAGGCATCCCAGCGACGGTGACCGACCTGGCCACCAGAATCAAAGCCGCCCAAGGACCCGAAATCGAGAAAATGACCGCCTGGCTCAAGAGCTGGAACCAGCCCACCGAAATGCCCTCCGGCATGGCTGGCGGGCACAGCATGTCCGGCATGATGGGGCAGGAGGACATGACCGCCCTCCGTGCAGGCCAGGGCACTGAAGCGGCCAAGCTGTTCCTGACCCAGATGATCGCCCACCACGAAGGCGCCGTCACGATGGCCAAGACCGAAAGCACCGACGGCAAGTACCCCGAAGCGGTCCAGCTGGCCAAAGACATCGTGACCGCCCAGGAAACCGAAATCCAGGAAATGAAGGACCTTCTGGCCACCCTCTAGCAGCAGCCCCTGAGGCGGCGGCACCAGCACGTGTTAAGTTGAAACGTACGACGGGCCGCACCGGGTCCGGCGCATCGGCTGGAAAGAGAAGTTCCGTGGAATCCCCCGCATCTGCCCCCGCACCCGTGAGGATCCTGACGGTCTGCACCGGCAACATCTGCCGTTCTCCCGTGGCCGAAAGGCTGTTGCAGGCCGGGCTGGACCAGGTGATGCCGGGCGGATTCGAGGTCACCAGCGCCGGAACGCGGGCCATGGTGGGCGACCCCATGCAGCCGCTGTCCGGCGACATCGTGCGCACCTTCGGCGGGAACCCGGACGGTTTCGTCTCGCGGCAGCTGACCGGCAAGATCCTGCGCGGCGTGGACCTGGTCCTCACCATGACCTCGGGCCACCGCGGCGAAGTGCTCCAGCTGGACGCCTCCCTGCTCAAGCGCACCTTCACCATCCGCGAGTTTGCCCGCATGCTCGACGTCCTGGACGAGCGTGCGGACAGTGCCGCAAACGTTCCGGTAGCGGACGACGGCGGCAGTCCCCTCAGTGCCAACACCGCCTTCTGGCGGGGGCTGCCCGCGCGCGCCGCGTCCGTCCGGCACCTGTCACTGCCCGCGGATTCTTCCGAAAACGACATCATCGACCCCTACCGGCGCAGCCCCGAGATCTACCACCAGATGGAGGACGAACTGGCCCCGGCCATCGTTTCCATTCTGCGGCATGCGCGCCTGAACACTCCCGCCTAAACGCTCCCGGGCAAGCCGGCGTTAGCGAGGGGCAGGCGCGGCCTCGGGAGTAACTTCACGCACTTCCACGAACGTGCCGTCTGCCTTCAGCCCCAAGGCAAGATGAGCCCGGCGCACCAAATGCCGGTGAAGAAAGCCGTTCCCGGCGTAGAGCACGAAGGATATGGCGCCGATCAGCAATGCCGTGTCGCTTGCCGCGCGGTACCAGTAGTAGCCCGGGTGGCCAAACGCAATGTCCCCTGCAACCAGGGGGAAGAGCACACCTGCCAGAAACAGCAGGCTGGCCAGGAATGGGATGAAGAGCAGCCCCTGGACCGTATTCAGCCGCTTGCCCATTCGCCTGTAACGCTCGTACTGCTTCTCCCAGGCCGCCCGGCTGGTGACAAGCAGAATCGGCTTCGTATTTTCCATCAGATCCCCCACAGATGTCCCTTTCCTGACCAAGAGCCTAGTCCGCCCCGCACTGCGGGGCTTTCCACTGAACCCGGCGAGCCGCCGTCGTACGTTACGGCTCGGAAACGACACGCTCCGCGTTGTAGCCGGAACCGGGTCCGAGGGCGGACACTAAGTCATGGCGAGCACCCCAAGCGGTCCTGATCCGATCGGCCCGGCCCCTTCCGGCCCCGAGCCTGCTGCGCTGAAACGGCGCCGCTTGATCGCGGTGGTGCTGTCGCTGGTGCTGGTGGCCGTCGTCGCGGTTTCAGCCCTGCTGTTCACCCGGCCTGCCGCGGAAGTTGCGGCCCCGGTGCCCACCATCACTGACACCGCCACCCCCACTCCGTCGGAGACGACACCGCCACCGCCCCCGGCACCGGCCCCTCCCCCGCCGCCCGAACCCATCGCGGAACTCCCCGCGGCGCCCATGAACATCCTGGTGATCGGCAGTGACAGCCGCGCGAACGCCCGGGAGCAAGCAGCCCACACCGCCGCCACGGGCGAATCGCAGGACCACCGCGCCGACACGCTCATGCTGGTCCACATCCCGGCCGACCGCCGCAGTGTGCACGTGGTCTCCCTCATGCGGGACCTGTACGTAAGCATCCCCGACTACGGCTTCTCCAAGATCAACGACAGCTTGCAGGTGGGCGGCATCCCGCTGGCCACGCGGACGGTGGAGTCCCTGATGGGGACCCACATCGACCACACCCTCATGATGGACTTCCACGGTTTCAAGACGCTCACCGACGGGCTGGGCGGAATTGACGTGAACGTCACCCTGCCGTTCCAGTCCACTCACGAAACGCAGCACGTCTTCACACCGGGGGTGAACCACCTCGACGGTCAGGCGGCACTGGAATTCGTCCGCGAGCGCTACGCCTTCGTCGACGGCGACTTCCAGCGGGTCAGGAACCAGCAGACGTTCCTCCGCGCCATCCTCGCCCGGCTCACCAGCGACGGCGCCCTGCACGACGTGACTGCGGTGCGGGCCCTGGTGAATTTCGCATCCGGCTACCTCACGGTGGACCAGGGCTTTGATCCTGTGGGCGTCGCGATCCTGGCCTACGGCATGCGCGGCATCGACCCCAACGCCGTTGTTTCGCTCACGCTGCCGACAGCCGGGGTGGGCACGGCACCAGGAGGGGCGTCGGTGGTGTTCCCGGACTACGGTGGGATCGCCCAGGTGGCCGCGGCCATGCGCGAAGGCCGGCTGCCCGAGTACGCGGGCGGGTAGTACGCCGGGCAACACGGTCCGGGTACTAGCGGGCACCAAGTGAAACGGCCCCCGGCTGTGCCAGGGGCCGTTTCATCGGTGACTTAACTCCGGGTGGGGTCCGGGCGCAACGGTGCCGGCCCCGGATCCGGGACGGGCAGCGGGCCTGGCGGTTCCGGCGTCGGGATGGGGCTGGGCCTGTCCGGTCCCGGGTGGCCGGGATGGGTGGGCTCCGGATTGAAGGGGTCCGGCCCTGGTTCCGGCGGGAACGGCTCTGGTTCGTGCACTGGCGGGATGGTCATGAAACTTCCCCTCTCACGCTTGGCGGGTGCGCCTTTGCGTGATCAGGATACGCCCGCGCGCCACCAACGCTCTCTCACTTCCTGCAGAAATTTCCCGAACGCTCTCTCAATCTGAACTGGTCCCCGGAAGTTGGACTGGCCAAATAGGATCCTAAGCTGCGAGGGCCTGGGCACGGTATTGCACCGGGCTTAGGCCCTTGAGCTTTGTTGAGATTCTTTTGGTGTTGTACCAGTGGATGTATTCCTCGATTGCAGCTGCCAGTGCGTCGGTGTTGAGGAATCGGACGCGGTGGAAGAGTTCTTCCTTGAGGTGGCCGAAGAAGTTCTCCATGACGGCGTTGTCGTAGCAATTGCCCTTGCGGGACATTGATTGGACCGCGCCGGCGTCCTCGATGAGGGTGCGCCAGGAGGTGTGGCGGTATTGGAAACCTTGGTCCGAGTGCACCAGCGGCTGCTGACCGGGCTGCAGGCAGGTCAGGGCCTCACGCAGGGAATCGTTGGTGAGCGCCAGGTTCGGCGACAAGCCCAGCGAGTAAGAAATGATCTGCCGGTCGAAGAGGTCCATGACCGGTGAGAGGTAGAGCTTCCGGTCGCCGACGCTGAACTCCGTGACATCGGTAACCCACTTCTGGTTCGGTCCGTCAGCCTCGAACTCTCGGTTCAGCACGTTGGGCGCTACCGCGCCCTGTTCGCCCTGGTAGGAGTTGTAGCGCTTCCTGCGCCGGACCTTGCAGGCCAGTCCGAGTGCCTGCATCAGCTTCAGCACGGTCTTCTTCGCGACCGTCCATCCTTGCTTGACCAGCTCCGTGTGGATGCGCCGGTGCCCGTACCGGCCATGGTTCGTCTCGAAGATCTCCGTGACCGCCGCTTTGAGCTTCTCTTGCGGGTCGGGCGCCTGGAGCCGGGCCTGGTGATAGAAGAACGTGGATCTGGCCAGCCCGGCGACGTCCAACAGGACACCAAGCGGATAGTCAGCCTTGAGGGAAACGACGGCTTGAACCTTTACCGACGTCCCTGTTCCCTCAAGGCCCGCAGTTTTCCCAGGTACGCCACCTCAGCGCGCAGCCGCTCGTTCTCCCGCCGCAACCGCTCAAGCTCGGGCAGCTCCGCGGGTGGCGGGGAATCGGGTTTCCGCGGTCTGCCTTTGGGCTTTGGCCGCAACCCGTCCTCACCGTCCAGCCGATACGCCCGGACCCACTTCTGCAGCAGCTCACGCGAGGCCAAACCCGCCTCGACTGCCAGAGCCGGGCCGGACTCACCCGCGAGGAACCGCTCGACCAGAGCGCGCTTAAACTCAAACGAGTACGACTTCGCCGGCCTGCTCACCAGCACTCCTTGCCCATGAATCCTCCACCGCCCATACAGGGCCCTAACCGGCACACGAGCCGCATCGAGCGACCGAGCCGCCGACCCATACCCCACACCCTTCTCAAACAACGCTACAGCCGCCTCGCGCTGCGCCTCAGACAATGAACTACGTGCATGCATAAAACTGCTCCCCGGAAGTCGGAACTGAATTTCTCAGTCCAACTTCCGGGGAGCAGTTCAATCCCTGCAGTGAGTGCGTTCTTGATTGGCCTGCTTCTAGGCCGGACGGCGCAGTCGGACCGGGCGGGAAAGCGGCGCCTTGGCTGCTTCGCCGGCTTCCCGCATCAGCGGGACGGCGAAGGTCACCACCAGGCGCGCGTTGGCGTCGTCCGTGGACCTGATGGTCAGGCTTCTGGTGCCGGGCGGCACGGACGGGGTGAATACCTGTAGGTTCCGCGAGCCCACACTGGCCGAATCTCGCAGTGTGTAGAGCGTGCCCCAATGGTCTTCGATGGCAATTTCCGGGATGGCCCTCCCGGCAGCGGATTCCACGTGGATGTTGACCACCAGGCACGTGCTCCAGACTTCGACGGAGAGCACCGTGAACTCAGCGCCCCGTGTCAGGTGCAAGCCGTACGTGGGTGGCAGGAGCACCTTCCGGAGGATGCCTTTCGGAATTAGGTTTCGCATCATCGCCCCCAAAAATTACTAAGAGTGCTTTCAATTACCCCGCGATAATGACGCCCTGTCAAGGTCCCGCTCAGCCTTCTGTGGCAAGCCACAACAGCATTGCCAGGGGCGCAAAAAGTGGTCCCCGGCGAGGCCGGGGACCACCGTATCGGAAGGGTCGCCCGCAGACTGCCGATGCGCTGGCTGGCGCTGTGGCGTGCCGAAACGGCTAACCGCCCTATGAGGCAGATGAAAAAGAACGCGTCCGGATCCTCCCGGTAATGCCGTTCTAGCACCCGGCGGAGGACGGTTCAAGGGGTTCCGGCCGGTAACTTAGCGGCCCGTCCGGCCCGGCTGCTCCGTTGATCTATCACTTACAGTCGCTTTGCCCCCGGTTTAGGGCCCATAAGTGATAGATCAACAGGGCAGGAGGGCGCTACCCCGGTAGCGAACGGCGGCCATTTTGTCCGCCCGGCTCTATATATTGAAGGCATGACCCAGACTCCGCTGCAGGATTCCGCCACTTCGTCCGCCGCTTCCTCCCCCACGCCCCCAGTGGCCAAGAAGGTCCCGCACGAGCGGACGCACCATGGCGACACTTTCGTGGACAACTACGAGTGGCTGCGCGAGAAGGAATCCGCCGAGGTGGTCGAGCACCTAAGGGCCGAGAACGCCTACCAGGAGGAGGTCACCGCCCACCAGGAGCCGCTGCGCGAGGCCATCTTCCAGGAAATCAAAGGCCGCACGCAGGAGACAGACCTGTCTGTCCCAAACCGCAAGGACGGCTGGTGGTACTTCAGCCGCTCGGTAGAGGGCAAGGAGTACGGCATCCAGTGCCGCGTCCGTGCCCAGGACTCCGGCAACCCCGTGGCCGACTGGACTCCCCCCGCAGTGGAGGCCGGCGTCGAAATTCCCGGCGAGGAAGTGCTGCTGGACGGCAACATTGAAGCCGAAGGCAAGCCGTTCTTCTCGGTGGGCGGCTCGGCCGTCACGGTGGACGGAACCCTTTACGCCTACGCCGTGGACAACTCCGGCGACGAACGTTTTACCCTCCGCATCAAGGACCTCCGCACGGGTGAACTCCTGCCGGACGTCATTGAGAACATCTTCTACGGCGTCAGCTTCTCCCCCGACGGCACGCGCATTTTCTACACCGTGGTGGACGATTCGTGGCGCCCGTACCAGGTCAAGTCCCACGTCCTGGGCACTCCGGTCTCTGACGATGAGGTGATTTACCAGGAGGACGATGTCGCCATGTGGCTGGGCTTTGAGCTCTCCTCTGACAGGCGGCACCTCGTGCTGGGCATCGGCTGCTCCGAGTACAGCGAGACCCGCCTGCTGCGTTTCGATGACCCGACGGCGGCCCTCACCACGGTGATTTCGCGGGACGAACGCGTCCTCTACGAGGCCGAGCCGTTCCTGCTCACCGGTCCTGACGGCGAAAAATCAGAACGCATTCTGCTCACCCACAACCGCGGTGCCATCAACTCCATGGTCTCCCTGGCGGACCCCGCCGAGCTCGCCAAGCCGTTGGCCGAGCAGCACTGGAGTACCGTCGTCGAGCATTCCGACGACGTCCGCGTCAATGGTGCCGGCGTCACCTCCACGCACCTGATTGTGTCCGTCCGCAAGGACACCATCGAGCGCGTCCAGGTGATGGGGCTGGCCGCCCTCGGTACGCCCGCGCAGGAAGCTCCGGTGGAGCCCGCGTTCGACGAGGAGCTGTACACAGCCGGCGTCGGCGGTTCGGACTACGAGGCCCCGGTCATCCGGCTGGGCTACACGTCCTACTTCACGCCGTCGCGCGTCTACGACTTTGTGCTGCCCACCCCGGCGCAGCCCGCCGGCGAACTGCTGCTCCGCAAGGAAAGCCCGGTGCTGGGCGGCTACGACGGCAGCGACTACGTGGCCACCCGCGAATGGGCCGACGCCTCGGACGGCACGCGGGTCCCACTGTCTGTGCTGCGGCACAAGGACGTGAAACAGGATTCGACGGCGGCGGGCCTGGTCTACGGGTACGGCTCCTACGAGCTGAGCATGGACCCGGGTTTCGGCATCGCGCGGCTGTCACTGTTGGACCGCGGTGTGGTGTTTGTGATCGCGCACATCCGCGGCGGCGGCGAGCTGGGCCGGCACTGGTATGAGGACGGCAAGAAGCTCACCAAGAAGAACACCTTCACCGACTTTGTGGACGCCACCGACTGGCTCGCCAACTCCGGCTGGGTGGATCCGTCCCGGATTGCGGCGCTGGGCGGCTCTGCGGGCGGTCTGCTGATGGGTGCCGTGGCCAACCTGGCACCGGAAAAGTACGCCGCGGTGGTGGCGCAGGTGCCGTTTGTGGACGCCCTCACCACCATCCTGGACCCGGAGCTTCCGCTGTCCGCCCTGGAATGGGAGGAGTGGGGCAACCCCATCACGGATCCCGACGTGTACGCCTACATGAAGTCCTATTCGCCGTACGAGAACGTGCATTCCGTTGCGTACCCCAAGGTGGCCGCGGTGACGTCCTTCAACGACACCCGCGTCCTGTACGTGGAGCCTGCCAAGTGGGTCCAGGAGCTGCGGAACAAGACCACCGGCACGGAGCCTGTGGTGATGAAGATCGAAATGGACGGCGGCCACGGCGGCGCGTCCGGGCGCTATGTCCAGTGGCGCGAGCGGGCGTGGGACTACGCGTTCATCGCCGATTCCCTCGGCGCCAAGGACCTGCTGCCGGGGGCCGGCCTCAAATAACCCATCGGTTGCTCCCCACCGGCCCCCTCGCCTCGCCAGCTCGGCCAGGGTACCCTGCCGGCGTGGGCCCAACCGCCGTTTTCAGCGCCCTGAAGGGCCGTTACGGAGCAATCGATCGGATCTCGCGGCTCAGCCGTCATCCCTGCCGTATTCGGGGTGCTCGGCCAGCAGTTCGGCCAGTGTCTCGAGGTTGGCACGGACGGTCCGGGCCTGGGCTTGTTCCACGAACCGGTCGGCCAGTTTCCCGAACACGCCGCCCAGGCCAGATGCCGCATCGATCCGGAAATTCAGGCGGGTCCCGTCACCTTCAGGTTCCAGGACATTCGTGACAGTGAATTCCAGCTTTCCTTCCACCGAGCTGGATACAAAGCGGGTCGGAGGCTGGAATTCGATAACCTCCGTTGTCCAGTCGAATTTCCTGCCCACCACCTTGCTGGCGCCCTTGACCCGGGTGCCGACTGCAACAGGCTCGGTCCCGACCGTTTCGGCATGGACCGCCGAGGAGTCCCAGACTGGAATGTTTTCGCCCTTTGACAGGAAATTGAAGACTTCCTGTGGCGGGCGGGCAATGTAGACGTTTTCTTCCACGGTGGGCATCGGATTCTCCTTGGACACGCCTGTTGCCAGCGCGGCACGGCCGGCAGCTAGGCACAGGAAAAGTCTGTCCCCGGCGCTTGAGGCCGTCAATGGCCATTCGTTTCCCTCACTGGCGCCGGGCCCGCCATTCGCCCTCAAGGATCGCGTAGACCAGCTCAGTGGCCCACTGGCCTTTGTAGTGCCACTTGTCCACCAGCCGGGCTTCCAACCGCATGCCCAGCCGTTCGCACAAGGCGGCGGAGGCGGTGTTCAAGGCGTCGAGCTTTGCCTCGATCCGGTGCATCCCCAGCTCCTCGAACCCCAGCTTCAGCACCGCATCCGCGGCCTCTGCCCCGTAGCCCTTGCCCCGCGAGGCCGGCGCCAGGGTCCATCCGACTTCGCCCTGGCCGCGCCCCGGAAGCCACTTCAGCACCACTTCGCCCAGCAGCCCCGGCGATCCCTTCGCCTCGATGGCCAGGCATACCCAGTCGTTCTCCTTCTCGTAGACGAAGTTGGCGTACTTGCCCACGGATTCCATGCACTTTGTGTAGCTCTTGGCTTCCCCCGGCAGGAAGCGGGCCGTTTCGGGCAGCGAATGGTAAGCGTGGAAGGCGTCCAGGTCCGTACTTTCGAACCGGCGCAGGATGAGCCGCTCGGTGCGGAGGGGCAAAGTGATCTCAGGCATGGACTGAGGCTACCCCGCAGCCCGGTTTCGACAGGCTCAACCACCAACGACGGCGGCAGTTGCCTCTGCGATGGCGCGCTCCTCGTCGGTGGGCACCACCAACACCGGGATGACGGACTCAGCCGAGGAAATCACCCGCGGTTCCTTGGAGCGCTGACTGTTCAGGCCGACGTCGAGCTCTATCCCCAGCGCACGCAGCCTGTCAGTCACCAGGGCGCGGAACTGGTGCGAGTTTTCGCCGATCCCCGCCGTGAACACGAGGGCCTTGGCACCCCCGACGGCCACGTGGTAGCCGCCGATGTACTTTGCCAGCCGGTAGGACGTGACCGCGAGCGCCATTGAAGCCTTGGCGTCGCCAGCCTCTGACGCCTCCACCACCGAGCGCATGTCGTTGTTCCCGGCGAGCCCCTTGAGACCCGACTCGCGGTTGAGCATGCTGTCGATGTCCTCCGGCGTCCACCCGTTCCGGCCGAGGAATACCAGGATGGAGGGATCGAGGTCACCCGAGCGGGTGCCCATCACCAGGCCCTCCAGCGGGGTGAAGCCCATGGACGTGTCCACCGAATGACCGCGGCGGATGGCCGTGACGGAGGCGCCGTTCCCCAGGTGGGCGATCACGCCGTCGAACTCGTCCACGGGCAGATCCAGCAGCGATGCGGCGCGGTGCGTGACGTACTCGTGCGAGGTGCCGTGGAAGCCATAGCGGCGGATGCCGTGGTTCGTGTAGAGCTCGTCCGGGACGGCGTAGCGCCAGGCGTGCTCCGGCAGGGTGCGGTGGAAAGCGGTGTCGAACACGGCCACCTGCGGCAGGTCCGGCCACTTCTTGCTGATGGCGCGGATGCCCAGGACATTGGCGGGGTTGTGCAGCGGCGCCAGCGGATTGAGGCGCTCGATGGCGCGGGTGATCTCGTTGTCGATCAGCACCGGCTCGGCGAAACGTTCGCCGCCGTGCACCACGCGGTGGCCCACCGCAGCCAGCTCAAGGTCGCCGAGCTCGGCATGGATCGCGGCATCTACCAGTTCCAGCGCCTCCGCATGGTCCCGGGGGCCCTCGATTTCGCCGTCGCCATCACCGCCGTTGCCCATGCCGATCTTCTCGATCAGCCCCTCGGTCAGCACAATGCCGGCGGCCACGTCACGGACCTGGTACTTGAGCGAGGACGAACCGGAGTTGATGACGAGCACAAGCATGGGGGCCTCCTGAAGCCTTGGTACCGCGGGCACAGCTGACGAGGAGTGGTGCCGGAGCCTGGCGCAGCGCTCCCTGGGATCCACTCTATAAGTTGCCGCGTCAGCCGCCGGCGATGTCCCGCAGGGTCTGCAGGTGCCCGTCCCAGGCCTTCCGCCCTTCAGCAGTCACGCTCGCCGAGGTCCGCGGCATCTTCCCCGCGAATCCCTTCTTGATCTTCACGTACCCGGCCTTCTCCAGGACGGTGAGCTGCTTGCTGAGCACAGAATCGCTGACCTGGATGGCGTCCCGCAGGTCCTTGAAGTCCATCGACTCCGCTCCTGCCAGCGCCGCCATGATGGAGAAGCGGACCGGCTGGTGGATGAGGTCATCGAGCCGGTGGCGGGGATGTTCCGCAGCGGCGCTCACGCGCGCAGCTCACGGAAGGCGGCGGCCAGGCCAACTCCGGCAAGTACGACGGCGGCGCTCACGTAGAACCAGATGTTCCCGTCGCGGAAGAGGCTGGCTCCCACCACCAGCGCGACGCTGTACAGAAAGAAGTAGGCAATCAGTGACGTCAGGAACCGCCTGGTATACCCGGCTTTGGTGGACGTCTGGAACATCGGCCAGATGCAGGCCGTTGCCGCTCCCCAGATGCCGACGGCGGTCGCCAGCAGCGGGGCGCCGTACCCTGTGTGGGACACGATCTGCATGCCGATCATCAGCATCGATCCCAGGATGGCCAGGCTGGTGAAGACCATGGCAACCGGCCACGACGCTGCGTTGATGGAGGTGGCGCCGATCCACTGGGCCTTCGCCAGGAGCTCCTGTGCCTGGGCGGGAGTGGGACTTTCCGTTGTTTCGTCCATGGTGTTGCCTTTCGCCGGTGCTGGTATTGAACTCATCTTAGGAAAGTACTTTCCATTGCGTCAAGTACTTTCCAACTAGTAGCGCCAGATTTCAGTGACTTGTTTTTGCGAATCATTCTCATTAGAGTGATCGGCATGCAACTCACTGTGATCAGCTCCCTGGACGCCCTGTGCCGCCAGCAAGCCTGCCAAGACGCGGCCGCGGCCAATCCCGGCGCCGTGGTGGTCCTGCACGACCTGCTGGAGAACGGCGTCGTCATCCGCAGGATCTTCAGCCAGTCCGGGCTCCTGGAGAGTGCCGAGACGCAGCTGGAACACGGCTGCCTGAGCTGCACCGTGCGGCTGGACCTGGTGCCCACCATCGAGCGGCTGCTGGAACGCGGGGAGACGCAGGCCATCATCGGGCTCCCTCCGGCCGTGTCCGCGGAGGCTGCGATCGGGGCGCTGCGGCGTGGTCTCTCCCGCCCGGTGACGATTGATTCCGCCGTCCTTGCCTGCGCCCCTGACACACTGGAGGACCACATTTGGGATCATCACACCCTGTTTGAATCCGGGTTCACGCCGGTCCCGGAGGACCAGCGCACTGCGGGCGAATTCCTTATCGGCGAGCTGTCGTTCAATGACACCGTCCTGCTGGCGGAGGTGGACCTGTTTCCGGCGGACCCCGCCCTGCGGGTTCGAGGCATGCAGCTGGTGCGGGAACTGGCACCGCACGCTGACGTGGTGGAAAACGCCGGCCTCATCCGCCCCGGCCGTCACGACTACCAGGACGCCCTGAGCCGGACGGTCCCCGGTTCGGTGCGGATCCCGGCGTCGTCCTCCATCTCACCGTTCACCACTGTCACGCACCGGGCCCAGCGTCCGCTGCACCCTGAGCGGTTCCGGCACGCCCTGGCGTCCCTCGCGGAGGGCTGCTGCTGGTTGCGGGGCCGCCTGTGGATCGCCGCCGCGCCGCAGTGCCGGATTGCCATCCAGGGCATCGGGCCGCGTGTCTGGCTCGAAAATACCGGGCCGTGGCTGGCAGACCAGGACGCCGGTGCGGCGCCCGATCCCCTCACCCATGTGGACGCCCACCTGGACTGGCATCCGGAACACGGGGACCGCGGAAGCGTGCTGGCCGCGACTGGAGAAGGCATGGACCCGGCGGAAATTGCGCAGCTGCTCTCCGCCTGTGAGCTCACCGACGCGGAAATGGAGGCCGGGTACGCCGGGCTGACCGATCCGTTCCAGCTCGATCCCGCCCCGAACTGAACGGCCCCGGCCGCACCCTGCGCCATCCGTCAATCGCCACCCACCCACCACCAACAACAAGGAGCAAGCCCATGAAAGTCAGAAACTCCCTCCGCGCCCTGAAGAAGGTTCCCGGCGCCCAGATCGTCCGACGCCGGGGCCGCACCTTTGTGATCAACAAAAAGAACCCGCGGATGAAGGCCCGTCAGGGCTGAGGCTGCGGACCGGCTCACGCCGCGCCTGCCGTTGCGTCAGCCGCCCGTTGCGTCGGCCGCGGCAGGCGCTTAGAGTCGGCGGACACGTTGCACTATGCAGAGAGGGACTTCCATGCCGAACGACACCACTCAGCCCAACAACACCGAACCCGATACCGCGGAATCTGACACGCCAGGCACCAAGGATCCCACCGGCGTCGAGGGTGCCAACCCGGCCCTGGACGATACCGGAAGCCCCAAAGCCGAAGAGGTGGGCGAGGCCGCTGAGCCGCCCGAAGATCTGCAAAACCTGGACCTCACGCCCCTAGGACTCTCCGATGAGCCGGCCAAGGAGGAAGACCCAGACAGCCTGGCCAAGCCGGAAAACAGCTAGGGTCCTTCAACTTTCCCGAGATGGCCCGCCGGTCCTCAACCGCCGGATAACACCTGACACCAACGCGGGGTCACTTAACGCCCAATATTCCCTTCAGAAGGGGCATTTAGTGACCCCGCGTTGCGCTCTCACGAGGCCGGCACCTGCGCCTGGATGGCGGTGATGGCCACCGTGTTCACGATGTCCTCCACGGTGCAGCCGCGCGAGAGGTCGTTGACCGGCTTGCGCAGACCCTGCAGGACGGGCCCGACGGCGACCGCCCCCGAGCTCTGCTGCACCGCCTTGTACGTGTTGTTGCCGGTGTTCAGGTCCGGGAAGATGAAGACGGTCGCCTGTCCTGCCACCGACGAGCCGGGCATTTTGGACTCCGCGATGGAGGCGTCCACGGCGGCGTCGTACTGGATGGGGCCTTCGACGGCGAGATCCGGGCGGCGTTCACGCACCAGTTCGGTGGCCTGCCGGACTTCGTCCACGGCCTCGCCGGAACCCGAGCCGCCGGTGGAGTAGGACAGCATGGCCACCCGCGGCTCCACCCCGAACTGCACCGCCGTTTCGGCCGAGGCGAGTGCGATGTCCGCGAGCTGCTCCACATTGGGATCGGGGTTCACGGCGCAGTCGCCATAGACCAGCACCCGGTCCGGCATGAGCATCAGGAACACCGAGGACACGATCTTCACGCCGTCGCGCGTTTTGACGAACTCCAGCGCCGGGCGGATGGTGTGCGCGGTGGTGTGGGCGGCGCCGGACACCATGCCGTCCACCACTCCCAGCTGGACCATCATGGTGCCGAAATAGCTGCCGTCCTGCATGATTTCCAGGGCCTTGGGCAGGTCCACGCCCTTGTGCGCGCGCAGCTCGGCGTACTTCTCCGCGAAACCCTGCCGCAGTTCCGAGGTGGCCGGGTCCACGATGTTGATCCCCGCGAGGTCGACGCCGTTGGCCGCCGCCAGCTCGCGGACCTGCGAATCCGGTCCCAGCAGGGTGAGATCGCAGACGTCGCGGCGGTGCAGGATTTCGGCGGCCTGCAGGATCCGGACGTCCGTTCCCTCCGGCAGCACCACGTGCCGGCGCTGGCCCCTGGCCCGTTCGATGAGGTCGTGCAGGAACCGCAGCGGGGTCATCCGCTCCAGGCGCGGCAGGTGGAGGCGTTCCACAAGTTCGGCCTCGTCCACCCGTTTGGACCACAGGCCCAGGGCGGAGGCCACCTTGCGGCGGTGCCCGGACCAGATCTCGCTGCGGACCTCGGAGACCCGCTTGGCGGTGGTGTAGGTGTCCTGGCTGGCGGCGAACACGGGGAACGGTGCCTGCGCCAGGAGCGGGTAGATGTTGGCGTCCGGGGACAGGCCGCCGGTCAGGATCAGCGCGGACGGCACCGGGAATTCCGGCGAGAACGACGACGCCAGGCAGGCCACCATCACGTCCGCGCGGTCGCCGGGAACGATCACCAGGGCCCCCTCGTCCAGCACGTTCAGGAAGTTGCCCACATTCATGGCGGCCACCTTGATGTCCCGCACGTCGCGTTCCATGTCCGCGAGGCCGGCGATCTGCCGCACGCCCAGGGCCGTGGCAACCTCGCCGGTGGTGGGCCGGGCGATCTCCTCCAGCTCCGGCAGGACGTACACGGGCCGGTTGGATGCACCAGGCTTGATAGCGGCCGCGATTTCCTCCATCAGGTCCGGGTCCGCGCGGTTCACCATGATGGCCAGCAGCGTGCACTTTTCCGCCACCAATTCCTTGCGGGCAACCTCGACGGCGGCCGCGGCCTCCGCGACGCTGAGCCCCTTGGCGCCCACCACGGCAACCACCGGCGCGGCCAGGTTATTGGCCAGCCGGGCGTTGAGGTCAAACTCGACGGCGGCGTCCTGGCCGGTGAGGTCCGTCCCCTCCACGATCACCACGTCGCAATGCTTGGCAATCTCGGCGAAGATCTCCACGCAGCGCGCATCGATGTCGGCGCGTTTTCCGTCTGCCAGGAGGGCACGCACTTCGGTGGACGTCAGGCCGCCACGGCAACGGTCGTCGTCGAGCGCGAAGCGTGATTTCATCAGCGCCACCATGGGGTCGCTGGCGGCGTCCGGGCCGTGGACCACCGGTTTGAAGAAGCCGATCCGGTCCGCGTGCCGGTGGAGCGTGTCCGCGAGGCCCAGGGCCACGAGCGACTTGCCCGACCCCGGGGTGGTCGCGCTGACGTAGATGCCTTTGGCCATGGTCCGCCCTTTGCTGTGCGTGGTGCCGGTCCCTCCATCCTTGCACTTCCGTGCCGGGGGTCCCACCGATCAGGGGTACCCAAAGACCGGTCTGCCCTTGACACCGGACCCGCATCTGGGATTACCTAATGAACATTCGGTAAATAAAGCTGGAGGCAATGACGCATGGCTGAAGCAGCACTCTCCGGGGCCACCCACCCCATCCTGGAAAACGACTACGCCTCCGAATGGATGGGCATCGAGGTCCTCGCCGTCAGCGACGGGCACGCCACCATCCGCATGACACTCCGGCAGGAAATGCTCAACGGGTTCGGCATGGCGCACGGCGGAATGATCTTCGCCTTCGCCGACTCCGCCTTCGCCCTGGCCTGCAACCCGGTCAATCCCACCCCGGAAGAGGCCGACAGCATCACCGTTGCCGCCGGCGTCGACATCAACTTCCTCAAGCCCGCCTACCGCGGCCAGGTGATCACCGCCGTCGCGGACCGCCGTTCCAGCTCTGGGCGCAGCGGGCTCTACGACATCCAGATTTTCGCCGCCGACGCCGACGCGCACCTCCGTGCGCAGGCCGATTCGCTACCCAGCTCCGGCAACCCGGGGGAACTCATCGCCGAGTTCCGCGGACGCAGCCGCACCATTCCCAAGAAGTAGGAAACCATGACCCTCCACGCCCCCGAAACGCCAATGCCCCAGCCCACCTCCCAGGGCACAGATCCCATCCTGGACCGCGAGGAAACGATCTCCCGCGACGAACTCGAGGCCCTCCAGCTCACCCGCCTGCAGCACACGGTGGCCTACGCCTACGACCGTGTGCCGCTCTACAAGCGCAAATTCGACGACGCCGGCATCCACCCCACGGACCTCCGCGAACTCAGCGACCTCGGCAACTTCCCCTTCACCACCAAGGAAGACCTGCGCGCCGAGTACCCGTTCGGCATGTTCGCTGTGCCGCAGAGCGAAGTAGCCCGCGTGCACGCAAGTTCGGGCACCACAGGCCGGCCCACCGTCGTCGGATACACCAAGCAGGACCTGGCCGACTGGGCCAAACTGGTGGCGCGCTGCCTCCGCGCGTCCGGCGTCCGGCCCGGCATGAAGGTCCACAACGCCTACGGTTACGGCCTGTTCACCGGCGGTTTGGGCGCGCACGCCGGCGCTGAGGCACTGGGCTGCACCGTCATCCCGATGTCCGGCGGGCAGACCGAACGCCAGATCCAGCTCATCCAGGACTTCCAGCCGGACGCCATCCTGGCCACGCCCACGTACTTGCTCACCATCGCCGACGCCATGGCCCACATGGGCATCGACCCGACGTCAACCTCGCTCAAGTACGCAGTCCTGGGCGCCGAACCGTGGACGCAGGAGATGCGGCACGAACTCGAAGTCACCATGAACATCAAGGCCTGCGACATCTACGGCCTGTCCGAAGTGATGGGCCCGGGCGTCGCCGGCGAGGCCGTGGAAACCCAGGACGGCAGCCACATCTGGGAGGACCACTTCCGCCCGGAAATCATCGACGCTTTCAACCCCGCAGTGGGCAAAGAGAACGTGCTGCGCGACGGCGAACACGGCGAACTCGTGTTCACCGCACTCACCAAGGAAGCCCTGCCGATCATCCGCTACCGCACCAAGGACCTCACCCGCCTCCTGCCCGGCACCGCCCGCCCCGCACACCGCAGGATGGGCCGCATCACCGGCCGCAGCGACGACATGATCATCCTCCGCGGCGTGAACCTGTTCCCGTCCCAGATCGAGGAAATCGCGCTGCGCATCCCCGAACTCAGCCCCCACTTCCAGCTCGAACTCACCCGCCCCGAGGGCCAGCGGATGGACCAGCTGACCGTCAAGATCGAGCGCCGGGACGCGGTGACACTTGAGCAGAGTACGACGGCGGCGCGCACCTTGCAGGAGCAGATCAAGATCCACGTGGGTTCTTCGTGCGCCGTTGACGTGGTGGAGCCGGGTTCACTGGAGCGGTCAAACGGCAAGCTGCGCCGGATCTACGACCTCCGTCCCAAGGCGTAGGGCCTAGTAGCGTCGTGGGCGAATGTGTTGGGCTGCGCCGCTGCAGGGATTACCGAACGTTCGTGGGAAAATAGCCGGTATGCCAACTACAGCAGTCCCCAGCAAGCGCGGCCGTCCCGGTTACGACCAGCAGTCGGTGCTGCTCATCGCCGTCGACGTCTTCAACCGGCACGGCTACGACGCCACCTCCATGGGCATTCTGGCCGAGAACCTGGGCATCTCGAAATCGGCCATCTACCACCACGTGCCGTCCAAGGGCGACCTCTTGAAGCTCGCCCTGGACCATGCGCTTGGTGGCCTGGAATCAATCCTCGAACAGCCCGGGGCGCAAAGCGGCGCGGCGGACGCACGGCTGGAATTTGTCCTGCGTCAGACCGTGGCCGTCCTGGTGGAGCGGCTGCCGTTTGTCACGCTGCTCCTGCGGTTGCGGGGCAACACTGACATTGAGCGCGACGCCCTGGAGCGCCGTCGCGCGTTTGATCACGAGGTGGCCGCCCTGATTTCCGCAGCCCGCGACGAAGGCTCGCTGCGCCAGGACATCGATCCGCGCACCGTCACGCGCCTGCTGTTCGGCACCATCAACTCAATCGTGGAATGGTACAAACCGGGCGGCTCCCTCACGCCGGAAAAACTGGCCGACGACGTCATCACCATCGCGTTCGACGGGCTCCACGCGCAGCACTAGGGAATGCTGCGGCCTGCTGAGTGCGACCTGCTGAGGCGGTCAGAGCTGGTATTCGGCCTGCATTCCCAACGTCTCGTGAACGCAGAGGATGTTGTGCTCCGTGTCCATGAACCAGGCGCATTTCTCGGAGTCCGTGGTGCAGATGTGGTTCTCGGTCTTGAGGTTGGGCAGGTCGTAATCCTGGAAACGGACGCCCCTGGCCTCCATGTCCTGCACGATCCGCTCAATGTTGCGCACCTCAAAACTAAGGGCGGTGTGCTCGGAGTGCTTCCCGTCCGAGACCGGCAACAACTGCAGCATCGGGCCGCCGTCGCTACCGAGTAATTCGCTTCCATTGTCTGTCATTCCGCGGTGCGGGAGGCCCAGTTTTTCGGTGTAGAAACTGTGGGCGCGCGCTGCGTCATCGACGGGCAGGATGGTTGTGGCTGTGTTCAGGGCTAGGTTCATTTGGCCACCTCCTACGGTGGAAATTTTACGCCGCAGCAACCCGGAAAGATCCAAACGCTCTCTCACATAATGCGGGAAAAACCCCGACGCTCTCTCACCTGTGCGAGAACGTCGCAGGAAACCGTACATTAAGCCTGTATGCCCCTTGCGGGGCGCCCGTTCCGGGCTGAAAATGTGCCTGTGGTCGCCTGCCGACGCCGTAGTCACTATGGTTCTTTCAGTCCGTCATTAAGCCGGGCGCCGGGGATCACGCCGTGGGCCCTTCACTGTTTCCTTTTACCGAGAACGAGGACTAGATTCCGATTTTTCCCGGTGATCCCCGCGGGCGGCCGCTTCGATAATCAGAAGTTCCGCTCTGTGAGGAGATGAGCAGTAGCCATGCTGGCTGAAACCCAGGATGAGGATCAGATCATTGCCAGAGTCGCCGCGATCGACATTGGCAAGGCCGAACTCGTGTGTTGTGTCCGGGTCCCCGCGGAAGGGGACCGGAGGAAACGGTTGCAGGAGGTGTCCACGCACTCCACGATGACGCGGTCGTTGATGGAGCTGGCCAACCATCTCGTGGACCTCCGGATCGAGCGGGTCGTGATGGAGGCGACTTCGGACTATTGGAAGCCGGTGTTTTACCTCCTGGAGGCGCACGGGCTCGAGCCGTGGCTGGTCAACGCCCGCGACGTGAAGCATCTGCCGGGCCGGCCGAAGACGGACGTGCTCGATTCCGTGTGGCTGTGCAAGGTCGCCGAGCGGCAGATGCTGCGGCCCAGTTTCGTCCCGCCTGCCCCGATCCGCCGGCTGCGGGACCTGACCCGGTACCGCGCTGATCTGGTCGGAACCCGGACCGCGGAGAAGAACCGGGTCGAAAAACTCCTCGAGGACGCGTGCATCAAGCTCTCCGTCGTCGCTTCGGATATTTTCGGGGTGTCCGGGCGGGAAATGATGGCGGCGCTCATCGCCGGCGAACGGAACCCGAGTAGGCTCGCGCAGCTGGCCCGGACCCGGATGCGGGGGAAGATCAGCGAACTTGAGGAGGCCTTCACCGGCCAATTTGATGACCACCACGCCTTCCTGCTGGCCCGGATGCTGGCAAGGATCGACGGCATCGATGCCGATATCGCCGCGGTCGATGAACAGATCGAGGGGCAGTTGGCCCCTTTCGCGGCGGCAGCGGAACGCCTGGATGAGATCCCGGGCATCGGCCCCGTCGCTGCTGCCGCTATTATCGCCGAAATCGGGGTAGACATGACCCGGTTCCCGACCGCGGGGCACCTGTGTTCCTGGGCGAAGTTCTCCCCGGGCATCAACTCCTCCGCGGGGAAGACCAAGGGAAACGGCTCGACCGGACACGGCAACCGCTATCTCGCCCGGGTCCTGGGCGAGGCCGCCGTCGGGGCCAGCAAAACTCACACCTTTCTGGGCGAACGCCACCAGAGGATCGCGCGGCGGCGGGGCAAGAAACGCGCTATCGTCGCCACCGGACGTTCCATCCTCGTGATCATCTGGCACCTGCTCCAAGACCCGGACGCCCGGTTCAACGACCTCGGCCCCGACTACTTCAGCCGCCGCACCGACCCCGAGAGCAGAAAACGAGGCCACATCCGCCAGCTCGAAGCCCTCGGCTACACCGTCACCCTCGCACCCGCAGCCTGACCCTACCCCGTCTTCATACCAACACCAACACCCGCCAGACCACGACGGAGTGCACCACAGTGCGCACCGACCGCGGTCACGTCCCCTCCATTTTCGGACTAGTGAGAGAGCGTCCGGGGTGGGGCTACTTTTCGACGAGGGTGAGGACGTCGTAGGTGGCCACGATGTCGTCGTTCTGGTTGGTCAGGAGCGCGTCCCAGGCTACCTCGCCGTACTCGTCGGTTTCGCGCGGCGTGATCTTCTTGGCCGTCAGGGTGACCCGGATGGAATCCCCGGCAGCCACAGGCGTGATGAAGCGGAGGTTCTCCAGGCCGTAGTTGGCCAGGACCGGGCCCGGTGCCGGTTCCACAAACAGCCCGGCGGCCCAGCTCAGCAGCAGGTACCCGTGTGCCACGATGCCCGGGAAGAACGGGTTGGCTTCGGCCGCTTCCTGGTTGGTGTGGGCATAGAAGGTGTCGCCCGTGGAGTTAGCGAACGCCGAAATGTCCGCCAGTGACACTTGACGCAGGTCGGACCGGACGGCGTCGCCGATCCGCAACGAAGCCAGCGACTTCCGGAACGGGTGCGTTCCCTCGGTCTCCACGGTAAAGTTCCGGTCCGCCCCGGCGTGCCAGAGGCCGGTGACGGCGGTGAGCATGTTGGGCGAGCCCTGGATGGCGGTGCGCTGCATGTGGTGCATGACCGAGCGGATGCCGCCGAGCTCCTCGCCGCCGCCGGCGCGGCCGGGACCGCCGTGGACCAGGTGCGGCACGGGTGAGCCGTGCCCGGTGGAGCTGCGGGCGTCCTCGCGGTTGAGCATCAGGACACGGCCGTGGTGGGCGGCGATCCCGGTGACGAGTTCGCGGGCCACGGCCGGATCGTTGGTGCACACCGAGGCCACGAGGGAGCCGCCGCCACGGGCGGCGAGGCGGACGGCGTCGGGCAGGTCCTTGTATCCGATCACGGAGGCCACCGGGCCGAACGCCTCCAGCGAGTGGATCGCGTCAGTCTCCGCGTCAGCCCAGCTCAGCACCACCGGCGACATAAAGGCGCCAGCATCCACTACGCCCGTGGCGCCGCCGGCAGAGGTGACCGACGGCGAATCCAGCGTTCCGTACGCGAGCTCACCGCCGGCGTCGAGCATTGACTGCACCGCGGCGCGGACGTCGGTGAGCTGCTCGAGCGACGCCAAAGCGCCCATCGTGACGCCGTCGGCGCGGGGATCCCCCAGCACCACACGCTCATCCACGCGCCTGCCGACAGCGGCGATCACCGCCGGCACCAGCTCATCCGGGACGATGGCGCGGCGGATGGACGTGCACTTCTGGCCCGCCTTGACCGTCATTTCGGTGACCACTGACTTGATGAACGCGTCGAATTCCGGCGTGCCCTCCACCGCGTCCGGACCAAGGATGGCGGCGTTGAGGGAGTCCGTTTCGGACGTGAACCGGACGCCGCCCTGCACCACGTTGGGATGCGATTTCAGGGACAGCGCGGTGGACGCGGAGCCGGTGAAGGCCACCAGGTCGCGGTAGTCCAGCACGTCCAGGAGGCCGCGGACGGAGCCGGAAATCAGCTGCAGCGAGCCCTTCGGCAGGATGTTGGATTCGATGATCGCCTTCACCACGGCCGCGGCCACATACCCGGTGGGGGTGGCCGGCTTGACGATGATGGGGACCCCGGCGATGAATGCTGGCGCGAGTTTCTCCAGCATGCCCCAGACCGGGAAGTTGAACGCGTTGATCTGCACGGCGACGCCGGGGATGCGTGTGTAGATATGCTCGGCCACGAACGAGCCGTCCTTGGACAGCACCTCCATGGGACCGTCCACCACTACCTGCGAATTGGGCAGCTCGCGCCGGCCCTTGGAGCCGAACGTGAAGAGGACACCGATGCCGCCGTCGATGTCGATCATCGAGTCGATCTTGGTGGCACCGGTCTGGGCCGAAAAAGTATAGAAGTGCTCGCGCCGGGCGTTCAGGTACTGCGCCAGCTCCTTGAGCTTGAGCGCGCGCTGGTGGAAGGTCAGCTTGCCCAGTTCCGTCTGTCCCGTGGTGCGGCCGTAATCCACGACGGCGGCAAGGTCCAGGCCGTCGGTGCTCACCTTGGCCAGGACTTCTCCGGTGCTCGCGTCCCGCACGGGGACAGCGGAAGCTGCCGAACCGGCGTCGGGAGTCCACCAGGAATCCTGCACAAAACTGGGAACGGTCTGGACGGTGTCGACTGTGGTTTCTGCAGTGGTGGTCATCGTTGACGGGTCCTTCCAAGGCGGGGACAAAACGCGGCCAGGGCTTTACTGACCGTCCGTTCGGTAATATGTCTACAGTACATGACTGTGCCGTGCCGCACACTGGAAGTTCAGCCTCGCCAAAGGAGACCCATGACCGCCCTATCCCCCGACGCCGCTGCGCCGGACACCACACCGGGCGCCACGCCGGTCGCCACACCGTGGAAGATCGTCCTCGGCGAGCTCGACGAGAAGATGGGCGTGAAAATCCTGGAGGAGTCGGTCGAGCGCGTGGTGGCGACGATGCCTGTGGAGGGCAACAGGCAGTCGTTCGGGTTGCTGCACGGCGGCGCGTCCCTGGCGGTGGGCGAGGCTGTGGGCTCCTGGGCGGCGGTCATCCATGCCAGCACGTTGGGGAAAACTGCCGTGGGGGTGGACGTCTCCGCGACGCACCACCGCTCCGCGCGCGAGGGTCAAATCACCATCACCGCCACTCCTATCTACCTCGGCGGCACACTGACCACGCACGAGGTCCTCATCACCAACGACGCCGGCCAGCGCCTCTGCACGCTGCGCATCACCAACCTGCTGATGAAGCCGAAGAAGTAGCCGCCGCTTCCTCCGGTTGCTCTATCACTTAGCGTCGCCATTCCAGGCTGATGACGACGTTTAGTGATAGATCAACTTGGGGTGGGGCGCTGCCGCTTCCGCCGCCGCTTCGCCAACAACAGGAGCACACCGCCGACGGCGAGCGCACCAGCCGCCAGGCCGGCAAACAGAATCAGCCCGGAGGCGCCGGTGTTGGCCAGGTGAGCGGCCCGGCTGTCACCCAGCGGACGTACGACGGCGGCGCTGTCACGTTTTGGGGGCAGCGCACCGTTCGCGGCTGGCACCGCAGCCGGGGGCTGAGATTGCGGGGCCGGCTGGGAGGGCTGGCTGACCGGGGTGAAGCCGAAGGCCACGGCACCGGATGTGCTGAATCCGTTGACCGTTGCGGCCGTGAAACGCAGCGGGCCGGCCACCGCGGGGGCAGTAAAGGACCACGCACCGCCAGCATCCACGGGAACCTCAAGAGGCCCCTGCCCACTCACTGTGATCCTGACCTTCGAACCCGCCGCGACAGCCGACGCCGGAGCCGCGGCCACCATGCCGGTGACGGTCTGGCCGGCGTCGAACGTCGCCCCCGGCGCGGGCGACGTCACCGTCGGCTTGTTGAGGAAGAGTTCCAGCTGGTAGCCGGGCAACACCGCCAATGAGTCCTGCAGCGTGGCGGCCACGGCGAAGTTTACCGGCAGCGCTTCGTTTGGTTTGGGTGCGTCTTCTCCTCCCGAGTGGGTGCCTACGGCGTAGTTGCCGCTGACCCAGGGCCCGCCGGAATCGCCGCCGCTGGACTGGACATCGAAGGACAGGAAACCGTTGAAGGCCCGCAGGTCTGTTGGCGCCGTCGCATAGTTGAGTCCGCCTGCCACATAGATCCCCACCTCGTCGATGGTTCCGCAGGACCACGCCGAGGTTCGGCCGGAGCGACAGACCGGCATGCCGATGACCGGGGCGGCCGTTCCGATGATCTTGACGTCCCCGCCGGCCTGCGAGGGATCGTTCCACGTGCTGGCGGCGGGCAGCGGGTCCAGGTCGGCGCGAAGCTGACCAATAACGGCGATGTCCGTGCCGACGTTGCCGGGGTCATCATCGTTGCCGGGGCGCAGGACCGTGGTGTTTCCGGGTCCGCCGAACTGGCTGAACCCGAAGGTCCCCAACAGGTCGCTACGGTTCCATTGCGGAAATTCCACGGTGGCCGTTGCCGCGGCCCCGTCATCAGTGCAATGTCCTGCGGTGAGGACGCCCGGCAGGCCTGCCGGGTCAAAAACTGAAAAGCCAGCGGAGCAGATTTCTCCGATGTCGGTGAAGTAGCCCTGGCCGCCGGAAAGGTCGGCCTGCGGCGCGAGCGGCGCCCCGGCGTCGAGCTGCACGTTGGCGTAGCGGGCCACAAACTCGGCGGGCGAGATCTTGCCGTCCGAGTTTGGGCTGGTGAGGCTCGAATTTCCGGCGTCGTCGGCCGAATCAGGCACTGTGGCCTCGGACCCGTTGATTCCGCCGGTACGAACTACGAACCTGGCCCCGGTGTACGCCACGGCCTGCAACCCAGCCGCGCCCACGTCGCGGAGGTATGCCTGGTACAGCTCATGGGTGCTCCGGGCCAGTTCGGTGCCGGTCGCCGGAGAACCGGTCACCGGAGTGCCCGTCGCGGCCGGCGCGTCAGTGTCCTCACTGGGAGCGTCCGACGGCGGCGCGTCGGGTGCGGTTTCAAGGTCGACGGCCGGGATCGTCGCGCTGAGCCGTGCCACCTCCGCTTCCAGCTCGGCGCCGGTGCCGGCAACCAAAATGCGGCCGTCGTGGATCCGTGTTCCGAGGTAGCCGGAGATATCCTGCAGGGCCGCCGCAACGTCCGCGGCCTGCTTGCCCAGCTGGCCCGCAGCCGCGAACTCGTCTGGGGTGAGGCCAAGATCGCGGAGGGCAGCTTCCCGAAGGCGGGCGTCGCCGGGGTGGGCGTCGCCGGGCTGCGCGACGACCGGCGGCGGCTCAACGGCCGGCTGCTCAACCGCCCAGGCCGGCACGGCCCCGAGCCCCACGGAAAATGCCACTCCGGCAGCCGCTGCTGCCGCAAATACGCGTTTCAAACTATGTGCCGTCGCTTTCGTTCTATTCATCTGCACCGCTCCGCCGTGCCATGTACGCGGCCACCACCGCGGCCAGGCACAAAACTGCCCCGCCCACCATGAGGAAGATCTGGCCCGGGAGCCACTCGCCGTCGACGGTCCCGTCGCCGAGCCCGAAGTTCTCCTCCATGGTCCCGAAATCTGAAGCGAGGACGGCCCAGAACGGCCCGGCGACAAGCATCACCACTCCCGCCACCGCGAGCGGCGCCGCCACGTACTTCATGGCGCCACCCGGCTGCCGAGCAGGCTCAGGACGGCGCCCAGTCCGGCCTCGGACAGGCCGTTCCGCAGCAGGAAGGTGCCGGTGTCCAGCTCCCGGACAAACTCCACCACGGCCCGGCCGCGCCGCTCCAGCAGGCGTGTCAGTTCGGCGTCGTCGATGTAGCGTTCGCCAGCATGGGGCGGGCCGTGCGTCCGGAAACGTTCGTTGATGCCTCGGGCGGCTTTGGCGTAGCCGTCCGCAATGAGCTGGTCCGGATCGCCGGCGAGGTCCTGCAGCATGGCCGCCACCATGCCGCTCCGGTCCCGTCCCGCCGCGCAGTGAATGACGACGGCACCGGCTTCGGCTGCCGCGACAGCGCGGAACACCGCCACGAACTTCTCCGGGTAGAGCCGGACGTTGTGCAGATAATGGGCGGGATCATTGAGGTACGGTCCGCAGACGGCAGTGAACCGCGGATCATCGGGTTCTTCAGTGGGTGCGGCGACGATCGTGACGCCGGACCAGGCCGCTTCGGTCACCGCAGGGTCGGTGTCCCGGCGCTGCGCTTCACGGGAGTTACGGAGATCAATCACCGTGCGGACGCCGTCGTCGTACGCATGCCGCCAACCTGCCTCGGTGAGCCATTCGCGGCGCCCCATCCGGTAAACGCGGCCGGCAACTTGCCAGGCATTCACGGCTCCGTCCCAGCTCACGGCTCCCCCTGTCGTCTCCACCCGGACAGCTAACCACACAGCCGCCGCCAGCTGCACGCACGGGACAGGTATCCGGGCAGGTATCGGCGCAGAAAATCGAGTACTCCGGGTCCGTGACCTGCCTTTGAGCAAGGCGTACGGTGGCTGTTACATGCTGTGTTATTTATTCAATTAGATAGTCAAAAAGGGGAAAATCGATGACGGCTTCAGCAGTACGACGACGACGCTCGGCTTTTGCAGCAGGCCTCGCCACCATAGCAATGGCTCTGGGGTTCGCGGCCATCCCAGCCGAAGCTGCGCCGCAGGCGAGGACGGACTATGTGGCGCTGGGCGATTCCTACGCCGCGGGAGTAGGCGCGGCCCCTTATACGGACCCCACCTGCGATCTAAGCCGTAAGGGGTACCCTGTGATAGCTGACAATCTCCGCAACGTGGAACTTACGGCAAACGCAGCTTGTTCGGGTTGGAAAACTTTCCAGGTCAGGGATGCTGCGCTCCTGAAGGTCACTGGTGACACCGACATTGTGACGGTGACGGCCGGCGGGAACGATCTCGAGTCCATCGCCATCCTGATGGCCTGCGTGCCTGCACCGGAATCGGTGGAGTGCGCCACCGCTCAAGGGGTCGCGATAGCAAAACTGACTGACGGCAGCCTCGCCACGGGCCTGGGAGAAATCGTGGCGGCCATCAAGTCCAAGTCGCCTACTGCCAAGGTGGTCTTCACCGGATACCCCTTGCTGTTCGACCCTGCCCACCCGTTCGCCGGGGTGGCAAACCCCTTGGCCGGAGTACTGAATCAGGTCATCGCAGGCGTGGCAGGAGGGACCGGGTCCACATACGTCAACGTCGCGCCCGCTTTCACCGGCCACGGCATTGGCTCGGCGGATCCCTGGATCAACTACAACCCGGCAAATCCGCTCGATAGTGCCAACTTCCACCCCAACGGTGAAGGCTATCGACACGGATACTTTGCATCCTTGGCCAGCCAGGATGCCTTCGTTGTGACGGCGCCTTAGCTCCACCCCGTACGATCTGCTCGCCAAGCATCGCTAGCGGTGCTTGGCGAGCCTGTGCTCCAGCCCGTTCCGGACCATGGGCCACTCGTGCTCCAGGATTGAAAACACCACGGTGTCGCGCACGACGCCGTCGCTGGTCCGGCGGTGGCTGCGCAGCACGCCGTCCTGCTTCGCACCCAGCCGGGCGATCGCTTCCCGCGACTGGTGGTTCAGCCAGTGCGTACAGAACTCCACGGCGACGCAGCCCAGTGTTTCGAACGCGTGCCGCAACAGCAGCAGTTTGGAGTCGGGGTTGGTGCCGGTGCCGTGGACGGACGCGGCGTTCCACGTGTAACCGACCTCCACACGGGGCGTGCCGGCGTCGATATTGCAGTAAGTGGTCATGCCGATGATCCGGCCCGGGCCGCCGGTGGCAGGATCGATCAGCCGGGTGGTGAACGGCAGCATGGACCCCTGCTCCTGCATGGCCAGCCTGCGGTCGATTTCCGCCGCCATCCCGTCCGGCGACGGGACGGACGTGTACCAGAGCTTCCACAGCTCGCCATCCTGTGCGGCCGCCACCAGGCCGTCATGGTGATCGTGCTTCAGCGGCTCAAGAATCACGTGCCGGCCGGTCAGGGTGATGGGTTCAAAGAGGGTCACCCGGAAATCCTACTCAGCCCAGTCGAAGAATCCCTTGCCGGTCTTCCGTCCAAGCTCTCCGCGGGCCACCTTATCCTTGAGGATCTGCGGCGGCGCGAACCGTTCCCCCAGTGTGGAGTGCAGGTACTCGGCGATGCCCAGCCGCACGTCCAGGCCCACAATGTCTGTGGTTCGCAGCGGGCCCGTGGGGTGCTTGTAGCCCAGGACCATGGCGGCGTCGATGTCCGCCGCGGACGCCACCCCCTCCTCCACCATGCGCATCGCCTCCAGCGCGATGGCCACGCCCAGCCGTGACGAGGCAAAGCCCGGTGCGTCATTGACGACGACGGCGGTCTTGCCGAGTGCCTCGACCCACCGTTTCGCCGCCTCAGCCAGGCCCGGGGACGTCTGCTCGCCGAGCACCACTTCGATGAGCGTGGAGGCAGGAACGGGGTTGAAGAAGTGCAGTCCGAGGAAGTTCTGCGGCCGCTTGAGTTCGCGGGCCAGGCCGTTGACCGACAGGGACGACGTGTTGGAGGCCAGGTAGGCGTCGTCGGCCAGGCGCTCCTCGATGCCGCGGAGCGAGGTGACTTTCAGGTCCCAGTCTTCGGGAACGGCCTCCACCACCAGCTGGCGGTCCTTGAAGTCGTCGTAATCGACCGTGACGGCGAGCCGCGACACCATCTCATCAAGATTGCCGTCGGTGGCTCCGCGTTCGATGCTCTTGGCGGCGGCGGATTCCACGCGTTCCCGGGCGGCTTCGGCGGACGCTTCGTCGCGCTCCACAACCAAGACGTTGGCACCGTTGATCAGGAAGGCGTGGGCGATCCCCGCGCCCATGCGGCCGCCACCGAGGACGCCGACGGTGGAGGGAAGGTTTGGGTTCGTCATGGTTTCGTCTTCTCTGATTTCTTGTCGAGGAAAGCCTGCATGCGGTCAAACTTGGCCTGGGATTCAAAAAGGATCCCCTGTGCCAGCTGGTCAATCAGCGGGTGGGCTTCGGCCGGGGCGTGGAACACGGACTTTGTAATCCGCACGGCCAGCGGGTCCTGGCGGCCGATCCGGTCCGCCAGGTTGTGCGCGGCATCCATCAGTTCCGGCGCCTCGTGGATTTCGGTGATGAGGCTGGCGGCCAGAGCCTCCTCGGCGCGGAGGACCAGGCCCGCGAGCAGGATCTGCTTGGCCAACGGCTCCCCCACCAACTCCTTGAGGCGCCAGCTGGCCCCGGCCGCAGCGAGGATCCCCAGCCCTGTTTCGGGGTTGCCGATCCGGACACTGGGCGTGCCGATCCGGAAGTCGGCGGCGTAGGCGAGCTCGGCGCCGCCGCCCAGGCAGTACCCGTCCAGGGCGGCAATGACCGGCATGGGCAGCTTCGCGATCCGCACGAAAATAGTGGAATTGATGCCCTGCAGCGCATCATCGCGGCGCCGCCCGCGCAGCTGGGCGATGTCCGCACCCGAGGCAAAGACGCCGTCGACCCCTGCAATGATCAGGACTTTGGGATTCTGCTCCAGCGCAGCGCAGACCACGTGCAGTTCGTCCACCATCTGCTGGTCGATGGCATTCCGGACTTCCGGTCGGTTGAGGAGGACCACCACACGGTCATCCCGCTCCTCGACCAGGAGGGTGCCGAATTCAACGGTGCTTAAGTGTCCGTTCGCGCTATCTGGGGAGGGGCTCAAGTGTCCGTTCGCGCTTTCTGGGGCGGGCATCAGACACGCTCCAGCAGCATCGCGGTGCCCTGGCCCACACCGACGCACATCGTAGCCAGGCCGATCCTGGCATCCTCGCGTTCCATCCGGCCCAGCAGGGTGATGGCGATCCGTGAACCGCTGGAACCGAGCGGATGCCCCAGGCTGATGGCACCGCCGTCGTTATTCACGGTGTCCGGGTCCAGCCCGAGCCGGCGCATGCTCGCGAGTGACTGCGTGGCGAACGCTTCGTTAAGCTCGACGGCGCCCAGGTCACTAGCGCTGAGGCCGCTCCGTGCGAGCACTTTCTGCGTCGCCGGGACCGGGCCGATGCCCATGATTTCGGGTTCGCAGCCGGCTGAGGCGCCGTCGATGATCCGAGCCCTCGGCGTCAGGCCCAGCCGGGCGATGGCGGCCTCGGACGCGACGATGATGGCCGAAGCGCCGTCGTTCAGCGTGGACGAGTTCCCGGCCGTGACCACGGACCCGCCCGGAACCACGGGGCGCAGCCCGGCGAGGACTTCCAGGGTGGTGCCGGCGCGCGGGCCTTCGTCAGTGTCCACCACAGTTTCGGCCTTGCGGGACTTCACCGTCACCGGGACGATCTCGTCCCTGAAGCGCCCTGCGGCAATGGCGGCGAGGGAACGCTCGTGGGAGCGGACCGCGAAGGCGTCGGCGTCCTCGCGGGTGATGCCGTCCACGCGTGCCACTTCCTCCGCGGTTTCCGGCATGGAGTAGGTCATCTTGCCGTCGCGGGCGAGCCCGCCCTTCTGGAAGAGGGGGTTGACGAAGCGCCAGCCGATGGACGTATCGAAGATCTGTCCCGGTTTCGCGAACGCCGTGGCGGGCTTCTCCTGGGCCCACGGTGCCCGGCTCATGGACTCGACGCCGCCGGCGATCACCACGTCCGCGGCGCCGGACTTGATCATGTGGCTGGCCTGGATGATGGCGCTCAACCCGGACGCGCACAGCCGGTTGACCGTGATGCCCGGGATGTGGAGGGGAAGCCCGGCCAGCAGGACTGCCATCCGGGCCACGTTACGGTTCTCCTCGCCCGCGCCGTTTGCGTTGCCCAGGATGACTTCCTCGATACTGTCCGGGTCGAGGCCCGCACGGGACACGGCCTCCCGGATCACCAGTGCAGCCAGATCATCAGGACGGACCGCCGACAACGCACCGCCATACCTGCCCACGGGAGTGCGGACGCCGCCAACAAGAAAAGCCTCGACCATAAGAACAAATCCTTTACGCCAGGGAGCCGGAAATCTTCGGGGCCGTCCAGTGACCGCCCTATTTACCGACCGTTCGTTCTATAAAGACTACACTCACAGGACAAGGACGCCGAGGTGCCCGGCAAGGAGCGGCGCCAGCAGGCTCAGCTGATAGTCGTCGATCACCACGCCGGCCAGGCTGCCGAGGCCGCTGATGGTCCGGAAATCCGTGCCGCGAAGATCAAAATCCTTCAGCCGCGAGCCTGTGAGATCCAGGGTGCCGATGGTGCAGTTCTTGAGCGCCACGCGCGTCCCGGAGGCGGAACCGAGGTCCAGTTCGTTGATGATGCAGTCGCTGATGACAACGTCCGTCAGCTTGGACCCGCGCAGATTCAGGAAGTCCAGCTTGCCGCCGTCGATCCGGACCGACTGCCAGCCGGTTTCATACAGCTCAGCGGAGCCCAGCCGGGGATTGTTCAGCTGCACGTCCCGCCACGTGGAGCGGGCGGCCCGGAACACCGGCGCGTACAGCTCGGACAGGATGCAGTCCCGGAACGTGGCCCCGCGGAGCTGGGTGTCATTGAAGGAGACGCCCTGGAACTCACACTCGGCAAAATCCGTGCCGCTCAGCTCCAGACCGTCGGCGGCCGCCCGGCTGTACCGGACGCCGTCGTACCTTTCACCACGCTGGAAGTCCGGGGCCGGATCATCCGTGACATCCTCCAGGCTGACCGGCGAGAGCCGGGGAGCCGTTACCTTGGGGGCCTTTGCCGCCACTAGAGCGATTCCGCTTTGGCGGCGATTTCCGCCAGGTCCTTCGAGAGCGCCTTGCGTGTCATGCTCATGCCCAGCTTGCCGAAGAGGGTCATGCTGACCTTGCTGAGCAGGGTGGGCTTGACGACGTCGGCGCCGAAGGTCAGCGTCAGGTCCGTCCCGCCGTCGCGCTCGGCCAGGCTGAAGCGCGACGTGTAATCGGCGCCGCCCTGGAGGGCCTTGACCGTGGTGCTGCGGGGAGGATCGGCCTGCGTCACCCACATCTCCACAGTTTCCGAGCGGCCCATCATGGTCCGCGTTTCCTTCCAGCGCGTTCCCTCGCCGTAGGGCCCGTCGCTGAGCATCTGCACGGCGTCGATGCCGGACAGGGTGGAGGCGGAACCCGGGATGTCCGAGATGACCGCCCAGACCTTTTCCGGCGTGGCATGAATGTGCTGGGTCAGGCTTGTGCTGTGTTCCATGCATCGAGCCTAGTCGGGGGCGCTGACATTCGACAGGCCGCCGGAAATCGGGTTCCCTTAAATGGTAAGCATGCTTTGTGTTAGGCTGAAAAAGCGATTGTCAGATCAACGGGAACGAAAGGCGGCCAGACTCATGGGCCTCGGAGACAAGATCAGTAACGAAGCAGAGCACCTGGGCGGCAAGGCCAAGGAAGCGGCCGGCAACGCCACGGACAACGACAAACTTAAGGCCGAAGGCCAGGCGGACCAGGTCAAGGCTGACGCCAAGAAGGTCGGCGAAAACGTCAAGGACACCTTCAAGGACTAGTCCTCCCATATTCGAACGGCGGCGGATTCCCATGGGGGATCCGCCGCCGTTCCCGTGTCCGCCGACCGCGTCGATGGAGGGGATCGACGGCGGCGGCTACCCTTGGCCCATGACTTATGTGGACCTGGGTGCCCAGAGTGCCGCTGCCGGCGGTTCGCCTTCGCTCGGCGGATATCTCGCCACGCCTTCCGGGCCAGGTCCGTTTCCCGCGGTCCTGGTGATCCACGAAGCCTTCGGCCTGAACGACCTGGTGCGCGGGCATGCAGACCGGATGGCCCGCGCCGGGTACCTGACGCTGGCCGTGGACCTGTTCAGCGACGGCGGCCCGCGCCGCTGCCTGGTCAGCACCATGCGGAGCATGCTCCGGGGAAGCGGCCGCGCGTTCACCGACCTCGCCACCGCCCGGTCCTGGCTGGCCACGTCGCCGCTGTCCACCGGCAAGACCGGGGTGATCGGGTTCTGCATGGGCGGAGGATTCGCGCTGCTGGTGGCCCGCGACGGCTTCGACGCGGCCTCGGTCAACTACGGCCGCCTGCCCGGCAATCTCGAGGAAAGCCTCCGCGGAGCCTGCCCCATCGTGGCCAACTTCGGCGGCCGGGACCTCACCCTTAAGGGCGCGGCCGGCAAGCTTGAGACCGCCCTGGACAACCTCGGCATCGAAAACAGCGTCAAGGAATTTCCCACCGCAGGCCACGCGTTCCTCAACGAATCCGACCTGGGCCCGGCGGTTTTCCGGCCGCTGATGCGGGTCATGGGCATCGGCCCCGACCCGGAGTCCTCCCCCGAAGCCTGGCAGCGGATCGAAGACCACTTTGCCCGGCACCTCAAGAGCGTGGACGCCAACCGGACCTGAACGCTCCAGCCCAGCTAGTCCCCCGGGTTCCCGTCGGCCGTGCGCGACGCGCCGGACTCTTGGGCGCGCCGGGCAAAGCACCTGGGCAGGAACACACACGGGTTTTGACAGGCTCCACCGACGACGACGGCGGGCCGCCCCCGAAAGGGTGACCCGCCGACGTCGGACTTCTTAGCGTCCGTCCGCGTAGCGTCCGGCTGCTGAGGCGAAAAGACCTAGCAGAAGAGCTCGCTCTTGGGCTCGTTGTGCTTGACCTTCTGCCAGCCCAGCCACAGGACCAGGGCGAAGAACGGGATGGTTGCCAGGGTCCAGAGACCGAGGTGGAATACCTCGCCGGTCTTGCTGGTCATGGTGTCGAAGCCGATGAGCACGGTGATGGCCAGCAGCGCAATGAGTCCGGCCCAGCTGCTCCAGGTTCCGCCGGGCGCGGGCAGGGAGGAGACCTTGCCCTTCTTGTGGCGCAGCGCGATCTGGCTGGCGAAGATGGCGCCCCAGGTGAAGATCACGCCGATCGATGCGGAGTTGAGCGCGAGGTCGAAGGCGTGGGAGCCGCCCAGCCAGATGTTCAGCAGAATGCCAACGAGGTAGACGGCCCCAATGGCCAGGATGGCGGCGTACGGCACGTGGCTCTTGGACATCCTGGTCAGCCACTCCGGGGCGTGCCCGTTGTTGGCCATGGTCCGGAAGATCCGGCCGATCGAGTACAGGCCCGAGTTGCAGGAGGACAGCGCGGCGGTGATGACGATCATGTTCATAACATCGCCCATCCAGCCGAGGCCCATCTGGCCGAACACGGTGACGAACGGCGAGGTGCCGGCAACGTACTGGTCCGAGGGAAGCAGCATCGCCAGGAGCGTCACGGAACCGACGTAGAACACCACGATGCGGAAAACGACGGCGCGGATCGCTTTGGGAACTTCCTTGGCGGGGTCCTGCATTTCGCCGGCCGTGATGCCGACGAGTTCAATGCCGTTGTAGGCGAAAATCACGGCGTTCAGGACCAGGATCATCACCAGCGCACCCTTGGGGAACATTCCGCCTTCGGCTGCGAAGAGGTTGTTCACCGAGGCGTTGCCGTCGCCCACCTGGGCGTTGGTGACCACCATGAAAGTGCCCACGGCCAGGAAGATCACGATGGCGCCGACCTTGAGGCAGGAGGCCCAGAATTCAAATTCGCCGAACGCCTTGACGCTCATGAGGTTGACGCCCACGAGCAGCAGCAGCGCTGCGACGGCGCTGAGTTCGACCGGCACGTTGGGGAAGAAGAACTGGAAGTACAGTCCGATCGCGATGAGTTCGGCGATGCCGGTCATGGCCCAGTTGATGAAGTACATCCAGCCGGACAGGTACGCGCCCTTCTTGCCGAACATCTCACCGGCGTAGCTGACGAAGGAACCCGACGTCTGGCGGTACATGATCAGCTCGCCCAGGGCCCGCATCAGCAGATAGGCGATAACGCCGGCAATGGCGTAGGAGAAAATGAGCGCAGGGCCAGTGGAGGCCAGGCGTCCGCCTGCACCCATAAAGAGGCCGACGCCGATGGCGCCGCCCATGGCAATCATGGTGACCTGGCGTCCGCTCAGGGATTTTTTGTAGCCCTCGGCGCTGAGGGTGGAGTCGACGACGGCGGATTGCGCCGTCGGGCTCACGAGTTCTGTGGGGGTACTTTGAGGCACAACAATTCCTTGTGGGTAGGGGATTGGCCGGCACCCTTGGCAGGGACTTCTCCATCCCGAAAATTCGGTTTCTTGATGTTTCAAGGAATTTTCTGTATGGAAAGTCACAGTGCGTCGAAGTTCGCGCGGCCTGTCTATCCTACAAGACTCAAACCGCAGCAAGTGACGCGGGCTACACCCGGGCCCGGTTAAGCCAAACTATTGCCACGAATATGGGGATACTTCAGAACAATGTTCTGTTCGGCATCCTCCTGAACGCTGTACGTGCGCAAAGGTTCGGCGCCGGTGCTGGAGCAGCCCGTTTCCAGGCTGAACGCGTGCTGGTGCAGCGGGCACATCACCACCTCCCGGTCTATGGTGCCGTCCGCAATGGGGCCGCCGCGGTGGGGGCAGACCGCGGACAGGGCGCGCAGGGTCCCGTCCCGCAGCCGGAAGACCGCCACTTGCTCGCCGTCCACCCCGAAGGCCCTCCCCTCACCGAACGGGATCTGGTCCACCGGGCCCAGGATGTGGCTGCTGGTGCTGACGGGTTCGGTGCTGATCGGATCGGCGCTCATCGGACCGGCACCTGGGGCAGGACCGTGAGCGGCAGGGACGTGCGGAACTGGCCCGGCGTGAGTGGATCGTCGCGTTCACTCCACGGGTCCACGTAGCTGTCCACGGATGCCTGCATGGCGGCGTCCAGTTGCGCGGCGACACCTTCGGAATCCTCCACGATGACCGCGCGGAGATGCTCGATGCCCACCCGCGGCACAAAGGAGTAGGTCCGTTCCAGCCAGTTGGCCTGCTCGCGGTAGTACTGCATAAAGCGGCCTGTCAGGACCTTGACCTCCTCGGGGTGGTCCACGGTGGCCAGCAGGTCGCCCTTGCGGATGTGGGCGCCCGCCGCTCCCCCGACGTAAAGCTCCCACCGTCCGCCCTCCACAGCCACCACACCCACGTCCTTGACCAGCGATTCCGCGCAGTTCCGTGGGCAACCGGACACAGCCAGCTTCAGCTTGGCCGGTGACTCGATGCCCTGGAACCGGGACTCGATCTCGATGCCCAGCTTCGTGGAATCGCCGGTGCCGTACCGGCAAAAATCCTTGCCCACGCAGGTCTTCACCGTGCGGAAGCTCTTGCCGTAGGCGTAGCCGGACGGCATGTCCAGGTCCGCCCACACCTGCGGCAGGTCCTCCTTGGGGATCCCCAGCAGGTCGATCCGCTGCCCGCCGGTCAGCTTGATCAGGGGCACGTTGTGCTTTTCGGCGACGTCGGCAATGCGGCGCAGCTGCTGGACGGACGTCACGCCGCCCTTCATCTGCGGGACCACCGAGAAGGTGCCGTCGCGCTGGATATTGGCGTGCACGCGGTCATTGATGAATCGGGCGTCGCGTTCGTCGATGTACCGGTCCGCGAGCATCATCTTCAGCAGCGAGGCCAGGCCCATCTTGGACTTCGCATCCTCGGCGCTCCCCGGAGCCAGGGCCGTGAACACCTGGGACACGGAGCGCAGGCCCTGTTTCCGGATGGCGGCCATCAGGGCCGGCTTGTCCAGCGGGATCCCGGGCACGTAGTAGCTGGCGGCCGGGTCCTCCTCCACCGCGCCGTCCGCGGCCCATTCCACCACCTGCCGGACCAGGAGTTTGCAGGAACCGCAGCCCTTGCCGGCCCGGGTGGCGTCCATAGCGCCGGACACCGTGGAGCAGCCGCCCTTCACGGCGTCCACCAGGGCCTTCTTGCTGACGCCGTTGCAGTTGCAGACCTGGGCGCCGTCGTCGAGCTCGGCCACGCCCACCGCCTCACCCGGCCCGCCGACGTCGAACATCAGCGCGATCCGTTCGTCGGGCAGTGGCAGCCCGCGGTCGTAGGCCTGCGTCAGGTAGGCCACCTTCCGGCTGTCGCCCAGGAGCGTGGCACCCACCATCTTGTTGTCGCGGACCACGATGGACTTGAAAATGCCGCGGCTGGGCTCCGAGAAGACGATGTGCTCGTCGGTGTCGAACTCGGGACCGTGCAGTCCCATGGATGCGACGTCGACGCCGGCAACCTTCAGCTTGGTGGCGGTCCGCGAGCCGAGGTAGGCCGCGGATGTGTCGACGCCGGTCACGTGGTTGGCAAGCACCACAGCCTGTTCCCACAGCGGCGCCACCAGCCCGTAGACCTCGCCGCGGTGCTGGACGCACTCCCCCACCGCATAGATATCGTCTTCGTCCTGGACCCGCAGCCGGTCATCCACCACAATGGCCCGCTCCACCGGCAGCCCGCTCAGCACAGCCACGTCCACGTTCGGCCGGATGCCCGCGGCCACCACCACCATGTCGCAGGCGATGTCCTCCCGGTCCCGGAGGCTGACGCCGCTGACCATGTCGCTCCCGAGGACAGCAGTGGTACGGCTGGACGTGTGCACCCGGATACCCAGGGCCTCCACGCTCCTGCGCAGCACCGCGCCGCCGTCGGGCCCCATCTGCGCATTCATGAGGTGCCCGCCGGAGTGCACCACCTCCACGTCGATGCCGTGGCTTTTCAGGCCGTAGGCCGCCTCGAGGCCCAGCAGGCCGCCGCCGATCACCACCGCCCGCCGGTGGTGCTCCTGCTGCGCATGCTGGACCATCCGTCGGGTGTCATCGATGGTGCGGAACCCGAAGACACCGTGCTTCACGGACCCGCCAGGTGTGTACAGTCCGTCCATCGGCGGCATGTGGGAGCGGCTCCCGGTGGCGATGATGAGGGTGTCGTACGGTGTCACGCGGCCGTCATTGGAAAAGACGTGCTTCGTGAACTTGTCGATCCGGTCAACACGGACCCCGGCGTGCAGCGTGATGCTGTTCTCGCGGTACCAGGGCAGGGCGTTCAGGAAGATGTCGGCGTCGCTTTCCTCGCCGGAGAGGACGTGGCTGAGCATGATCCGGTTGTAGTTGCCGTACGGCTCGTCGCCGAACATGGTGATGGTGAACTGCTCGGCGCCGCCGCGGGCCAGGATCTCCTCCACGGCCCGGGCGCCCGCCATCCCGTTGCCCACCACCACCAGCCGGCGGCGCGGCGCGGCGCCTGCGTGCCTGCCCTGCGGCCGGTCCAGCACGCTGGTCATCAGTGTTCCACCATGCCCAGGTCCACCACCACGGATCCCCCAACACCATCCGGTGCGGCGAGATAGAGCTCCACCACCGAGCCGCCGTCGATGTCCTCCACCACCCGCAGCGGCACATGGACGTCGCTCTTGGCGCCGATGGGGAAATAGCGCATGGGCACGCCGTTCCGCATCAGCACCACGGTGATGAGTTCACTGCTGGAATTGCCGCCCCGGAAGTAGAGCGTTTGGTTGATGACGCCGTCCGGAACGTAGTGCGAGAGCTCGCTGTGGATGGGGACGGGTTTTTCCAGCCCCGTGCCCACAAAAGGGAAGATGCCCTGCAGGAAAAGGTTCTTGGTGATCACGGACAGATCCTTTCGGCCGGCGGGAAACTGGCATAGGCCTATCTTCGGCCGCCGATGTTTCCGCCGGCCGGTCGGTGCGTAACTTTTCCTTTGCGCAAATCTCACCGTTTGCGGGCCGCGCTGGCTCCGCCAACGCAATTGCGTGGCTTATGCCGGCTGCGACAGCAAAGAAGGCCGGGAATCCAGGGGTCCGTGCCGGCGGGAAGGCTAATAGTTACGCATTTCCGTCGGCCCGGGGGCCCTGCGACTACATCAGGCCGGAGCCAGCACGCCCTTGTCCATCGAGTACCGGATCCAGCGCCCGGCGTCGTCCGTCCGCGAGGTGTCGCCCTTCTTCGCGCAACGGGCAAACCAGTCCCGGAGGGCGCGGTCGTGGCTGACCATGACCAGGGTCCCGGCGAAGCCGGCGAGCGCCTCTTCGAGCTGCTCCACCAGGACCGGCGCCAGGTGGTTAGTGGGTTCATCCACAATCAGTGTGCCGTAGCCGCCCAGCAGCAGCCGCGCCAAGGCAAGCCTGCGCTGCTGGCCCGCGGACAGGCTACCCACCGGGACGTGGAACTCGCTGGTGCGGAACAGCCCCAGGCGCAGGAGTGCCTCGGCGTGCTCGTCAATGTTGCCGCCGAGGCCCGCCGCGAAGGCCGGCAGCAGGCGGAGCGTGGGCCGTTGCGGCAGTTCGAGTTCCTGCTGCAGGTAGCCGATCCGCGCAGGCCGGTGAACGAGTCCTTCGGCGGGCTCCAGGGTTCCCGCCAGCACGGAGAGCAGGGTGGATTTTCCGGCGCCGTTCGGGCCGGTGATGAGGATCTTCTCGCCCGTGCCGGCCGCGAAATCAGTGACGCCCAGGCGGCCGGGAACTGCGACGCCGCGGGCCACGAGGACCGCCGACGCCGCCAGGAGGGAGTCGTCCCCGGATGCGGTGGTGGCCACGGAGGCACCCGAAGGAGCCTCCGGTTCCACGGCCAGCTCCGCCGCAAGCCGCAGCGGCACCGGCGGGCGGTCAATGGGGCTGGCTTCCAGCCGGCGGAGCCGTTCCTGCGCGTTGCGGACCTTGCTGGTGGCCGCTTTCTGCCAGGTGCCGGCCTTGAAGTCGAAGCCCATCTTGTCGTTGTCGCGCTTGCGGGCATAGCCCATCTTGTCGGTCACGGTGTCCGCCTGCCGCTGCTCCGCCTCCATCGCGTCGATCCACTCGTGGTACTGCTGGACCCAGCGCTGGCGTTCGGCGGCCTTCTCGCGGAGGTAGCCGTCGTAGCCGTTGCCGTAGCGGGTCACGGTACGGCGCTCGGCATCAACCTCAATCACGGTGCTGGCCACCTTGCGGAGCAGCACGCGGTCGTGGGACACCACCACCACTGTCCCGCGATGGGCGGCCAGCCGGTCCTCCAGCCAGGCGGTTCCGCGGGCATCGAGATGGTTGGTGGGTTCGTCCAGGAGCAGGATGTCCGCCGGATCGGCCAGGACGCAGGCCAGCGCCACACGTTCCTGCTCGCCGCCGGAGAGCGATCCCAGTGTCCGCTTCCGGTCCAGGCCGCCCAGGCCCAGCCGGTCGAGCGCCGCCTCCACACGGGATTCCGCAGCGTAGCCCTCGCGCAGCTGGTACTCGGTCTGCAGCCGGCCGTAGGTTTCCAGCTCGTCGTCCTCGGCATCGGCGAGGCCGGCCTCCAGCCGGTCAAGTTCGGCTTCGAGGGCGCGCAGCGAGGACAGGGAAGCGTCGACGGCGGCTCCCACGGTGAAGGATTCGGGCAGACCGTGCGTCTGGGCAAGGTAGCCCGCGCGGCCGTGACTGACCGCGGTTCCTTCGTCGGGCGCTTCCAGCCCGGCCAGGATCCGGAGCAGCGTGGATTTGCCGGCACCGTTTTCACCGACGATGGCAACATGCTCGCCGGCCGTGATGACCAGGCCGATTCCGTCGAGCAATTGCCGGTCGCCGTAGCCGTGGGAGACGCCGGAAAGGTTCAGGTGTTCAGTCAAGACAAGTCCTCGCAAGATTCCGCAGTGTGGCCGCCGGAACTGCTGCTCGACGGCGGCCCTGGATTCGGGGGAACAGTCCGGCATTGCCGGGCTGTTGCTCAGGACTTCATCGCTCCAGCTTCCCCGCCGGAAGCCGCAGCGTCAAGCCGGGACACCACTGATGACACCATTATTCGCCAGAAGGTCTTGACGTGACACCAATATGACGTCAGAATGGTGTCATGCAACTCAACCCATACGTATCCGCCGTCCAGCATCAGCTGGGCGTTGCCGCCGAAGCCGGTGGCCCTGAGGCCCGGGAACTCAGCGAACGCCTCACTGCCGCGCTTGAGTCCACCGTCCGGCTCGTCCTCCTCGAAGCCCTCTCCGACGCCGCCAGCGAGATCACCCTCGAGCTGGCCCCGGCGTCGGTGGAGGTACGGCTCCGGGGCCGCGATCCGGAGTTTGTGGTCACCAGCCCGCCCGCCGCCAGCGACTTCGAAGCCGTGACGGAACGGTCCAGCCAGCCGGCCCGGCAGGCCCCGGAAGACTTCGACGGCGCCAGCACCTCGCGCACGACGCTCCGCCTTCCGGACCACCTCAAGCAGCAGGTTGAAGAGGCCGCCGGCCTTGAAGGCCTGTCCGTGAACTCCTGGCTGATCCGGGCCGTCGCGGACGCCCTCAACGGCAGCCAATCCACGCACCGCACCATTCGCCGCGATCCCGGCGAGCAGAACTTCACAGGATGGGCACGCTGATGACAACCTTCGAGACCCCCCAACCAATCGCCGTCGTGGTGGACGTGTCCGTCCGTGCCGACATTCTTGTTGTCGCCGGCAACCGCACCGACACCGTGGTCAACGTCCGGCCCCGCGAAGCAACCCGGGCCCTGGACATCAAGGCGGCGGAGCAGACCACCGTGGACTATACGGATGGACGCCTGCAGGTAAGGCTGCGTCCGCAGCGCCGCCACACCTGGTTCAGCGACGGCGGCGCCGTGGACATCGCAGTTGAAGTGCCCATCGGCTGCAGCCTGGAGTTGAAGTCCGGAATGGGCGATCTCCGCTGCGAGGGCGAATTCAGCTCCGCGGAACTGAAGACGGACATGGGCCACGTCCACCTCGACCACTCCACGGAACTCCGGGTCCACACGGGCATGGGCGACGTGACCGTGGAACGCGTCGCGGGGCGGGCGGAAATCAAGACCGGCTCGGGCAAGATTCGGATCCGGGAAATCAACGGGACCGCCAGCGTCAAGAACGGCAACGGCAGCACGTACATCGTGGATGCCGCCGGTGAACTCAAGGTCAGTGCCGCTAACGGGGACGTCTCCCTGGAACGCGCCGGCGACTCCACCACCATCAAGGCCTCCAACGGCGACATCACCGTTGGCGAGGTGGCCCGCGGAACCCTCACCCTCCAGACCGCCGCGGGTTCGTTGGCCATCGGCGTCCGCGAAGGCAGCGCCGCATGGCTGGACCTCAGCACCAAGTACGGTCGCGTCCGCAACGGACTCGATGCCACCACCGGGCCAAGCGAGACGGACGCCAAAGTGGAGATCCGCGCCCGCAGCGCCTACGGCGACATCACCGTGCGGCGCTCCCCCGTTCCCACCCGGTAAACCACACCAGGTCAGACCACACCAGGTCGGACCCACATAGGCAAGACCTCAGCAAAGGAACAACGCGGGGTCACTTAACGCCCATGTTGCCCCTCGAATCGGGCAGTAAGTGACCCCGCGTTGCTGTGGACTCCCGGGCCTAGCCAACCAGAAGCGCGGCGGCCTTCCTGCGGCGGGCCTTCGCCAGCCGGGTGCCGATCAGTCCCTGCCGGGGGCTGAACAGGTAGACGGCGGCGAACACCACACCCTGCGTGAGCACCACCATGGCGCCCGAAGCCGTGTCCAGGTAGTAGCTGAAGTAGATGCCGGCGATGGAGCACACCGCTGAAATCACCGGGGCGATGACCAGCATCCGGTTGAAGCGGTCCGTGAGCAGGTAGGCCGTGGCGCCGGGGATGATGAGCATGGCCACCACCAGCACCACACCCACGGTCTGCAGCGCCACCACCGACGTCAGCGCCAGCAACCCCATCAGCAGCGCCCCCAGCCGTTTCGGGGAGAGCCCGATCGCGTGGGCGTGGGTGGGGTCGAACGCGTAGAGGGTCAGGTCGCGGCGCTTCAGGATCAGGATGACGAAGGCGACGACGCCGAGCACCAGCACCTGGATCAGGTCCGGGATGCTGACGCCCAGGAGGTTGCCGAAGATGATGTGGTTCAGGTCCGTCTGGCTGGGCGTGACCGAGATCAGCACCAGGCCAAGGGCAAACAGCGAGGTGAACACAATGCCGATGGCGGCGTCCTCCTTCACGCGGCTGGTGTTGCGGACGACGCCGATCAGGGTCACCGCGATCAGCGCGAACACCAGCGCACCGAGCGCAAACGGGGCGCCAACAATGTAGGCCAACACAACGCCGGGCAGCACGGCGTGGGAGACGGCGTCGCCCATCAGGGACCAGCCGATCAGCACCAGCCAGCAGCTGAGGACAGCACAGACAACGGCGGCGAGCGCGGTGGTGACGATGGCGCGGACCATAAAGTCGTAGCTCAGCGGTTCGAGCAGGATGTCGAGGAGGTCCATGGGTCAGCCCCTGCTCTCGGTGGTGGCGGGGTGGGCAGGTTCCGGGACATCGCGGTTCAGCACATCCAGGCCGAACGCCATGGCGAGGTTCTCCGGCTGGAGCACGAGTTCCGGGGCGCCGTGCATCAGGACCCGGCGCATGAGCAGCACGGCTTCGTCGCACAGGTTGGGCAGCGCGTGCAGGTCGTGGGTGGAGATCAGGATGGTGCAGCCGTCGGAGGCGAGCTCGCGCAGCAGCCGGGTGATGGTGGCCTCGGAGCGCTTGTCCACGCCGGCGAACGGTTCGTCCAGGAGCATCATGGTGGCACCCTGGGCGATGCCGCGGGCCACAAAGGCACGCTTCTTCTGCCCGCCGGACAGCTGCCCGATCTGCCGCTCAGCGTACTCGCCCAGTTCCACACGGTCCAGCGCCAGATCGACGGCGGCGCGGTCCGCCTTGGAGGGGCGCCGGGTGAAGCCCTGGTGCCCATAGCGGCCCATCATCACCACATCGCGGACGGACAGCGGGAACTGCCAGTCCACATCCTCGCTTTGCGGCACGTAGCCGATCCCACCCTCCTTGCGCGCCCTGGTGGGTGGCTGTCCGCCGATCAGCACGCGGCCGGCGTCGGGCTTGATCATTCCCATGATCACCTTGAACAGTGTGGATTTCCCGGAACCGTTCATGCCGATCAGGCCGCAGATCCGGGCGGCGTCCACGGTGAGCGAGGCGGAATCGAGCGCCAGGACCTCGCCGTAGTGGACGGTGACGTTTTCAACGAGGATGGCCGGGGAACTCATTACTTCGCCCCTGCTGGGGCCCCGGTGGAAGTGCCGGCCAGGGCCTTGGTGATGACATCGGCGTCGTGCCTGATCAGGTCCAGGTAAGTGGGTACGGGACCGTCGGCTTCGGACAGCGAATCCACGTAAAGGGTGCCGCCGAACTTCGCTCCGGTGGCGCCCACCACCTGCTGCATGGGGGCATCGGACACCGTGGATTCACAGAACACCGCGGGAACCTGGTTGGCCTTGACGTACTCGATGGCCCGGGTGATCTGCTGCGGCGTGGCCTGCTGTTCGGCGTTGACCGCCCAGATGTAGACCTCTTTGAGCCCTGCATCGCGGGCAAGGTAGGAGAAGGCGCCTTCGCAGGTCACCAGGGCGCGCTGGTTCTCCGGGAGGCCGGCGAGGCTTGCCTTCATCTCGTCCTGCACACCCTGCAGTTCGGCCTTATACGCGTCACCGTTGGCTTGGAATACCGCGGCGTTCTCCGGGTCAAGCTTGCTGAACGCCGTCACCATGTTGTCCACATAGATCTGCACGTTCACGGGTGACATCCACGCATGCGGGTTCGGTTTGCCCTGGTAGGAGTCCTCGCTGATGGACATGACCTCCACACCGTCACTGACCACGGCGTGCGGCACGTCCAGGCCCTCCACGAACTGCCCAAACCAGGCCTCGAGGTTCAGTCCGTTGTCCAAGATGAGGTCCGCCTTGGCTGCCTTGCGGATGTCGCCGGGGGTGGGTTCGTAGCCGTGGATTTCGGCGCCTGCCTTGGTGATGGACTCCACCGTGAGCTTGTCCCCCGCAACGTTCCGGGCGACGTCGGCCAGCACCGTGAAGGTGGTCAGGACCACGGGCTTGTCACTGTCACTGTTGCCTGACGCCGCACCCCCGCACGCGGTAAGGGAGAGGGACAGAAGGACGACGGCGGCGGCGCCGGCAGCGCGGAACGCCGCCGTTCCCCGGGCGAGGGTTCGGGCGGCGACTTTGGCGCGCCGAAACAAAAATTTAGGCATACCGAACATTCTACGCGACGCCGATCTGGCCCCGCAATGTGACGCCCACCCGCACCAGCCCGTTGCTCTATCACTTTTGGTCGCTTTGCCCCCGGCTTGGGGACCAAAAGTGATAGCTCAACGGGTGGGAAAGGGGGAGCTAGGCTGAAGACATGGCCATCACACACCGGAAACCACCCGCGCCGCAGCCCGAGCTTTACCGGTTTTCCGCCCTTGATTTCACCGCCGTCGGCCTCTATGTGGCCGCGGCCGGGCTCTTCGCCGTGGCCGGGGAACTGCTGGTCCCGTTTATAAGCCAGCTTGCCCCCAGCCCGGCCGCGGCGTCGTACGCCGTGAACCTCATCTTCTACGGCTCGATCGGGATCCTGGCGCTGGCCGCCGCCCGCCGGGTGGTGGCCCGGGACCTGCGCGTGCTGGCCACCCGTCCGTGGTTCACGCTGCTGATGGTGCCCGCGGCGGTGGTGGCCATGATGATCCTCACGGCCGTGGTGGTGTCGGCCGGCGGCGGAGTGGAGACGTCGGCAAACCAAGCCGGACTGCAGGCGCTCATGCAACAGGTCCCTGCCTGGCTGATGGTGCCGGTCCTGGTGGTGGTGGGCCCGTTTGTGGAGGAGTACATCTTCCGGCACCTGCTGATCGGTAAGCTCAGCCGCCGGCTCAACATCTGGCTGTGCTGTGCCCTCTCTGTGGTCCTCTTTGCCGGCATCCATATCGCAGGCCAGGAAGCCATAACGCTCAGTGCGTTGCTCCCCTATCTGGCCATGGGCGGCACGCTGGTGTTTGTCTACGTGTGGACCGGGAAGAACCTGATGTTCTCCTACTTTGTGCACGCGGCGAAGAACCTGCTGGCGGTCATCTTCATCTACGCCATCCCGCCCGAGCTATTCGAGCAGTTGCAGCAGGTCCAGCCCTGACCCAACCAACGCGGGGTCACTTAACGCCCATCCGGGCCCGTATATTGGGCGCGAAGTGACCCCGCGTTGCGGTGAGGGGCCGCGTACCCTACCCCGAGGGCAACGAGTTCTGCATCAGCTGACCCGATTACTAGACTTGTCCGGTGAGCAACCAAATTCCCGCCAAGGTGTCCGACGTCTTTGACCCCACCCGCTGGCGCACCGTGTCCGGTTTCGACGACTTCCAGGACATGACGTACCACCGGCAGGTGGAGCGGGACGCCGACGGCACGATAACCAGGGACCTGCCCACCGTCCGCATCGCGTTCAACCGCCCGGAAGTCCGCAACGCCTTCCGCCCCGGCACGGTGGACGAGCTCTACCGCGCCATGGACCACGCCCGCATGACCCCGGACGTCGCTACGGTCCTGCTCACCGGCAACGGCCCTTCCCCCAAGGACGGCGGCCACAGCTTCTGCTCCGGCGGGGACCAGCGCATCCGCGGCCGCGACGGCTACCGCTATGCCGACGGCGAGACCCAGGAAACCATCGACCCCGCCCGCGCCGGGCGCCTCCACATCCTCGAGGTCCAGCGGCTCATGCGGACCATGCCCAAGGTGGTCATCGCCGTCGTGAACGGCTGGGCTGCCGGCGGCGGGCACTCCCTGCACGTGGTCTCGGACCTCACCATCGCCTCCCGCCAGTACGGCAAGTTCAAGCAGACGGACGCCACGGTGGGAAGTTTCGACGCCGGGTACGGCTCGGCGCTGCTGGCCCGCCAGATCGGCCAGAAGTCCGCCCGCGAGATCTTCTTCCTGGCCCGCGAGTACTCCGCGGACGACATGGTACGCATGGGCGCCGTCAACGAGGCCGTGGACCACGAGCGCCTCGAAGAGGTGGCCCTGGAATACGCCGCGGACATCGCCCGGCAGTCACCCCAGGCCATCCGGATGCTGAAATTCGCCTTCAACCTTGCCGACGACGGTCTGGCCGGCCAGCAGGTCTTCGCCGGCGAAGCCACCCGCCTGGCCTACATGACGGACGAGGCGGTGGAAGGTAAGGAAGCCTTCCTGGAGAAACGCGACCCGGACTGGTCCCGCTTCCCGCACTACTTCTAGGCGCCACGTCTAGGCACAAACTTTCAAGCCGGCCGGCCCCAGGCCCCGGCTGACTTCAAAGGCAGGACGGCACATGAATCTCGGAACCCAGACCATCGGTCCCACGGACATCGACCCGGTGCTCAAAGCCCTGGCCGCCGCCCTCCACGGCGAGGGACCCGCCGTCGAACTTTCCGCGGGCCCCAACGGCGAACTGGTGGTGGGACACACCGAGACGCCCGGCTGCGATGACGCCGTGGCGGTGGTCCGCACGTCCGGCTCCACGGGCGCGCCGAAGGCCACCATCCTGACCGTCGAGGCGCTGGCGGCCTCATCCATGGCCACCGCCCTGGCGCTCAAGGGCGAGGGCCAGTGGCTCCTGGCCCTTCCCGTGCAGTACGTGGCAGGCGTGCAGGTCCTGGTGCGGTCACTATTCGCCGGCACGCGCCCGTGGGTGATGGACATGTCCGGCGGTTTCACCCCCGAGGCGTTCACGGCCGCCGCCCTGGAGCTGACCGACAAGTTCCGCTTCACCTCGCTGGTCCCCACACAGCTCCAACGCCTCCTGGAGGCGCCGTCGCCGGAGACCCTGGCCGTCCTGCGGCGGTTCAACGGCATCCTGCTGGGCGGCGCACCGGCGTCGGCCGGGCTGCTGGACGCCGCCCGCGAGGCCGGCGTCAGGGTGGTCACCACGTACGGGTCCGCGGAAACCTGCGGCGGCTGCGTGTACGACGGCGTGCCGCTGGAAGGTGTCCAGGTCCGGGTGGCCGACGACGGCCGTATCCTGCTGGGCGGCGACACCGTGGCCGCCGGGTATGTGGATGCGCCCGAAGCGACGGACACGTTTTTCGAGGAGGACGGCGTCCGCTGGTACCGCACCAATGACCTCGGCACGCTGGACGCGGACGGCCGGCTCACCGTGCTGGGCCGCGCCGACGACGTCATCATCACCGGCGGCGTCAAGGTCTCCGCCGCGCATGTGCAGGAAGTGCTGGAAAAGTCCGACGGCGTCGCGGCGGCTTTTGTGGCCGGCGTCCCGTCAACGGAATGGGGCCAGGCCGTGGCCGCTTTTATTGCGCTCGACGCCGCTGCCTCTGGCGCCACCGCGGACTCAGGTGCGGCCGGCACGCCCGCCGGGGATCACGCCGTCGTACTCAAGGAGGAATGGCACCGGCGGCTGGGCCTCCTGGCGCCGAAAACCGTGCTGGCTGCCCCGGAACTGCTGATGCTTCCGAACGGCAAGCCGGACCGCCTGGCGATGATCGACCGGCTCAACGCGCTGCATCAGGGAAAGTAGAGTAGAACTGCACCGGCGGCCCGTTCGCGGCCGCCACCACCGTTTCGCCGTTCTCCCGACCCAACACGAGGTACTGACCGTGGCCACAGCCGCACAATGGATCCAAGGCGCCCGCCTCCGCACTTTGCCGGCCGCCATCGCCCCGGTACTGATCGGCACCGCCGCGGCCTACGAGCTGGATTCGTTCCGCCCCGTTAATGCCGTGCTGGCCGCCCTGGTGGCGCTGCTGCTGCAGATCGGCGTGAACTACGCCAACGATTATTCCGACGGCGTCCGCGGCACCGACGAGGACCGCGTGGGACCGCTGCGGCTGGTGGGTTCCGGCGCCGCCCAGCCGGAACACGTCAAATATGCAGCGTTCGGGGCCTTTGCCGTGGCCATGCTGTTCGGCCTGGCGCTGGTGTTGATCACCCAGAGCTGGTGGCTGATCCTGGTGGGGGTCGGCTGCGTCATGGCCGCCTGGGGCTACACCGGCGGCAAGAACCCGTACGGCTACATGGGCCTGGGCGACGTTTTTGTGTTTGTCTTCTTCGGCCTGGTGGCAACGCTCGGCACCACCTACACGCAGGCCGGCCAGGTCAACCTGCCGGCCGTTATCGGCGCGATCGGCACCGGTCTCATTGCCTGCGCCCTGCTGATGGCCAACAACGTCCGCGACATCCCCACCGACATCCAGGCCGGCAAAAAGACCCTGGCCGTGCGCCTGGGCGACAAACACGCCCGCGAAAGCTACGTGCTGATGCTGGCCGTGGCCATCCTGCTGGTGGTCATCCTGGCTCCCGGGCGGCCGTGGATGCTGATCGTGCTGCTGCTGATCCCGGCCTGCCTGATGCCCGCCTGGCTGATGATCAACGGCCGCAAGCGCAAAAGCCTCATTCCCGTGCTGCAGCAGACCGGCCTGATCAACCTCGGCTACAGCCTGCTGTTCTCACTGGGACTGGTGCTCAGCCACGGATTCTAGGCCGAATCGGGGCGGGGTCCAGGACTCGGGCTCTAGGACTCGGGCGTCTTCGGGGCCGGTGTTCCGGTTTCGGGGGCCTTCGTTTCGGGTGCCTTCGGGCCGCTGTTCCGGATGGTGACATCCGGGTTGGCGTCCAGGAGGCTGTCCTCGGCTTCGGCGTCGGCCACCTCGCTTTCACTGCGCAGCGGCTTGGCCTTGCCGGAGAGCCGTCCGTGAATGGCAGCAGCGGCGGCGTCGCGCTGTTTCTGGAAGAAAAGGTAGCTGACCGCAAACGCGATCAGCGCTGCGCAGATGACTGACAGCACCGCCCCCAGCTTCAGGAACATAAAGAGCACAAAGAGCGGCGCAAACAGCGCCAGCCGGATCAGGGAGTATTTCAGAAAAGCCACGGTACAAGTTTAGCTGCCCTGCCTGAACGCCCCCGGCCTGCGGACGATAGACTTAATGGCATGCTCTTCCGTGTGGTTCTCGCCGTCGCCGTTCTCGTCATCTTTGTGTATGGCCTGGTGGACGTGATCCGCACTGACGGCCGCCTCACCCGCGGGATCTCCAAGCCGGCCTGGATCGTTGTGATGATTGTCCTGCCGGTGCTCGGCGCCATCCTGTGGCTACTGATCGGCCGTCCGCGTGACTCAGCCCCGGTCCGCCAACCACGCAGCCACCCCACGGCGCCGGATGATGATCCCGATTTCCTCCGCAACCTGGAGAGGCGCCGCCGGAACCAGGCCGAAGCCGCCCGCCTCAAGAAGCTCCAGGATGACCTCGAGGCGAAGGCCAAGGCCGACGGCGGTCCCGCTGGCACCGGACAGGACAACGACGGTACGCGGGGCAAGGGTGGGATCGGCCACGAGGAAGCCGGCGATGCCAGCACGGGAGACGCGGACACCCACGATACCGGCGACGTAAAGTAGCAGAAACATGGCCCAGCACCCCGACGGAGAATCCCAACAGCCAGTTGCACCCGCCGGGGCTGCCACGCCCCCTCTGCCGCCGCCACGGCCCGGGCTGTCCTACTCCGCGCCGGCGCCCATCGTTGTCATTCCGCCGGCACCGCGGAGCGTCCGCCTGGCGCGGACCTTTTGGCTGCTCAGCTTCGTTGCCGGCCTCGCCGTACTCATCGGTTCCTTCCTCACCCTCGACTCACACCTGGAGCGGCTCCGCACTGTGGTGGACCAGATGTCCCCCGGCGGCGGACCTGACGCTGTGACCACGTCCGCGGCCATTGTTTTCTGGGGTAGCCTGGGCGCCCTGCTGCTGGTGATCCTGCTCGAAGCGGCGGCGCTGGCTATTTTCTCAGCGCGCCGCGGCTGGTCCCGCTGGCTGATGATCCCGCTGCTGGCCGGGCAGGTAATGGTCATGGTGGTGGCCGCGGCTTTCCTCGTCCCCGAGGGCGACGCCGGCAGTTACGTTGTGATGCTCTGGGGAGCCCAGCTACTCCTTGCGTTCCTCGGCCTGGTGGCGGTTTTTGTGCCGTCGGCGGGCGGGTGGCTCAAGGCAGCGCGGATCCAGTCGGCGCAGGTCAGGCCGGCGCGAACGCGGCAATAAGGGCTGACCTCAGGCGGACTGCGGGTGGAGCTGCAGGGCCGAGCATTCAGCCACAACGCCCTCACAGCTGCGCATCACCACGCGGCAGGCCTCCACGGCTGAGCGCTCCGTCAGCGGGTTTTCCGATACCGTCCGCCACCGGTTTAGGAAGCGGCGGGCTTCGGCCAGGACTACGTCCGGTCCGGCATCCGGAGCCAGCCCCATCCTCAGGGCGGGCGCCGCACCCCAGCCGCCGACCAGCATTTCAGCCTCCGCCGCCAGTTCATCACTGAGGGATACCCCCGTGGTACGGATCGTGGCGAGCAGGCGGAGCTCACGGAACTCATGGGCGTTGGCCTGAAGGCGTTCCAAGGCTGCGGCCAGGCGGCCGGTCCCCTCCCTGGGCGCGCTGCGCAGCAAGCTTTCCACTCCCACCAAGGCAGTACGGGCTTTGAGGGCATCCCCGCGGGCCTGGAACTGCCGGGCCACAAGGTGCAGCAACGGGTCCAGCCCGCTGCGCCGGGCCAGTTCATGCGCCAGTGGCGTGGGTTCCGTGAAGCCACTCCGAATCAGCACTACGCCCAGCCGTATCCCAAACAGCCCGAACCGCTCAAGAAGGGAAGCCCGGGCTTCGGCGCCCAGGCTTTGCGGGACACTGGCCCTGATGAACCTGTCCGCCGAGAGCAGCATCCGCTCCCGGGCCGATCGGTCCATGCCGGCCAGGACCTGCATGGACTCGAAGTCCGACTGGCGCATGCTGCGTGCGCTTTGCGCGAGCAGCCCGGCCACCGGGACCACCCCCAACGCCAGCTTCCGCAGGCTGTGGTCCCGGCGGTACCGGTCAGCGATGTCACCCGCGGAGAGCAGCGAATCAATGCGGCCCGCACCGATCTCGTCGGCACGGGACAGCACGGCAAGGGCGTTCACGGTTCCCGACCTACCCGCCTCGGTATCCCTGAAGGATTCGAGGAACCGCAGGTCCGAGGCGTGCATGTGGCGCATGAGGTAGATGATGGCATCAGCCTCGGAGGGCGCGTCCACGGGGATGAGGAAATCGGTGGACCGGGCAGAGACGTCTTCGGACAACGAGGCAATTCCCGGGGTGTCTATCAGGGTGAGCTCGCGCAGGGCCGGCGAGGGCCACTCCACCACCAGCCGTTCCATGTCCTCGGCGCGGGCGTTGCCCAGGACAAACACCAGGCGGCCGTCCACGCGCTTCAGCGGCAGGATATGCGGTTCACCGGCAATGGGGTAGGCCGTGATCCGCGGCGTGTGCCCGTAGCGGTACCAGGTCACAATCTTTGTGCATTCCCCGGTGTCGGTCGGGGCGATCTCCTCCCCGATGATGGCGTTCAGCAGCGTGGATTTTCCCGCCTTGACCATGCCTGCCACAGCGAGCCTGAGGGGCTCGGACAGCCGCCGGGCATAAGTCTCCAATGCCGCAGCCGCAGCGGGGTCGTCCGCATACACGAGCAGGGCGTCCTGGATCAGGTCCGCCACTCCCGCGCTGATGGACTCCTTCATCTGCCCGCCGCAACCACCGGCGCCGTGCCCACCTGCTGGCTGCCCGTCGTCGGACTTCCCGACGTCGGACTTCCCGACGCCGGGCTTCCCGACGCCGGGTTTCCCATCGCCGGGTTTCCCATCGCCGTGCCGCGCCCGGCCGGAGACTGCGCGGCCTGCGGCCCCGGGGATTGGGCCACTTCGGCGGCCACCAGGCCGGCGGCATGGTGCAGGGCGTCCACCTTCTTGAGCTCGGCCTTGATCTCGCGGATGCGGATGTCCTTTTCCAGCGTGTACGTGGTGGCTGCCTTCTGGGCCGCCGCCACCGAATCCGCCAGGGAGCGATGGTGTTCGTCCGCGATTTCCGTGAAGTGGTCCCGGGTTGAACGCTGCACCAGCCGGAGCCGGTCCTTGAGCTGCTTGCCCACCTGGAAGGTGACATCGTCCAGCTGCCGGCGGACCAGCGCCTTGGCTTCGGCCTGCCGGCGCTTCAGCCGTGCTTCCTTGTCCTCGCGGTACGCCTTGCGGCCCAGCAGCAGGCCCGCGCCCACTGACAGGGGATTGATCAGGGCCATGCCGAAAATCCCGGTCAGGAGCCCGAACATCAGCACGCCGCCGTAGGATCCGCGCATGCCGATCAGGACCTTCTGCAGGGGGTTGATGTGCCCGTCGTCGAGCCTTGGCATGTTGTCCACCGGGTCCAACGCGTCGTCGGTGTCCGAGATGTGGAGCACCGGCAGGGCCACTTCGTCCTCTGAAAAATGCTCCGCCACTTGTGCGGCCAGCCACTGCGCGCGTTCGCTGGTCCACACAAACGTGTCCGAGATCGCGGCGGCGGCGCACTCCTCGAGCCACGCGGAAAACTGGGTCCAGGTGGGGCCGGGATCGCCCTGGTCAATAGCGGCCTCGGCTTCGCGCTGGATCCGCCGCAGGCGGTCCCGGAGGTCGTACTCCATGTCCGCGATCAGGTCGCCGATGCCGTCGTTGAGCGTAATCTGCCACCGGGCGGAACGTTTGCGCAGCTCATCGGCCTGTGACTTCGCCTCCTCCAGCCCTGCAATCATCCGCGGCGTCCCCTCAGGATCCTCAAGCGCTCCCAGCTCGGACCGCAGGGACAGGCGCAGGTTCTCAGTCACGGAGAGCAGGTCCTGGCTGACGGAGCGCCGTTGCAGCCGTTCCGCCTTGCCCGCAATTTCATTCCGGAGGTGGCCGATCAGCACGGGGAAACCCGACTCGGCGTTGAGTTCGCTGTCCTGCAGGCGTGCAGCCTCCAGCCGGAGATCCGAGGAAACCGCGAACAGCGGGATGTCCGGCGCCACCTGCGCGAGCTGGGCACGGTCCATGGCCTCCACACGCCGCCAGTCCGGATACAGGTCCGTTTTGGACAGGATGCCCGCAACGCTCGGCGTGATCCGCATGGCCTGGCGCAGGAACCGCATTTCGGGCTCGGTGTATTCCTGCGAGGCATCTGAAACCAGCAGCATGGCGTCCGCTGTGGGCAAGGCTGTGAGGGTGGTCAATGTGTGCGAGGAGCCCAGTCCCCCCACACCGGGCGAATCGATGACCGTCAGCCCGCCGCCCAGGACCTTGCGGGGCAGGAAAACTTCGGCCGCTACCAGCTTCTTGACGTTTCCGGGGTTGCCCCGCTCGGAAACGTAAGCCGCCAGGTCCACTATGTTGATGGGCTGCCGCTCCAGTGCGGCGTCGTCGCCGGGCTCTGTGCCGGCTTTGGGCAGCAGGATGGCGGCGGACGCGGGTTCCCCGTGGCGGACCACGGTGGGCACCGAGGTGGCGATGTCGTCGTCGACAGGGCACACCGGGGCGTTCACCAGGGCGTTGATAAGTTTGCTTTTTCCTTGCTTGAATTCCCCCACCACGATCACGCGGATACTCGGATCCTTCAGCCGGCGCAGGGTCTGGTCCAGGCGTTTCCGCAGGTCCGCGCGGTCCCCTGTCCCCACCAGCTCGATGCCCTGCTCCACCAGCAACGCCAGCTGGCCGGCGTTCATGGGCACCGGCGAACGTCCAGGGCCTCCCGGTCGTTGCGATTCAGCCATGATCTGTCCTTTACAGCAGGGGTGCGGGTGGGGCGGGGGATAATCCGCGAAGAGCCCGGCAGGAGGTCGATGGCCTCCTGCCGGGCGCTCCCGGTACCCGGAACTTGATGTTTATAGGCTGATCTCCGAATCTTCGACCACGACGTCGGTGTCCACAGCCACGTCAGTGTTCGTCGAGTTGTCCTCGGTGGAGTTGTCCTGGAAAGAATCCTCAACCACAACCTCCACCGGGTTGAAGGAATCAACCACCTCCACTTCGGTGGTCTCCGCCTGCGAGTTGTCGTTGAAGGAGTCCTCAACCGCAACCTCGGTGTTGGTGGTGTTATCCGAGTTGTCCTGGAAGGAATCCTCAATCGCAACATCGGTGGTGGAGTTGTCTTCGATGGAGTTGTCGTTGGTGGAGTTGTCTTCGATGGAGTTGTCCGAGTTGTCGTTGACTTCGACGGTGTTGTCCTCGGTGGAGTTATCGGAGTTGTCCTGGAAGGAATCCTCAATCTTCACCGAGTTGTCCACGGAGTTATCCGAGTTGTCAGAATTATCGGAGTTATCGGAGTTGTCCGAGTTGTCGTTGAACGAATCAGCGACATCAAGGTCAACGTCGGTGTTGAACGAATCGGCAACATCCAGATCGCGGTTGCCGATGTTGACGTCGCCGCCGGCGGTGATCGAGTTGTCCGTGGAATTGTCAGTGGTGTTGTCCGTGTTGTACGAGTCGGTGGTGTTGTAGGAGTCCCGGACGTTGTTGTCGTCGCCGGCAGCCAAGGCCTGATCGCCGGATGCGATGACAGCCTCGTTGTCGAACCACTGGTTCACGTCGCCGTCGGCCCAGATGTTCTGGTTGACCGACTGGTCCGTGATCGTGTCCCGGTCATCCACCGTTGAGGTGTAGGAGTAGTTGTTCACCACGTGGTGCAGCTGCTGGACGGCGTGGGCGTGATCGTCATGGTGATCGTGCCCCGGGGTGTGTCCTGCGCCGCCGCCTGCAGGAGGCGGGGTGTGGCCGGCGCCGCCGTTGCCTCCGGTCCACGAGGTGTTCCCGCCGGTGTTGTACTCCCGGTCGAAGGAAGAAGCGTTGACAGTGATGGGTGCGTAGTCCAGGACAACCGGCATAGCGGCGTCAACATCGGCGGAGCAGACTTCGCGCAGGCCGGCACCCTCGAGTGAACGCTCCGGATCGTTCAGGAACTCCTGTGCAGCGGCGGGGTTGTTGAACAGGCCCATCAGGAACTGAACGAGCTGGTTTGCGAGTGTAGGCATTGGATGGTCCTCAAATCTTCTCGGAGTTGTGGATCGCCAGGCCTCGGTGCCGGGCTTAAATCAAACCTAAGGTCCTTCGTAGGGGCCGGGCATCGGGTTGTGTCCCCGTACCCGGATGCCCCGCATTAGGGGTTTGCCTGTTTCGTGGCTAGGGGCAGCAGGGCTCAGTCCGGGCCCTGATGATCTGCACTTAGCGCCAGCCTCAGGCGCACCAGCAGATCGGAGCGGTTTTCGGCCCCAAGCCTCCGCCGCATCCTGGCAATGTGATGTTCAGCGGTCCGGGGGGAAATGTAGATGGCTTCGCCGATTTCCCGGTAGGTCTTCCCTTCCAGGACCAACCGCGCCACTTCCTTTTCGCGTTCGCTGAGCCCCGAGGCGTCAGGATGCGCGCCATGGTTGTTCTCGGCGGCGCTGCGGCGTACTTCCGGTAACAGCCCGTCGGGTGGCCCTGTAGTTCTGCCCTGCGGGTGGAGGTCCCTGGCGCAGGCAAGGAGCCGCATCATGTCCCGGCGCTCGTCTACCTGCGCGGCCGCATGTCCTGCCAGCCGGGCCCCTTCCCACGGCATGCCCACCATTTTCAGTCCCCGGGCAGCGTTCTCCACATCCGTCGCCTGGAACCGGCCGGCCAGGACGCTGACCCAGGCCTTGCCTGCGGCGGCGAGCACAGCGGCCATGTGACTGTAGTCCGCGGCCCGCACCAGCGCTGCCGCGTGCGGGGCAAGGTCGGCCGGGCTCTTGTTCAGCAGGGCAGCCTGGACCGCCGCCCAGTGAAGCGGAACGGCCCACAGGGGTGGCTCCCCCAGCTTGGTCAGCAGAGCCCACGCTTCATCCAGATAATCCGCGACGCGCCGTGTCTCCCGCAACCGGGCGGCAGCAATCATCAGTTCGCCCCACGGCAGAAGGCTGTAAAGGTCGACGGCGGAGTGCAGCATCGCTTCGCGGGCGCGCTCCCAGGCCATCACCAAGTCATGGACGTCGCCGCTACGCCGCGCAAGGCCCACTTCCAGGGCCGCGCACAGGAACTCGTCCCTGGGAACCAGCGGCCAGTGGTTGGCTTTGGAGGCTTCGTTGATGGCCAGCCGTGCTTCGCCAGCATCGTCCTGCTGCATGGCCGACCACGCCTGCAAGAGGTGGAGCCGTGGCTTGGCGGCGTCACCGCCCTGCCTCGCGGCGACGGCGGAGCGGATGATGGTGTCCGCGACGTGGGATTCACCGCTGTGGAGGGCCAGTAACGCGGCCAACGCTCCAGGGGTGTCCGGAAGGGGCAGCGCCGAACCAGACGCGTTGAGCATGTCCGAAGCATGGATCAGCAGGGGAAGGCCCTTGTGTGGATCCCGCTCCATCGACTCCATCACGCCCTTGCCCGTTTGCGAAAGCGCTACCGCCAGTAAGGTGGGCGACACCGGTGCCGACCCGGCGGGAAAGGCCTCTTCCGCGCCCGCCCGGTCGCCGCTGCCGATCATTGCCACCGCGGCAAGCGGGGCGGACCGGCCCATGTTCGCCGGACCAAGCCAGGCATAGAGGTCGGCACTGCGGACCAGCAGCCCTCGCTGTGCCCAGACGGAAGCAGCAACATCCACGCCAAGTCTGACATCCGGCGGATCAGAGCTCACCAGGAGCCCGTCAATAATCCGGCCGGCGGCGTCGAGGTCGCCCGTGGCGGCTGCGGCCTGGGCGCGGCGGGCAGCGATGCGCAGTTCGTTCGCCCCTGCCAGCAGCGCTTCGCTGTACAGCTGGGCGGCCAGACCGGGGTTGTGCTGCAGCGCTTTGTCCGCTGCGGCTTCGAGTTCGGCGGCGACCCTCGGGTCCGCCAGTCCGCCCCTCGCCAGCTCGCGGGCAAGGTCGCCGAAGGGCCGGCCCTCGGCCGAAACAAAACCGACGAGTTCCCGCTGCAATGCATGCACACGGGCTGTGGGCGTGCCGTTCAGGAGCGCGTGTTGCACGGGGCCGACGACGGTCCCATCGGCAAGCAGCAGGCCCGAGGCCTCGGCGCGGTTTACCACGCCGTCCAGGCCCGGACTGTCAGGGCTTTCCAGCTTGTGCGCCAGCTCACCGGGCAGCGGACCGGGCAAGGTGAACCCCACGGACAGCGCCAGCAGGAGTTCACGGACTGCCGCATTCTCGCCCCGCAACTGCTGTGCCATGTCAGCGGCTCCGGCGGGAGCCGACGTCCCTGCCTCGCGCAGTTCCCGTTCGGGCTGCGTATGATCGGCGGCCATGCCTCAGACCGCCGGTTCGGTGGTTGGGACAGGATCCGTGGTGGGGGACGGTTCCGCGAACGGGTCGGGCACCGGCGCAGGGTCCGTCGTCGGATCGGGCTCCGGCGCAGGTGCCGACGACGGCTCGGGAGCCGGGCCGGTGGTCGGATCGGGAGCCGGGCCGGTGGTCGGATCGGGAGCCGGGTCAGTGGTCGGATCCGGCGCAGGGTCGGTGGTCGGATCCGGAACCGGGTCAGTGGTCGGATTGGTGGTCGGATCCGGCGCAGGGTCGGTGGTCGGATCGGGCGCAGGGTCGGTGGTCGGATCCGGAACCGGGTCAGTGGTCGGATCAGGTACAGGATCGACGGGCAATAGGACCGGGCTCGGCGGCGGATCCGTCGTAGGGTTAGTCACCGGACCCGGGCTGGAGCCTCCGGAACCCTCTGCAGGCTCACCAGGAGTGCCCGGCCCGGCAGCGGCCCCACCGGCGGCTGGTTGGCCTGCTTCGGTAGGTGGCCGGCTGGTGGACGAGGCGGCAATGTCCAGTCCCGTGGAACTGGCCGGCGCGCTGCTGTCCTGCAGCTGGGCGCTGGCTTCAATCCCCTGCACGGGTAGCTGCGCCGCGACTGCTCCTGCTCCTGCCGCGCCTGCTCCTGCCGCGGGGCCACCGGAGCCAGGTCCGCCGGTTCCGTCAGGAGGAGCAGCGCTTGGGGTGTCCTTCGCCGCATCTGCCGGCGCGGCGAACATTGCCGAGAGGCTGCCGAGTCCGTCCGGGCTCTGGGCTGCAGTCGCCGTCAGCCCGGTAAGGAGCGCCGCTACCGCTGCTACCGCAGTCAGCCGCACGGTCGAACGGGGCCCGTGCGCGCCGCCCTTGCGCCCGGCAGCATGGGCGCCGGCGGCATGGGCACCGGCGGCGAGTGCTGCAGCACCGGCGTCGGCATGCCGGGACCAGCTGGCTCGTCGGCCGGCAGCTCCATGATGCCCGTCAGCCTGCGCGAGTACGACGGCGTCAGCCAGCTGTGCGGTCATGGCAGCGGGCTGCGCGGCCCCGTCCGGCTGAGCGCGAAGGGCGGCAACCGCCGCGCCGAGGCAGATGGATGACTTCGGATCCGCGTCCACGGCGATCGGCCGGTCCAGCTGCTCCGAAATCAGCTGTGCCACCAGGGGAATGCGCGATGAGCCGCCGATGAGAAGCACCGCGGACAGGTCGTCCGGGGTGAGCCCCAGGTCCTGCAGGGAACGCTCCAGGGCGTCCACTGTTTCCCGGATGGGCTCGCTGATCATCGCCTCGAAGTCGGACCGGACCAGCCGCACCTGCTGCTGGATTCCCGGCAGCAGCACCGAAATGCTCGCCTCGCTGTCCGCGGACAGCGCCTCCTTGGCTTCAACACACTCCCGCCGCAGGCGCGACAGGGCCGCCAGGGCGCCGGGCGCCGACGGGTCAAGATTGGCCAGGCCCTGCCCGGCGTGATCGGCAACGTACCGCAGGACGGCTGCGTCGAAGTCGGCGCCGCCCAGCCCCTCGATCCCTTCGGGCCGGCCCAGCAGTTCAAAGTGGCCGGCGTCCGTTTTCTTCAGGACGGCGGTGTCAAAGGTCCCGCCACCGAGGTCGTAGACGGCGATGGTACTGCCATCCTCCACCCGCACCTGGGCGGCGTAGTGCAGCGCCGCCGCTTCTGGTTCGCTGATCAGCGTGACCTTGGTCAGGTCTTTTGAGGCCAGGGCAGCGAGGATGAGCTGCGTTCGGTGCGCACCCCAGGAGGCAGGGTGGGAAAGGATAATGTCCGACGGCGGCGCTCCCTCGCGTTCTTCAGCCCGGTCTGCGACCCATCGCGCCATAGTGGCGAAGACGTCCTCAGCAGGGAGGGAAAGCGTGCCGACGGCAATGGGGACGTCGTCTCCGACCCGCCTTTTGAACTCCCGCACCACCCGCTCCGGGGAGTCAAGGCCGCGGCGCTCGGCCGCCTCCCCCACCAGGATGGGGCCTTCCTCGGGGTAGTAAACCACCGAAGGCACAGCCGTTCCGCGGAGCCCCAGCGGCAGGCTCTCCGGAACACGTGAAGCGTCGTGATTAATTCGAACTATGGCGGCGGCGGTGAAACTGGTCCCGACGTCAACGGCGAGAACATAGTTCATGGGCACCTCGGCAAACAACGCAGCTAGCTGTCTGCGAGCTTCATCACTGACAACTCCCACCAAGGTAGCATCACCGTCTGCGGGGCAACACCCTTATTCATACATCGATTGGCGTATCAGTCGACCGTTGCCAAGGACAGCCGGAGAAACCCCAGTTCAGAGGCCCGAATAGGAGTGCAGACCGTTAAAGAACTGGTTGACGATGGTGAAATTGAAGACCACGCAGAGGTAGCCGACGATCGACAGCCACGCGGCGCGGGTGCCGGTCCAGCCGCGCGTGGCGCGGGCGTGCAGGTAGCCCGCGTAGACCACCCAGATCACGAAGGTCCAGACTTCCTTGGTGTCCCAGCCCCAGAACCGGCCCCAGGCTTTTTCAGCCCAGATGGCACCGAACATGAGGGTGAAGGTCCAGCCGATGAAGGCGATGGCGTTGATGCGGTAGGACAGGTTTTCCAGGCTCAGTGCCGAGGGAACCAGGCGCATAAAACCAAGCTTGTCAGCACCACCGGCTGCCACCGTCTTTTGCCGGTGGGACTGCACCAGTTGCAGGGCGGACATGGCGAACGTGAGGGTGAAGAGTGCGGAGGAGAGCACCGCGATGGAGACGTGGATGATCAGCCAGTAGCTCTGCAGCGCAGGGACCAGGTGGCCCACGGGGGTCCAGTAAGCAACCGAGGCGGCCACCAGCATGATGATGGCCAGGCCCACCACAAACGTGCCCAGGAACCGCAGGTCGCGGCGGATCAGCACCAGCAGGAAAACCGCCACGGCCACAAAGGCACCGGTGGTCAGGAACTCGTACATGTTGCCCCACGGCACCCGGCCTGCACCCACGGCACGCGTGATGACGCCGGCGGCATGGATCAGCACGCCGAGAACGGTGAGGGCAACGGCGACCCGCGCCGGAACGCGGCGTTCCGCCGCATAGCGCATATCGGCGTCGGCCGTCTGCCCTGCCCCGGAAGCGTCGCCGCCCCGCTTGGCCACGGACGACGACGGCCGCTCGGCCCGGCCCACGGGTCCGGCCAGGTGCGAGTCCACCCTGTCCGTTACAACGCTGTCGGCTGCCGCGGCAGAACCGGCGGACGCACCGGCGCCGGCCATCGCGGGCACCTTGGTCCCGGCAGCCTCGGCCGCCTTCAGGTCAATGGCCCGCAGTGCCCTGCTGCTCTTCGCGAGGTCCCAGGCGAAGGCGATGAAGGCCACGGTGTACGTGCCGGCGGCGAGCAGCATAAACAGCTCGCTGTACTGGCCCATGGTTTCGTTGATGGCGAACGGCATTACTGGTCCTTTTTCGGCCCGGTGGGGCCCGCTGGGGTGGTGACAGAGTCTGCGCCATTATCGCCCTGGCGGCTGGGAGTTTGCTGGGTGACGCTGGAGTCGGAACCGTCAGCAGATTCGCCGGAATCGGAATCCGCAAGCTGCCACTCTTCGGACAGCAGCTTCCTGACGGCAACCGCTTCCGCGGCGAGCCGGTGGTCCTCACCGCGGGCAAGCAGGCCATATTCCACCATGGTGCGGCCGTCCTCGTGGGTCCCGGTCCGCACCCAGACGCGGCGCCGGTTCACGTAGAGCGAGACGATCAGGCCGCCCACGGCCAGCAGCGCGAAAATGAGGGCGTAGAGCTGGCCCGGGTTGTGGTGGATGTCCACGCCCACGTACCGCTTCACGCTGTCAAAGCTGATGCTGCCCTTGCCGTCCGGCAGGGTGTACGTGCTGCCCGGAGCCAGGGTAATGCCGCCGGCGTCCAGGTTGCGGGCGTTCAGCGGCGTGAGGTCCCTGACGTCGAGTTCAAAGACGTTCTGCGGCGAGCCGGCGTCCAGGCCTAGGTCCCCGAAGTACGAGTTCAGGGTCAGCTGCGGGTTGAAGAGGTCCGGATCGCCGCTGAAGGACACCCCCTCCTCGGTGATAAACGCCGTGGGCAGGAAGAACCCCACGAAGCCCAGCTGTTCGGGCCGTGCGTCGGGGACCTTGATCACCAGGGACGAGTAGTAGTTGTCGCCCTGGAGCTTGGCCACCACGGGACCCTGCATGGCCACGTTGCCGGCGCCGTCACGGATGGTCACCACGGGCGCGTAGCCGTTGCCGGTGAGGTAGATGCTGGTGCCGCCCAGGGTCACGGGGTCGTTGACCTTCAGTACTTCCTGCTTGGCGGGCGAGTCCGGGGTTTCCCGCGTGGTGACTTCGGCGTTGAAGTCGATGGGCTGGCCGATTTTTCCTGGTGATTCGCGGTCAAACAAGACGTCGAATTTGTCCAGCTGGATGGAATACGGCTGCAGCTGGCTGGACTGGAAGTTGGTGCCGGGGGTGAACTGGTCGTAGCCCACCAGGGTGTTCACGAAGGTGTCGCCCTCCACCAGGATGCGCTGGCCGCTGTAGCCGAACAGGCCGCCCACGGCCACCGAAACCAGCACGCCGATCAGCGACGTGTGGAACACCAGGTTCCCTACCTCCTTGGCAAAGCCGCGCTCGGCACCCAAAGACGGCCGCGCGCCGTCGTCGTCCCTCACGTCAACGCGGTAGCCGCGCTTCTTCAGCACCCCGGCGGCGCTGCGGATGGCGTCCGACGCCGGGAGGCCGGCGTCGGCGGGAACCACCAGGGTGCCGTACTCGGGGAGGCGGGAGAGACGTTTGGGGGTCCGCGGCGGCTGGGAGCGCATGGCCCTGTAGTGGGCGATGGCGCGCGGGACCACACAGCCGATCAGCGAGATGAACAGCAGGATGTAGATGGCCGAGAACCAGGCCGACGAGTAGACGTCGTAGAGCTGCAGGGTATCCAGCAGCTTCCCGTAGTCCGGGTTGTCCTTGATGTACTGCGTCACGATGGACGGGTTGGCCGGGCGCTGCGGGAACAGCGAACCGGGCACCGCGGCGACGGCCAGGAGCAGCAGCAGGAACAGCGCCGTGCGCATGCTGGTCAGCTGGGTCCAGGCCCAACGCAGCATTTCCACCGGCCCCAGGACTGGCAGCGCCGCCTCGGTTTTGGCGGCGGCAACGGGTGCCGGGGACTTTTTGTTTGCTTTCACGCGCTCGCTCATCAGATCGGCAACTTCACATCGGTTTGGAACCAGTACTGCAACTCGGTGACCCAGGTGCCCCAGACACCGCTGGCCATCAGCAGGCCCAGCACCACCAGGATCCCGCCGCCGATCCGCTGGATGGCCAGGCGGTGCGTGCGGAAGAAGGACATCACGCCCATGCCGCGTCGCACCGCCAGGGCGATCAGCAGGAACGGGATGCCCAGGCCCAGGCTGTAAACAAATGCCAGGAGGGCACCCTTGGCTGCGGAGGAACCGCCGGACAGGCTCAGGAGCTGGACGGCGGAGTAGGTGGGCCCGATGCACGGGGCCCAGCCCAGGCCGAACGTGAGGCCCAGCAACGGCGCGCCCCACAGGCCGGCCGGGGGCTTGGCATGGATCTTCGCATCACGCTGCAGCCAGCCGAAGCCGCCCATAAACACCACGCCCATGAGGATGACCAGGAGCCCCAGCAGCTGGGTGATCCAGGCATTCTGCGAGCCGGTGATCAGGGTGCCGAGCTGGCCGAACGCGCCGCCCAGAAGCACGAAAATCACCGAGAACCCCAGCACAAAAAGCCCGATGCCCGCCAGCATCCGGCCGCGCTTCTGCTTCTCCAGGTCCACGCCGCTCAGGCCGGTGACGTAGCCCAGGTAGCCGGGCACCAGGGGCAGCACGCACGGCGACAGGAAGGACACCAGGCCGGCGAGCAGCGCCACCGGGATGGCAAGCAGGAGCGAGCCGTTCAGGATGGTTTCGGCGAAGGGGCTGTTCACGGTCCGGGGCCGCCGCTACTCTGCCACGGCGGCGGTGATGAGGGCTTTGAGGGTGCCCTTCTGGATTTCGCCCAGCACGCGCGAGGCCACGCGGCCCTGCTTGTCCAGGACCAGCGTCGTGGGGACTGCCCCCGGCGGGACCAGCCCGGAGACGGCCAGGAGCACGCCGCCGTTCTTGTCGTCGAAGCTGGGGTAGGTCAGGTTGAACGTCTTGTCGAAGGCCTCTGCGGTGCCTTTTTCATCGCGGAGGTTGACGCCAAAGAACTGCACGCCCTGGCCCTTGAAATCCTGGTGCAGTTCTTCCAGGATGGGTGCTTCAACGCGGCAGGGTGCGCAGGCGGCGAACCAGAAGTTCAGGACGGTCACCTTGCCCTGGAAGTCCGCTGGGGCTATCTGGGCGCCGTTGAACAGCGTGCCGTTAATGGCGACGGCGGCCTTGCGGTCCGCCGCGGTGAACTCGGTCACCGAGCCGTCCCCGGCCACGTAGTTCTTGTTGTCGCCGGCTTTGGCCTGCTTGGCGAGGGCGTCTTCCTGCGCACAGGCGGACAGGCCCAGGGTCAGGGCGGTCAGGGCGGCGCCGCCGGCCGCGAGTACGGCACGGCGGGACGCTGTGCCTGAAATTGCGCGGGATGTTGCGCGAGGGTCAGTCATGTCAGGCTCCGGGGGTGCTGGCGGCACCGGGAAGAAGTACGGCAGCGGGCTCACTGTACTCAACGCGCAGGAGCGAGCCGTCGTCGTCGAACACCAGGGAGGTGATGGACGTCAGCGTGCACTCGCGTTTGCGCGGGTCATGCCACAGCGGCCTGCCTTCGGCGCTGAGGCGGGTGGCCCAGATGGGGAGCTGGTGGCTGACCATAATGGCTTCCGGGCCATCGGTTCCGTAGTCGCCGGCGGCCAGTTCGATGGCCCGGAGCCGGGCGTCCTCAACAGCTGACATGACGCGCGCGGCCTGGGCCTTGTACGGTTCGCCCCAGGACGGCCGGAACGGGTTGACCAGGTGGGGCCAGTGCTTGGGCTTCCGGAGTTCGGCCTTGGTGACCTGCATCCCCTGGAAGTAGTTTTCCGCTTCAATGATGCGGCTGTCCGTGTGGAGTTCCAGACCAAGCGCCTCTGCCGTGGGGGCCGCTGTTTCCTGCGCCCTGACCAGCGGCGACGCCGCGAGGTAGACGATCCTTGCCCCGCGCGCGGCACGCTCGGCGAAGTGGTCGGCGAGCATCTGCGCCATTTCCCGGCCCAGCTCGGAGAGGTGGAATTCGGGCAGCCTGCCGTACAAAACGCGGTCAGGATTGTGGACCTCGCCGTGGCGGAGCAGATGGACAGTGGATTGGGGCATGTTTACCAGTTTCTCAAAGATGGCGTGCGATCCGAAATCTTCTACATCCAGTAGAACTGAAATTTTTGGAAAAATGTTCCGGAACCGGGAACAAAACATGCAAACGCATGTTTATACTGGATGCAGCGGATAGTTGAGGATTCAACAGATGAAGCGTCAAGCTATCCGGAAGCACCACCCGACAAACCCAAGGAGAAACACCATGACTCTTCCCGCAGACGTCACCACCGGCACCTGGACCCTCGACAACGCGCACAGCGAGATCGCCTTCACCGTCCGGCACGCCGGCATCAGCAAGGTCCGCGGCCAGTTCAAGGATGCCGTGGCAACCCTGGACCTCGCCGACAACGTGGCCGATTCCAAGATCAGCGCCACCATCCAGACCGCCAGCTTCGACTCCGGCGATGTCAACCGCGACGGCCACGTCCGCGGCGAAGACTTCTTCGACGTCGAGGCCTTTCCGGAAATCTCCTTCGTCTCCAACGGCCTCGTGGCCAAGGGCAACAGCTACGAGCTGACCGGGGACCTCACCATCAAGGGCGTCACCCGCCCCGTTGCCCTTGAGACCGAGTTCAACGGCGTGGCCGTGGACCCGTTCGGCATGACCCGCGCCGGCGTCTCCGCTGAAACCACCATCAGCCGCAAGGACTTCGGCCTGACCTGGAACGCCGTGCTGGAAGCCGGCGGCGTGCTGGTCAGCGACAAGGTTGCCGTCAACCTGGAGCTCGCGTTCATCGCACCCGCAGCCTAGCTTTTCTTCCCGAAGCACCCCGGCCGCCACTTCCCCGGAATCTGGCGGCCGGGGTGCTTTGTTTAATCCCCTAGATACAGGCGGACACGCGGTCTACAGTGAGACCCATGAGCAACAGTGAAGTACCGCAGCCACAGCAGCCCCAACAGCCCGGTGCCGAGCAGCCCGGCGCCCAGCCGCCCGTCTCTCAGCCGCCTGTCAGCAACGTTCCTCCGGCCGGCTACCAGCCGCCACCCGCCTACCCGCAGCCGAGCCAGGCGTATGGCCAACCCGGGCAGCCATACAACCAGCCGGGCCAGCCGGGCGGCTTCCGCTTTGAGATGCCAACCGACGGCCCCCGCAACTTCAACGACGTTATGCCCAAGGCCGGGTTCTCCGGCATGTTCAGCGTGACCGGGCTGCCCACCGAGCTCAAGGTCTCCTACTGGATCTGGCTCATCGGCGGCATGCTGGGTGTGTTGGGCGGCCTCTTCGGAGTGCTTGTCACTCTTGCATTGTTCACAGTGGCGCCCGGATTGGCTGCGGTGATCCTCCTTCTGGTCCTGGTGGCACTGGCCCTCGCGGCGGCCCAGATTGTCCTGGTCCTGAAGATGAAGGAGGGCAAGGAATGGGCCCGCCTTGCGCTCACCATCGTGGCCGGCGTTTCGCTTGTTCTCGCCGTGCTCGGCGGCAGCGTGGGCGGTGGCGGCATGGGCCAAGGCATCGGCAACAACTGGCTGGGCTTCCTCATCAGCGCCGCAGCAACGGTACTCATGTGGCTGCCCAACTCGCAGGCCTGGTTCAACTCCGTCAAGGGCCGCGCGTAGACCGGATCCAGTAGAAACACAGACTTGCGCGACCCCCGCTGAGTTCTGTGGGAATACCTCTCCGGAATGATCCCCCGCGGCACCCGCCGGGGGTACGGTGGGAAGTAAGCCGTACTGGGGGCAGGCCAGTTGGACTGCACCCAACAGCCGAACTGACATCCGACCTGCAAAGGACCGCTCATGAGCACGCCTGTCCCGCCTCCCGTCCCAAACGAGCCCGAGCCGGGCAACCAGCCGCCAGCGCCCCGATACGGCGAGAACAGCCCGCAGTTCGGGCAGCCCACACCGCCGGCGCCACAGTACGGGCAAAACGCCCCGCAGTATGGCCAGCAGACTCCCCCGGCACCCCAGTACGGGCAAAACGCCCCACAGTATGGCCAGAACAACCCGCCGCAGTTCGGCCAGCCCACGCCTCCGCCCTATGGCCAGCAGCCGTACGGGCAGTCCCCTTACGCGCAGTACCCGTCCGAACAGCCGCAGGCCACGGGATCCAACGGGGTTCCCCAGCTGGTCAACATCTCGTTCTGGCTGCTGATTGGCGCGGGGGTTGTGTATGTCATCAGCCTGCTGATGGGCATTGGCATGCTCGATGACCCGGCGATGCGCCGCGCCTTCGAAGACGCCATGCGCAGCGGTGGCGCCACCGGCACGGAGTTTGCGTTCGACGATTTCAAGGGCATCCTCGCCGGGTCGCTCGTGGTCTTCGCCATCATCGGCGCCGGGCTGTACGCGCTGGTGGCGTTCTTCGTCCGTAAGGGCAAGAACTGGGCCCGAATTCTCGGCACCGTTTTCGCGGCACTGTCCATTTTCGGCCTCTTCGGACCACCGAGCCTCGGAACCGTGGGGACGCTGGCCGGGATCGCAGCGATCGTGCTGCTCTACCTGCCGACCGCGGCACCTTACTTCCGCAAGCAGCAGCCGTTCGCTAACCCGTACGGCGCCCCGGGCACCACGCCTGGCAACCCCTACGGGCAGTAGTACCAACGAGCCGCATCCACACCCTAACGGGCGTGGGCCCCATCAGCCGCCGACGAACTAGGCGGTCTGGTCCGGGGTCTGCGCCCGTTGTGCGTGATAGGCGAGGATCTGCAGTTCGGTGGCCATATCCACCTTGCGGAGGTTGACGCCCTCGGGGACCTGCAGCATAACGGGGGCGAAGCTCAGGATGCTGTGGACACCCGCCGCCACCACGCGGTCGCACACGGCCTGCGCCACGTGGGCCGGAAGTGCCAGGACCACCATGTTGGCGCCCGTCCGCTGCAACACGGCCTCCATGTCCGCAGCGTCACTGACGCGCAGCCAGCCCACCTCATTGCCCACCACCATCTGGTCGGCGTCGAAAATTGCCACGACGTCAAACCCGCGGGACTCGAAGCCGCCGTAACGGGCCAGGGCCTTGCCGAGGTTACCCGCGCCAACAATGGCGACCTTCCAGTCGTGGGTCAGCCCCAGGGCCGCGGAGATGTGACGGCTCAGGTACTGCACTTCGTAGCCCACTCCGCGCGTGCCGTAGGAACCCACATAGGAAAGGTCCTTGCGCAGGGTTGACGAGCTCACGCCTGAAGCTTCCGCCAGCGATTCCGAAGATACCCGTTCGACGCCGTCGGACAGCAGGGTGTTAAGGGCGCGCAGGTAGATGGTCAACCGGGCCACTGCTGCGGGCGGTATTTGCTTGGCGGCCTCTGTACCGTGGACAGGCTGTGTACTGTGGCCAGTTTCTGCACCTTGGACAGCCTGGGGAGTTGAATCCAGCGAAGTCACTATCCCCTCCATCCCATCGCGTCGTGACTCCACTCTAGAGCCCCGCCGCTGGTGCCAACAAAGCCGGTGTCATTCTGCGAGGCCGCTTGCCGATTGGGCCATGGCGCGTTTGAGGACGCGCTCCAGCCGGGCTTCGTCGATCTTCCAGAAATCGCGTTGGATTCCATCCACCAGGACTACGGGGATTTCCTCCGCGTACCGCTCACGCAGTTCCGGCAGCTCGTCCACCTGCTGTTCCGTCCACCCGAGTCCCAGCGATGCAGTAACGCGTCCGACGGCGTCGCGCGCCCCTGCACACAGGTGACAGTCTGCTTTGGTGATGAGGACTACCTCGGGTTTTGCCATGCATTAACCGTATCGCCCTTCAGGGCAGAGAACACTGGCCGACGGCGGGGCGTACGGCGACGCGGGTATCCGGGCGGGCACTGGCACTCACGCTGGCACTGAAATCTTGGTCACCGAGTATTGACTAGACTCGTGGACATGCCCGAGGAGAAGTACGTCGCTGTGGTGACCCAGCCGGATGCGTTGATGCAGACCGGCGAAGCCGCCTTCTTCGACGTCGATAACACCCTCATGAAGGGCGCCAGCCTCTTCCATGTTGCCCGCAAGATGCACCAACGCGGCGCCTTCACCCTGACGCAGGCTGCGGGGTTCGCGTGGAAGCAGTTCAAATTTGTGGCGCGCGGCGAGAACATGGACGATGTCCACGCTGTCCGCGACTCCGCCCTCACCCTCGCCGAGGGCATCACCGTGGAGGACGTCAAGGCCCTGGGCGAAGAGGTCTACGACGAAATGATCGCGTCCAGGATCTGGCCCGGCGCCAAGGCACTGGCGCAGCAGCACCTGCGCGTGGGCCGGCGGGTCTGGCTGGTTACCGCAACCCCCATCGAGGTTGCCGCGGTCATTTCCACCAGGCTCGGCCTGACCGGAGCCTTGGGCACCGTGGGCGAGGTTGCCGACGGCATGTACACCGGCCGGCTGGTGGGCGACATCCTGCACGGTTCCGCCAAGGCAGTGGCAGTGCAGGCCCTGGCCCACGCCGAAGGCCTGGACCTCAAGCGGTGCTGGGCCTACAGCGACTCATACAATGACATCCCGCTGCTGACCCTGGTGGGGCACCCGGTAGCCATCAACCCCGATGCCAGGCTCCGCCGCCACGCGCGGGACAACAACTGGCCGGTCTACGACTTCCGTTCCGGCCGCCGCGCCGCAACCCTGGGCCTCAAGGCAGCAACGGCCGGCGGCGTAATTTACGGACTTTGGAAAGGCTTCGCCCGCATCCGCGGCCCCCGCATTTAGGAACCCGACCCGCCAGCTGCTGCGTCTCGCGTAGGAGCGCATCGCGGCCGAACGCGGGACGAAGGTCGCCCAGCGACCGTAGGAGCGCCTTTCGGCTGTGTCTAAGAGCCTGTTCCTAAACCTGTTTGCCCAAGCGTTTGCTGGTGATTCTGATCATTGTCCAGCGGACCATGGCTTCGTGGTGGGCCGATCGCGTCGACAATGGCCCGGCGGCAGTGGGCCTCGGGTCGTCCGCCGGCGCCGTTGATGAAGGCCGGGTCCGGCAGCAGCGGATCGATCACCCTCCACTGCGCGTTCGTGGTGTCGGTCGGATACCGGCGTGCACGCGGTGCCGGGCACGAGTGGAAGGGAGCGAAGCGGCAACACCGGGCCGCAGCCTCAATAGCGCTTTCATCCTGGGTACGGCCCACTAACACGAAGGAACTCCCGTGAACCGGCGATGTAGACAATCACCGGACTAACAGGAGTTCCGCCTCATTAAAAGCCGCCACGCCGCACTACCGTTCGTCTCCGGGCGCCACAGGTTTGGGGAAAGGCTCTTAGCGGGGGCGGAAATCCGCATCTGCTGACGGTCCGCCCATCAGGAGCAGCCGTAGACGCCCTCGTTTGTTTGACCCGGATGGAAACGGAGGCAGAGGCACCGGCCGCGTAGATCTCCACGGCACACGATCCGTGGTTCATCGTCCATAATCAGGGGTTGAAAAACTCGTGAATAGATGCAGAACCGTTTCATTATCGTCGCCGAATCTTGCTGGTTTGCCGTCGTCTGGGAGCACAAACTGAACGCATCACACCGCACCGCGAACGGGAGCGGGGGTGCCATCCCACTACATGGCAATGAGGCCATCACGTCCAGTGGACGTCTTCACTCGCAATCCCTTGAGCAATCAGGATGTAAAAATGAGCATCAACTTCCGGGCACCGTGGGGACGGCTGCCCAAGCATTCCGGACCCGGAAACGGGATCCCCGCCCGCGGGACCATGTCCCAGACGCTGCCGAATGCAGCGCGACCAAAGCGCCGGCGCATCATGGCGAAGGTACCCGCCCTACTGGCGGTCCTGGCGCTGACCGCAGGACTGGGACTCGTTGTGCCCGGCACCGCCTCGGCGGCCCCCTTCTGCGGAATCACCTGGGGTTCGCTGGCCAAGTCGACCACCACGCTGGCGTTGGGTCCAAGCCAGGATCCGATCACCAATATCCGCTCCGGGCGCCACGCCTGCTTCGACCGCCTGGTGGTGGACGTCAACGGCGAGGTCCCCAGATACACCGTGCGCTATGTCAGGGCCGTGACACAGGACGGGTCCGGCTTCACCCTTCCGCTGCGGGGCGGCGCGTTCATCGATGTGACAGTCATGGCACCGGCCCATGACCAGAACTACAACCCGACCTACACCCCGGCGAACCGGGACGAAGCGGTGAACGTTGCCGGCTTCCAGACCTTCCGCCAGGTGGCCTTCGCAGGCACCTTCGAGGCGGTGACGGAGATCGGGCTAGGGGTCCGCGCACGGCTGCCGTTCCGGGTATTCACGCTGGCCGGCCCGGGCAACGGGTCTCGGCTGGTGATCGATGTAGCACACCGCTGGTGACGCCTGGGACCAGCCAGCCAGGGTGCTGAAGAACGACGGCGGCGCCCGGGTTCCGCATGAAGGCGATGCCGTTAGGGCGCGCACCAGGCAGTAGTTCTAAGGGTGGGGCTTGCGGGATCCGCAGCCCCCACTTTCCTGGGTGACCATAGGGGCGGCTACTCCCTTTGACCAAGGAACTGAGACGCCGACGTCATGCAGGATGATCTTTGCGGTCAAAGCTTCGTTTCCAGCCAGCGACTCTGCCTATGAACGTGAACCGATCGCATCCGCACCTGGGCGGTGACCCCGAAAGCAATTCAGTCCTCGGTCTGTCGGCCGATGAAGCCAGGACCTGGCGCGATATGCCCGCCAGGCGCCGGAGGTAAGCCTTCTCCGCGAGGAAGTCGATGAGCTCGTGGACTCCGTCAGCAGCGACGACCACGCCGGCATCGGATGGCCGTGGACCACCTCACGGCTCTGGGCCACCGCAGAATCGTCCTTGTCGACGGCGGAACAGCCGTGCGAACTGCGGTCCCTACGGACGTCTCTGTCCTGGGCTACGACGACAGCCAGTTCACCCGGCTCAGCTACGTGCAGCTGTCATCCATCAGCCAGGACGCGCCGCTGCTTGCCCCTGCTGCTGTGGACCGCACGGAACCCAATCGCCAGCCCATGTCGTCAGCACGCCTCACCTGGTAGTCCATAAAACCCACAGCCCCGCCCCGATCCCCGCAAGCTGCCGAAATGCCCGCCAGGCCGCTAGGCGCAGCACCCGGTGAGGGGTCGGCCTAGGCTAAGAGCCTGCCCCTACGGAGTTTAGGAACAGGCTCTAAGCGACGGCGAGACACAGCAGGTGGCGACCACACAGACAAAAAATGCCCGCTGCCGGAGAGGCAACGGGCATTTCACGCTTGTCGAAGTATCTCTACTTCTTATTGCGGCGCTGGTGACGGGTCTTACGAAGCAACTTGCGGTGCTTCTTCTTGGCCATACGCTTGCGACGCTTCTTAATAACTGAACCCACGAAAGTTCCTCACAAACTAGATGCAGTACCTGTCTGATGGAAATGGTCCGTGGACAGAGCTACAGACTGAAACAACTGACAGATTCTTACAATGACGTAAAACGTTCCTTAACAGGGTACCGCTTCTTGGCGATGCCCACTGACCGCAGGTAATGCTCAGGCGGTTTCGGAGTGCCCGTCCACCACAGCACCCTTGAGGTACTGCTCGACGGCGCTCTCCGGCACCCGGTACGACCGGCCGAAACGCACCGCGGGCATTTCGCCTGAGTGGACCAGCCGATAGACGGTCATTTTGGAGACGCGCATGACCTCGGCCACTTCGGCGACGGTCAGGAACTTCGCGTTCGAGAAGTTCTGTTCTGCGGACATTTCCCTATTCCTTTGCTGATGGATGACGACAATAACCCCAGCTGTGTTTCATTGCGGTGTGCCGATGCTGAGCCATCCACCAACCATGTGTTAGATACTCTAGAGGTTCATGGGGCTGTAGTGAAAGTCATCCGGGCAATCATTAAGCGGTCCGGCGCTTCCGGGCGGACGCCGCGAGCTGATCGAGGACCGAAACGGAGACGTCCCAATCCATGCACGCGTCCGTGACACTCTGCCCGTAGACCAGTTCCGCCCGGCCCGCCGCATGCTCGGTGACATCCAGGTTCTGGGCACCGCCCACCAGGAAGCTCTCCAGCATGACACCCGCGATGGCCTGAGCCGCCTCGCCGCCGTCCTCCAGCTGTGCGCCGATTTCCAGCGCCACTTCCGCCTGCCGGTGGTGGCTCTTGCCGCTGTTGGCGTGGCTGGCGTCCACGATCAGCCGGGGGTTGAGCCCCTTGCCGGCGAGCTTGGCGGAGGCGCTTTCGACGTCGGCCGCTGAGTAGTTGGGCCCCTTCCGTCCACCGCGGAGGATGACGTGGGTGTCCGGGTTCCCGGCGGTGGCCACCAGCGCGGCCCGGCCGTCGCCGTCGATCCCCAGGAATGCCTGGGCGGCAGCGGCGGCGCCGCACGCGTCGAGCGCTACCTGGAGGTCGCCGTCGGTCCCGTTCTTGAAGCCGATGGGCATGGAGAGACCGGAGGCAAGCTGGCGGTGGATCTGGCTCTCGGTGGTGCGCGCCCCGATGGCTCCCCACGAGATGAGGTCCGCCATGTACTGGGGACTGATGGGTTCCAGGAATTCGGTGGCCGTGGGCAGACCCAGCGCGGTGACCTGCTGCAGGAATTCCCTGGCGGTCCGGAGCCCGGTGACCATGTCATGGCTGCCGTCCAGGCGAGGATCGTTGATCAGGCCCTTCCAGCCCACCGTCGTGCGGGGCTTTTCGAAGTACGTGCGCATCACGATCAGGAGGTCGTCACGGTGCTTCTCGGCCTGGCTGACCAGCCGGCGGGCGTATTCCAGCCCAGCCTTGGGGTCGTGGATGGAGCAGGGGCCCACGATGACCAGCAGCCTGTCGTCCACGCCGTCCATGATGGCCCGGACTTCGTCGCGGCCACGTTCGACGACGTCCGTCACCCGGGCGTCCAGGGGCAGCTCGGCGATGAGCTCCTGGGGCGAGGGCAGCGGCGTGAATTCGCTGACGCGCAGATTGGACGTGGATTTCGAGGGAGTGGCTGTCGCGGTGCTCATGTTCGGGTCCTGTTCCAGATAGGAAGCGGGCCCAGATCAGAACCCGCCGGAGAAATGGCGAAGGGCAGAGAATGATCTCTGCCCTGTTGGCTCTGAAGGAAGATGGATGCGTGTCAGTTAGACGCGGGCTCCTCCAGAGCCAACGAAAAATACGCATACCAACGGTTTGTCATAGGCAAACCATAACCGCGGGCTGTGACAGCCGCAAAATCGCGGCCGTAACGTTGCGCGATGTCAGCCCAGGAGCTCGCGGAGGTACTGCAGCTGCCTGATCCAGTGGTGCTCCTGGCCGCCCTCGTGGTTGTTGAACCGGTAGACCTCGATCTCCTTTTGTGTCGCGGCGCCGCCGCCGTAGGCATTGAAGCTGGCGAACACCGTGGACGGCGGGCAGACATCGTCCATCTGTGCCACCGAGTAGAGGGCAGGCGTGGTGGCCGCCCGGGCCAGGTTGACGCCGTCAAAATAGTTCAGGACCGCGAGCATCGGCTCATACCGGTCCCGGTGCCTGCCCAGGAAAGCCGCGATTTCCGGATAGGGGCCGCGGGCCGCGATATCGATGGACCTGGGGAAGTCCTGCAGGAAGGGGACGTCGGGCAGCGCGGCGATGACGCCGTCGAGCCTTCCGGCCACCAGCCCCGCAACCGCCACCACAATGCCGCCGCCCTGGCTGATGCCCGCCAGGACCACGCGCGACGGATCCACCTCAGGGTGGGACTGCGCCGCTTCCACCGCACGGAACGCGTCCACGTACACGCGGCGGTAGTAGTAGTCCTCGCGGCTGCCGGCGCCCCTGGTCATGAGCCCCGCGTGGGCCACTTCGCCTGCTGACGGGTGGGGATCGGCCGTCTCGCCGAGGATCCCGCCATAGCCCTGGCCGCGGGTGTCCATGATGAAGTGGGCATAGCCGGCCTGCGCCCACTTGGTGTCCTGGTTGACCAGGCCGCGGCCGCCCGAGTAGCCGATGTACTGCACAACGACGGGCAGCCGGGTCCCGGGCCTACGGTTCGCCGGGAGGTGCAGCCAGCCCTTGATCGGTGAGCCGCCATAGCCTGCGAACGTGACGTCGAAGGTGTCGATGACCGACAAGTGGTTCTCAACGGGCTCGAACGTTGCGTTGAGCGGGAACGTCCGGGCCTCGTCGAGGGTGGCGTCCCAGAAGTCCTGCAGGTCGGCGGGCGGCGTGACCCTCGAGGTGTAGCCGCGGAGCTGGTCAAGGGGAAGGTCGAAGAGGGGCATACTGCTGTCCGGTCCTGTCTCGTGGGTGCTATCGGAGATCCTACGTCATATAATCCGCCCGGGGCACCGCTGCTGACGCGAAGGGACACTTGGGGCCTGCCTCCGGGCGCGAGCGGACATTTGAGGCCCCGACTCCGGGGCTCAAATGTCCTTTTCGCGCTGGGGTGGCGGGTGGTTACAGGCGGGAGAGCTGTGGCGTGAACGTCTGCAGCTCGTGCGATGACACCACCAGGCGGCGCAGTTCCGTGAGCCCTCCGGTGATGTGCCCGGCGGCCCGGGCTTGGACCAGGACATTCCCGACGGCGGTCGCTTCTACGGGTCCTGCCACCACCTTCTTGCCGGTGGTGTCGGCGGTGAGTTGGCAGAGGAGCCGGTTCTGGGAGCCGCCGCCGACTATGTGGACGACGTCCACGGTGCGGTCCGCGAGGCGTTCGGCGTCCGCGATAGCCCGCGCGTAGCCCGTGGCGAGGCTGTCCATGATGCACCGCGTGATGGCCACCGGGTCATCAGGCAGGAGGTCCCCGGTGTGGCGGACCGTGGCACGGATGCGGTGGGGCATGTTGTCCGGGGCGATGAACGCTGAATCGTCCGGATTGATCTGCGGGCCGCCCGGGGGCAGTGCCGATGCGGCGGCCAGCAGATCAGCGAGTTCCGGGGTGAAGCCCTCCGCGCCCCAGGTCCGCTGGCATTCGCTGAGCAGCCACAACCCGCCCATGTTGCGCAGGTAGCGGATAGTGCCGTCCACGCCGCGTTCGTTGGTGAAGTTTGCTGCCCTGCTGGCCTCGGTCAGGACCGGCTGATTCAGTTCCAGCCCCACCAGTGACCAGGTGCCGGAGGAGATGTACGCGAAGTCCTCGTCCTGGGCCGGGACGGCGGCGACGGCGGAGGCGGTGTCGTGCGAGCCGACGGCCACCACCTTCGTGCCGGTTGGCAGGCCGACTCTTGTGGCGATCTCCGGCAGCAGCGTGCCCACGGTTTCGCCGGGCTCGATCAGCGGCGGGAACAGCTTCTTCGGCAAGCCGAGGGCGGTGAGGAACTCTGTGGCCCACTCCCCCGCGACAGCATCAAAGAGACCGGTGGTGGAGGCGTTGGTGGATTCCGTGCGCCGCTGTCCCGTCAGCAGGAAGGCGATCAGGTCCGGGATCAGCAGCGCCTGCAGACCGTCCAGGTCCCGCTCGGTGGCCAGCTGGTAGAGGGTGTTGAACTGCAGGAACTGCAGCCCGGTGGTGGCGTAGAGCCGGGCAGGGTCCAGTTTCCGGTGCACGGGCGCGACGGCGGCGCGGCTGCGGTCATCGCGATAGCTGAACGGCTGCGCCATCAGCTCCCCGGCGGCGTTGACCAGGCCGTAGTCCACCGCCCAGGTGTCGATCCCGATGCTCGTGATCGTTTCGTCCTGCAGCTTCGCCGCGGTGCCGGCGGCGGTCAGGCCCGCCAGGACCTCGGCGAACAGGGCGTCGAAATCCCAGCGGAGGCCGCCGGGGAGCTCCACCACACCGTTGGGAAAACGGTGCACCGTCTCCAGCTCCACGCTCCCGTCCGCGGTAGCGGACGAGCCGTCCTTGATCCGGCCGAGGATGACCCGGCCGGAGGAGGCGCCGATGTCGACGGCGGCGAACACGTTGCTGGCAGAAGTACTTCCGCCGTCGACACCGTTTTCGGTGGTGCTCATCGGAGGAAGGCTGCGGCCACACCGGCGTCCACAGGGATGTGGAGTCCGGTGGTGTGTGACAGTTCGGCGCTGGTGAGGACGGCGGCGGCGTTGGCCACGTGCTCGGGCAGGACTTCGCGCTTGAGCAGGGTCCGCTGGGCGTAGTACTTGCCCAGTTCCTGCTCGTCCACGCCGTAGACCGCGGCGCGTTTGGCGCCCCAGCCGCCGGCGAAGATGCCGGAGCCGCGGACCACGCCGTCGGGGTTGATGCCGTTGACGCGGATGCCGTATTCGCCCAGTTCTGCCGCGAGAAGCCGGACCTGATGGGCCTGGTCAGCCTTGGTGGCGGAGTAGGCGATGTTGTTGGGGCCGGCGAACACGGAGTTCTTGGAGGAAATGTAGATGATGTCCCCGCCCATGTCCTGGGCAATCATGACCTTCGCCGCGGCCTTCGACACCAGGAAGGAGCCCTTGGCCATCACGTTGTGCTGCAGGTCCCAGTCCTTCTCCGTGGTTTCCAGCAGCGGCTTGGAGATGGACAGCCCGGCGTTGTTGACCACCAGGTCCAGGCCACCGAACGCCAGCACCGCTTCCTGGATCGCCGCGGCGATCTGCGCTTCGTCGGTCACATCGGCCTGGACACCGATGGCGACGTCCGCGCCGCCCAGCTCCGCGGCGACGGCCTGGGCGTTTTCCAGGTTCAGGTCGGCAATCACCACGCACGCGCCGTCGGACGCCAAACGGGTTGCGATCGCCTTGCCGATACCCGACGCCGCACCAGTCACCAGCGCGATGCGGGACGCGTGCGACTTCGGCTTCGGCAGCCGGGCCAGCTTGGCTTCCTCCAGGGACCAGTATTCGATCCGGAACTTCTCGGACTCCTCGATCGGGGCGTAGGTGGAGATCGCCTCGGCGCCGCGCATCACGTTGATCGCGTTGAGGTAGAACTCGCCGGCAACGCGGGCGGTCTGCTTGTTCGCCCCGTAGGAGAACATGCCCACGCCCGGGACCAGGACAATGGCCGGGTCCGCGCCGCGCAGCGCCGGGGAATCCGGTACCGCGTGGCGGTCGTAGTAGGCCTGGTAGTCCTCGCGGTAGGCGGTGTGGAGTTCTTTCAGCCGGGCGATGGAGTCCTCGATGGAGGCGTCCGCGGGCAGGTCCAGGATCAGCGGCTTGACCTTGGTACGCAGGAAATGGTCCGGGCAGGACGTGCCCAGGGCGCCCAGGCGCGGGTGCTCGGCGGCTGCCAGGAAGTCAAGCACGACGGCGTCATCACTGAAGTGCCCCAGCTGCGGTTTGTCCGTGGAGGCCAGGCCGCGGATCACCGGAGCGAGCGCGGCGGCTTTGGCGCGCCGTTCAGCCTCAGGCAGCGGACCGTAACCGGCCAGCCGGGGACCGAAGGGTTCGGCTTTGCCGTTCTCCTCGATGAACTTCTCGGCCTGTTCAATGATCCACAGCGAGTTCTGCTCGGCTTCTTCGCTGGTGGCGCCCCAGGCGGTGATGCCGTGCCCGCCGAGGATGGTGCCGATGGCCTGCGGGTTGGCGTCCTTGATCGCCGCGATGTCCAGGCCCAGCTGGAAACCGGGACGGCGCCACGGAACCCAGAGAACCTTGTCGCCGAAGATCTTGGAGGTCAGCGCCTCGCCGTCCACTGCCGTGGCAATCGCGATCCCGGAGTCCGGGTGCAGGTGGTCCACGTGCGCGGCGTCCACCAGCCCATGCATGGCGGTGTCGATCGACGGCGCGGCGCCGCCCTTGCCGTGCAGGCAGTAATCAAACGCGGCCACCATTTCGTCTTCACGCTCGACGCCGGGGTAAACGGCCTTGAGTGCCTGCAGGCGGTCCAGGCGCAGCACGGCGAGGTTCCCGGCCGTCAGCGTGCCCAGGTCCCCGCCGGAGCCCTTGACCCAGAGCAGCTGGACGTCCTCGCCCGTGACCGGGTCCTTCTCGGCGCCCTTGGCCGAGGTGTTGCCGCCGGCAAAGTTGGTGTTCCGCTTGTCCGCGCCGAGGCGGTTGGAACGCGCAATCAGCTCTTCAACAGTCGTGTTGCCCGTGTTCAGCGTCTCTGTGTTCTGTGCAGTCATGGCTTATGCGCCCCATCCGGCTTGCTGGCCGCCGACGCGGTCCGCGTTGATCTGTTTCTGGTAACCGCTGGCCTTGAACGCGGCCATCGGGTCCGCGGGCAGGCCGCGGGATTCACGCCAGTCGGCCAGGATGGGCCGGACGTCGGTGTAGAAGGCGTCGTTGAACACGCCGTTGGCGGCCAGGACGTCGCCGGTGCGCTGGGCCTCGCCCAGGGCGGCGGTGTCCACGAGCAGTGCGCGGGCCGTCATTTCCTGGACATTCAGGACCGAACGGATCTGCCCCGGGATCTTCTCCTCCAGATTGTGGCACTGATCCAGCATGAGGGCCACGCCGGAATCCTTGCCGAAGCCGCCGCCCCGGATAACCTCGTACATGATCCGGAAAAGCTGGAACGGGTCCGCTGCCCCCACGATCAGGTCATCGTCGGCGTAGAAGCGGGAGTTGAAGTCAAAGGAACCGAGCTTGCCCAGGCGCAGCAACTGCATCACGATGAACTCGATGTTGGTGCCCGGCGCGTGGTGACCGGTGTCCAGGCAGACCATCGCCTTCTCCCCCAGCGCCAGGGTCTGCGCGTAGGAGGTACCCCAGTCCGGAACATCGGTGTGGTAAAAAGCCGGCTCGAAGAACTTGTACTCCAGCACCAGCCGCTGGTGCTCGCCCAGGCCCGCGTAGATCTCCTGCAGCGACTCGGCCAACCGGTCCTGGCGGCCGCGAAGATCGTCCTGGCCCGGGTAGTTGGTGCCGTCCGCGAGCCAGACCTTCAAATCCTGCGAGCCCGTGGCGTGCATAATTTCGATGCACTCCAGGTGATGGGCGATGGCCCGGCGCCGCACCGACCCGTTCGAGGACGTCAGGGAACCGAACTTGTACTCGTCGTCCTGGAACGTGTTCGAGTTGATCGTGCCCAGGCCCACGCCGAGGCCGGCCGCGTACTCCTTCAGGGCGGCGTAGTCATCCACCTTGTCCCAGGGGATATGCAGGGCCACCGTGGGGGCTGAGCCGGTCAGCTCATGGACCTTGGCGGCGTCCGCGATCTTCTCCTGCACGGTCCGCGGGGTGCCCGGCGTGCCAAACACCTTAAAGCGCGTGCCTGAATTGCCATAAGCCCACGAAGGGACCTCAATGGCAAGCTCCCCGAGCCTGCCCAGCGCCGTTGCTACGTCATTCATGTTGGTTCTTCCCGGTCTTTAGTGATGTGGTCTGTTGTGCTGTGGACTTTGTATCGGCGGCCCGCCGACGGGGCCAGTGCGTCAGCTGCTGGTGTACTCCGCCGCCGCGAGCTGGTGGTCAAGATTGAAGACTTCCTCGAGGACCTGGAAGCTTTCGTCGGGCGCCTGGTCCGGATTGTCGAACAACGTGGCCATCTCGGCCTGCCAGCGAGTGTTGACCTCAGTCAAGGCCATCCGCGCCCGGACGGCGTCGAAATCGTCGCATTCCAGGTAGCCGATGAGGAGCCCGTCCGCGCCCAGGAACAGCGAGTAGTTGTGCCATCCCGCGTCCTGGAGCGCGCGGAGCATCTCGGGCCACACGGCCGCGTGCCGCCGTCGGTATTCGTCGATCAGCTGTGGCTGGACCGAAGAGCGGAAACACACCCTCATCTGCGCCTCTCCTGAACTTTCCATGTTTTGAATCGTTTCATTAGTACGATTCAAAGTACCCTTGAGACAAGAAGGTGTCAAGCAATTTCCCCGCAATGGTCCCCGGACCAGCGAAAAATACTGCACGCGGCATATCAACACGGAGAAACATGAATCGCTCAGCCAGCATCAAGGACGTCGCCAACCACGCCAGCGTTGCCGTGGGCACCGTGTCCAACGTCCTGAACTACCCGGACAGGGTTTCACAGCGGACCAAGGACCGGGTGCTGCGCGCCATCAACGAGCTCGGCTTCGTCCGCAATGACGCCGCCCGCCAGCTGCGCGCCGGCCACAGCAGGACCATCGGCCTGATTGTGCTCGACGTCGGCAACCCCTTCTTCACGTCGGTGGTCCGGGCCGCGGAGGATGCCGCGGCACTCCAGGGCAGCGCCGTACTGCTGGGCGACAGCGGCCACGATGCCAGCCGGGAATCCAACTACATCGATCTGTTCCAGGAGCAGCGCGTGCAGGGCCTCCTGATCTCGCCCGTGGGTGACGTGACCGCGCGTATCGACCAGCTCCGCGAGCGCGGTGTCCCTACCGTTCTGGTGGACCGGCTCGCCGATGAGAGCAAGTACAGCTCCGTTTCGGTGGACGACGACGCCGGCGGTTACCTCGCCGCCCGGCACCTGCTGGACACCGGCCGCCGTCGGCTCGCCTTTGTGGGCGGCCCCACCTCCATCCGCCAGGTGGCGGACCGACTCCAAGGCGCAGAACGTGCCGTGAAGGAGGAATCGGATGCCACTCTTGAAGTCCTCGATTCCGACGGACAAACGGTGCTGGCAGGCCGCAGAGTTGGCAACCTGCTGGTGGAGCGAGGGCCCGGCGAGCTGCCGGACGGCATCTTCTGCGCCAACGATCTGCTTGCCCTGGGTGTGATGCAGTCACTGACCATGACGCACACGTTGCGGATCCCGGAGGACATTGCGCTGATCGGGTACGACGACATCGACTTCGCCGTCTCCGCCGTCGTCCCCCTCTCCTCCATCCGGCAGCCAACCGAGGCCCTGGGGCGCACAGCCATCGAGCTGCTGGCCGAGGAACTCGAGTCCGAGAATCCAAAGCACCGGGCGGTCATCTTCACCCCCGAACTGGTGGTGCGCCAGAGCACCGCCCCGGCGAAGGGATCCTCGGCCGGCTAGGGACCTCCGCTTCCAGCAGCTCCGGATTCGAGCAGCTCCAGATTCGGGCAGTCCTGTATTCGAGCAGTTCTGGAGAAGCCTCCTTGACGCCCGGACACTAGCGTGGACCCCAAGAGACCACCAAGGAAGGAACCCGCAATGACGGACACGAACAAGGCCGGCACGAGCACCAAGTCGTACGACGGCTTCGATGCGGACGAACGGGCCGCAATGAAGGAACGGGCCCAGGAGCTCAAGTCCGCGTCGCGGAACGGTGCCCGCGCCGCTAAGCCGGATGGCGAAAGCGATGTGCTCGGGAAGATCGCCGAGATGTCGGACCCGGACCGCGCAATCGCCGAACGGCTGCATGCCATCATCACGGACAACGCCCCGGAGCTCGCGCCCAAGACCTGGTACGGAATGCCTGCCTACGCCAAGGACGGCAAGGTGGTTTGTTTCTTTCAGCCAGCGGACAAATTCAAGGCACGGTACGCGACGCTCGGATTCAGCGACCCGGCAAACCTCGACGACGGCAACATGTGGCCCACCTCCTATGCCCTGACCAAGCTCACATCCGCAGACGAAGCGAGAATCGCCGAGCTCGTCAAGAAGGCGGTCAGCTAGCGGCTCAGCTTGCCTCGGACGGGGCGCCCGGGCTCCCGGAATTTCCTCTTGTCAGTGCGTCCTCACGTGTGGGACTCTGCTGGAAGGAGCGAGAGGTCCGTGATTCCAATGACGCAAAGCACGGAGATCGACGGCGCTGCTGTCGATGAATTACAGGCATCCTTTCGGGGCGCAATCGTCCGCCCGGACGATGCTGCCTACGACGAGCACCGCAAGGTGTGGAACGGGTCGATTGACCGCCGTCCCGCCCTCATAACTCGCTGCACCGGCGTCGCAGATGTACGCGCTGCCATCCGGCTGGCCAGGTCGCAGGACCTGCTGACCGCCGTGCGCGGAGGCGGCCACAGCTTCCCCGGACTGTCCGTCTGCGACGACGGCATGCTCATCGATCTGGGCCCGATGAAAGGTATCCGCGTGGACCCGGAGGCGCGGACGGTCCGAGTCCAGGCCGGCGTTCTGCTCGGCGAGCTTGATCGCGAGACGCAGGAATTCGGCCTCGCTGTTCCATCGGGAATCGTCACCCATACCGGGGTTGCGGGCCTGACGTTGGGCGGCGGCATCGGCTGGGTCATGCGGAAGTACGGACTAACGGTCGATCAGCTGCTGTCCGTGGATGTGGTCACCGCCGACGGCGAGCTGGTCAGGGCGAGCGAGAACGAGAACTCCGACCTCTTCTGGGGCGTGCGGGGCGGCGGCGGGAACTTCGGCATCGTCACCGACTTCGAGTTCCGGCTGAACCCAGTGGGCCCGTACGTTATGGCCGGTCCGGTCTTCTGGCCGATGGAAGATGCCCCCGAAGTGCTCCGCTTTTACCGGGACTGGATCGCGGACTGCCCCGACGAGCTTATGACCATCGCCGTGCAGCGGAGGGCCCCGGCACTGCCGATCGTCCCGCCAGACCTGGTGGGCAAGCGCGTCCTTGCGGTCACGGCCTGCTACGCCGGACCGGTCGAGGATGGCGAACGGGTCCTGCGGCCGCTCAAGGAATTCGGTTCGCCCGTGCTCGATTTTTGCCGGCCCAAGCCATTCCTTGAGCATCAGAGGACGTTCGATCCGTCGTTCCCGCACGGCTGGCATTACTACGTCCGGTCATGCGACGTCGCAGCCCTCAGCGACGACGTCATCGACGTAGTGGTGGAGTACGGCAGCCGCATCACCTCGCCCGTCACGAGCGTCGCCTTGTGGCAGATGGGCGGTGCGGTGGGAAGGATCGACGACGGTGCTACCGCGTTCAACGGCCGCCAGGCAGGGTTCACATTCAACATCAACGGCAACAGCAAGACCGCCGACGGCTTTGACAGCGAGCGCCAGTGGGCCCGGGACTACTGGTCAGCCCTGGCGCCCCACCACACCAGCGTCTACGTGAACTTCCTGATGGAAGAGGGCGAGGAACGCGTCAGGCACGCGTACGGCGCCGCCAAGTACGACCGGCTCAAGGCACTCAAGCGCACCTACGATCCAACGAACTTCTTCAGGCTCAACCAGAACATCAGGCCCTGACTGATGACCTTGCTATCGGATCGGAGAACGTCATGCTCAAAACCCTGCTCTGCAAGATGAACCTGCGCCACGATTGGCACATCCAAACCACGGACGACGGCGGCCGCTACCGGCGCTGCACACGCTGCGGTAAGTACCAGGAAGGCGGCAGTGGCGGCCGGAACGGCAACTGGGCAGCGCCGCTGGGCATGTAACTACAGCCTGCAAGACGCACTGGACTATCACCATGGTTATGCCGCACACTGGATTCGGGAAAGCGCTTACCCAACCTTAGTGTCCTCCGGGGCAGGAACGGAGCCCCATGGCAACACCACCTTCCGCCGCGTCACAGTCCGGCCATCCCGGACACGCCGGACACGCGGCATCAGCGGCGAGGGTGGCGCTGGTAGGCGTCCACGGCTTCGGCGCCCACCACCTGGGCAACCTTGAACGGCTGCGGGCGGCCGGCGTCGTCGAACTCGTAGCGGTAGCCGATCCCCAGCCGCCGGAACCGGGGTCCGTGCCGGCAGCAGCCGCAGTGTTTCCTGGGCTCACGGAACTTCTGGCGGGCACCCCGGACCTGGACGTGATCATCGTGGCCACCCCCATCCAGACCCATGCTCCGCTGGGCCTCGCCGCCCTGGCCACAACAGCGGACCTCTATCTGGAGAAGCCCCCGGTCGCTTCCCTGGCTGATTTCAACATCCTGAGTGACGCCGCCCAGGCGTCCGGGCGCAGCGTGCAGATCGGCTTCCAGAGCCTGGGCTCGCACGCACTGGCGGCCCTCGAGGAACTCGTCGCCAGCGGCACCATCGGCACCCTCGAAGGCATCTCGGCAACCGGCCGTTGGGTCCGCGACAAGGCCTACTACAAGCGCTCCCGCTGGGCCGGGAAGCGGAGCATTGAAGGCATCGACGTGGTTGACGGGGTCGCCACCAATCCCCTGGCCCACGCCGTGGCCACCGCGCTGCGCATCGCCGGCGCCCGGACCACAGCCGACGTTGCGTCGGTGGAAACAGACCTGTACCGCGCCAACGACATCGAATCCGACGACACATCGGTGATCCGGGTCCGCACCGCGACGGGGCTGCCTATCACCTGCGCCCTGACCCTCTGCGCCAGCGAATCCGTGGAGCCCTATGTCACGCTGCATGGCTCGGCGGGCACAGCTGTGTTCCACTACACCGAAGACCGCCTCACCGTGACCACCCCTGCCGGGCAGACCGAGCAGGTCTTCGGCCGGGACGACCTCACAGAGAACCTGCTTGCGCACCGCCGCGAAGGCAGGGAACTCATCAGCCCCATCACGGACAGCGGCGCTTTTATGCTGGTTCTCGAAGCCATCCGGACGGCACCGCTGCCTGCCCTCATCGACGGCGCCTACATCCGCTGGGAGGGCGACGGCGACGCGGCCCACGCCGTGGTCATCGGCATCGAAAGCGCCCTGGAGCGTGCCACGCGTGAGAGCGCAACCTTCAGCGAACTCGGCGTGCCCTGGGCCGTTTCAGCAGCGTCCGCGCTGCGGGCCTCGGCCGGACAGGGAACCGGATCCTGATGGGTACGTTCCCCCGGCAGGAAACACCGCCCACGATGACCCGCCAAGGGGAACTGCAGGCGGCCGGCCTGCTGACCGACGGCCTGGCGCGCTGCCTCACGGCATCGCTGCGCCCCGTGTTTGGCTGGAGACTAAGCCAGCCGGAGGATGCCGACCCCGCCGCGGCCCGGCAGACAGGCTACGAGATCGCCGTCGAGGATTCGGCCGGAGCCGAGGTCTGGTATTCCGGGCCCGTCCCGTCGCCGCGCCAGTCCGGGATCCCGTACGGCGGTCCGGAACTGGCGGAGGACGCAGATTACAGCTGGCGTGTCCGCGTGAGCGACGCCGGCGGCCACCCCGGGCCCTGGTCCGAAGCCGTGCTTTTCGGTACCGGACTCTCCGACACCGGGTGGGGCGCCCATTGGATCCATCGCGCGCCGGGCGGCCGGGCTCCCTTGGAAATCCTGGACGGTGCCCTGCGGGTTGCCGGCTCACCCTTCCTGCCCATCCCCAGCCCACCCGTCCGCCAGTTCACTTTGGCGGCCCGCCTCCGGCCGGTGATGGGGTGGGCCGGGCTCCTCCTTCGCAGCACCGGAGCCGGCACCGGACTGCTGCTGGAACTGAACACGGCAGGCAACGTGGTGCTCCGGCGCGCCCCGGAATGGGAAATCCCCTCCCCTGCCACGCCGGCCACCGACGTGCTTGCCAGCGTCCAGGTGGAGCGCCACGCCGTGGCCAGCCAGGAACGGCTACCCGGCAAGGACCTGGTCCCCGGCAGGTGGCAGGACCTGACCGTCTCCGACGACGGCACCACCATCACCGTCAGCCTCGACGGCGTTGAGCTGCTCACCGTCAACGAGCCGCTCCCCGCCGGCTTCGAGGGTCGGCTCGCACTCCATCAGGGTCCCCGCAGCCAGGCGGAGTACGCCTCGCTTCGGATCACTGACGGCGCCCGCGCTGACACGACTCAAGCCGTCGGCAAGGTGCTGCTCGACCACCGGTTCAGCGCCGGCCCGGAAGAGGCCCGCGCATTCCTGGGCCACTGGGCACGCACCACGGCGCACCGGCAGCCCGATGAATGGACGCTCTTCCGCAGCACCGTCCTGATCACGGGAACTGTTGCCCGGGCACGCCTCTTTGTGGCTGCGAGTCATCATGCGCAGGTGGCGTTGGACGGCAACGCCTGCCTCAGCACCACCTCCTTCGGCTACCCCGGGGAGGGATATTACGACGCCGCCGACGTCACCGCGCTGCTCGCGACGCACTCCCCGGGTGCGCAGAAACGGCCGAGCCTGCCCGGCCAGCCCGGCCGGCAGGCGCAACAGCAGCCCGTCGAGATTCCCCTGACCGCCCTGCTTCACTGGTACGGCCCCGGCCAGGGCAGAGCCGCCGGCGTTCCCGGGCTGTTGGTCCGCCTCAGCGTGGACTACACGGACGGGCGCCGCGAGGTCTTCGGCTCCGGTCCGGACTGGACAGCCACCGAGGCACCGTACCGGCAAGCGGGCTACCGGAACGATGAGGGCGATCCCGTGGAGCACCTCGACGGCCAGGCGGCGGCCGCCCTGGATGCCGGCCAGGACATGCCCCCGGCCCTCAGCTACGGCCAGCACCCCACCCCCGAATTCCCCGCACTGCACGCCCGGCGCACGTCCATGGCCGAGACCTTTGTTGCCCCGGAAGCCTTCCTGACCGCAGCCGACGGAACGCTCGTGGCGGACTTCGGCAGGGTCATCCCGGCACGCCCGGAAGTGGACTTCCGCACCGGCGTCATCGGGCGGACCGTCATGATTCGTGCCGGCTACACCCTGGACGCCGACGGCCGGGTGGACACCGGCAAGACTGCCAGCCAGAACACCGACATGTCCTTCCCCTACACGCAGGCCGACGGCCCGCAGCAGTTCCGCGCCACCGTGCACCTGGGCTTCCGCTACCTGGAACTCCCCGGGGTGGAGGCGACCGATCTGTCCCGGGTCGGCGCCGTCGTCATTCACGGGCAGCACCCGCAGGAGGGGAGCTTCAGCAGCTCCGACCCCACGCTGGATGCCGTGTTCGGGCTGCTCCGCGATTCAGCACTGCACGGAATCCAGGAGCAGTTCGTTGATACGCCCACCAGGGAAAAGGGCCAGTTCCTGGCCGACGCCGTCAACATCTCCTACGCCACCATGGCCCTGTTCGGCGAGCACGCCTACACGGCGCAGGCACTGCGCGAGTTCGGCTGGTCCGCGGCCCGTCACTGGACCGCCGGCGAGGACCTCGGACGCTACAACGCGGTCTACCCCAACGGCGACGGGAAACGGGACATCCCCGACTTTTCGCTCATGATGCCGGAATGGGCTGAGGAGTACCATCTCCGGACCGGAGACCTGGGCCTGGTGACGGAACTGCTCCCGCACCTCCACGCCACCGCCGACTATGCGCTGCGATACGTCGCCACGGCAGGCCCGACGGCGGGACTGGTCACCGAACTGGGCGGCGGCTCCGGCCCCTACCTTCATGGCATTGTGGACTGGCCCGCGCCGGGCCGCTTCGGCTACGACATGGACTGCGCCGCCAAGACCACCGTCAATGCGCAGGCACACTCCGCCTTGATGTCCACGGCCCGGCTGTGCAGCCTCGCCGGCCAGGAGGACGCGGCCATCCGGTACGCCCGCCACGCCGGGGCACTCGCGGAAACCATCCGCACCCGCCTGCGCGTGGACGGCGTGATGGTGGACGGGCTGCACGCCGACGGCACACCCAGCTCTCATGCGTCCCAGCACGCCACCTCCTTCCCGCTGTCCCTGGGGATCACCGGTCCTGCGTTCGCAGCGGCAGACGCACAGAGGATCGCCGGCCAGGGCATGCGGCAGGGGCCCATGACCGTGCATCGGCTGGTGCGGGCACTGCTGTCGGAGGGGCTGACGGACGCCGTCCTTGATCTGCTGACAAACCCAAACCAGCCCGGCTGGGCGCGGCTCCTGGAGTCCGGCGCCAGCTTCACCTGGGAGGCCTGGGAGCTCGTGGACGGCACGGATTACAGCCAGTCCCACGCGTGGTCCGCCTCAGTGGTGCAGGAAATCCTGGAGTTCCTGCTCGGGGTCCGCGTGAGTGTTCCGGGAGGCACCGAAGTGGTCATCGAACCGCCGGTGTGCAGCCTCGAACATGCCAAAGGAAGCGTGCCGCTGCCCAACGGCGCCGTCGAAGTCGCCTGGCGGCGGACCGCTAATGGAATGCAGCTGCAGTGCACGGTTCCCCAGGGCGTCACCGCCACCGTCAGGCTCCCCTCCGGCGGCACTTACGGAATCCAGGGGCCGACGGCGGAGCCCGCCGTCGTGGGTTCCAGCACGGAACGTGCCGGGGCCGGCACTCCCGGCGGCAGCGCCCGCACATCGGGCGGTGACGCAAGGCGCGATTTCCGCATCCACACCGGCTCCTGGACCTTCACGCCGCCCAACGAATCCTGAAGGCGACGGACACGGCCCCACTCCCACCCCAGGAACGACGCCGGACGCGGTTCGCATCCGGCGTCGTCCGTTTCTGGGTCGTCCGTTTCTGGAGGGTCGTGCCTTGCTTAGTTAAGGGAGCTCTTGATCTCCTCGATCGACTTCTTCCCCGCGTCCTGCGGGGAGATCCTGCTGAAATGGACCTCGTTGGCGTACCGGGTCAGGACTTCGGAGACCGAACTGGATCCGGCGGGAGGCACGGCAGGGGCCTCGCCTACTTCATCGGCAATGTCATCGATGAACTTTGCCGTCAGCGCATCCGTGGGCGTCAGCTTCGGGCCCACGGCCGCGCGGACTTCCGAGTTGCCCGGGATGCCGCGGTCTGCCAGCCCGATTTCGCCGGCTTCGACGCTGTTGGCCAGGAAGTCGATGAACTTCTGGGTTTCGACCGGATGCTTGGACCGCGAACTGGCAGACCAGAACTGCGATGCCTTGTAGAACTGTTCGGCCTTGGACGCATCGCCCTCGACGCTCGGCGGCCGGTGGATCTCCAGCGCTTGCCCTGACGCCTTGGTCAGCGCGGCCAGCTGGTTGGACCACACCCAACCCATGGCGAACCGGTTCGTTGCCAGGCCCTGCTGGTCCAGCGGTGCGCTGCCGTCTTCGGTCATCACCGATGCGGGCGGAACAGCCTTGGCGTCCCGCATCTCGGCCTGCATCTCGAAGTACTTGGTGGCGTCTGCCTCATCAAAGCCCAGGCCGCCGTCCGTGGCGAAAAGGGACTTGCCATGCTGGCGCATCCAGAGGTTGAAGGAGGCGTCACCGGTAAAGGCCCCGGAGCCGTAGATGCCTTCCTTGCTCTTGCTGGTGATGTCGGCCGCCGTCTTCATGTATTCGTCCCAGGTCCAGCTGGAATCATCAGGCAGGGACATCCCGCTGGCGGACACCAGCGCGGGATTGGCCAGGACCACCAGGGCATTCATACCGGCGGTCACGGCGTACTGACCGCCCTCGGTCCTTCCAGCATCTGCGGCGGCCTGGTCAAACTTGGACAGATCCACGTCCTTCAGCTCCAGTAGCGCCCCCCGTTCGGCGTATTCACCGAGGTACTGGGCATCCATCTGGATGATGTCCGGGGCGTCCTGGGAGGCCACCTGGGTGGCCAGTTTGTCCCAATATCCGGACCAGTCGCCGTACTCCCCTTCGATCTTGATGTTCGGGTTTTTCGCTTCGTAGGCGTCAATCAACTTCTGGGTCATCTTGTGGCGGGTATCGGAGCCCCACCAGCTGAAACGCAGGGTGACCGGTCCGTCGGAGGCAGCCGGCGAGCCCCCGGCGCAGCCCGAAAGGGCCAGCGCCAGGACGGCCATGGCAGCCGCAACTTTGGGAATTCTGGATTTTCGGGCGCGTGAAAGCATTCGTTGGTCCTTTGATCTGGCAGTCGGGAGCGTCTCAGAAACCGCTTTCTCACAGAGTAGGTGTGAGCCGCACCACGCGTCAAGAACTCACACAAAGTTACTTTTCCTCACAGGACTGTCAGTTCCGCACCCGCAGCGAATTCAGCCACAACAAAAGTCCGACGACGGCCGCGGACAGCATGGCCAGCGCACCGGTGACTACCAGGCCTGTCCGCACACCAAATTCCTCTGTCAGCCAGCCCGCCAGCAGGCCACCCAAAGCATGCCCGCCCAGCAGCAATGGCAGGTAAAGTGCCATCACCCTCCCCCGGACTTCGGGGTCCGCCTCCACCTGCACGGCCGTGGCGGCGCTCGTCAGGAACACCAGGGTCATCAGGCCCACCACGGCAAGCATCACGGTGAAAGCGACCAGGTTGGGCATCAACGCGGCAACCAGCTGCGAAAGCCCAAAGAGCCCGGCGGCGGCCACGATTCCCTTGCGGCCCATTGTCCTCAGCCGCGCGGCGAGCAGCGCACCGGCCAGGGCGCCGATGGCACCCACGGTGTTGAACAGCCCGAACCCCGCCGCACCGTTGTGCCACACCCGCTCGGCGAAGGCCGTCAGCACAACCGGACCGTTCATGCCAAAGGCCCCCAGCAGGCCGGCAAGAACGATGGTCAGCAGCAGTGATGGCCGTTCCCGGACGTACCCGAAGCCGGCCAGCAGCTGGCCACGTCCCCGGGATGCAGGGGCCGTGAGGTGCAGGAGTGCCGGCCGGACGGCGGCGATCATGACCAGCACCAGCACGGAAAGCAGGGCGTTCGCGGCGAAGGCGGCGGCGGATCCGGCCTGGGCGATCACCACTCCGCCAAGGGCCGGTCCCACCATGGCGCCAAACTGGCCGATCGCGTTGTTGACTCCGATGGCCGGCCTTAGCCCGGCGTCGCCCACCACTTCGTTGATGAAAACCTGGCGCGCCGGACCGTCGACGGCGGACGTCACTCCCAGCGCAATGCAGCTTCCGTACACCGCCCACACGGTGATGTTTCCGCCGGCGTCCCACGCAGCAAGTCCCAGGGCCAGCAGCGCGATCGCGGACTGGCACACCATCATGACGCTGCGCTTGGGAAACATGTCCACCAGCAGGCCGCTGAGCGGACCGATGACCAGCATCGGCAGGAACTGCAGCGCCACGGCGACCCCCACGGCGGCCGGACTCCCGGTCAGCTGCAGCACCAGCCAGTCCTGGGCCAGCCTCTGCATCCACACACCCATGCTGCCGGCGAAAGTCATGCCCATGTACAGGCGGTAGTTGTGCTGAGTCAGCGGCTGGTACCAGCGGACCGGAGTTTGAGGGGTGTGAAGGGATTCTGCGGACTGCGGGCTGTCGGAAGACACGTCTGGCTCAACTCGGTAGTAAAGGTGAAATGCAGAGACTTGCTAGGCGCGGCTGGTCCGCATCTTGACGGCGGCGGAGGCCAGGATCAGCATGCCGGGCACCACTACAAACAGGGCCTCAAGCATCCAGACAAAGACCACGGACGCGAACAGTGCCGCGGCAAGGAGAAGCGAGCCAGTCCAGTCACGCAGCGAGAGTGCCTTGGCGGCGCCAAGGGCCGCAGACCAGGTCCCCGGCGCGGCGGATTCCCCGCCGTCAACGTCTGACGAGGCAACGCCGGACCAGGCAGCGGCGGTGCGCAGGAGCAGGACCGCTCCGGCCGCCGCCAGGATCAGCGTGGCCGGCAGGACAACTGCACTGCCCGGCAGCTGACCCACCGTCGCGAGCAACAGGTTTAGGACAATCACGACGGCGGCTCCCGCCGTCGTGATTCCCAGCTTCCAGCTGCCCGGGAGGGCAGAACGGAATGTGCCCCAGAGGCCGCGCAGGGAATCATCGCGGCCGGCGAGGTGCCGTTCCAGGTGGGCGATCCCGGCCGCGTACGCGGCGGGGATGGTGACCAGCGGGATGGACAGCACCAGCACCAGCAGCCCGGCCAGGAGGGTCTCGGAAAACAGTGCGAAGCGGTTTACCGGGATCGGTTCATTGTGGCCGGATGCGGGTGTGGTGCTGTCCATGATGCTCATTTTCTGTATCCGTCAGCCCTTGAGGCCCTGGGTGGAGACGCCTTCAACAATGTAGCGCTGGAACACCAGGAAGAAGATCAGCACGGGGAGCAGGGCCAGGACGGACATGGCGATCATGGCGCCGTAGTCCGAGCTTTGGGTCTGGTCCACGAACAGGCGCAGGGCCAGCGGCAGCGGGTACTTCTCAGGGGTGTTCAGGTACAGCAGCGGACCCAGGAAATCGTTCCAGCTCCAGATGAACGAGAAAATCGAGGTCGAGATGAGCGCCGGTTTCATCAGCGGCAGCATGATGGAGCAGAAGATCCGCACGTGGCCGGCGCCGTCGATGCGGGCCGCCTCGTCCAGTTCGGCCGGGAGGTTGCGCATGAACTGGACCATCAGGAAGACGAAGAAGGCATCCGCCGCGAGGAACTTGCCGATGAGCAGCGGAACGTACGTGTCCACCAGACCCAGCTGCTGGAACACGATGTACTGCGGGATGATCACCACGTGGAACGGCAGCAGCAGGGTGGCGATCATCATCCCGAACAGCACGCTCCGGCCCGGGAACTTGATCCGGGCGAAGGCATAGGCCGAGACGCTGGCGGAGAGAATGGTGCCCACCACCGCGCCGATGGCCAGGACCAGGGAGTTGGTGAAGAACTGGAGGGTGGACACCCCGCCGATCCCGTCCATCGCCGTGACGAAGTTGTCCAAACTGAAGTTGTTCGACCACAGCGACGTGTTGGCGCCGCCGATCTCGGCATTGGGCTTGAAGGCGGAGGCCACCATCCACAACGCGGGGTAGAGAACCACGGCTGTCAGGCCGAGCGCCACCACGTGGAAAATCAGGCTCTTCACCCGTTTGGCCACCACGGACTCGGACTTCGGGTTGTAGTCCTGCGCCTGGAGCATCGGCGCCGACTGCTTGGGGGTTGCCATAATTGTCATTTCGAATCACCGCTGTAGTGGACCCAGGACTTGGAGGTTTTGAAGAAGATCAGGGTAATGATGCCCACCACGATCACCAGGAGCCAGGCCATCGCCGAGGCGTAGCCCATCCGGAAGTCGCTGAAGCCCCGCAGGTACAGGTAGAGGGTGTAGAAGAGGGTGGAGCCGGCCGGGCCGCCTTCACCGTTGGAGATGATGTAGGCCGAGGCGAAGATCTGGAACGCGTGGATGGTTTCCATCAGCAGGTTGAAGAAGATCACCGGGGAGAGCATGGGCAAGGTGATGTTGATGAACTTCCGCACCGGGCCGGCACCGTCCATGGACGCCGCTTCGTAGAGGTCCGCCGGGATCTGCTTGAGGCCGGCCAGGAAAATCACCATGGGGGCGCCGAACTGCCAGACGGTCAGCAGGATCATCATGGGCATGGTCATGGAGGGGTTGCCCACCCAGCCGCCCAGGTTGACTCCGAAGAAGGACAGGCCCTGATCCACGGGGCCGGCGTCGCCGAACATCGCCTTCCACACGATCGCGATCGAGACGCTGGCGCCGATCAGGGAGGGTGCGTAGAACGCTGACCGGTAGAACCCCTGGCCCTTGCGCTTGCTGTTGAGCAGCATTGCCACTGCCAGTGCCGCCGCCAGCTTCAGCGGGGTGCCGAAGACCACGTAGCTGAGGGTGACGCCCACGGATTGCAGGAACCTTTCGTCCTGGAACAGGGTGGCGTAGTTGTCCAGCCCGATCCACTTGGGCGGTTCGAAGAGGTTGTAGTTGGTGAACGACAGGTACAGCGAGGAGATCATCGGGCCCACAGTCAGGGCGATGAATCCCAGCAGCCAGGGCAACAGGAAGGTGTAGCCGGCGCGGGCATCCGCACCGCTCCGCTTTGATTTCAGCTGCCGCGGCTTGCGCGGCAGCTTGGGAGCGGACGACGACGAACGCCGGCTCAGGGTTGGGCTTTGGGTCACGAGATTAGTCCGTCAGTTGGGGCCTGGATCAGGCGTTCTGCTTGATGAGGTCTTCGGCTTCCTTGAACCACGCGTCCGCTGCCCCGTCGATGGTCACCTTGCCGTAGTTGAGGTCGGAACTTACCCGCTTGAACGATGCTTCCAGCGTGCCGAATCCAACGATGGGCGGCTCGGGGGCGTCCTTGAGGTACTGCTCGATGGACTTTTCGTAGTCAACAACGAGCTTGTCGGTGCCTTCGAACGTGGTGCCGTCGCGCTGGGTCTTGGAGGCCGGGACGCCGCGGGAGGTCTTGAAGATCTGGCCCACCTCGGGATCGTTGACCATAAAGTCGATGAAGCGGGCGGCAGCATCCTTGTTCTTGGTCTTGGCGCTGGCCACCATCAGCATGGAGGGCTTCAGGAACAGGCCCAGGTTGTCCGGGTCATCGGACGGAACGGGGACGAGCTTGAGCTCCTTGGCGCCGCTGTCACCGAGGTAACCGGCCATGAAGTTATCCCAGGTGACTTCCGTGGCGGTCACGTTCGAGCCAAAGGGTGACTTGGGTGCCAGCTGGGTCACGCGCTCCTCGGAGACGACGGCGGAGGTACCGCGGAGTTCGCCGGTCAGGTTCCACCACTTCTTGAGATCGTCCTTGGTGAAGCCGAGCTTGCCGTCCGCGGTGAAGGCTTCAATGTTGTTCTGGCGCAGCCAGATGTTGAACATCCACCAGACAGAGGTGTAGTCGGTTGACCCGAAGAGTGTGCCGTTACCTTTGGCGCCCACTTCGGTCAGGAAGGCATTGAAATCCTTGTAGGTCCAGGAGCCGTCCGGCTCTGCAATGCCGAGGGTGGCGAGCTTCGCCGGATCGTAGTAGACGGCGAACGCGTTGGTGCTGGTGGGGATGCCGTAGGTCTTGCCCTTGATCTGGCCGGAGGGCAGGAGGGACTTCTCGAAAGCAGACGTGTCGATCTTGACGGTTCCCAGGTCCAGGAGCTGATTGCGCTGGCCGTAGTCCCGGAGGTAGGAAAGGTCCCACTGCATCACGTCGGGGAGGCCGCCGCCGGCAGCTTCCGTGGCCCGCTTCTGCCAGTAGCCCGCGAAGTCCGTGAAATTTCCGTTGACCTTGATGTCCTTGTTCTTTTCCTCGAACAGGGCAATCGCCTTGCGGGTCCGCTCCGCGCGGTCATCGTTACCCCACCAGGTGTAGTTGATGGTGACCGGGTTCTCCGCCGAACCGGTCTGGCTGGGTGCGGGTGAGCCGCATGCTGCCAGGGCTGCCGCGGATGCGGTGCCAATGGCCACGGTGGTGAGGAAATGCCTTCGGTTGATCATGGGAGCCTCCTTGCTCGATTGGTACAAGCCGCTCGCTTCTACAACGTAAGTAGTGAGCTGGCTTACACGCTCTGAAACGATACAATATCGGTATTCCCCGAATTGGGCAAGCGTTTTCCCAAGTTCGGTTTTCAGGTACGTTTAGTCCATCCCGTAGACAAAGGAGTCCCATGAGCGTGCAGCGTAATTCCGGCCCGGCCAGCGTTTGGAGCAACGTGGAAGGGATCGCGTACGGCGGCGATTACAACCCCGAACAGTGGCCCGCGGACATCCGGCTGGAAGACCTGGAGCTCATGAAGGAAGCCGGCGTCAGTTTCCTGAGCGTGGGCATTTTCTCGTGGGCCTTGCTCGAACCGGCTGAGGGCGAATACAACTTCGGCTGGCTGGATGAAGTGATGGACAATCTCGCCGCCACCGGGATCAAGGTTGCCCTGGCGACCGCCACCGCTGCTCCCCCGGCCTGGCTCATCCGCAAACACCCGGAAATCCTGCCGGTCACGGCTGACGGAACGGTGCTGGGACCGGGCTCCCGGCGGCACTACACACCGTCGTCGGCCGTGTACCGCCGGTACGCCACCGGCATCACGCGGGTGATCGCCGAGCGGTACAAGGACCACCCCGCGCTGGCGTTGTGGCATGTGGACAACGAGCTCGGCTGCCACGTCTCCGAGTTCCATGGCGCGGAGGACGCCGCGGCGTTCCGCACGTGGCTGGAGCGCCGGTATGGCAGCATCGAGGCGCTGAACGCGGCCTGGGGCACGGCGTTCTGGTCCCAGAACTACGGTTCCTTCGAGGAGATCCTGCCGCCCGGCGTCGCGCCTTCCACGCTGAATCCGGGCCAGCAGCTGGACTTCCAGCGGTTCAATTCGTGGGCGCTGATGGACTACTACCGCGCGCTGGTGGCGGTCCTGCGGGATGTCACCCCTGGGGTGCCCTGCACCACCAACCTGATGGCGTCCAGCGCCACGAAGGCCCTGGACTATTTCGAGTGGGCCAAGGACCTGGACGTCATCGCCAACGACCACTACCTGGTGGCCGCGGATCCCGAGCGGCAGATCGAACTCGCGTTCAGCGCGGACCTGACCCGGGGAATTGCGGGCGGTGACCCGTGGATCCTGATGGAACATTCGACGTCGGCCGTCAACTGGCAGCCGCGCAATCAGCCCAAGATGCCCGGCGAAATGCTGCGCAACTCACTGGCCCATGTGGCCCGCGGGGCGGACGCGGTGATGTTCTTCCAGTGGCGGCAGAGCTTTGCCGGGTCCGAGAAATTCCACTCCGCGATGGTCCCGCACGGCGGCCGTGACACGCGGGTGTGGCGCGAGGTGGTGGAGCTCGGGTCTGTGCTGAAGCGGCTCGCGCCGGTGCGTGGCTCACGGGTGGAATCCCGCGTGGCGATCGTCTTCGACTACGAAGCCTGGTGGGCCAGCGAAATCGACTCCAAACCGAGCGAGGACGTGAAGTACTTGGACGTGCTGCGGGCGTTCCACCGGTCGCTATTCCTGCGCGGGATCGCGGTGGATCTGGTCCATCCTTCTTCGCCCTTGGAGGGCTACGACCTGGTCCTGGTGTGCACGCTTTATTCGGTGACTGACGCGGCCGCTGCGAACATCGCTGCCGAGGCGCGGGCCGGAGCCACGGTGCTGGTCACGTATTTCAGCGGGATTGTGGACGAACAGGACCACGTCCGGCTGGGCGGCTACCCCGGCGCGTTCCGGGAGCTGCTGGGGATCCGCGTGGAGGAATTCCACCCGCTGCTGGCCGGCGGGCAGTTGAAGTTGAGCGACGGCGGGGTCTCGTCCGTGTGGAGTGAGCACGTGCACCTCGCCGGCGCTGAGGCCGTGCAGACTTTCACCGAGTATCCGTTGGAGGGCGTGCCGTCGCTGACGCGGCATGCGGTTGGCTCGGGTGATAGTGCGGGCGCTGCTTCCGGTGCGGCCTGGTACCTCGCGACGTTCCCGGACCGCGACGGCATCGAAGCGGTCGTGGACCGGCTGCTGGCCGAATCCGGCGTCGCTCCCGTTGCCGCCGCCGACCGCGGCGTGGAACTCGTACGTCGACGGACCGACGACGGCGGCAGCTTCCTGTTCGCGATCAACCACTCACGCTCAGCCGCGGCGGTGGAGGCCGCCGGCGTTGACCTCCTGACGGGCGCGCGGTTTGCGGGGACCGTTGAGGCCGGTTCCGTTGCGGTGATCGCGGAGGACTGATTCGAGCCGGCTTGTCGGGGGCTTCTCAGGGGCTTCTCAGGACAGAACGCCCAACGGCGGCCATAATAATGTCATACCCCCACGGCAGAGTAATCCCATGGAAGACTTCGGGGATCAGCCGGCTCGGAACGGCGGCGGTAGCAACGCCGTTCTGACGCTCGCCGCCCCGCCCATTGGGGGCGCTTCCAACACTGGCGTTTTCGACGGCGACTTAAATGTCACACCCCCACGGCAGAGTAATCCTATGGAAGCTCTCGGGGATCAGCTGGCTCGGAACGGCGGCGGTAACACCGACGTTCCGACTGCCGCGACTGTTCTGTCGTTCGACGCTGTTCTCTCGAACGACGCCGGGCTGGCTGCGGCGATTGCCTCGGTGAACGCTGCCGCGGCGTCCGCACCCGGGACGCTCGCGATGGCCGGCTACGTGGAGGCTTCCGATTTCGCCGGCCGGGTGGAGGAGCTCTCCCGCACCGTGGACTACCTCCAAATCCTCGCCGCCGGCGCCGTGGACCGCACCCGCACGCAGGCCATCACCGCCGCCGCAACCACAAGCCGCACCCGGTCATGGATTACAGGGTGGGACAACGGCGTCGAAACCCTGAACGAAACGGACTCCGAGTGGCCCGCCGGGACCACCGCTGGAACCCCGGGAACGGTTACCGGGAGCACCCGAGATATTCCGCGGTCACCGGCCGATGACGGCTGCAAGAACACCGCGGAATTCCTGCGCCTCCGGCTTCGGATTGGACGCAGCGAAGCCCAGCGACGCATCCATCTCGCCCACAGCATCCTGCCCGCCTCCACTCTCACTGGAGACCGGGTACCCCCGCTAAGGGAACACCTCGCGGCAGCTCTGTCCCCCGCCGCTTATACCGGCGGTCCCGCGGAGACCAGTGACGACAACGACGCCGAAGGCCTGGACCCGCTTCGGCCCGTCCCGAGATCCGGGCCTGTGGTCTCCTCCCGGGCCGGGACCATCATCAGCGCCACGCTGGACCGTCTCAAACACCACACCACCGCCGAGAACCTGGACCGGATCGAACACGACCTCACCCACACCGCCGCCACCGCTGACCCCGACTTCCTTGCCCGTGTCGCCCGGCGCTGGGCCGATACCCTCGACGCCGATGGCACCGAACCTACGGAAGAAGCGCTCCGCCACACCCAAGGTGCCTTCATCCGCAAACCCCGCCACGGCCTCCACCACCTCGAAATCTTCGCCACCACCGACCAATACGAACACCTCGCGACGGTCATGAACGCCGCCACCAACTCCCGCACGCAACCCACAGGCGACACCACAGGCTCGGAAACCGGCACGGGGACCGGCGCAGCCAGCGACACCAAAGCCGGCACTCCCGCCACCGGACAGGGCAATGACGTCTGGCAGGATACGGACATCGATCTGGACCGGCGCACACGCTCCCAGAAACAACTCGACGGGATCATCGGCGCCGTCAAAGCCGCCCTCAGCACTAATCAGCTACCAACCACCGGCGGGAACCGCCCCCAAATCCTCGCCACCATCAACTACCAGGACCTCCTCCGCCACGCAGCGATGGCCACCGGCGGCATCGGCTCCGGCACTGGCGACGAGTTGGCGGCAGGAATACACACCGCGAACAGCAGTGAGGAGACTCGCACTGGCACTGGCAATGGCGTGAGCACAGCCACGGGCGCGGGCAGCTTCACGTTCACTGGTCCCGTCGCAGCCACTACGATCCGCAAAATCGCCTGCGACGCCGACATCATCCCCGTCCTGCTCGGCACCCACGGCGAAATCCTGGACCAAGGCCGCAAAACGCGGCTCTTCACGCCTGCCCAACGCCTCGCCCTCACCGCCCGAGACCAAGGCTGCGCTTTCCCCAACTGCACCATCCCGGCCCCCTGGTGCGAAGCCCACCACATCAGCTACTGGTCACACGACGGCCCCACCAACGTCAGCAACGGAGCCCTCCTTTGCTCCCATCACCACCACCTGATCCACAAAGAACAATGGACCATCCACACGCGCCACGACACCCCATGGTTCACGCCGCCACGCCACATCGACCCCACCCAAAAGCCCCAACAAAACCACTACTTCAAACCACCCCCGCCACCACAACGCGAATGAAAGCCACGGACAAGCCTGCGAGATTTACTACTTGGCCGCGGCCAGGACTGGGCCCGCCCGTTCCCCCAGGGCGCCGTCGGCTGTAAGGCCCAGGACCTCAATCAGGACATCTTCCTCGCGGTGCACCTCTGTAACGTTGACGGATCGGGCCGATCCGTCAACGACACCTGCCGGGAAGCCGTCGAGGGTCACTCCCCATCTGTAGACTGCGGGGTCATTGGATTCCCAGCTGACTTTGACTTCGCTGATCCCGCCGACCGTAGAGAGAACCTCCACCTGTACGTTCAAGGGCGCGGCCAGCAGCTGATACCGGGGTGTAGTGCTGATGCGAACAGGCGTCTCCAACGTGTCGGTGCCTCCGGCGATCCCCGTCACCCGCAGAATCATCAGTCCTTCAAACTCGGTCCGGTACGTGTGCTTGAGGACAGGATCTGTGGTGGTCCGGTCGTAGCTTCCGTCGCCGTCCAGATCCCATTCATACTTGACCACGACGCCTGCGGACTCTGAGGCATCGTAAGTAATTTCCGAACCTGGGGCTCCGGAGTAGCCGCTGACCGGCAGCCACGCCTCGACACCAGTCTGCTTCTGCTTGCCCAGCGGGATGGTGATCGCTTGAACCGGCGCCCCTGAGGCCTGAGCGGATGAACTCGGACGGACAGTGGGAACGGCACTGGGCGGACTAACTTCCAGTGTGTTCGGCGTCGGATGCCCGCTGGGCACACCATCTGCGCAACCGGTCAATATCACTAGTGCTGCCGCAGCGGCGGTCCAAGCGGATGCCTTCATGTTCTCCCCCATGAATTGAATTGATCCCAGTGGACCACGCCGACCGGCACCCGTCTAGCACTCATGGCTGCCTGGAAAAGCAGGACCCAGTACACGGACCTTAAAACGCCACAGTCCCGGCCGGAACCAAAGGTTCCAGCCGGGACTGTGGTGACCACTCGCCGTCGTACGCTTCCTGCTGAAGTTTCCTGCAGAAGCTGCATCCGGAAGAGCCCGACGGCGGCGCGGGACTTAGCTGATAGCGGACTTCATCTCGTCCACGGCCTTCTTGCCGGCCTCGTCTGTGGACAGGCGGTTGAAGAGGACCTCGGAGGTGTAGCGCTTGACGATTTCCTGGATGGCGCCGGCGCCCTTCGGCGGCGGGGCCGGGGCCTCGCCAAGTTCGCCCTTGATCTGGTCGATGAACTTGACCACCTTGATATCGGCGGGGGTCAGCTTTGGCTCGATGGCGGCGCGGACGTCGGAGTTCGGGTAGACGCCGCGGTCGGCAAGCAGGGCCTCGCCTGCCTTGGTGTTGTTGGCCAGGAAGTTGATGAACTTGGCCGTTTCCACGGGGTGCTTGGTGCGCGATGAAGCCGACCAGAACTGGGATGCCTTGTACCAAAGCTTGGCGTCGGCAGCCTTGCCGGTGGTGGACGGGAACCGCAGGATCTGCAGGTCGGTTCCGGCAGCCTTCTCCAGCGCCGGCAGCTGGTTGGACCACCAGAAGGCGAGCCCGTTCTTGCCCGTGGCCAGGCCACTCTGGTCAAGCGCTGCGGCCTCAGCTTCCACAACTTCCGATGCAGACGGCACAGCCTTCTTCTCACTGAGCTCCTTCAGGAAAGCCCACCAGTCGGCGATGTCCGAGGGCTCGAAGCCCAGTTTGCCGTCCGACGTGTACAGGGACTTGCCGTTCTGCCGGAGCCAGACTCCCAGCGAGGCCTCGTCCGTGCCGTAGGCGGCGGAGCCGTACGTACCCTTCGGGGACTTCTCGGTGAGTTCGGCGGAGATGCGGCCGAAGTCTTCCCAGGTCCAGGTCTTGTCGTCGGGAAGTTCAACGCCTGCAGCCTTGAAGACAGCCGGGTTGGCCAGGATGGTGGCCGCGTTGATGCCGGCGGCGATGCCGGTCAGGCCGTCTTCGCTCTTGCCGGCATTGAGGGCGGCTTCGTCCAGCTTTGACGTGTCGATCTGGTACTTGGAGAGGTCCAGCAGGGCGCCGCGGGTTGAGTACTCCGTGATGTATTTTTCGTCCATCTGGATGATGTCCGGGGCGTCGTTGGCGGCGACCTGGGTGGCCAGCTTGTCCCAGTATCCGCTCCAGTCGCCGTACTCCGGCTTGATCTTGATATTGGGGTTCTCGGCCTCGAACGCCGCGATTGCCGCCTGCGTCAGCTGGGCGCGCTTGTCGCTGCCCCACCACGAGAAACGCAGCTCAACGGGTCCGCCGTCGCTCTGCGGGGAGGCTCCGCCGCCGCAGGCACTCAGGGCAAGCACGACGGCGGCTGCCGCGGCCACCACGCCCGTCTTACGGAAACGCCGGGGTGCGCCGGTGGATGGCACCTCGGCCTTACGGATCTTGGCATCTGACTCAGTGCGGTGAAAAAGCGCCACTGGGTACTCCGATCTTCATTGATCTGGCTATGGGGGAAAGTAAACGAGAAAGCGTTTTCTTAACTCTCATACTACAAGTACATGACTTGTATTACAAGATGTTCTTTCCATACGCCAATGGCCCGTCCTCGGGGGACGGGCCACTGGCTGGAGCAAGGTGTTTCACTGGATCTATTTGATGCCTGTGGTGGCGATGCCCTTGATGAGGAACCGCTGGCCGAAGAGGAACACCAGGAATACCGGCAGGAGGGACACGATGGACATCGCGAACAGCGATCCCCAACTGGTGGCGGACTGCGAATCAACGAAGGCCCGCAGCGCAACCGGAACGGTGAACATGTCCGGATCCGTCAGGTAGATCAGGGCCCCGAAGAAGTCGTTCCACGTCCAGATGAAGGTGAAGATGGTGGTGGTGGCCAGGGCCGGCACCATCAGGGGCAGGATGACCCGCAGGAAGATGCGCGGGTGGCCGGCGCCGTCGATCCTTGCTGCTTCATCCAGGTCCTTCGGGATGCCGCGGATGAACTGGACCATCAGGAACACGAAGAACGCGTCGGTGGCCAGCAGCTTGGGCACAATGAGCGGCCAGAACGTGTTTACCCAGCCGATCTGCGAGAACAGGATGTACTGCGGCACGATCACCACGTGGAACGGGAGCATGATAGTCAGCAGCATGATGCCGAAGAACAGCTTCTTGCCCGTGAACTGGAGCCGCGCGAACGCGTAGGCGGCCATGGAACACGAGATCAGGTTTCCCAGGATGGAGCCGATCACCACGATGGCCGAGTTGAGCATGTAGTGCCCGAACGGGTGCGTCAGCGCGGACCAGCCGTCCGTGTAGTTGCTCATCTCCAGGCTGTTGAGCCACAGGCCAGGCTCGCGGAAAATCAGCTCATTGGCCCGGAGCGATGAGACCACCATCCACAGCAGCGGGTAGATCATCAGGCCGCCGGCGAGGATCAGGATGCCATGTTTGATCAAGGCCTTGGTGCGGGCAGCCCTGCTGAACGCGAGCGTGCCGCGGGATTCGCGGCGTTTCGCGGGCTTGCGGTGATTCGTTGGCTTACCGGCGCCGGCGGTCTTTTTGTCCGGGGCGGGCAGCGTCTCAAGCTTAGTCGTCATAGAAAACCCAATACTTTGCGGCGATGAAGTTGATGGCGGTGAACACACCGATGATGACCAGCAGGAACCACGCCATTGCGGAGGCGTAGCCCATGTCGAACTGGCCAAAGCCCTTCTGGTACAGGTACAGCGTGAAGAACATCGTGGAGTCCGAAGGGCCGCCATTGCCGCCGGAAACGATGAATGCCTGTGTGAAGGACTGGAAGGATCCAATGATCTGGAGCACCAGGTTGAAGAAAATGATGGGGCTGAGCATGGGAAGTGTGATCCGCCAGAACTGCTGGAGTGTGCTGGCGCCGTCCACCTTCGCTGCTTCGTAGTACATCACCGGAATCTGGCGCAGACCGGCCAGGAAGATGATCATGGGGGCCCCGAAGGTCCACACGTGCAGCAGGACGATGGAGCCCAGCGCGGTGCTCGGATCGGAAATCCAGCCGGGACCCTGGATGCCAAACATCGCCAGGGCCTGGTTGACCAGGCCGGTGGTGCCGAAGATCTGCTTCCACAGGATGGCAACTGCCACGGAACCGCCCAGCAGGGACGGCAGGTAGAAGACGGAACGGTAGAACGGCAGTCCCCGCAGGCCCTTATCCAGCACCAGCGCGATCAGCAGCGCAACACCGAGCTGCAGCGGGACGCCTACAAAGACGTAGGTGAACGTCACGCCCAGCGAGTTGTGCAGCCGGGCGTCGGCGAACATGCGGATGAAGTTGTCCAGCCCGACCCATTCCGGCGGCTGGAGCAGGTTGTAATCCGTGAAGGACAGGTACAGGGACATCAGCATCGGACCGACGGTGATGGCAACAAGGCCCACCAGCCACGGCAGCAAGAAGATGTAGGCGGCCTTGTTATCCCGGCCGTTCGCTTTTTTCTCCGCTGCCGTCATGGGGCCTTTGCGGCGCTTGAGGGTGCTCAGTTCACTGATGGCACTCATTGCGGCAACTCCGTTTCACGCAGCAGACCCGCAGCAGCCGGCATTCCTGCCGGGCACGGCGTCCTGGGTATGTGTCTAGCGGCCATGTGGCCTCCTTTGGTCATCGTGGCCCTCCACGTCTGGGTTGATCGCACTGGGCGATCCATGTTTACACCGTCTCCGGCGGCGGACTCACTTCATGTGCAGCTGTCCGGATCCGGCCTCCGTCACGCGGGACGTTGAAAGCGGCTCCGTACCAAAGTAAACGGTTTCTTGACTCCTGTATAGCCCTTTGTTAGTTTTTGAGAAAGCGTTTTCTGCAACCGGATCACTTTACCCACAGTTCAACATCCGTCCCGATCCGCCGCGCCTTCAACCCTCCCCGTCCACCCGAACAACAGGCAGGTCAGTGAGCAAGGATTCCCGGCCGGTCCGGCCCAGCGCAATTGCAGGCTATGAGAACTGGCCTGCCTACGTCCGTGACCGGCCGCGCTACCAGGCCGCCACCCCGGCGGCGCAGGACCTTTCGGACGCCCTGGGCGTTCCGGCAGTTGTTCCCCCAACGGACGTCACCGTCCACTGGGAGGAAACGTACGACGGCGTCACCACCTCCCAGCTCAGCTGGCAGTTGGGCTTCGGCCCCCGCACCACGGGCTGGTTATTGCGGCCGGCCGGGACTTCCGGGCCGCTGCCCGGCGTGCTGGCCCTGCACTGCCACGGCGGAAACAAGTTCGGCGGAGCGGACCGGCTGGTCACGCTTCCCGAGTCCCACCCGTCCGCGGCGGAAGCCCGCGCCGGGCACTACGGGGGGCGCGCCCTAGCCACGGAGGTCGCCCGCCAGGGCTTCGCCGTCCTGGCCCACGACGCCTTTGCCTGGGGCAGCCGGCGCTTCGATCTGTCCACCCCGCCGTGGCGGACGGAATCCGCACTGGAGGCGAGGCAGTCGCAATGGCGGGAGGCCGGCGTCGTACCTTCCGATGCCGAACTGTACAACGCCGCCGCGGGAATCCACGAGGACACCGTGGCAAAGGCGGCGGGCCTGCTGGGCACCAGCCTGGCGGGGATGGTGGCCCACGATGACCTGGCCGCACTGGAGATCCTTGCCGGTCTGCCCGGGGTGGACGCGGAGCGGCTGGGCTGCATCGGGTTCTCCGGTGGCGGCGGCCGGGCACTGGCTATGGCAGTCCTCAGCCCGCGGATCCGGAACTACGTGGTCACGTGCATGATGACCACGTTCCAGTCGCTGCTGCCCGCCTACCTGGATGCCCATTCCTGGCTGCTCCAGACCCCGGGCCTTTGGAAGCTGGGCGACTGGCCGGAACTGACCGGACGGTCCGGCGCCGACGGCTTACTGGTGCAGTACGCGCTGGCCGATGAGCTGTTCCCGGAAGAAGGGATGCGGGACGCCCACCGGATCCTGGAGTCCCTGCACTCAGCTGATTCCTACACAGGCGCTTTCTGGCCAGGCGGGCACGCCTTCACCGCGGAGATGCAGAATGAAGCCATCAGCTACCTGTCCAGGACCCTGGGCGCAGCGGGACCCGCCCGCCCACAACCTTTCGCCCCTAGCAACCCCTTAGCCACCGAGGACCCCAGATGATTCAGCACTCCGCCCCCGCGGCGCCCGCCAGCTCCGCAACGGCAGGTGACGTTCCGGCAACCCTCCCGCGCATAGCCCTCGTGGGTGTGCACGGTTTTGGCGAATCGCACCTGGCCAACCTCGCCAGGCTCGAGGAAGCCGGGGCCCTGCATCTGGTGGCAGTGGCGGACCCCAACCCACCGGAAACGGGCGCGCTGGCCGGGTCCGCGGCCGTATTCAACACCCTGGACCAGCTGCTGGCGGCCGGGCCGGTCCCGGACGTGGTCATCCTGGCCACCCCCATCCAGACGCACGCTCCCCTTGCACTGGCCGCGTTGGCCGCCGGTGCCGACGTGTATGTGGAGAAGCCGCCGGTGGCATCCATGGCCCAGTTCCAGGAGGTGCTGGCCGCCGCCGAATCCGCCGGCAGGCTTGTGCAGGTGGGGTTCCAGAGCCTGGGCTCGCTGGCCCTGCCGGAAATCCGGAACACCATCGAATCCGGTGATATCGGAGACGTGCTGGGACTCAGCGCCACCGGCATGTGGCTGCGGACCAGGAGCTACTTCAAGCGTTCCCGGTGGGCCGGAAAGCGCAGCCTGGACGGCATCGACGTGGTGGACGGTGTGGCCACCAATGCCTTGGCGCACGCCGTGGCCACCGCCCTGAACATGGCAGGCGCCCACACGGTTGCCGACGTCGCCTCCGTGGAGACGGACCTTTACCGCGCCAACGACACCCAGAGCGATGACACTTCGGTGATCCGCGTTCGCACGGTGGCCGGACAGACCCTGTTGTGCGCGCTCACTCTGTGCGCCCCCGAACAGCAGCGGCCCTCCGTCACGGTCCATGGGACGCGGGGGGAGATCACGTTCTTCTACACCGAAGACGAACTTGTCATCACGACGGCGGACGGCGAGCGCCGCGAGACGTTCGGCCGGACCGACCTGCTGGAGAACCTGCTTGCTGCGCGGACCGCCGGCACTCCCCTGCCCGGCACTCGCCTGCTCAGCGCGCTGCCGGATGCCGGCGCATTCATGTGTGTGCTGGAAGCCATCCGCACCGCCCCCGCGCCCCGGGAAATCGACGCCGGCCATGTCAGCTGGGAGGGCGACGGCGATGATGCCCACCCGGTGGTCCACGGCATTGCCGCGCTGATCGAACGCGCCACGAAGGCACAGGCCACCTTTGCCGAGCTGGGCGTCCCGTGGGCCCGGAGCCTGCCGCCGGTCGGGACCTTCGACCTTGCCGGGCATCCCGTGGCGGACTATCAGGACGGCAGCGGCATCCGCGCCGTGTCCTCCCCCCGCCCGTACCTGCACCCGGTCCGCACCCTGGCCGGGACCGTTGTGACGGACCACCAGCCGCTGGACCACGTGTGGCACCTGGGCGTGGGGGTGGCCCTCCAGGATGTGGACGGCGTCAACTTCTGGGGCGGGCGCACCTACACCCGGGCGGCCGGCGGCGAATACGTCTGGCGCCCGGACCACGGCAGCATCGTCCGGACCGGCGAACCGTCCGCCGCCGAGGGCAAGCTGACCGAGAACCTCGCCTGGAACGGGCCCGACGGCGCTCCCATCCTGACCGAACAGCGCACCTGGACGTGGGCCGCCGTCGGGCCTTCCGCGTGGCGCCTCACCCTGGACTTTGCACTCTCCCCCGCCGGCAACCGGCCGGTGAGCCTGGGCAGCCCCGGTTCCAACGGCCGTGTTGGAGGCGGTTACGGCGGGTTCTTCTGGCGCCTTCCCGAATGTTCCGGGGCGCGCGTCTGGACGCCTTCGGAGGCGGGTGAGTCCGCCGTGCACGGGAGTGTTACGCCGTGGCTCGCGTGGTCGGGCGGGTTCACGGAGGGAACGTCCGACGGCGGCACTGACGTTGGCGCCGTTCGCGACGGCGGCGAGGCCGGCGGCGCGGCCACACTCGTGTTCGTCGCCGCCGCGGATTCAACGGACCCGTGGTTCGTCCGCGTGGACGGATATCCGGGAGTTGGCCAGTCGCTGGCCTGGGACGCACCGGTCATTGCCGAACCCGGTGCGCCGGTTCGCCGCAGCGTGACCGTGCTTATCGCCGACGGAATTTTGGGTACCGAAGACATCGAGACATTGATCAACACACAGGGGGACAACTCATGAGCCAGACAACCACAGCTGCTACACCGCCGTCGCAGCTGACTGAAGCCGCGACATTTGCGGACCAGGGCCGCCGCACGCCGCCCGCCTCTACCGCGGACCGTGCCATCAAGCGGCGACGCGTCCTGGACATTCTCGATGCCAAAGGGCAGGAGTCGTTGCTGCTGACCACGCACACGGCGCTGGCCTGGTACCTGGACGGCAGCCGCGTCCACATCAGCCTGGCCGGTGACCCCATCGCTGCGCTGCTGGTAGACCGGGAAGGCGACCACCTGGTGACGTTCAACAACGAGGCCGGACGGATTGCGGCTGAGGAGCTCCCCGCCGGGGTCTCCCTCCACACCGCGCCCTGGTACGGGAACCTGCACGAGGCTGCCGCCGCCGTCGGACGTTCTTCCGGAGGGGGCACCGACGTGGGCTCCGGCACCCCGCTGGCCGAGGCCTCGGTGGCCACGGAACTGAGGGCAGCCCGGCAGCAACTGCTGCCCGGCGAGTCCGCCCGCTACGCCCACCTCAGCGCGGAACTGGCCGGCATCATGACCGATGTGCTGTCCACCGCCCGGCCGGACACCACCGAATTCGAACTGGTGTCCGCCCTGGCCGCCCGCGTGGTTGGAGGGGGCGCGGAGCCGCTGGTACTCCTGTGCAACGGCAGCTCCCGGAGCGACTTCCGTCACCCGCTGGCCACGCACGCGCCCCTCGGACGCCGCGCCATGGCCGTGGTGTGCGCTCGCCGGGACGGCCTGGTCGCGAACATCACCCGCTGGGTAAGGTTCGACGCCGGGACCCCTGAAGAGCTCGACGCCGAGTCCCGCATCGCGGCCGTGGAGGCGGACATCTTCGACGCAACGGTCCCCGGCGCCCGGCTGGACCGCGTCTTCGGCGAGATCAAGGCGGCCTACGCCCGTCACGGCTTCGGCGCGGAGCAGTGGGAGCAGCACCACCAGGGCGGACCGGCAGGCTATGCCGGACGGGATCCGCGCGTCACCGCGGCAGCCACCGACACCGTCGTCCTGAACCAGCCGTTCACCTGGAACCCGTCGGGACCCGGCGTGAAGATCGAGGACACGGTCCAGCTCACCGCGTCCGGCATGAAGGTCCTGACGGTGGATGACCGCTGGCCCGCTGCCACCGTGAACGGCCTCAAGCGGCCAGTGACGCTGCAGCTGTAAGCCCTGCCGTTAGACGGCCTGGAGAAGCCCCGGGACGGTCGTCCGGGGGCTTCTCCAGGGTCGGTGATCGAACGGGGGGTCTTGTGGCACAGGCTGTCTTGAGCGAGACTCATTGAGCACGCGATGAACTCATCATTTGGATTGCAGGACAAAACCAGCGGGAAGGGGACGCAACGGGGCGTCCGTTTCTGCTCCGTGGCAACGACGCCGCGGGGCGGATCCCGCAGACCGGGAGGATTTGCTATGGCCGGAATGTTCGAACTGTTCGTTGACGCGGAGTCGTATTTCAGGTTCCGTCTGACCGCGCCGGATGGCACCGTGATGGCAGTGTCCAAGGCCTTTGACAACAAGACCGCAGCTGTTGCCGGGATCGCCGCCGTGCGTGAGTACGCCGGCATGGGACTGATTGCCGATGTTTCCCCGACGGAAAGGCGGGCCACGCCGCCGGAGGCACGTGACGTCACTGTCCAAGTTCGTGAAGTCCGGCGCATTCCGGCTGCTGACCTTCACGCACGTTCACGGGAAATCCATCGCGCCACCAGCGACCGTCGATGGGCCGGGGCAGTTTAACGCTCTCGACTCCAACAACCCGGCCCGGGCTCGACGTTGACGTCGCCGCAGTTAGTGCGCGCTCCAGCCATCGGGCTGCAAACCATCTATGTCGGTGAATCCATACTCTCTGGCAAGTTGAGCGGAGCTGACCGACTGCTGATTCCATTTCGCGCGGTCAGGGTCCGCTGCCAGCGCAGCTACGGCCCGACCGACATAGCGGGGTGACTCCGAGAAAGCGAAACCTGCGGGGGCGTCTGGGTATCCGCCCACCAGGCCGGGGTCCAAAGCGTCGCGCCAGTTGGTTTCTGTGACTCCGAAGCTATCGAGCATCATCTCCGACCGTAGCCATCCAGGCGTGATGGCGATCGCAGTGACTCCGTGCGGTTCCAGCTCGTGGCCTTGAGAAAAGGCCAACCGATTGACCGCGACCTTGGCCAGGTCGTAGAACACCGAGATCCGGTACTCAGTGGCGTTGAATTTGGTAGTCCCATCGGTGACCTCAATGAGAAGACCCCCACGCTTGGTGATTAGCAGCGGAAGCAGATGGTGCGAGGTGATCAGATGAGTGTCAATGCCTAGTCGCAGGATGCGCAGCCCTTTGTCTAGGTCGTGCTCCCAGATAGGGGTGTTCCACTCGGCTGGGCCACCTTTCAGGACCTCAGCACCCCAGATGTCGTTGACCAGCACATCGAGACCGCCATATTCAGTTCGGATCCGCTGGGCCAAGCTTCGGACCTCTTCGGAGTCGAGATGATCGACCTGGATGGCGACTCCGGCGCCGCCAAGCTGTGTGACCAGATCGGCCGTCTCCTCAATGGTCTCGGGCCGGTCGTAGTCCGACCTACTTCTGCCGGCCGCACTGCTGCGTCCAGTGCAGATTACCGTCGCCCCGGCTTCACCCAGAGCAGCGGCTATGCCGCGTCCAGCGCCTCGGGTCGCTCCTGCGACAACTGCAACTCGGCCTCGCAGGGCATCAGGATCCGGGGACCATTGCATGTTTCAGTGTGGCGACAGGATGCAGGGCAAGCAAGACCGCCTCGCTCATTGACGTTTCGGCGGCTGAGCGTCTTCATCGTTCCGTAAGCCCATCGGCTTGGGGCAATCGTCCCGGAACTTGTTCAGTCGAGTCCCGGCTCGCCACTGGAGCTAATCGGTCCGTCTTGGTAGCTTCAACGCATGGCCATCAAACTTGAGAACGTCGGTATCGCCGTTCGCGACCTCGAAGCAACCATCGCCTTTTTCACCGACCTCGGGCTCACGGTCGTCGGCCGTGACACCGTCAGCGGCGAATGGGCCGACACTGCCGTCGGGCTGGATGGCAACCACGCGAAAATTGCGATGCTCCAAACCCCGGATGGTCAGGGTCAACTGGAACTCTTCGAATACATCCACCCCAAAGCGATCGAGACGAACCCAACTCGTCCCAACGACATCGGCATGCACCGCGTGGCGTTCTCGGTCGACGACATCGACGAATCCCTTGAGATAGCTGCGAAGCACGGATGTACACCGCTACGCGGCGTGGCGACCTACGGTGACGTCTACAAACTCACGTACCTCCGCGGTCCCAGCGGAATCCTCGTAATGCTCGCCGAGAAACTGAAGAAAGACTGATACCTGGATCGGCCCACCCCTGCGGCGCGACCAGCGGTGGCCATTCTTCTCTCGCGGCCGCCGTCCCCACCGCATCCTTTGCAGTGGAACGGATGTTCGAAGGGCCGAGCCGTAGCATTGGGCAGATGAAGGTTAGCAAGGTCCACGGACGCTCAGAACGGAAACTGCAATGACCGGCGGCAGGGATCGCGATGCTTCAAGGCGCCCGCGGCAGGCCCGGCCACGTGACGCCCTTGGACGGCCGCTGCCGTACGGAAGCGCTGGCGTTGAGCCGGTCTCCGAGGAGCCGCTGCCGCCGGCGGAGACGTTGATCTCGGCCCGGAGCCTGGTGGAAGCGGGCCGGCCCTTCGCCGCGCATGAGGTACTTGAGGCCCGATGGAAAGCTGGGCCGGCCCAAGAACGCAACCTTTGGCAAGGTCTCGCCCAGATCTGCGTCGGGCTCACCCACGCCGCCCGGGGGAACAGCGTTGGCGCGCTCCGGCTCTTCGAGCGCGGTGCGGCCCGACTCGAGGAATACGGTTCAGGCGAAGGGCCGACCTACGGGCTCGATTTGTCCGCCGTTGTGAGTTGCGCGCGTGATCGGATGGACACCGCCCGCTGAGCTCGCGACCAGCATCCTCGCGGCAGGCGGCGGAGGCACTATCTCCGGGAGACTGCTGAGAGTTTGCTTGACCATTAACTTGTCCCGTAAGGGGAACCCTCTATGGGACAGTCCCCAGCGTTTGATGGGCGTCACGATGAATAGTTGCCTAATACGCCGCGGCTGCCCCGCGGGACGAAGTGGTTTGGGCCCTAGTCTTGCATCACCTCTTTGGGCTTGTGATGGATACTTCGCCGCTGCCGAGGCTTTCCCAAAGGCAGTCAGCGATCCGTTCAGCGTCTTTTTGTGTCGCTGTTTCGAGCAGCTTGATACCCAGGTGCGTAGAAGGCAAATCTGCCGATTGGATCGACTCGTCAATGAGCGGGTCTTCAAAGCAGTGATCTATTGAGGCGCCGTCCCTCGGTCCGAGCACCGAGACATGCCACCGGTCCGACGTTCCTGGGGTGATGCTTGTTCCGTCTGTTGCCACACCGCAGCTACCCAGGGCAAGGGGCAATAGGAATAAACCCATCCAACGGCACGTCTGGCCTTTCATTTACTGCCCCTTCCCCAAAACTCCCAGCCTGACCAGGGCATACGCTCAACCCGCAAGTTCCCGTTCCGTTTGGGGATCCCTCTCCGGACGGATCGTCTGCGGTGAAAAACAGGATTGGCAGGAACGTCATGATCACGCTTCGGAACATAGCTCCACGAGATCCTTAGCTGGCTTCGAAGCCCGCGCTAATCCGAGGTCGGGCACTCAGCGCCTAGTCTCGTACCTGGCCAGGACCACACCATGGGGAAACGTCCGGGTCTCCACCAGCCTCAGATTCACCCAGTTGTCCAGGGCTGTGAAGAACGGCGTGCCGCTGCCCACCAGGACCGGATGGGTGACGATCACGTACTCGTCGATCAGCCCGGCCCGCATGGCCGCCGCGGCGAGTGTGGCACCGCCGATGTCCATGGAACCGCCGTCGTCGGCCTTGAGCCGGGTGATCTCGGTGACCGCGTCGCCGGTGACCAAGCGTGTATTCCAGTCGACCATGCTGGTCGTCGAAGAGAACACCACCTTCGGCATGTCCCGCCAGCGGCGGGCGTACTCGATCTGCGCCGGTGTGGCACCAGGCTGCTGGTCTGCGGTCGGCCAGTGGGAGCTCATCGTCTCCCACAGTTTGCGCCCGTACAGCGCCAGACCCGTCGCCCCCACCCGGTCGGACCACCACTGGAACAGCTCATCGCTCGGTACGCTCCAGCCGAGGTCGTCGTCGGGCGCGGCGATGTAGCCGTCCACGCTCAGATTCATGCCGAAGGTCAGATTGCGCATGGCGTCAGTCTGTCGTGGGTCGGTATTCGTTGTACAGACCAGCACGGCGCAGAGAAGTCACCGCTCAGGCCACACCGAGGGCCAGTTGATTACCACGCCAAGCAAATGCTCCGTACGGAAAGGATCCCTCAGCGGGACAGTCGGTTCTAACGCCACCCGCTAATGGACAAGAACAGATCCTGATCGAGCCGCCATCAGGGTGTGAAAACTGTTCCAGTGTCCGACTTTCACACGGTTGGCGGGTAACGCCGCTATCGGTGCTGGTGAGAGTCGGTTGCTCTCGGTTGGGTCTGGCCCCCGTAACCGCGAGCAACAGACTCTAGGTGATCGCAGTACTCGTGCCACCACGCCGGGTCCCCGGCTGCCATATTGTCGTTGCCGTCCCGGTGTCCGACGCTGCCGTCGGCCAACTCGCGCACGATGTCTGCATGACCGGCATGCCGATGCGTTTCGGCAGTCACGTGGACCAATATGCGGGCGAGGCTGACCGGGTTGCTCGCCTCACGCCACCACGGCACGTAGCCGGAAGCATCAAGCGGCAGCAGGGAAATTGTTGCGTCGGCATGTGCCCACACCCGTTGATATAGGCCGACGGTCGCGTCGCGGGACTCCTCAGACCGCGCCCACATGTCCTCATTCGGATCGGCATTGGGCGAAAGCCATTCTAATTCCTCACGGAAGGGTCGGTTGAAGACTACGCCGAAGTACTCGGCTTCGACCCCGGCTAGGTGCTTGACCAGCCCGAGAAGGTTCGTGCCGGTTGGTGTCAAGGGGCGGCGTAAATCGTATTCAGACAGGCCCTCAAGCTTCCACACAATCGCATCACGACCATCCTGCAAATACCGGCGCAACTCCGCCTTGGCAACATCACTCATGTGTGTCAGCTTGTAGCGGTTGACGGCCGATGGCCGATGGCCGATGGCCGATGGCAAGCCAACATGAACCCGGTGTCAGGAAGGGAACCCCCACGGGACGATAACAGCAGTATCGCTCTAGGTAATGAAGTGACGCTCTGAAGCCTCCAGTGGCACGAAGCTGGGCGTTTCACTGCCCCCGTTGAAGGTGTGCAATTTCATCCAGACTGCCTATACAAGACTTGCGCGGCGTCGGGTCGTGAGCCGAACGTATACCGGGCACGGTGACGGGTTTATGAGGCCGGCGCCTCGATGTCCAACTCGGGGGAGCTTTGCGAAGGTCATTTTGGCAAACGGTTGCAGGTTGAGTTTCACTGCGCTATGGTGCATAAGTCCACGAAAGAAAAGGTTTTCATTGAAGCGAATCCTCAAAATGGATTGCACGAAAGCTTCAATGACAACCGATTGCCATAACTATTGGTGACGCATGGATCCTTTTTATTGCGGCACTGTTCCCGGTGATAATATCCTCTGACGTCGCGGACAATTTCTTAGACCTGCCTCTTGGAGAACACCTTGACCCTGCAGCACACCAGCCACCGCGTCGGATGCGACATTCTTCCTGCCAGGCAAGGGGACGGCCCACCTGATCTGGAAGCCCAGGGGCTTGTCATTGTGTTCCCGGTGGTCTTCTAGGATGGCCTCGGCCGTCGGCACCGAAGCTGTTCCGCAGCTTAGGTCGGCAGCACGTGTACTGGTTATCGGTATCCCGTTGGCTGTTGCTGCTGGCTTGACCTTGCCGCTGCAGGCTCGGATCAATGGTGAGTTGGGGCAGCGGCTGCAGGATCCACTGCTGGCGGGATTGTTCAGCTTCGGGGGAGCCGCGCTGGTCATGGCAGCCGCTACTCTCGTCATTCCAAGCGGTCGCACGGCGTTCGTGAAACTCCTCGCGGATACTCGGCAGCGGAGCATCCCGTGGTATTTCCATGCGGCCGGCTTGATCGGTGCGTATTTTATCTTTGCGCAGACCAGTTTTGTCGCAAGTGTCGGGATCGCCATTTATACAGTGGCGGTGGTAACCGGCCAGACGGTCAGTGGACTCGCTGTGGACCGGATCGGGCTGGGTCCCGGAGGTAAACGGGCCATCACCGCGCTGCGGGTGCTCGGTGTGCTGCTCACGGTTTGCGCGGTGTTCTGGGCGGTGTCGCCTCGGATCTCCGGATCGCCGGACCCCATCGCCATGCTGGTCCCGCTGGCACTGGTTGTCCTGGCCGGGGTCCTGATGACCTTTCAGCACGCAGTCAACGGCAGGATCGCCGCACACGTCCGGTCACCAATACCGGGGACCTTGGTCAACTACGTGGTGGGCAGTTTGGCGTTGGCGCTGATCTGGACACTCAAATTGGTCCTCACCGGCGGGCTGCCCACGCTGCCGACCGAGCCGTGGTTGTATGCAGGCGGCGTGCTGGGCTGCATCAACCTGGTCCTGAGCGCCCTGCTGATCCGGCGTATTGGCGTGCTGCTGACCGGGTTGAGCATGATCGCCGGACAGTTGATCGGTGCTCTGTTGATGGACTGGCTGCTGCCGGTTGCCGGTAGTGTCATTTATCCGCAAACCGTGTTCGGCACCTTGCTCACACTCGCCGCGATCGTCGTGGCCGCGCTGCCAGGATCGACCCTGCGGGGGTTCTGGCGGCGCGGACCCAAGCTGCGCCAAGGCCCGCCCGCAAGAATTCCAGGGAAGCAGTCCCCATAATGGGCCAGACGTGAAACTGCTGAGGCTTTTCGTGCTGGGTGTGAGTCGGCGGTGGTTTCGCGGGAGGGTGTGCGTCGTGAAGCAGGTTCAAACAGTGGTCCGACTGTAGAGAGACAGGTTAGCCGAATGGTCCATGCGTAGTGAGATTGGTCCACCTTGAATGGGACGGGACAACGGTCTTGTCCCATTCAAGTTGAAGCACGAAAACCGCGAAACCTAGCGGGTTGCGCCAACCAATGGTTGGCGCATTTGGCCCGGTTGTCTCAATTTAGTTGACGCAAATCGGAGAATCCGGGGTCAGCCGGGGGACCAAGCGATCGAGGTGCCTAGGATCAGGCTTCGGGGCTGTCCCGTAAGACGGTCCCCTAGGGGGCGACGTCAAACTTAGCGTTGCTGTGTTTGGATGGAGCCGTTAGCTCCGGGGCGTGAATTGGACTTGGATGTGCTTGAGCTCAGTGCGTGGAAGCACAGCGGTCACCACGCCGCCGCCTGCCAGTTGGGCTCCGATACCGTAGACGAACGGGTCCGTATCGACCTCTGCACCGGGCATGTCGACTCCGTTGATGACGATCCTGGCCTGGCTGTTGACCATCCGGCCGGTTACTGTGGGTGCGTGCTGGTCCCACGGGTTGCTGCCCGGCCAGAGCTCTTGCCGGTATAGGTTCATGAGGATGTGGTTGACATGGTCAGCCAGTAGGCTTCGAACCGTAGAGCGCTCGGATGGAGCGCGGTGCCAGGTGGTTCGCACGGCTTCCCACAGTTGCGGGTAGCGCAGTCGCTCCACCTGCTCGATCAGCCAAAGGGGCCGCGGCCATGGCGGAACTTCCTCGATCGATCTGCGTGTCTTCTCGTCGAGGTCTGCGAGGTTTACCGGGTCTGAGCGGTCATCCGGGTTTCGCCAGAGCGTATAGGTGATGCTCGCCGTCATTTCGTTGTACCCACGATCATCTAGGCCGTAGCTCACACCGACGCTGTCCGTGTCCTCCAATGACGGTTGGGGCGTGAGCCCCATCACCGGAATGGGCATGAGTTTCAGGCTCTCGGCCCATTCGGCACGGGGGTCGGGAGCGTCTGCGGGGAGAACTCCAGCCACTCTCATACCCCGACTATGAACCACACGAGGGTGCCTGTAAATGGGATTGAGTTTCGGGCCCCCAATGTCCCGGTGAAGGTTGGGCTAAGCAGCAGAGTGGTTCGATTGGGCTGATCAGTTAGGGCGGACTTGGAGTCTTGTTTGGCTGCCCATAGAAGCAACGACGGCGGCTACGGCGGCGGCCAGGGCTGGGACGTAGAACCAGCCGATGCTTCCGGAGCCGATGACTACGAAGACAACAAGAGCGACAGCAGTCGCAACGGATACTGGAGTCCGCGCACGCCCACGTATAAGGAGAGGTAGCGCGGTCAGGGCCACGGGGATGAACAACGCCACGAAAACAGATGGCCCATTTGTTTCAAGCAGGGTCGGATGGCTGACCTGCTCTGACCCACCAGACGTTACTTTTACCTGGGTGTACATGGGAACTAATGAGAGAACCAAGGAAGCAACGATCGCGAGTGAGACAGCGAGGACCTGGCGAACATTCCTAGAATCCAGATGGTGTTTCATGTGACTCCCCGGGTGAAGCTGTATACGTCAACGAAAGCACGGTTGGGGTGTTTCCACTAGAGGACAGTTGGGATCGAAAGAACGTCCCTTTAGCAAGGAGTCCGTCATGGCGAGACTCCCGCTGGATGACGGATTAGGCTCACACCATGAAGCTTCGGGGCGTACTTCTGCTTGCGGCAGGCGTTGTTGTCACCGTGTTGGCATTTGCCGTCCTGCTCGGTCGCATGCCCTGGGTAAGCCGGGCATGTCCAGCAGTCGGTTACGCATATGTGGGTGCTGTGGAGCTGGCCTTTTCCACCCCGCCGGAGTCAGTAGCGGCTTGTTTTGGGGAGGGATGCACTCCTGAGCCGGTGGCGAGAAACCCTGAGGGAAAATGGCTGGTGCCGCAGTCCCCGCCATACCTGAATCCGCCTGTTAGTGTCATTTCTATTTTTGTGGAAGCCGTGGTCACTTCTGGTGGCCGCATAGCCCGTGATTTGCCCATAGAAACGGAATCAACCGGGGAGCACCCCTTCGGACCCGAGTGCGGCGGGCCTTTCAGGTTCAAGCCCGCGCAAGTGGCTTTTAGCTGAAGCATCGAGCGCAGGGGTGCGTGGCTTTGGGGCAGATCTAGCGGCGCCCTTGTCGCACCCGCCATCCTCCCTTAAAGCGTTCGGCTAACGGGCGGCCGGGGGGTGACATTTATCGCTGCGAAAACGCCGCCATTTATCGCTGCGATTCACACCGTAAGACCCGCCCGCAAAATGCCCGGTGAGGGAACCCTATACGGGACACATGAAGAAGGATGCTCGGGTGATGGCGATGTCCGGTCCCTGAATCGCTCTCCAGAGCATGCTGTGGTTCGGACTCGGCACGCGTCGCAGGAGGAAACCTAGTCAGCGTCGTATGGGGTGTCGAACAGAGTGACTCCCCATTCCGGGTTCTGCAGGACGATACCGGTCTCCCGTTGCACGAACTGGAGCGGGTCCTGGAGATACATTGCCATCCGCTCCTGCTCCTCGTCCCACGGGAAGCCGCAGGCGCCCACAAAACTCTCCAGCGTTCCCGGATCAGGCGTGATGGCTTGGCCGACAATGGTGACTCTGAGCGCGTATGAAGCGCAGGGGATCCGCACGGACATCCATGGACTGCCGCCCACGCTGGCGAACCTGATGGCGTAGTCGCCCGAGCCCACCCCCCGACCGGAGGGTACGTCTGCCGGGACCATGGAGCCGGAAGTGAAGTACTGGCACACCAGCACCCCGTGGGTGAGAGCATCTTTCGGACCTTGACCTAAGCAGTCGTCGGCGCAGGCCAATGGCAGTGGCATGCCCCATCAAGGCAGAGATCAACCCTTCTAGTTGACCCCTGCCTTGATGGCCCGCGACCAGTTACGGAAGAACCAGCTCACCGTCCACGCGGCGCGGGATGCCCAGCGGGTTGCTTTCGCGCAGCGCCGGGTGCAGGACCGTTTCGGGCGCATCCTGGTAGGCGACGGGTCGCTGGAAGCGGCGGACCGCCGTCGCGCCTACTGACGTGAACAGGGACGTGGTGGCCGGGTACGGGCCGCCGTGCTGCTGCGCCCAGTTCACTGCGACGCCGGTGGGCCAGCCGTCGAACAGGACCCGCCCGGCGAGGCCTGACAGCTGCTCCACCAGGTCCGCGACGTCCTCGCCCGGCTGGGCGTGGACGGTGGCGGTCAGGCTGCCGGGAACCTTGGCCAGGACCGCGGAGAGCTCTTCCTGGTCAGCGTATTCGATCAACATAGTGGTGGGGCCGAAGCACTCCTCCAGCAGCTCGTCCGGGCGCTCAAGGGCATTGGCGGCGGAGGTGGCGAACACTACGGGCGCGGCGCCATTGAGGGTGGCGTCCTGGTCGGCTGTGCCGCTGACGATGGTCACGTCCGGCAGCGAAGCCACGCTGCGCAGACCCTCCGGGTACGCGTCGGAGATCCGGGTGGTGAGCATGGCCGCCGTCGGCTTGTCCTTGCTGGCCTCAGCCAACTGTGCGGCGAATCCTGTGCCCGCCGGGATGAAGACCAGGCCGGGCTTGGTGCAGAACTGGCCGGCGCCCATGGTGAACGATGCCGCAAGTCCCGCCGCGAGCTGGCCGGAACGTTCGGCCAGCGCGGCCGCGGTGATGACCACCGGGTTCAGGCTGCCCAGCTCGCCGTAGAACGGGATGGGGTCGGGCCGCGAGACCGCGAGGTCAAACAGCGCCCGGCCGCCGGGGATGGACCCGGTGAAGCCTACGGCCTTGATGGCGGGATCCTGCACCAGCGTTGTGCCCACCTCGCGGCCTGCCACGAGTGCGAACAGCCCCTCCGGCGCTCCAGCCGAACGCAGGGCTTCGGTGACTACTTCGGCCGTCCGCTCGGACAGCTTCAGGTGGCCCGAGTGGGCCTTGACGATCACCGATGAGCCCACGGCCAGGGCCGACGCGGTGTCGCCGCCGGCCACCGAAAACGCGAAGGGGAAGTTGGAGGCCGAGAAGACTGCCACCGGGCCGATGGGACGCAGGATGCGGCGCAGGTCCGGCTTCGGCGGGGTGGCGGACGGGTCCGCGTGGTCAATCACCGCTTCAAGGTAGGAACCTTCGGTGATCACACGGGCAAAAAGCCGCAGCTGCCCGGAGGTGCGGGCCACCTCGCCGGTCAGCCGGACGGTGCCGAGCCTGGTCTCCGAATCGGCGATCTCCACCAGTTCGGCCACGTTGGCGTCCAACGCATCGGCGACGGCGGTGAGCCAGCCTGCGCGCTCGGCGTCCGTCGCGGCAGCCGCGATGGCGGCCGCCCGGGTAGCGGCAGCCGTGAGCTCGGAGAGGGAAAGTGTTGCAGTTGTCACTGGGGATACCTGATTTTCGTCGGGAGTGGTGGTGTCTGCGGTCAGTCGTGATTGCAAGCTGTCAGGCCTGCGGGTGGTCCGTGAACCGGAAGCCCAGCCCCGGCTGGTCCGTGAGCGTGAGGCGGCTGTTGCTGAAGCGGACCGGTGACGGTCCGGCCAGGATGCCCAGCTGCTCGAAGGACGCGTCCTCCACGTCCTCCACCAGGGTGGGCTCCGCCAGCGTGAGGGCCAGCTGCCCGGACAGCTCCGGCAGCAGGTGCGGCATCACGCGGATGCTGTTGGTCCGGGCCAGCTCCACAATCCGCCGGAACGGCGTGATGCCGCCTACCCGGATGATGTTGGGCTGGATGATGTCCGCCGCCTCCGCCTCAATGAAATCGCGGAACCGGTAGATGGTGTGCAGGTTTTCGCCCAGCGCGATGGGCACGGGTGAATGCTTCCGCAGCCTGCGGTAGGCCCAGAGGTCGTCCGCCCGGATGGGCTCCTCAAGCCATTCCAGCCCGTATTCCGCGAGCACGTCCAAAGCCTTGAAAGTGGTGGGCAGGTCCCACCGCTGGTTGGCGTCGATCATCAGCTTGCGGTCCGGGCCAAGGACGGAGCGGACTGCCGCCACGCGCTCGGCGTCCTCGCGGATATCGGGCTTGCCCACCTTGATCTTGACCGCCCGGTGTCCTGCTGCCACCCAACGTTCGGTCTGGGCCACCAGCTCCTCCAGCGTGTAGTGCAGGTTCACGCCAGACCCGTACACCTCCGCGGACTCCTGCCGCTGGCCCAGCAGGCCCGTGACCGAAGTACCGGCACGCCGTGCCTGGAGGTCCCAGAGGGCAAGGTCGACACCGGCCATCGCGATGGTGGTCAGTCCCCCGCCGCCGGCCTCATGCAGCCGCTTCCACAACGCGTCCCATACCGTCTCGGGATTGGCGGGCAGCCCCGTAATGAAAGGCGCGATGTCGTAGTCGAGGAGCGCTTGGACGGCCTGCGGGCCGATGGTGGGCGTCCACGAAAAACCGTGCCCCGCGCCGCCGTCGTCCGTCTGGATCTCCGTAACGATCACGTGGTTTTCCGGTGCCTCCACTCCCCAGCTGCGGCGCAGCGGGACGGTCAGGAGGCGGGTGGTCAGACCGGTAATGAGCGGAACGGTCCGGACGGTTTCGACGGCGGGCGCACTCATCAGCGGCCGGCCAGCTCGTAGCCCTTGGCCAGGATGGACTTCAGCTGGAGCAGCTGGTCCTCGGTGGGGTCCACCAGCGGCGGCCGGACCGGGCCAACAGGAAGTCCGCCGAGCCGCAGGCCGGCCTTGACCAGCGAGACGCCGAAGCCGGGGGTCTGGTCCCGGAGCCGCACCAGCGGAGCGTAGAAACCCTCCAGCAGGGCGTTGCGGCGGTCCTCATCGCCGGAGACGTAGGCGTCGTAGTACGCCTTGGCGATTTCCGGTGCCATGGCGAACGCCGCCGAGGAGTAGAGCGGAATGCCCAGGCCCCGGTAGGCACCCTGGGTCAATTCGGCGGTCAGGAGCCCGTTGAAGAACGCGAAGTCCTCGCGTCCCGTGGCGCGGACCGCGGACACGATCTCCTGGGCCAGGCCCACATCGCCCAGACCGTCCTTGAAGCCGATCACCTTCGGGTTGGCGGCAAGGCGGACCATGGACGCGGCGGTGAACTTGGCGTTGCCGCGGTGGTACACGATCACGGGGAGGCTGCTGGCGTCCGCCACTGCCTCGATGTACGCCACCAGGCCGTCGGTGGGTCCGGTGACCAGGTACGGCGGGAGGACCAGGAGTGCATCGGCGCCCGCCTCCTCGGCAACACGGGCGGCAGCAACGGCGTGCCCCAGCGGCCCGCCGGCTCCGGCCACCACCGGCACCGTGCCTGCCACAACTTCGACGGCGGCGGTCACCACGGTGCGCACCTCGTCGATGCTCAGGGCGTGGAATTCGCCGGTGCCGCAGGCAGGGAACACGCCGCCGGGTCCGAACGACAGCCGCGAGCCGATGTGCTCCTTGAGGAGCTCCACATCAACGGTGCCTTCCGGCGTGAACGGGGTGACGGGAAAGAACAGTACGCCGTCGAATTTCATGATGTCTCCTTGGCACCGGCTCCGGCTGTGACCAGCGCGGCGGATGTCTCGTCGTTGAGGTGGTTGGTTGTCTTCAGTTCGGTCCGCCAGCTGCGCTTGGGTTCCCAGCCGAGCAGTTGACGGGCCTTCGCGATGGAGAAGGCCGGGCTAGTGCCGGTCAGTCCGGAGGCCAGGGCCTCGCTTCCGGGCAGGAAGCGGGGCATCAGCTCCGCCAGCGGTGCCGTGGCGAGGGCGTCCGCCGCCCCCACAAAGAAGGTTTCGCCGTTCGGGATGGTGTCCATTTTCTTCAGGAGCACGTCCAGGAAGTCGGCCACATCGCGGGCGTCCACGTAGTTGAACAGCGCGGGCGCGGACAGGGCGGGATCGGCCAGCCGTTCGGCCAAGGTGTGGCCCTGCTGTGTGGGCGCGCCTTCCCATTCCTCCGGTGAGATGACGTAGCAGGGCCGGAAGGCGGCGTACCGGATCTTCGAACCCTGCGCCGCGGCAAACATCTGCACGGTCTGCTCGGCGATCAGTTTGGACAGCGCGTACGCGTTCCAGGGCTTCGGCACGCTGCGCTCATCCAGCGGGAAGCTGTCCGGCAGCCAGCCGGCCGGCGATCCGTAACCCAGCACCGTGGGGCTGCTCGCCGTGACGATCTTGCCGATCCCCAGTTCCGTGGCCGCGCTGATGACGGCATAGGCAAGGCGGGTGTTGGTGGCGAAGATGACGTCCTCCGGCGCGCTGAACGGAACGGCGATCGCGGCGAGGTGGATGACGGCGTCGGGCCTGGTCTCCCGGAGGAGGCGCAACGCCTCGCCCGGGGCCAGCAGGTCGCCGGTTTCCTGCACAACGCCGGCCGGCAGCTGGTCCGCCGGGATGGCGTCGCGGTCCACCGAGATGACCTCGTGGCCCGCAGCCGCGAGCCCGGCCACGACGCTGCGCCCCAGCCGGCCGGAGCCGCCGGTGACAAAGATCCTGCTCATGTTGGTTCCTTTGGGATTTCGGGCGGCGGACTAGGCGTCGCGGCGAAGGTCTGCGCCGAGGTGGAGATCCTCGATGCGGACGGGAAGGGAGGACTCCAGCGAAAGGTTGCCGGCGATGCCCACGGACACGGAGCGGAGGCCGTCGAGGTAGCCGGACGGACGGCCCAGCGGGTCCTCGCCGGGACCGTTGAAGAGGTCGGAGAGGAGCAGGTCGTCGCCGCCGCCGTGGCCGCCTTCGCCGTTAAGGATGGGCACCTCGTAGGCAGCTTCCCAGTGGCGCTGGACCACCAGGCGTTCGCCGTTGCGGCGGACGGCGTCTTCCTCCTCGATGGGGGTGGCGCTGGGGTCCACCACGGTCTTTTTGTCCGTGCTGTTGAGGACGGCGGCGCGTTCCACCACTTCAAGTTCGGCCCGGCCTTCGGTGCCGTTGACGGCCACGCGGTAGCCTTCCCACGGGCTGTGGGCGTTCAGGGAGTAGCTCAGGCGCGGGCCGCCCTGGTACTCCACCACGAGTGCCAGGTTGTCCTCGATGGTGATGCCGCCGGTGAAGACGTCCTGGTCGCGGCGGTAGCCGTCGTAGTGCTCGTTGTCCAGGAAGAGGGCCTTCAGGCGCTCATCCTCACGCAGGTCCAGCGCAAACGGATCCTTTTCGGCAGTATCGGGCGCGCCGGCGTCGGGCGTTCCACGCTCCGGACGGGGACCCAGGCCGCGCTCGGCGGCGTTCTCATCGCCGTAGAACTTGAGGCCACCGGAGGCGAACACGCGCTCCGGGACGTCGTTGATCCACCAGTTGACCAGGTCGAAGTGGTGCGATGCCTTGTGGATCAGCAGGCCGCCGGAGTTCTTCTTTTCGCGGTGCCAGCGGCGGAAGTAGTCGGCGCCGTGGACGGTATCCAGGACCCAGCTGAAGTCGATGGAGGTCACCTTGCCGATCACGCCGCTCTGGATGATTTCCTTCAGCGCACTGTTGCGCGGTGAGTAGCGGTAGTTGAAGGTGACCACCACGTTGCGGCCGGTTTCCGCCACGGCCTTGGTGATGCGGCGGCAGCCTTCGGCGTCGATGGTGAGGGGCTTTTCGACCACGACGTCGGCGCCCGCCTCGAGTGCCTCCACGATGTAGTCCGCGTGGGTGTAGTCCGGCGTGGTCACCACAACGCGGTCGATGTTGTTGGCCTGGATGTAGGCGGTGAGGTCTGCGGGGTCAAAGGAAGCGACGGGTCCGGGCGCACCGAGTTCCTGGATGAGCTTCTGGTAGAACTCCACGCGGCCGGGGTTCACGTCGGAGAAAGCCACCAGTTCCGCGGTATCGGCGTGCTTGCCGAAGATGGCCCGGATGTACATCTCGGAGCGGCCACCGGTGCCGATGAGGGCGATGCGGGCCTTGGTGCGCGCTCCTGGCTCCGGCGCTGAAGTGAAGGCAGCGGTAGCAGAACTCGATTCGGCTGTGTTGACCATGAGGGTCCCTTTCGAAGGCTTCAATACTCGGCCGAGCTGCGGCCGCTGGTGGTGCGCTGGACTGTGGTGCTCTGGACTGTAGTGCTTGGAACCTGTGCTGCTCTGGACCGTGGCCCGGAAGTCGCTGCGTTAACTGAGAAAGCGTTTTCTCAGTGCCGCTACATGATTTCTATCAATAGACGCGCGGTCCCGTCAACCCTTATCCTCTCTAAGAGAAAGCGCTTTCTGACCAAAAGGCCTGTTTCTGCGGCGGCGCAGCCATCATGCGGCGCGCCGAACGAATGGAAACCGGTTTCCGAGAGCGTTGTATGCTTTCCCACGGGCGCCGGTAATCACGGGGACCGGGACTTACGAAAGGCAGGGCCATGGCCAGGAAATCGGCAACCGGCAGGATCGGCATTGCGGACGTTGCCGTGAAGGCAGGGGTTTCGCACGCCACTGTTTCGCGCGTCATGAACGGGAACTTCACCGTGGACCCGGACATCGCGGCACGGGTGCGGGCGGCCGCCGTCGAGCTCAAATACCAGCCCAATCCAGTGGGTCGCAGCCTCGCGCTGGGAAAAACGGACACCATCGGCATTGTGGTGCCGGACCTTGCCAACCCCACCTTCCAGGCGATCCTGCGCGGATTGAGCCGGGCTGCGGCGGAGGACGGCTACCGCGTCCTGATTGCCGATTCCTTCGAAGTCTCCAGCGAGGAAGCCATTCTGGCCGGCGAGGCCCGCCGGCGCTGCGACGGCCTGGTGCTCTGCGCCCCGCGTATGAGCGATGCCGAACTGGAGGAAATCGCGCCGTCGCTGCACCCGCTGGTCCTGATCAACCGGACGACGGCGGCTGCCGGGATTCCCAGCCTCGTGGTGGACTACGGGCAGGGAGTCCAGGACCTCGCCGAGTACCTGGTGGGCCTCGGCCATACGCGCCTGGCCTTCCTGGCCGGCCCGGCAGGCAGCGCCTCCAACGGCCTCCGGCTCGAGGGCCTGGAGGCGTTCAAAACCCGGCACCCGCAGGTGGATGTCACCATGCTCGACGGCGGCTCGGACTTCGACACCGGCCACGGGGCTGTGGACTCGGTCCTGGCCAGCGGCGCCACCGGCATCCTTGCGTTCAACGACCTCGTGGCCATGGGCCTGATGAGCGGCCTGCACGAGCGCGGCGTGGACGTGCCGGGCGACATCTCCGTCACCGGCTTCGACGACATCCCGTTCGCCCGCTACACCACACCCACCCTGACCACCGCGGCGGTTCCCATTGCCGAGCTCGGCGGCCAGGCCTGGCGTGAACTGCGGGCACTCATCCGCAAGGAAGACCACGACGCCCCGGGCAGCCGGTACCAGCCGCGACTGGAAATCCGGGCCAGCAGCGGCCCCGCCAAGGCGCCACGTCCTGCGGCCCACGGCTAAGTTGCCCCGGTTCCCTCCGCCGGGCGCCCGACCCCGCCCTCGCGGTAGTACCCCTCGATGTGGGCAGCCACCAGCGCGGCCGCGCGCGCGCCGTCGTCGTTCCTGATGGCGGCCAGAATCTCCCGGTGCTCCGCCTGCAGGCGGGACGCCGTGGCATCCCAGTCCGGGAGATTGGCCGTAAACCGGGCGGTGTACCCCTGGATGGATTCGCGCAGCGAGCCCATCATGGCGCTGACCACGGCATTGCCGGCGGCGTCCGCGAGGGCCAGATGGAACCGGATATCCAGCGCCAGGAAGTCATCCGCCGTCCGGGCAACGCGTTCGACGGCGTCCATCTCGCCCAGGAGCGTGGCGGCCAGGCCCAGTTCCGGAGCGTCGGGCTTGGCCCTGGCAGCCGCCCAGGTCTCCAGCAGGATGCGCGTTTCCACGATGTCGGACACGGGCAGATGCTGCGTGGCAACGTGGAGCCGCAGCGCGGAGCCGAGCGCCGCCGTCGGATCCGAAATCACCACCGTCCCCGCTTCCGGGCCGGAGCCAACCCCGGCCCGGACCACGCCCATGGCCTCCAGGATCCGGATGGCCTCGCGCACCGAAGTCCTGGAAACTGCCAGCTGCTCGGCGAGTGCCCGCTCCGCAGGCAGGCGTCCGCCCACGCTCAGCTGTCCGTCGGAGAGCTGCTGTTCGATCCACGTCAGGACAAGTTGGTGCGTACGCATATCACCATCGTAGTTGATGTGGTTGGACCACATGGTTTAGAGTGTGGTTAGACCACAGCCCGACCCCCTGTGCCAGGCCCACCAACGGAGGCAGCCATGACCCACACCATCCAGCCGAACAACCCCGAGGTCACGCCGGCCCCGGATGCCACGGACGTCCCGGCCGCCGCGGCGCCGAAGCTGGTAGCTCCGGCGGTGCCGGCTGCGCTGAAGCGCCGCATCCCCAAGTACTCGGACCTGGCCCCGCTGATGCAGTTCAAGAAGCCCGAGTTCAGCAAGGAAGCCCGGCTGAAGCGTGCCAGCACCATCTGGGACCTGCGGGACATGGCCAAACGCCGGACCCCGCAGGCCCCGTTCGACTACACCGACGGCGCCGCCGAGGGCGAGATCACCCTGCGCCGCGCCCGCGAGGCCTTCCTGGACATCGAGTTCCGGCCCGGCATCCTGCGGAACGTCTCCAACATCGACCTCAGCACCGACATCCTGGGCAAGCCGTCACGGCTGCCCGTGGGCATCGCCCCCACCGGCTTCACCCGCATGATGCAGTCCGAAGGCGAATACGCGGGCTCGCAGGCAGCCGAGGCCGCCGGCATTCCGTACACCCTTTCCACCATGGGCACCGCGTCCATCGAGGACGTCGCCGCCGCCGCACCGAACGGCCGCAACTGGTTCCAGCTGTACCTGTGGACTGACCGCGACCGCTCGCTGGAACTGATCGAGCGCGCCGCCAAGGCCGGCAACGACACCCTCATGGTCACTGTGGACACCGCCGTCGCCGGCGCCCGCCTGCGCGACGTCCGCAACGGCATGACCATCCCGCCGGCACTGACCATCAAGACCGTCCTGGACGCGTCCTACCGCCCGGCCTGGTGGTTCAACTTCCTCACGCACGAGCCGCTCACCTTCGCCTCGCTGTCCCGCTACACCGGAACCGTGGCCGACCTCATCAACTCGATGTTCGACCCCACGCTCACGTTCGAGGACCTGGACTGGCTGCGCGAAACCTGGAAGGGCAAGCTCGTGGTCAAGGGCATCCAGACCGTGGAGGATGCCCGCAAGGTGGTGGACCACGGCGCCGACGGCGTAGTGCTCTCCAACCACGGCGGCCGTCAGCTGGACCGCGCGCCCATCCCGTTCCACCTGCTGCCCGGCGTCAAGGAGGCCTTCACCAAGGACAACTCGGACGCGGCCATCATGCTGGACACCGGCATCATGAGCGGCGCCGACATCATCGCCGCGCTGGCCCTGGGCGCCGACTTCACGCTGATCGGCCGCGCGTACCTGTACGGCCTGATGGCCGGCGGCCGGGCCGGCGTGGACCGCACCCTGCAGATCCTCGAGAAGGACATGGCCCGCACCATGGCGCTGCTGGGCGTCAGCAAAATCTCCGAGCTGACCCCGGACCACGTGCGCCTGCTGAACAAGTAAGTCGCACCGCCCAGAGGGGTGGGCGGGGGCTACTTCTTGCGGCCGAACTTGGGGAGGTTCGGGAGGTTGGCCAGCAGGTCCGCGGCCTTGGTGGCGGCGCGGCCCACAGTACGGCCGATCTGCTGCGGCACTGTGTCGTCGCTGAGCGGGGCCACCGTGCCGCCGGGAATCACGACGGCGGGGCTCAGTTCGGCGCCCGGGCGCTCAAGGACGGCGGCAACGGCCACGTTGTCCGACAGCGGGGTAGCCACGGGCCGCTCCGTGCCGGCGTCCGCCTCCGCGCGAGGTGACTTGGCGACGGCGGCCGCCGGGCCGACGTCGAACGTCTCCAGCCAGCTGACGATCCCCTCAAGCGGTTTGGCATTCAGCGCGTAATAGCGCTTCTGGCCCTGCGCCCGCATGCTGACCAGCTGCGCCTCGCGGAGGACTTTCAGGTGCTTGGAAATGGTGGGCTGGCTTGCGGAAAGTTCTTCCACCAGCTCGCCCACTGCCTTGTCCCCGGCGCGCAGGGATACCAAAATGTCGCGCCGGGTTGCTTCCGCAATGACGGCAAATACGTCGTCTGTCACCATGACTCCCACCCTAGCGACATATACGCCGCCGGGCATCAACTATTTCGCCCGTGACCGGCCCGCGCGGGTTGAAGATGGATCAGTCGAACCAGGGATCAAGGCCGTGCAGCGGGAAAACGGCTTTGCGGGTGGCCATGACGGTGCGGTCCACGGCGTCGTTGGGGTCAAAGCCCACTTCCCAGGACCGCCACCAGAGCTCCACGTCATCGCCCATCAGGCCCGGGGTGTCCATGCCGAACTTGTCCGAAACATACGTGCGCCAATCCTCCGGCACCGGGGTCCGGAGCGGAACGGGGCGCCCGGCAGCGATGGCGATCAGGTGGCTCCAGGAGCGCGGCACAACGTCGGTGACGCTGTACCCCCCACCGCCGGTGGCGATCCAGCGGCCCTCGCAATGGCGGGCAGCAAGATTCCCGACGGCGGTGGCCGCCTCGCGCTGGCCGTCCACGCTGATGTTCAGATGGGCCAGCGGATCAAGGCGGTGCGAGTCGCAGCCGTGCTGGCTGACGATGACTTCGGGCTGGAACGCGCCCACGAGCTGCGGCACCACGGCGTGGAATGCCCGCAGCCAGCCGGCGTCGCCGGTGCCCGACGGCAGGGCAACATTGACGGCGCTGCCCTCAGCCTGCGGACCGCCGATCTCGTTTGCGAAACCGGTCCCGGGGAAAAGTGTGAGTCCGCTTTCATGCAGCGAAATGGTCAGGACCCGGGGGTCGTCCCAGAAGATGCTTTCCGTCCCGTCCCCATGGTGCGCATCGACGTCGATGTACGCCACGCGGCTGATGCCGCCGTCGAGCAGTCTCTGGACGGCCAGGGCGGAGTCGTTGTAGATGCAGAATCCGCTGGCGCGGTCACGGGCGGCGTGGTGCAGGCCCCCGCCGAAGTTCACGGCGTGGAGCGCGGATCCGTCCAGGATGGCGGACGCGGCGGCCAGCGATCCGCCGGCGAGCCTTGCGGCGGCGTCGTGCATACCGGCGAAGGCAGGATCGTCGTCGGTGCCCAGTCCGCGGGCTTCATCCGGCGAGGTCGGGTCGTCGCTGACCCGGCGGACCGCAGCCACAAACTCAGGCGAGTGCACGGTTTCAAGTTCGGCATCGGACGCAACCTCCGGAGCCTCCACGAACACATGCGCAAGGTCCAACAGGCCGAGGCTACGGGCCAGCCGGGCCGTGAGGTCCAGCCGCGCGGGAGCCATGGGGTGGCCGAGGCCAAAATTGTAGGCCGTCATGGCCGAATTCCACACCACCATCGTTGGTGGCGCGGGCTGGCTGAGACCGGGCAGGAATGTCATCAATGACAGGCTACCGGAGGCCGCCGCTGCCCCAGCCCGGCCATTACGCGGGCATTAGTGGTTTACTACTGGAGGAAACAGTTTCAACCGAGGAAAAGCCCCCCATGACGCAACGCCAGACGAGGCCCCGGAACCCGGCCAGCTGGCACCCCGCCGCACCGGAGCGCGAAGGCCTCTGGATCTTCACCCGCGTACGCGACTTCGTCGACGATATTGCCAATACGTCGCCCGCCCGGCTTGCCCTGAGCGCCTTCGGGGCGGTCTGTCTGGTCTTCACGTTCTTCCTCTCGCTGCCCATCTCTTCCGCCACCGGTACGGCCACTCCGATACACCAGGCATTGTTCACCGCGGTGTCCGCGGTCTGCGTGACCGGCCTGACGGTTGTTTCGACGGCGGTGCACTGGTCATTCTTTGGCCAGCTGGTCATCCTGATCGGCATCTTCGTGGGCGGCTTGGGGACCCTGACGCTCGCGTCGCTGCTGGCCCTCATGGTGAGCAAGAAGCTTGGCGTCCGCGGCAAGCTCATCGCGCAGGAGGCCATGAACAACGCCGGCCGGCTCGGTGAAGTGGGTACGCTGCTGCGGATCGTCATTGTGACCTCCGTGGTGATCGAGGGCGTCCTGGCGCTGGCCCTGATCCCCCGGTTTATGACGCTGGGCGAGCCCTTCTGGCAGTCGGTGTGGCACGGAGTCTTCTACTCCATTTCCTCGTTCAATAACGCCGGCTTCACGCCTCATTCGGACGGCATTGTTCCCTACGAGACCGATCTCTGGATCCTCATCCCGCTGATGCTCGGCGTGTTCCTGGGCAGCCTGGGTTTTCCCGTGGTCATGGTCCTCCAGCAGAACGGGCTCAACTGGAAAAAGTGGAACCTGCACACCAAGCTCACCATCCAGGTGTCGTTCATCCTGCTGGCCGCCGGCACGGTGCTGTGGGCGCTGATGGAGTGGGACAACGTGCGGACCATCGGCCACATGGACCTCGGCGACAAGATCACCCATTCGCTTTTTGCCTCCGTCATGACCCGCTCGGGCGGGTTCAACCTGGTGGACCAGAACCACATGGAATCCACCACCATGCTGCTCACCGACGCCCTCATGTTCGCCGGCGGCGGTTCGGCGTCGACGGCGGGCGGCATCAAGGTGACCACCATCGCCGTGATGTTCCTAGCCATCGTCGCGGAGGCCCGCGGCGACTCCGACGTGAAGGTGTACGGCCGCACCATCCCGCAGGGGACCATGCGGGTGGCTATCTCAGTGATCGTTGCCGGCGCCACGCTGGTCTCCGTCTCGGCGTTCCTGCTGCTGCAGATCAGCGGCGCGTCCCTCGACCGGGTGCTGTTCGAAACCATTTCCGCCTTCGCCACCGTGGGGCTGAGCACCAACCTCAGCGCCGAGCTGCCGCCGTCGGGCGTTTATGTCCTCACGGCCCTGATGTTCGCGGGCCGCGTCGGCACCGTCACCCTTGCCGCTGGGCTGGCACTGCGCCAGCGCAGCCAGCTGTTCCACTACCCGGAAGAGAGGCCCATCATTGGCTAATTCCTCAGGCGCCCCCAACCGCCCCGCCCATAACGCGCCGGTCTTGGTGATCGGGCTGGGCCGCTTCGGCTCGTCCACCGCCGAGCAGCTCGTGAAACAGGGCCGTGAGGTGCTCGCAATCGAGCGCGACCGGAACCTGGTCCAGAAATGGGCACCGCTCCTCACCCACGTGGTGGAGGCCGACGCCACCAACATTGATGCGCTGCGCCAGCTCGGTGCACAGGAGTTCAGCTCTGCCGTTTGTGGCGTGGGCACCTCGATCGAGTCCTCCGTGCTGATCACCGTGAACCTGGTGGACCTGGGCATCGAGCACCTCTGGGTCAAGGCCATCACGCCGTCGCATGGCAAGATCCTCACCCGCATCGGCGCGAACCACGTGATCTACCCCGAGGCCGACGCCGGCGTCCGTGCCGCGCACCTGGTCTCCGGCCGCATGCTGGACTTCATCGAGTTCGACGACGATTTCGCCATCGTGAAAATGTACCCGCCGCGCGAGACGGTGGGCTTCACACTGGATGAGTCCAAGGTGCGCTCCAAGTACGGCGTGACCATCGTGGGCGTGAAATCGCCCGGCGAGGATTTCACCTACGCCCGCCCTGAAACCAAGGTGTCCGCCCGCGACATGCTGATCGTGTCCGGGCACGTGGACCTGCTGGAACGGTTCGCCGCCCGGCCGTAATTGCGGGTGGGGATCAGCCGAGCTGCCTGGTGATCTCCGCGGAGCGGTCCGCTGCGGCGCGGGCGCCGGCGGCTATGATGGCCGGAATGCCCCGGTCGTCGAAGGTGGCGATGGCCCGTTCGGTTGTGCCGTTGGGGCTGGACACTCCCTTGCGCAGGGCCGAGGGATCGGCGCCCGGCTCGGCAAGCATAAAGCCGGCGCCTGCGACCGTCTCCCGCGCCAGGAGCAGCGACAGCTCGGGATCCAGGCCCAGTTCGACGCCGGCAGCTGCCATGGCCTCGGCCAGGTAGAACGCGTAGGCGGGACCCGAGCCGCTGATGGCCGACAACGCGTCCACCTGATCCTCGCGCACCTCCACCACGGTGCCAGTGGCCCGGAGGATGTCCTTGACGGTCTGGAGCTGTTCCGGCGTGCAGTTGGTTCCGGGTGAGACGGACACGACGCCGCGGCCCAGCTTGGCAGGGGTGTTCGGCATGCTGCGGATCACCGGCTGTCCGGGAGGCAGGGCAGCTTCCAGTTGCGCCAGAGAGACGGCTGCGGCCACGCTGACAACGATGGCCTTCGGGGACAGGGAGCCGCTGATCTCGCGCGCCAGGTCGACGATGCCCACCGGTTTGACGCCAAGGATTACGACGGCGGATCCCTTGGCCGCCTGCTTGTTGTTGTCCGGTTCCTCTTCGCCTGCGATGGCCGTGATGCCGTGGTGACGCAAGGCCAGTTCCGCGGCGCGTTCAGCACGCCTGACTGTAGCCACGACGTCGGCGGGGTCGGTTCCCCCGCCCAAGAGGCCGGCGAGGATGGCTTCGTTCATGGATCCACAGCCCAGAAAGGCGATTCGGTTGCTCATGCTTCCATCATTGCAGTTCGGGTGGGCGGCTGCAGAAATGGAACGAATCGGAAAAAGCGGGAACCCCCCGAAATGCATTCACAGCGGACTCCCATGTTCGCTGCAGCTTGCACACAACTTCGCCGCCTAACGTAGTTATTACCTCATTGAGGGTGCGAGTGATGCGGCAAGCATGGGGATGTTTGCCCGAGGCGCCGGTGGTTTGCAGCAGGTTTTCCCCCATTTTCCTGCTGCGGACGCCGGCGCTTTCGCGTTAATGCTTCTTTCGGCCAGGCCGCAGGCATAGCGCGGCCTCAATCAAGCCGCGGCGGGCCTCAGGCGGGTGTGGCCTCGATCGCCTGGCGTGCCGCGGCGGGCTCCATGACATGCGGGGCCGGATCCAGCGGACCGGCGAAGACAAGCTGATCGAGCCGGCGCAGGATCAGCCCTTCACGCAGCGCCCACGGGCAGATCCTGATCTTCTTGAACTTGAACATTTCCAGGGCAGCCTCGGCCACCAGAGCCCCGGCGAGCAGCTGGTGCGCGCGGGCCTCGGACACGCCCGGCAGAAAGAGCCGGTCCTCGGACTTCATGGCTGAAATGCGCTGCGCCCACACGCCCAGATCCGTGGCGTTAAGTGTGCGCTTCACGTAGGGCCCTGCGGCGCTCGGGGCTGCTCCGGCGACCCTGGCGAGCGACCGGAAGGTCTTGGAGGTTCCAGCCACAACGTTGGCGCGGCCCAGGCCGTCGAACTGCCTGACTGCCGGGGCGAGGGTGGCCCGGATGTAGCGGCGCAGCTCTTTGACGCTCTTGGCGGAAGGCGGGTCCTCAGCCAGCCAGTCGCGGGTCAGGCGGCTGGCGCCCAGCGGCACCGAAGTGGCCACTTCGGGCAGTTCGTCCTGCCCGAAGGCCATTTCGAAGGAGCCGCCGCCGATGTCTAGGTTCAGGATCGGTCCCGCACCCCAGCCGTACCAGCGGCGGACGGCGAAGAAGGTCATGGAGGCTTCTTCGCTGCCGGTCAGTTCCTGCAGGGTGACAGTGGTTTCGTGCTTGACCCGGGCCAGCACTGCAGGGCCGTTAGTGGCTTCACGGATGGCCGACGTACAGAAAGCCAGCAGGTCGTCCGCTTTGTGCCTGGCGGCAAACTCCCAGGCTTCAAGGACGAATTCGGTCAGCTCGTGCTGCCCTTCGTCTGTGATGTTGCCGTCGGTATCCAGGTATTGGACCAGGGATATGGGCCGTTTGTGCGACGCGAAAGGCACCGGACGCGCGCCAGGGTGGGCATCCACCAGGAGAAGGTGGACAGTGTTTGACCCGATATCAAGGACGCCTAGCCGCATCCTGCCATTATTCCCCCGCCCGGGCCCTCACTTACAACCCTGCGCAAAAGATGTCAGTTTGCGGAGGCGTCCTCGGGTGCGCTGTCCGGAAGCTCATCGGCGCGCTTGAAGTCGCGCTTGATGTTGGCGACGCCGTCCGGGTTGATCTCAAACCCGTACGCAGCGCCGGGGTTGATCACCATGCCCAATTCCTCGCCGATGTTGGCGATGATGGCTGCACCCTGGGTCCCCAGGACGTTCGGGGCCGCCTCAAGATACTGCTCGTCAACGCGGCTGGGGTGCGAGAACACCGCAAGGACGGGCTCGCCGTCGGCGTTCGCCAATACCAGCGGCTCCACCTGGGAATCCTCCCCTTCGATGCCGTCGGTGCTGATGACGTAGACCTCGCTGTTGAGGAAGGACAGGATGACGTCCACCGGGCTGCCCTCGGGCTGGCCGCCAAGGGCGAGCTTCTCTTCGAGGTCGTTGAGCGGAGTGAGATCGGCTGTGCCGGGCTGTTCAGTCATGTATCTACTCGACCACGTTGGAGAGCCCGGCGCAATTCCGCCCGTACTTACTTCTTGGCTGGAGCCTTCTTCTTGGCCGGGGGCTTGCGGGCCGTTGTGGCGCGCTTGACCGGACCCTTGGCCCGCTTCTCGGCGAGGAGTTCAACGGCCTGTTCGCGGGTCAGTTCCTCCAGGGACGTGGACCGCGGGACGGTGATGTTGGTGATGCCGTCGGTGATGTACGGGCCGAAGCGGCCTTCCTTGACCACGATGTTCTTCTCGGAAACCGGGTCCGGTCCGAACTCGGCCAGCGGCGCCACCGCGGCCCGGGCGCCGCGCTGCTTGGGCTGCGAGTAGATCTCCAGCGCCTGCTCCAGCGTGATGGTGAAGATTTCCTCTTCGGTGCCGATGGAGCGGGAGTCCGTGCCCTTCTTCAGGTACGGACCGAAGCGGCCGTTCTGCACCGTGATGAGGTTGCCCTCGGCGTCCTCACCCAGGGCGCGGGGCAGGCTCATCAGCTGCAGCGCTTCGTCCAGGGTCACGGAATCCACGGTCATGGACGCGAACAGCGAACCGGTGCGCGGCTTGGCCTTGACGGGCTTTTTCGGCGGCTTCGGCTTGCCGTTCTTGTAGTACTCCACGGGCTGGTTGGCCAGCTGTTCCTCGGTCATCTCCGGGATGACTTCGGTGACGTACGCGCCGTAGCGGCCGTTCTTGGCGACAACGCTGTGGCCGGTGTGGGGGTCGTCGCCGAGTACGCGTTCTTCCGGCGCAGCCGTTTCCATCAGTTCGATGGCCTTCGCCGCCGTCAGTTCGTCCGGCGCCAGGTCCTCGGGGACGTTGGCGCGGGAGTTCTCCACGATTTCGCCGGTCTTGGCGTCCACCGTGGCAGCGGAGCTTTCCAGGTACGGGCCGAATTTGCCCACCCGCAGCGTGATCTCATCCGTAATGGGAATGGAGTTGATTTCCCGGGCGTCGATCTCGCCCAGGTTGTTCACGATGCTGAGCAGGCCCGGATCGGAATCTTCACCGTAGTAGAAGTGCTTGAGCCAGGCGGACCCAACGGCCTGGCCGTTGGCGATCTTATCCAGGTCGCCTTCCATGTCCGCCGTGAACTCGTAGTCCACATAGTCCGTGAAGTGCTGCTCGAGCAGCCGGATCACGGAGAACGCGATCCAGCTGGGCACCAGCGCGGAACCCTGCTTCCGGACGTAGCCGCGGTCCTGGATGGTGGAAATGGTGGAGGCATAGGTTGACGGTCGGCCGATGCCCTTCTTTTCCAGCTCGGCGGTCAGCGAAGCTTCGGTGAAGCGCGGAGGCGGCGAGGTCTCGTGACCCACGGCCAGAATGTCCGACGCCGTGAGGGCATCGTCCTTGGCCACGTTCGGCAGCCGCCGGGCTTCGTCGGAGTCGTCGTCCCCGCGGCTTTCGTCCTTGCCTTCTTCATAGGCGGCCAGGAAGCCCGGGAAGGTGATGACGGTACCGGAGGCGGAGAATTCAGCGTCCCGGCCATCGGTGGCCACGGCACCCAGGCGGATGGTCGCCGTCGAGCCCTTGGCGTCACCCATCTGGGATGCGACGGTGCGCTTCCAGATCAGTTCGTACAGGCGGAACTCGTCGCCGGAGAGCTGCTTGGCCACCTGGGCCGGCGTGCGGAAGGAGTCACCGGCGGGGCGGATGGCCTCGTGGGCTTCCTGCGCGTTCGCAGCCTTGCTGGTGTACACGCGGGGCGACGCCGGGATGTACTCCGGGCCGTACAGCTCGGAGGCCTGGCGGCGGGCGGCCGTGACGGCTTCGTCGCTCAGCGCCGAGGAGTCGGTACGCATATAGGTGATGTAGCCGTTTTCGTACAGCCGCTGGGCCACCTGCATGGTGCTCTTTGAGGAGAAGCGGAGCTTGCGGCCGGCCTCCTGCTGCAGCGTGGACGTGGTGAACGGCGCGGCGGGACGGCGCGTGTACGGCTTGGTGTCCACGGACCGGACACGGAAGTCCGCATCCTGGAGACCGGCGGCCAGCGAGGTGGCGAGTTCCTCGTTGAGGTGCGCCGCATTGCGCGAGGTGAGGACGCCGTCGTCGTTGAAGTCCCGGCCCGAAGCGACCTTGGCGCCGTCAACCGCAGCGAGCTTCGCCTTGAACGAACCGGCGCCGGCGCCGAACTGGCCCGTCAGGTCCCAGTACGAGGCGGCCTTGAAGGCCATGCGTTCGCGTTCACGGTCCACCACCATGCGCGTGACCACGGACTGCACGCGCCCGGCGGACAGGCCGCGGGCAACCTTGCGCCACAGCACGGGGGAAATCTCGTAGCCGTAGAGCCGGTCCAGGACGCGGCGGGTTTCCTGGGCGTCCACCAGGGCCGTATCAACATCGCGCAGGTTGTCCATGGCGCGGTGGATGGCTTCCTTGGTGATTTCGCCGAACGTCATCCGGTACACCGGGACCTTGGGCTTGAGCACTTCCAGCAGGTGCCACGCGATGGCCTCGCCCTCGCGGTCCCCATCGGTTGCGAGATAGAGGGCGTCGGCATCCTTGAGCGCGGCCTTCAGCTCGGTGACTTTTTTCCGCTTGTCCGCGGACACCACGTAATACGGTTTGAAGTCGTTTTCGATGTCGACGGCGAACTTGCCCACCGAGGTTTTCTTCAGTTCTGCGGGGAGCTCAGACGGCTGCGGCAGGTCGCGGATGTGACCAATGGAGGCCTCTACGATGAAGCCCTCGCCGAGGTACTTGGCGATGGTCTTGCTCTTGGCCGGAGACTCCACAATCACGAGTTTCTTGCCTGTTTTGGCCTTGCTTGGCACGGTGCTCCTACAGAAAAAGGTTGCTCGGGCAGATGAGCCCATATTGGCCTAGTTCACCATATTTTGGACAATAGTGCGCATTCATGTGGAAAACCCGTTGACTCATCAGGCACATCCGGGACACCGATTTGGGGTGTTCCGGGGCCCGCCAAACCACTATTCAGCTGGCTCGGAAGGAACCAGGAAACCGTCGCTGACCAGGTTCGCGACGTCGTCGAGCAGCCCGGTCCGGAACGCGTCGCCGTCGAACCCGTCCTCCCCGGCGAGGCTCCCGCCGAGCAGCGCGGCAAGGGCTCCGATGATCTGGCCGACGGAGAGGTCACCGTCGCACGCGGAGACAAATCCGGCGAGTTCGGTGCTGAGCAGATTGGTCCGGCGCAGGCCCGCACCCTGGCGCAGCAGGATCACGCCGGGGTGCTCGGCGCCGGGGCGCTGATGGCGCTCCTCCGTGACGTCGTCCGCCACGAGCAGGTGCGCGTCCGCCAGGCTGTTGGCGGCCAGCCAGTCGGAACGCTTGACGGCGGCGCCCAGGTGAGGCCCGATGGGCTGCTCAATGAGGTACGTGATTTCCTCGAAACGGCTAATGGAGGCGGCGGGTCGTCCCGCCGTCGGCCGGCGCAGCCAGATCATCCCGAAGCCGATCCCCGCCACGTTCCGGGACGCGAAGTCCGCCAGGTAGGCGGCGTAGGCGTCCCGGTAATGCTTCCGGTCGCGGGATTCGGACGCGTCCTGCAGCCAGGTTTCGGCGTACTGCTCCGGGCCAACCTGCTCGCGCTGGATGAACCAGGCATCCGCGTCCGGACCGATCCAGCTCTTGGGCCGCTCGTGCCACTCGGTCCCGGCGGGAATTTCCCAGTTGCCCAGCAGCTGCGCGGTGCCGCCCGGGGCGAGGGCACCGGGCAGCGCCGCCACGAGCGAGGACACAATGTCATCGCCGGGCAGCCCGCCGTCACGATAGGTGAACTGCCCGGACGCGGCTTCGCCCAGGGTCCGCGGGGTGATGACGAACGGCGGGTTGGATACCACCAGCTCGAATTCCTCCCCCGCCACCGGCTCCAGGAGCGACCCCAGCCGAAGGCTGACCCGGTCCTCCAGGTGCTGCGGGTCCAGGTGCAGGGCCGCGGCATTAAGGAGGAGGTTAAACCGGGTGAAGGCCAGCGCCCGTGTTGAGATGTCCGTTGCCGTCACGTGCTCGGCATGGTGCAGGAGGTGGAAGGACTGGATGCCGCAGCCCGTACCCAGGTCCAGGGCCTTGGCGACGTGGCGGCGGACGGTGGTCTGCACCAGCGTGGTGGACGCCTGCCCGATCCCCAGCACATGGTCGTGCCGGAGCATGCCGGCCTGCTGGTGCGCGGCGAGGTCGCTGGCCACCCAGAGCTCGGCGCCGCCGCTGCCGTCCTCATTGGCGTCCCAGCCGTACGGCCGCAGATCCGCTTTCGCCTGCACCAAGTCCTGCCCTGGCCGATCTGGGCCGGGCCGATCTGGGCCGGGCACGGGCTCGAGCAGCCCCAGCTCGATCAGGCCGTCGGCCCGTACTCCCGGCAGGGCGGCGTCGAGCGTTTCCCGCGTCTGCGGTTCCGCCAGGAGCCAGAGACGCACGACGGCGGCGAGCGCCGCCGTCGTCTTCTCACCGTTCGCTGCGTCACCCTTCGCCGCATCATTCTGGAGGGCGCTTTCGGTGGCGAGCAGCGCCGGGATGATCTGGTCCCGGTTCAGCGCGCGGTAGGCCGACTCGCCCAGCAGCCCGGCCACGCCGTCAAGCGTGTAGTCCACCCGGCGCAGGTCCGCGGCGAGCGCCGCCAGCAGCCCGGGGAGGTCGCTGCGCGGGGCATCGGGGGTGTTGCCGGCCAGGAAAAGCGTGGAATCAGTCACCGCCCAAGTCTATTGGCGGGCACGCTTCCTCCTGACGGGCTACAGGTTCTCCGCCGCGTAGATCTTCAGGGCATCCCGGACGAAGCCGGCACCCTCCGCGCCGCCGTAGTTCTTCGCGAACCGGGGGTCAGCAACGTACATTTCGCCGAGCCCGGTGACGTATGCCTGGACGTCACCGGTGCCCTTGCCTTCACCCTTGCCGCGGGCGTCCGACGCCGGGGTGCCCGGGATGCCGGTCAGCCATTCGACGTGCCGCCTCGCGATGGCCTGGGCCTCCGCGCTGTCCGGTGCGATGCCGGCGGTGGCGGCGGCGATCCAGTCCTCGCCCAGCTGCTGCGAGCGCTGCTTCCACGCGGCCTTCTCCGCGGTGCTCATGCCGCGCCACCACGAATCCCCCTTCGCGTAGGCGTCCTTGCCCCAGCGTTCCTCCACTTCGTCCTTGTACTGCGTGTGGTCGAAACCGTTGAACATGTCTTCTGCCATGATTTCGCCACCTCCTCTCACTGCTTCGATGGTTTGGGTGACCGACGCGATCTGCCGCGCCAGCCTGTCCTGTTCCTCCTTCAGCCATTCGAGATGCCCGGTGAGCGCCTTCGCTGCGTCCGCTTCGTCGTCGAGCACCTGGCTGATCACCGGCAGGCCCAGCCCCAGTCCGCGCAGGAGCAGGATGCGCTGGAGCTGCACCAGTGCGGCCTGGTTGTAGTAGCGGTAACCGTTGTGGCCGGTGCGGCTGGGCTTGAGCAGGCCGATGTCGTCATAGTGCCGCAGCGTCCTGCTGGTGGTCCCTGCGATCCGGGCTACGTCCTGGATGGACAAGTCCATGTGTTCCTCCTTCCTGCTCTGTTTGCGGGATGGTCCGGACGTTCTGTCCCGGCTGATGGTTCCACGATAAATGTTGACGTAGCGTCAAGGTCAAGGGTCTGAATCACGGAGCACAGATGGAGCCGGGTAAGTTGGAAGCATGGCTGTTATTCCTTCGTCCTTGCCGCGCGCCCTCTCCGCTGTGGCTGCAGCAGCTGTCCTCCTGGGTGTCTCAGGCTGTGCGCAGCAGCTTTCGGTGGAGAACGCCGATGTGCCGGCCTGGAAAGCCACGGCGATGCCGTCGGCCAGCGGCATTGTTGCCGAGGACTCCGGCAAGATTCTCAACGCCCAGCCCATTGACCATTCGGAAAACGTGCCGGCAGGCAAGTACACGCTGACACTCGTCTGCGAAGGCGGCGGCAAGGCCTTCCTCGCGGTGCGGTCCGGCGGCAAGGAACTCGCCGACCTCGGAGCAGCCTGCTACGGCACGCCGGAGTCCCGCAAAATCACTCTCCCGGAATCGGGGCCGCTGGAGCTCAGTGCCTCCAGCGTCGACGCACCGCTGATCTACGCCTACCAGCTGGTAACCGCGGGTTAGTTGACCCGGCTTTCCCTCACTTGCCCGAGGCTCTGGATTGGGGTCCGTGCCGGGCATAGAGTCGGAGTATGCCCGCAACGCAGGGGGCGCCGACGCCCCGCAGGGCGGTACTTCGTCCGGGCACTTGCCCGTCCCGGTCAGTCTCCGTGCGCACCCGGGTGAGGGCCGCCGTCGTACTCTGGACGGCTGGCACCCTGGTGGCCGGAACTGCGCTCGCCGGATGTGAATACACGTACGACGAAGGGTGGCGGCCGGCCGAGAACGCCCCGGCCGCGCCGGAGGTGACCGAGCCGGGGCCACGCGCTGAGCTGTGGCGGAACGATCCCGTCAGCGAGGCTGAAATGGAGGCCTGGCTGACGGAGTCCCAGGTGGGGCCCGGCCTGCAGGTGGCGCATAGGACATTCGGCCTGTTGCGCGCGGAGGAAATCCGAACGGACGCGACGGCGCCCCTCCCCGCCGGAACCTATGTCCTGGTGCTGGTGTGCCGGAGCCAGCGGCGCGTCGACTTCAAAGTCCGCAATGACGAATTCACCATGGTGGACCTCAGCCTGCGCTGCGGATCGCGGCGCGAAAGCGTGATCTACCTGTCCAAGGAAACGGTGCTGCAATTCCAGGTCGAAGCGCCGTCCCCCGCCAATTTCGCCTACCGGCTGGCCCGGCTCTGAACCGGCCCCGCGGCTCAGACCATGTAGCTCAGGCCGCGCAGCCTTCGGGGCAGCGCAGCGTCTCCGGGCTGGCGGCACACTCGGTGCAGTACAAGGTCAGCGTGCGGCAGCTCGGGTTGGAGCAGTTCTCGAACTTGCTGGTGGGCGCAGCACAGCGGACGCACTCACCGATGGTCTGGGCGTCCTCGCTGAATTCCAGGTGCATGCGCTTGTCGAACACGTACAGCGAGCCTTCCCAGAGGCCCTTGTCCTTGAACGTTTCGCCATAGCGGACGATGCCGCCGTCGAGCTGGTACACCTGCTTGAAACCGCGGTTCACCATCAGGCTGGAGAGCACCTCGCAGCGGATACCGCCGGTGCAGTAGGTGACCACCGGTTTGTCCTTGAGGGCGTCGTACTTGCCGGAGTCGAGCTCCTTGATGAAATCGTGGGTGGTGGCCACGTCAGGGACGATCGCGTCCTTGAACTTGCCGATCTGGGCCTCGAAGGCGTTGCGGCCGTCGAAGAACACCACGTCCTCGCCGGCCTGTTTCGTGGCTTCCACCAGTTCGTGGAGTTCTTCGGGCTTCAGATGGGTGCCGCCGCCCACCACGCCGTGCTCATCCACCTTGAGTTCGCCTGGCGCGCCGAAGGAGACGATCTCGTCCCGGACCTTAACGCTCAGCCGCGGGAAGTCCTCCGCGCCGCCGTCGGACCATTTCACGTCGATGCCGTGGAAGCCCCTGTATTCGCGTGTGGTCTTCACGTACTGCTTGACCGCGCCGATCTCGCCGCCCACCGTGGCGTTGATGCCGTCCTTGGAAAGGAGGATGCGTCCGGTCAGCCCGAGTTTTTCGCACAGGGCACGCTGCCAGAGCCGCACCGCGTCCGGATCAGCGATGGGAGTAAAGCCGTAAAAGAGCACAATTCGGTTCAAAGCCACGTATTTAAGGGTACTGGGTTGCCGGGCACCGGGCCCGCCCGGTGGCCGGGGCTAAGGTTGGCCCGCCGCGATAGCGGCGTCGCGCCTGTTCAGGGCAGTTTCGGCCGCCCGGTAGCCCAGAACGACGACGGCGAAGGGCACCGCGGTTGCCGTCACGGCGGCCGCGAAAGCATCAGCGCCATTGTTGAGGGCGAGTTCTGCCGCACCGTCACCAACGAGGCGCGGCACCACAAACAGGACCACGGCAGTAAGAAACCCACCAAGTCCCGGCCGTTGCGCTCCTTCGGGCTCGGAGCGCGAACCCAAAAAGTCCAGCGGGCGCTTCAAATTCCGGTAGATCAGTGCGCCGGCCACCAGCGGGATGAGCCCGCAGGCAAGCCAGACCCAGTAAGCCACGCCCGTGGCCGTCTCCCAATACCTGGCGCCGCCCACCATGGCCACCATTAAGGCGACGCAGACCAGCAGGGACAGCGGAAAGGTGTTCTTGGACAGTTCCTTGGCGGCGGGCATTCGGTCAGTCTTGTCCTGTCACGATTGCATAAGCAAGTCACATCGGGGGCACCCTACCCCTGTTGCTTGTGTCGGGGCTGGAATACTCTCATGACATGAGTCCGGACGCCTTGGTTGAAGACATCACACGCCTTCTTGAAGTCTGGGTAGCTGGCTGGGCCGGCTGCCGCGGTTACCAGACAACGGTTGAGGGCCGATTCCCCGCCGCACTGCGGGCCGACACCACCGGGGAATGGGAATACTTCGCCCACGACCCCTCCGCTGACGAGTTCGCGGCCCTGGCTGCGAAGACTGCCGAGGCACCGCCGAGGGTCCTGACCATCCTCACCAACGACGTTGCCCGTTTCACGGCGCTGGCCCAGAAACACGGCCTGAACGTCACGTCCGCATCGCAGGCCATGATGATTGTGGACATGGCCACCCAGGACACGGAAGATCCGTGGCTCTCCGACGACGACCTGAACCTGGTCGCCTCCGAACTTGACGGCGTCCACCACGCGGTGGTCCGATCGGGTGACACGGTGGCGGCGAGCGGCAGGGTGTTTGTAGTGGGCGAGACGGCGGTGTTCGACAAGATTGTTGTCCAACCCGAGTTCCAGCGTCGCGGCCTGGGCAGCTTCATCATGAAGGCCCTTGCGGCGCAGGCCATCGGACCGGATGTGGAGAACGGCCTGCTGCTGGCCTCCATCGACGGCCAGAAGCTGTACTCCCACCTGGGATGGTCCACTGTTTGCCGCGTGCTTTTGTTGTCCACCTCCGATGAGGGTGCTGACCTTTCCGTGGGGTGATTTTTCCCCGGGTGAAAGAATGTTGGGGTGAACCCCCATGACTCCCTGATTCCATTGCTGGGCCGAGGCCCGGACCCGGAACAGTTGCGTCATGTCCGCACCATCCCAGCCCGGCAGGCAGTCCACGAACCGTGGCCGGCGTGGGCACACCCTGATCTGGTGGCCGCTTACGGCTCCCTGGGCATCCACGAGCCGTACCGGCACCAGATCCAGGCCGCCAACTTGGCCCACGGCGGCGAGCACGTGGTCATCGCCACCGGCACCGCATCCGGCAAGTCCCTGGCCTACCAACTGCCGGCGCTTGATGCCATCCACCGCTCCGAACTGCGCGTCCTGTCCGAACCGGGAAAGATCCACGACGACGGCGCCGTGACGCTCTATCTCTCCCCCACGAAGGCACTCGCTGCCGACCAGCTCGCAGCCATCCGTTCCCTGAAGCTGCCCACCGTACGGGCCGAGACGTACGACGGCGATACCGACCCCGCGTCCCGCCGGTGGATCCGGGACCACGCCAATTTCATCCTCGCGAATCCGGACATGCTCCACTTCGGCATCCTTCCAAATCACGCCTGGTGGGCCAGCTTCTTCCGGCGGCTGCGGTACGTGATTGTGGATGAGGCCCACAGCTACCGCGGCGTGTTCGGTTCGCACGTGGCCAACCTGATGCGCCGGCTGCGCCGCATCTGCGAGTACTACGGTGCCGGGACGGCCCATCCCGGTCCGGTGTTCATCGCCGCGTCAGCCACGGCTTCTGAGCCGGGCACATCGTTCGGCCGCCTGATCGGGGCGCCGGTCCGGGCCGTTGCCGAGGACTGCTCGCCGCACGGTTCCACTACGGTGGCTTTCTGGGAGCCTGCCCTGACCGACCTCAAGGGCGAGAACGGCGCCAGGGAACGCCGCACCGCCGTTGCTGAAACGGCCGATCTGCTGGCGAACCTGGTCTCGTCCCGCATCCGGACCATCGCCTTCATCAAGTCCCGCCGCGGAGCGGAGACAATCGCTTCGATCACCAAGCGCCTTCTGGACGACGTGGACCCCACTCTTCCCCAACGCGTGGCCGCCTACCGTTCCGGGTACCTTCCGGAAGAACGCCGGGCCCTGGAAAAGGCACTCCGCTCCGGCGAGCTCCTGGGTGTCTCCAGCACGTCCGCCCTTGAACTGGGCATCGACATTTCCGGGCTGGATGCCGTCCTGGTCGCGGGCTGGCCAGGCACCAGGGCGTCGCTGTTCCAGCAGATCGGCCGGGCCGGGCGCGCGGGCCAGGATGCCATCGCCGCGTTTGTGGCCAGCGATGATCCGCTCGACACCTACCTGGTGAACCATCCCGAGGCGATTTTCGACGTGTCGGTGGAGGCCACCGTCTTTGATCCCTCCAATCCCTATGTGCTGGGGCCCCATCTTTGTGCCGCCGCCGCGGAGCTTCCGTTGGGCGTGGCTGAGCTGGGCCTGTTCGGCGGCACGGCAGAGAAGCTGTTGGGGCAGCTCGTGGCGCAGGGCTATTTGCGCCGCCGGCCGGCGGGCTGGTTCTGGACGCACTCCCAGAGCGCTGCGGCCATGGTGAACCTTCGCGCCGACGGAGGCGGACCGGTAAGCATCGTTGACGCCGACACCGGTTCCCTGCTCGGGACCATGGATTCGCCCCAGACGCACTACCAGGCGCACACAGGTGCCATCTACGTGCACCAGGGCGACAGCTATGTGGTGGAGGACCTGAACGAAGACGACCACTGCGTGGTGGTCCGGCGCGCCAACCCCGACTACTACACAACGGCCCGGGACGTGACCCAGATCGAAGTGCTCGAAACACTCCGGACTGAGCACTGGGGCGATATCGCCGTTCACTTCGGCGATGTGAAAGTGACAACACAGGTGGTTTCCTTTCAGCGCAAGGCCTTGATTTCAAACGAAATCCTGGGCGAGGAGCCGCTGGAGCTGGGCGCCCGGGACCTGTTCACGAAGGCCGTCTGGTTTGTGGTGGAGAACCGTTCGCTGACGGGCGCCGGGCTCATCGAGGCGCAGTTCCCGGGGGCCCTGCACGCCGCCGAACACGCAGCGATCGGCCTGCTGCCGCTTGTGGCCTCCAGCGACCGCTGGGACATCGGCGGAGTATCCACCGCAATCCACGCCGACACCGGCGTGCCCACCATCTTTGTGTACGACGGGCACCCCGGCGGTGCCGGCTTTGCCGAACGCGGCTTCGACAAGGCAAAGGTGTGGCTCTCGGCGACGCGCGACGCCATCAAGGCGTGTGAATGCGAGTCGGGCTGCCCGTCCTGCGTCCAGTCCCCCAAATGTGGGAACAAGAACAATCCGCTGGACAAGGCTGCCGCCGTCACGCTCATCGACGTCCTCCTCAAAGACGCGCGCGAAATGCCTCTCCGCAGTGCGGAATTCCTGGCGAGCACGGAGCCGTTCAGCACCACAGCCGCTCAGGGCGGCGGTCCGGCCCGCGCCTGACCGGTGGCGGCGCCCACGAGCGTCCGTGCGTTCAGCTCCGTTCGGACCTTGACGGTCTGGCCGGCCCCTTCCGTACAGCTGACGAGTGCCGCCTCATGGCGGGCTGCTACCTCGGCGGCCACCGTGCAGGGGTCTCCGGACGTGATCCCGCGCAGGGCATCGGCCGCCGCAAGGGCAGCGAGGTCCGCCGCTGCCGCTGCCCTGCTGGCCATCACCGCGGACTGTGCGAACAACAGCATCAGAGCCATCGCCATGATGACAACCAGCCCCAGTCCCGCAGCGAGTACTGTTCCCGAACCGCGCTCCGGGTTGTCCCGGAATTGCCTGTTCACGACGGCGCCTCCTCCGGGGCCCCGACCGGCTCCAACCCCGGATTGGCCGCGGCAGCCGGCGTTTCGCTCCGCGTGGTGGCCTTGGCCGTGAGCGTCCAGGGCACAGTTGCCCCCAGCGGCCCGCCCACACCGTCGGCCACCGTAACGCTGAGCCACTCACCTTCAGTCCCAACGGACGCCGTTGCCGACGTCCCCGCCAAGGTCCTGACGATCCCCTGCACTGCGGCCGGGTCCTCGCCACGGGCCAGCGCCCTGGCGCCGGCCCGTGCCGCCTCCTCGAGCCTGAGCTGCGTGACGCCCGCGGAGGCTCCCGCTAAGAGCAGTGCGAGGAGCAACAGTACTGCCGGCAGCGCTACCGCGAACTCCGCCGTCACGGCGCCGTGGGCGTCCCCCGGACTACGGCGGCGGCGACGGAGCCGGCGACGGAACGCGGCCGCCGGTCCCAGCGCCACGCGGCTTTCCACGCCCTGGTTCCGGCAGCGGCCACAGCGGCTGCTCCGGTCATCAGCCCGTGGCAGCGCTGCCGGCGGCAGACTCATGGCAAGGCCAGCGCCGTGCGGATGAGATTCAACAGGAATCCGCGCACTTCGTCGCTGCGGAGAATGAAGACGAGAAGTCCGGCGAAGCCAACCGCGGCAAGGGTGGCGATGGCGTATTCGGCCGTCGCCATTCCGGCCTCTGAAGCTGTGAGCCGGGGCCGGCGCTTTTTCGCCTCGCTGGCACCGGGGTAAAGCTCCACGACGTTGCCAGCGGCATCCGGGGCCTCCTCCCGTTGGCAGGTACACGCGCCCAATCCTGCATTGGCAAGTACTACGGAGTCCCATGCGGGGGTACCCGCAACTCCCGTGCTGAGCTCCGGCGCAGGGGCGGCGGAAAGGCTGTTTTGGATGATGGTCATGGTGACGGTTTCCCTTCTGTGCTCCGGCCGAGTTGCCGGCTGATTTCGACTCTTCCCGGCTCCGCGGATCTCGGTAAGTGCAAACATCCCGTAAGTGGATAAGCGCCGCTTTGAGCGGATTGTGGAGGACGGGACGGGGTGTGGAGGAATGGACCGTAACCCAAATCCCGCGGTCAGGACCCGGACGGCACCAGTGCCAGCAGGACCGGGACTACGCCCAGGCAGATGAAGGCCGGGAGCGAGCACAGGCCCAGCGGAATGACCAGCTTCACGCCGAGCGAGGCCGCCCGTTTCTCCGCAGCGCGGAATCTTTCCCGGCGCAACCTCGCGGCCTGTGCGTAAAGGATGGCCGACGACGGCGCTCCGGTCAGGGCGGCGAATCCCAGGGCGTCACGCAATTCCAGGATTTCAGGAAGACGGACTTCGGAACTGCGCCAGGCTGTTTCCCAGTCGGCTCCGATGGCGAGCGCAGACACCACCGGACGCAGCGCCTTGCCGTAGTCCGCGGAGGCCGAGGCTGCGACGAGTTCCAGGGACCGGCCAATGCCAGACCCCGCGTCCAGCATCGCGGCCACGAGCTCAAGCATCATGGCCGTGTCACGCAATCCGTGAAGGCGGCCGCCTTGAGTGAGTGCTTCATCGGCCCCATGCGGCCCGGCGCCCACGTCCCCTCGCAGTCTGAGCAGTCGCTTTCGGACCCGGCTTGGCTGCGAAAGGGCAAGGCAGGCGGCAGCAGCCAGAACAACGGCCAAGGCAAGCCCCGGCACAAGAATGTCCGTCATGGCACACCGGCCCCGGCGGCAGCACCGACCAGGCGGGCGGACCAGATTCTTCCGGCGATGGTGAGGCCCACACCCGCGGCGAGGGCCGCCAGTCCCAGCGGGGTCCCGATCAGGATGGCCAAGGGATCCACCCCCAACGCTATTCCCAGGCCCAGTCCCATCAGCGGGAGCCACGTCAGGAGACCGACCGTGGCCTTGGGCCCGGCGAGCGCTGTCTGCCGTGCGGCCTCGGCGTCGTCTTCCACTTCCAATTGGGCCGCAAACCTCGCCAGGACATCCGCCAGTGGACAGCCACTGGCTTCGGCAATGTCAAAGCAGGCGGCAAGCTCACACCAGATCCGTAACTCCCTGCTGTCGGCGCGCGAAAACTCCGATTGCGCGGCCTTCCTGATCGCCTCAGACACGGGTGCGCCCCGGAACGCTGCTGCCCGGACGGCGCCAAGCATCACCAGGGAACCTGCGCTGAGGCTCGGACCGCTGCGCCCGGCCGCTGACCCACGGATTGGTTCCGCCCTTCCACCAAGGTCTTGCGATGCGTGTGAACCTGCGCCCGCAGTTGCGGAATCTGGCTCCCGACGGCCACGGTGGACCAGCCACAGTTCATCCCATAGCCGTGCCGGAGTGCGGCCGCCCTTCAGCAGCGCAGCAAGCTGCTGCACCACAAGGGTCAGTGACAGGTCGTTCCGTTCCGGTCCGGCACGGAGCAACTTGCGCCACGAGCCGCCCGTCCTGCTGCCACCAGCCCCGCCCTGAACCCGAGAGGCGAGGCCTGGCCCTGCACTCCCCACGGCCCGCCGGAAACGGCCTGTGGCACCGCCGGGCGGGCTGAAGAGCAGCACGACCGCCAGCACGAGGACCACGGCCAGCAGAAGGGTCATACGGCGGCACCCGCCTCGAGGGACAGTCCCAGCCGCTTGCTCATCGCCTCCCAGGCTGGACCGGTGCCGACCTGGCCGCGTCTGGCCTCCAACGCCGGAACCACGGTTAGACCGCCGGGACCGTCCTGCACCACGCCCACGCACGCAACATGCCGCCCGTGCCCGGACCGCTCCACGTGGACCACAACGTCCAAGGCGCTGGCTGCCTGCAGCCGGACCGCGTCCTGGCCCATGCCTGCCAGAGCTCCCAAAGCTGTCAGGCGGGCCGGGACAGCGGTGGCAGCGTTCGCATGGATGGTCCCTCCCCCGCCAGTGTGGCCTGTGTTCATGGCCGTCAGGAGTTCCCGCACCTCGGCCCCACGGCATTCCCCCACCACCAGCCGGTCCGGCCGCATCCGCAGTGCCTGCCGGACCAGTTCGCCGAGATCCACTTCGCCGCCGCCTTCGAGGTTTCCGTGACGGGACTCCAGCGACACGATGTGCGGATGGACGGGGTTCAGTTCGGAGGCATCCTCGATCAGGACCAGCCGTTCCGCCGGGGAGCACAGCCCCAGCAGGGTGGACAGCAACGTGGTCTTTCCGGAACCCGTGGCCCCGCTGATCAGGAAACTCAGCCGCTGCTCAACAACCCGTTCAAGGACCTCCTGGACCACGCTGCCGAACATGCCGCCGGCACGGAGTTCGTCCATGGAGAAGACCTGCTCCCGCCGGATGCGGACGCTCAGCAAGGTGCCGGCGGTGGAAATCGGCGGCAGGACTGCGTGGACACGGTATCCGCCCTCAAGTCTGACATCAACGCACGGGGACCCGTCGTCCAGCCGCCTGCCGCCGGCGGCCACAAGCCGCGATGCCAGAGCCCGCACCTGTGCCTCTCCGGAAAACGAAACCCCGGCCGGTTCGATGCCTTGGCCCCGGTCGATCCACACCGAGTCCGGGGCGTTGACGAAGATATCGGTGACGTGGACGTCCCGCGTCAGTTCCTGGAGCGGGCCAAGCCCGTTCAGCTCGGCGCTGATCCGTTCCACGGCGGCGAGGGAGCCGGCCGTCCCCAGCAGCCGTCCGGTGGCCTGGACCGCGGCGGCAACCCGGGACGGGGTGACAGGTCCGGCGTCGGTCATGACTGATTCACGGACTGTTTCCAACAGCGCCGAATCCAAGAGGCGCGGATCCAGGACCCGGGCCTGCCGACGGCGTGCCCCGGTCCGCTGGTCCGGGTGCAACGGCGGCGGGACTGGCTGCCGCGCGCTCACGGCAGGTCTCCGACGGGGATGTCGCCGTCCAGCAGATCGAGCACTGAGGCGGCGAAATGCCTGACGCTCCGCCGTTTGCCCACGTCAAGTAGCCGCCCGTTTTCCCCGGCCGCCGTAACGCCGCGCAGCTCCGGTACGCGGCCCTGGACGGGCAGGCCGACGGCGTCCGCAATGAGTCCGGCGTCCAGCGCGGCGCCGGCCTTGCCCCGGACCAGGAGGGCTGCCTCAACCGGCGGAAGCTCGTGCAGCAGCCGGGCCGTGGCTACCGCGGCCTTCAGCTGCGCCGGCACAACCACGAGGATGCGGTCGCAGTCCCAGGCAAACATGCGCACGGGTTCGGCGCCCCGGCCGATGTCCACCACCACCAGTTCATAGCCCCGCCGGGCCGCATCCAGCACGCCACCCGCGGTGGCGGCATCCACCGGTGCCTGGCGGTCGCGGCTGCCGGGCCAGGACAGGAAGGAGAACCCGCCGGCGACCGGCAGTGAGTCGGCCAGCTGCTCGGGATCGATGCTTCCGCTCGCGTCGGACAGGTCAGGCCAGCGCAGCCCCGGCGTCTCCTCAGCTGCCAGCGCCAGTTCCAGGCCACCACCCCACGGGTCCCCATCAACCAGCAGTACGCGCACACCCAGACCGGCGGCCGCCTGGGCGATCCAGATTGCAGCAGTGGTGGCGCCGGCACCGCCACAACCGCCTGTTATGCCGAGGACCAGCCCTCCCGCTTCAGGCGACCGCGCCCGGCTCAGGTACTCTGCCAGCCAGGCCGCGGCATCCGGAAGCACCGCCACCCGCTCCGCGCCGAGTGCTGTGGCCAGGTGCCAGAGACTGTCCCCCTCCCCGTTCAGGCCCACCAACACGGCAGGGGCCCGCCGCCGCGGCGGCAGCTCGCGGACATCGCTCCCAACCAACACAGCGGCCGCGGCGTCCCAGTACTTCGCGGCATCGGCCACATCCGCCACCACTCGCAGCTGGCCGCCGGCGGCAGCCACAATCCGCTCCACTTCGCCCTGCAGAAAGTCGTAGCCGGTGACCAGGAGAACCTCGGCACCGGCGGGGTCCGGCAGCCAGGCTCCCGCGGCGTGTGCCGAGGCAGGCGCGCGGGACGTGGAACCACGGGCCTGGGAACCACCGGATTCAGATCCTTGGGGAGGGGAGGGCCGGGCACGGGACAGCTGGGCGGAAGGCCGCTCGGAAGGGGGTGGCGATAGCTGGTGCCTGCTCATGCAGCAACTCTCCACCGAACTCAAGGGGGAGAAACAGGGCCATGCCACCGTATGTGGACAACTCCCCCACGCGGCCGAAAGGCCGGACAGAAAGACGGGCCGAACGGTCGGACCGGTTACTGCTTCCCGTATTTGCGGTGGACGGCCTGCTTGCTGACCCCAAGGCACAGGGCAATGGCCTCCCAGGACAGACCGGCCTGCCTCGCCTTGCGGACCAGGGCCGCTTCGGCGCGGCCGACCTCCTTCTGCAGTTCCGCCACCGCGTACAGCGCTTCAGCGGGGCCTTTCCCGTCCATTGATGCGACCAGCGTTTTCATCCGCCCTACCTCCATTCGTCAACTTTAGTTGACGAATGGAGGTACGTCAACACATGTTGACGGCATGGGATTGGGGCTTGAATGTCCCCGCCACAGGGCAGAATTGGACCTATGTATCTGCTGCTCGCCGCCCACGCCCACGGCGCAGCCCTCCAGCAGGTCACCCAGGCGGGCGATCCCCACCCCGACCGCCCCGAACCGCGCCTCATCAGCGAAAGCGAGCTGGCCGGCGTCGTACGCCAGCTGGAGAACCGGCCCCGCGAGGCGCCGCCCCGCTGGATCTGGAACCGGACCCAGGACTGGTACCCCGCCCTGCTGGCGGCCGGCGTGGAACTGGAGCGCTGCTATGACCTCGGTTTGTGCGGCAATATCCTGGCGTATTCGCAGTTCACCGCCCACACGGAGTACGCGCGGAACGCCGACAAGGAATCGTTGGACGATCCCCAGGAGACGCCCCGCGCCCTCCAGCCGCCGCCCCCGCCAGCGGATCAGGGCGCCCTCTTTGACGATGTCCGCCACCGCGCCCCACGGCAAGGCCTGGCGGAGCTCCGCGCAGAATACGCCGCCCAGCAGGCTGCCCTGGCCGATGCTGCACCGGAAGAAAACAAGCGGAAACGGCTCCAGCTGCTGCTGGCCGCCGAATCCGCCGGCGCCATGATCGCCGCGGAGATGCAGCACACCGGCGTCCCCTGGCGCGAGGACCTGCACGAGCAAATCCTGGCCCACAACCTCGGGCCGCGCCCGCCGTCCGGTCACCGCCCCGCGAAGCTGGAGGCCCTGAACACCGAACTGCGGGGGCTGCTCAACTCGCCCGGGCTGAACCCGGACTCGCCGCAGGAACTGATGCGCGCCCTGCACCGCAACGGCATCGAGGTGAAAAGCACGCGGCAGTGGGAGCTGATGGAGTCCAGCCACCCCGCCATCGAGCCGCTCCTCGCCTACAAGAAACTGTCCCGCCTGCACACCGCCAACGGATGGGCCTGGCTGGACGCATGGGTAGCCAGGGGCCGCTTCCAGCCCGAGTATGTTGTGGGCGGTGTGGTGTCCGGCCGCTGGGCCTCGCGGGGCGGCGGGGCCCTGCAGATCCCGCGGCAGATCCGCGGCGCCGTCCATGCGGATCCCGGCCACAAGCTCATCGTCGCGGACGCCTCCCAGCTGGAACCCCGTGTGCTGGTGGCGCTGGCGCAGGACTCCAAAATGGCGGAAGCAGCGCGCGACAAGGACCTGTACGCCGGCATCGCCGCCCAGGGTTTCGGCGGCGATCGCGCTAAGGCGAAGGTCGCCCTCCTCGGCGCCATTTATGGTGCCACCACGGGCGAATCGGGGCGCCTGATGCCGCAGCTGGCACGGACCTACCCCCGCGCCGTCGGCTTCGTGGAGCAGGCGGCGCGCGACGGCGAGGCCGGCGGCACCGTGACCACCCGGCTTGGCCGGAGCAGCCCGCCCCCGTCGGAAGGGTGGTACCGGAGCCAGCAGTCGGCCACTGCCGAGGAGCAGCGCCGCGCGGAATCCATTGCCCGTTCCCGCGGCCGCTTCACCCGCAACTTTGTGGTGCAGGGATCCGCCGCTGACTGGGCGGCGTGCTGGCTGGCGGAATTACGACGGCGGCTGCGGGCCTTGCGTGCCGATGGCTCCGTTCAGGCGGAGCTGGTGTTCTTCCTGCATGACGAGGTGATGGTCCATGCCCCCGAGGCCGGCGTCCAGGCCTGCATCCGGGCCATCGAGGAAGCTGCCGCAGCCGCGAAGGAACTGCTGTTCGGCCCCATCCCGGTGGAATTCCCCGTCAGCGTGGCCGTAGTGGACTCCTACGACAACGCAAAATAGCAAATCCGGTTAGCCGGAAGAAACCTACCGGTGAGTAGCTGGTCGAACCGCTGTGACCATGGTTACATCGGTGCAGGACTGAAGCAGACGGTCCAGCTATTCATGCAAAGACGCATATCAGGGGAGGTCCGGCATATGGCTGGCAGGTTTGAAATACATCGTGTAAGTGACGAGTGCTATCGGCTGAGGCTCACTGACTCAAACGGGAACATAGTGGCGGTTTCGCCCGACTTCAAGCATCTCGGCGCGTTGAAGGACGGCATCAATGCGCTGCGTGAAAACGCGGCCACCGGCATTGTTGTTGATCTTCGGCAGCAGCCGATCGCCAGCTGAGGCGGTGTGCGCGAGCTCAGCCGGCGCACACGTGGTGCAAGCCCGGCGGGCTCAGTCCCGCCGGGCCACACCGACCCTGCGAGCTACCCCGAACCTAGAAGACCACCTCGTGGAGCCGGGTCCGGTCCCACGGCACGGCCCAGCCCAACTGGTCAAAGAGTCCATCCAGAATGATCCCGGTGAAGCCCCAGACCAGCACGCCGCTGACCGCGAAGGCCGGGCTGCTGAAGGTTCTGCCATCGCGGCTGACCGTGGCGGTCACCCGGTTGGCCGGGTCCAGCAGGTCGCGGACAGGGATCCGGAAAACCTGGGCGGATTCGGCAAAGTCCACCACATGCACGGGCGACGGCGACGCCCACCAGCCGAGTACCGGCGTCACCAGGAAGTTGCTGCGAGCCAGCCCAAGCTCCTGCAGCACACCCAGGACCTCCACACCGGCGGAGTCCAGCCCGGTCTCTTCTTCGGCTTCCCGCAGGGCGGCCGCAACCGGGGTTTCGTCCGCGTCGATGGAACCGCCGGGAAAGGCGACCTGGCCGGGGTGGGAATCCAGGGTGTGCGCGCGTTCCAGCAGCAGGACATCAAGATCCGCCGCGGCAAGGGGTTTGCCGGAGGCTGCGGGAACGTCGTCCAGCACACCGAAAAGCATCAGGACTGCCGCCTTGCGGGCTATGGTTTCGTCCACAGTCAGGGCCGCCCAGGCAGTGTTCGGCGCGGTGACGTCGCCACTGTCCGATCTGCGCACCAGGTCGATCAGGTCCTGGCGTGCGCTCACGGGAGCCGCCTCTGCGATTCCATCCGTATTTCAGCGGCGCGGTGCGTCTCGGCCAGCAACCGTTCCAGGAGGCTCTCGCTCCCGGGCGCCAACTCGTATTTAAGGAGCTTGGCGGCTTTGACGGGATCGGTCTCGCCCAACCCATAGCTGGGGCACCAGTTCGCCACCGGACACGCGCCGCAGGCTGGCTTCCGTGAGTGGCACACCCGCCGCCCGTGGAACACCACACGGTGCGAGAGCATGGTCCAGTCCTTGGGCTCAAACAGTTCAGCGACGTCGAATTCGACCTGCACCGGGTCCTCGGACGTGGTCCAGCCGAAGCGCCGTGCGAGCCGGCCGAAGTGGGTATCCACAGTGATCCCGGGGACGCCGAAGGCATTGCCGAGCACCACGTTGGCAGTCTTACGCCCCACTCCCGGCAGCGTCACCAGGTCTTCCAGACGGCCGGGGACCACGCCGTCGTACTCGTCCACCAGGCGGGTGCTCAGGGCCAGCACGCTCTTCGTTTTGGCCCGGAAAAAGCCGGTGGGCTGCAGGATCGCTTCCAGCTCGGCGGGATCGGCCTCTGACATGGCCCGGGCGTCCGGGTACCGTGCGAACAGGATCTTGGTGACCTGGTTGACCAGCACATCGGTGGTCTGGGCCGACAGGACGGTGGCCACGACCAGCTCGAACGGGTTCCGGAAATCCAGCTCCGCGTGGGCATAGGGATACTTCTCCGCCAGGGCCTTGTTGATCCGCCGCGCCCGGCGCTTCAACGCCAGCAAAGACTCCGGAGCTGTCGTGGCCGGGCCGGATCCGGGTCTACGGGACGTGGCCACGGGGCCGGCTAGCCGCGCTCGATGTTGCTGAGGTCGCGCAGCACGCCCACTCGTCCGTCGGTGTGCTGGACCAGGAATTCGTGGCCCCGGTCTTCCAGGGCCAGCACCCAGCCGCCCGGTTCAATCACAAAGGCGGGGGCGCCGGTCTGGGGGTCCACCGCGGTCCGGTGCTGGGCCACGGCAAACCAGAACGCCTCATGCGCCGGCTCTTCGTACGATTCTTCCGGCCTGGATGCCGGATCCACGGTGGCGCCGATGGGCTCCACGCGGCGCACCTGCTGATGCACGGCCGTCGCTGCAGGTTCCGCGGCAGACTGGCGAGCCGAGGCAGGGACACCTGTGCCGGCGTCGTGGGTTGCTGCTTCAGGGGCAGCGGCGGCGGACGCCGTAGCGGTCGGCGCAGGGGCAGCCGGGGCCGACGTCGGGGTGTCACCCGTTGTGGTTTCCGCAACGGCGGGCGCCGAGGCGCCCGTCGCTGAAGGGGAAGGCACGACGTCGGCCGCCTGGGTTGCGGGGCTCGGGTCGCCGGCAGCGGTCCACTCGTTGACCTCCGGGGCGGAAGAGACGGCTCCTGACGCAGCCGGAGAGGAGGTGGGCGCGGCGGCGGAAAGGGCCCCGGCCGAAGCGGCGGGCGCGGCGGCACGCGCAGAAGTTGCCGCTGCAGGTGTGGCGGTAGGCGCGGCAGCCTCCGGAACGGGCGCGGCCGCAGGCTTGGGTTCCTTGGGCGTGTGCGGCTTGGGCAGCGGGACAGCCGAGTCGCGCGCCATCACGTGGGCCGGGGTTTCGTCGCGCCCCAGGAAGTCGCCGGCGAAGTACGGGATGAACCGGCTCAGCACGGTCCCCGCGAACAGCACGACGGAACCTATCAGGCCCACCAACAGGCTGGGCACATAGCCCGCGGCCGTGGAAACGAAGAAGAACGCCAGTGCAAAGGAAGCCACCACGGACGCGAACTGGTCGATGGACAGCGAGCCGATGCGGACCTTCGTGGCGGGAGCGAGCCGGCGGGCAGCAAAGAGTGCCGTGACAATCATGGGCAACACAATGCCGAGGCCCAGGAAGAACAGGCTGCCCGCGTTCCAGAGGTTAAACCGGCCGAAGAAGATGGGCAGCAGCGAGGCGACCAGCAGGATGAGGGTGGCGGCGAAAACTGTCAGGTCCCGCAGGGTGAACGGACCCAGCACGGCCTGGTTGGTGGTGCCCGGCTTGGCGCCGGCCGGCTTCTGCACGCCCTTCGCTGAGCCGCCTCCCGGGGTGCTGCCAGGCCCTGCCTCGGGTGCGCGGCCAAACTTCTGGCCGAAGCTTTGCTGGTTCATTCTGTACTCCTTAGCGTGGCGGCACCGGGACGGTTCCGTCCCAAAACTGTGCCGTCCGAAACGGCGGCAACGGCCAGGCCCGGCAGTGATACACCGGATCCGACAGCTCCGTAGAAAGTCACAATTCAATCTCAGCCTAGTCAACCGCATGGCCGATCACTAGCCGATCCGCAGCGGCGGAACGCCAGCGGGCAGGGTCCTTTAACCATTCACCGCTAAATAAATGCCGTTCGCGGGCGCCTTTGTGACAGCGAACACGTCGCGGCCCCGGCACGTATTAGGGTTGATTCCGGAACAGCTCTTTGCGGAATGTCCGTGATCGGCCGCTGCCCAATGTCGCGCAAATCGGCGGAGGCGGCCGGGCGACGGCAGCCGCTGAAAAGACCGATGAATGATGAGGTTCACCATGTCTCAGGACACTCCCGGCTCCACGACCACCGCCCCCGCAGCTTCCGTGCAAAACAACCCGCAGGGCGATCAGCAGGGCGACGCCTTTGAAAACCTGCTGCACGAAAACCGCACTTTCGCCCCCAGCCCCGAATTCGCTGCCGACGCCGTTGTCACCGCCGCTGATTATGCAGAGGCCGACGCCGGCCGCCCGGCGTTCTGGGCCAGGCAGGCCCGCGAACTGCTCACCTGGTCCAAGGACTTTGGCCAGGCACTGGACTGGTCCAACCCGCCGTTCGCCAAGTGGTTTGTGGGCGGAGAGGTCAACGCCGCGTACAACGCGCTGGACCGGCACGTGGAGAACGGCCTCGGGGACCGTGTGGCCATCTACTTCGAGGGCGAACCCGGCGACACCCGCACGTACACCTACGCCCAGCTCACTGAAGAGGTCAAGAAGGCCGCCAATGCCTTCGAGTCCCTCGGCGTTGGCAAAGGTGACCGGGTGGCCGTCTACCTGCCCATGATCCCCGAAGCCGTCATCACGCTGTTGGCCTGCGCCCGCATCGGTGCCGTGCACTCCGTGGTGTTCGGCGGCTTCTCCGCCGATGCCCTGCGCTCCCGGATCGAGGACGCCGAAGCCAAGCTCGTGGTCACCGCGGACGGCACCTACCGCCGCGGCAAGCCCAGCGCGCTCAAGACCGCCGTGGACGACGCCCTCGCCGCACACGGGCACACGGTCCAGAACGTTGTGGTGGTCAAGCGCAACGGCCAGAACGTGGACTGGCACGAAGGCCGGGACCACTGGTGGGCGGACACCGTGGAGCTGGCCTCCACCAAGCACACCGCCGTGGGACACGACTCCGAGCACCCGCTGTTCATCTTGTACACCTCGGGCACCACGGGCAAGCCCAAGGGCATCCTGCACACCACCGGCGGCTACCTCACCCAGGGCGCCTACACCCACAAGGCCGTGTTCGACCTGCACCCCGAAACGGATGTCTTCTGGTGCACGGCCGACGTCGGCTGGGTCACCGGCCACACGTACGTCGCCTACGCGCCCCTCATCAACGGCGCCACCCAGGTCATGTACGAAGGCACCCCTGATTCCCCGCACCAGGGCCGCTGGTGGGAGATCATCGAGAAGTACAAGGTCTCCATCCTCTACACCGCCCCCACGGCCATCCGTACGTTCATGAAGTGGGGCCGGGACATCCCGGACAAGTACGACCTGACCTCCCTCCGGGTCCTCGGCTCCGTGGGCGAATCCATCAACCCGGAAGCCTGGATGTGGTACCGGGACGTCATCGGCGGCAACAAGGCACCGATCGTGGACACGTGGTGGCAGACCGAAACCGGCGCCCAGATGATCGCCCCGCTGCCCGGCGTCACGGCCACGAAGCCCGGCTCAGCCCAGACCCCGCTCCCCGGCATCGCGGTGGACGTAGTTGATGAGCAGGGCGAATCCGTGCCCAACGGCCACGGCGGGTTCCTCGTCATCCGGGAGCCCTGGCCTGCCATGCTCCGCGGCATCTGGGGCGACCCCGAGCGGTTCAAGGAGACCTACTGGTCCCGCTTCGAAGGCATGTACTTCGCCGGCGACGGCGCCAAGAAAGATGAGGACGGCGACATCTGGCTCCTGGGCCGCGTGGATGACGTTATGAACATCTCCGGGCACCGGCTCTCCACCACCGAAATCGAATCCGCCCTGGTCAGCCACCCCTCCGTGGCTGAAGCCGCCGTGGTGGGCGCCGCGGACGAGACCACCGGCCAGGCCGTCGTCGCGTTCGTGATCCTCCGCGGCGACGCCGTGGACGCGGGCGACGCCACCATCGCCGAACTCCGCAACCACGTGGGCAAGGAAATCGGGCCCATCGCCAAGCCGAAAACCATCCTGGTGGTCCCGGAACTGCCCAAGACCCGCTCCGGCAAGATCATGCGTCGCCTCCTGAAGGACGTCGCCGAAGGCCGCGAAGTAGGCGACTCCACCACCCTGGCCGACAACACAGTGATGCAGCAGATCGCGCAGTCGCTCAGAAAGTAACAGCTGCCTTACGACCCCGTCCGACGCTATCGAGTGGCCCCGGTTTTCCCGTCCCCATGGGAAAACCGGGGCCACTCCCTGTTTGGGACGATTCAAAAAAATCGACGCTCAAAATGTTATTTGCCGTTCTTCCATGTTCTATTTTGAGAGGTTATAGTCAGACGCAATGTGAGGTGTCTCACATGCAGCTATTTTTCAAGGGAGAGAACATGGCTTCACAGTTTGATGCGTCGGCAACTGCTTTTCCCAGCAGGCGGAGCATCCTCAAGACCGTCGGCGTCGGCGCGGCAGGCCTGGCCGGCATTCCGTTCCTCGCAGCATGTACGGGCGGAACTGCGCCCTCCGCCTCGGGTTCCGATTCCCCCGGCCTTACCTTCGGTTCCGGGTCCTCCGATGACGTCCCCAAGCGGGCGTACCAGGCTGTCACCGACGCCTTCACGGCCAAGACCGGCAAGAAAGTCACCACGAACGTGGTGCCCCACAATGATTTCCAGAACAAGATCAACTCCTACCTGCAGGGCTCTCCGGACGATACGTTCACCTGGTTCGCTGGCTACCGCATGCAGTACTACGCAGGCAAGGGGCTCCTTGCGCCCATCGATGACGTCTGGGAAACCATCGGCGGCAACTACTCCGATGCGCTGAAGAAAGCCTCCACCGGACCGGACGGCAAGATGTACTTCGTACCTAACTACAACTACCCGTGGGGGTTCTTCTACCGGAAGAGCCTCTGGGCCGAGAAGGGGTACGAGGTGCCCGAGACCTTTGACGCCCTCAAGGCTCTCGCCACGAAGATGCAGGCAGATGGCATCATTCCTATCGGCTTCGCCGACAAGGACGGCTGGCCGGCCATGGGCACCTTCGACTACATGAACATGCGGCTCAACGGCTACCAGTTCCACGTGGATCTGTGCGCACACAAGGAATCCTGGGACCAGCAAAAGGTCAGCGCGGTCTTTGACACGTGGGCAGCGCTCCTGCCTTTCCAGGATCCGGGAGCCCTCGGCCAGACCTGGCAGGACGCCGCCAAGGCGCTGGAAGCCAAGAAGACCGGCATGTACCTGTTGGGTTCCTTCGTCACCCAGCAGTTCACCGACCCGGCGGTACTGGCGGACATCGATTTCTTCGCCTTCCCGGAGATCGCCATGGAAGGCCGTGACGCCGTCGAAGCCCCCATCGACGGCCTCCTGCTGTCCAAGAAGGGCGGGGAGAACAAGGCGGCGCGCGACTTCATGGCCTTCCTCGGCACCGCCGAGGCCCAGGACGCCTACGCCGCCGTGGATGCGTCCAACATCGCCGCCGCCAAAGGCACGGACACCTCCAAGTTCAGCCCGCTTAACAAGAAGTGTGCGGACACCATCGCGGACGCGAAGTACATCAGCCAGTTCTTTGACCGCGACGCCCTGCCGGCCATGGCCAACAACGTCATGATCCCGGCCCTGCAGAGCTTCATCAAGGACGGCAAAATGGACGTCAAAAACCTTGAGGCCCAGGCCAAGTCGCTCTACGCCGCGCAGTAGTTCCAGGGCAGCACCTCCAGCCCTGTCAGCGCCGTTTTCAGAGGCGACCAGCCAGGAACGGAACGACGACGGCGGCGCAGAATCCCGCCGTCGTCATTCCCTTCCAGCGTCCCCACCAATAGAGGGAAGACTTCCATGAGCAGCACTGCACAAGAACTGATACCGCCGGAAGCGCGGGAACCCGGCGGGGGCCGTATCCCGCGGGCCAGAGGCGGGCGGGTCCGCCGCCTGACCGGGCGGGACAAGGTGGTCCTGTCGCTGATGGTGGGGATCCCCACCCTGATCGAACTGGCCCTGGTGTGGCTGCCGACGCTGATGTCCGTGGGGCTCAGCTTCACCCGGTGGAACGGCCTGGACCTGGCCGACATACGCCCCGCCGGCACGGCGAACTACCAGTACATCACGCAGGACTACCCGCCCTTTTGGCCGGCGGTGCAGCACAACCTGCTGTGGCTCCTGTTCCTGGCCCTGATTGCCACACCGCTGGGGCTGCTGCTCGCCGTACTGCTGGACCAGAACATCAGGGGCAGCAAGATCTACCAGAGCATCTTCTTCGCACCCGTGATGTTGTCACTGGCCCTGATCGGCATCATCTGGCAGCTCTTCTACCAGCGCGACAACGGACTCCTGAACTTCCTCCTTGGCACCGCAGGGACACCACAGGCCGTTGACTGGTTCGGGGACTCCTCCGTGAACATCTGGGCCGCCATGATCGCAGCCACGTGGCGGCATGCCGGCTATGTCATGCTCCTGTACCTGGCCGGACTGAAAGGCGTGGACCCGACCCTGAAGGAAGCAGCCGCCATCGACGGAGCCAATGCCGTGCAGACCTTCTTCCGTGTGGTGTTCCCGGCCATGCGCCCCATCAATATCGTCATCGTGGTGATCACCATCATCGAATCGTTGCGCGCCTTTGACGTGGTCTACGTCATTAACCGCGGAACCAACGGCCTGGAAATGCTCAGCGCCCTGGTGATCCAGAACCTCGTGGGCGAAGGCCAGGTGATCGGCGTCGGCTCTGCCCTGGCAGTGGTGCTGCTGGTCATTTCCCTCGTCCCCATCGTCTTCTACCTCAGCCGGACCTTTGGCAAGGAGAACAGAGCATGAGCACCACCACAGCCCGCGCCGGCCGTACGCCCACCGCAGCGGCGCCACGCTCCGGCAACAGGCCCAAACGCCACTACGGAACACACATCTTCCTCACGGTCATGGCCGTCATGTGGCTGATCCCGCTGGGCTGGTCCCTCTTCACCGCCCTCAGGCCGGTGGCGTCAACGAACGAGCACGGCTATTTCAGCCTCGCCGGCGCATTCAACTTCGACAACTTCGTCCAGGCCTGGACCCAGGGCGGGTTTTCCACGTACTTCTGGAACTCAGTCATCATCACCGTCCCGGCCGTGCTCCTGACCCTGTTCCTCGCCTCCCTCATGGCCTTCGCCGTCAGCCGGGTCAGCTGGAAGTTCAACATCACGCTGCTCATCATGTTTACCGCCGGCAACCTTCTTCCCCCACAGGTCCTTGCCGCCCCGCTGTTCGAGATGGCAAAGCACTTCGAAGTGCCGTACTCTTTCAGCGATTCCGGCAACATGCTGAACACCTACATCATCGTGATCGCGGTCAATATCGCTTTCCAGATGGGTTTCTGCACGTTCGTGCTGTCCAACTACATGAAAGCGCTCTCCGCGGACCTGACCGAGGCCGCCCTGGTGGACGGGGCCGGCATCTGGCGGCAGTACCGGGAAATCATCATGCCACTCTGCCGTCCGGCGTTCGCCGCCCTCGGCACGCTCCAGGTCATCTTCATCTACAACGACTACTTCTGGCCCCTCATCTTTATCCAGAGCGGCAACCGGCTTCCGATCACCACGGCCATCAACAACCTGCAGGGCGAATTCCTGAACAACTACAACCTCCTGGCCGCCGGTGCAGTCATCACTGTCATTCCCACGCTGGTGATCTACGTGCTCCTGCAGCGGCAGTTTGTTGCGGGGCTGACTCTTGGTTCCAGCAAGGGGTAGACCATCATGGAACGGGACGGGCGATATCGCTCCCCCGTCCCCCCTGCACGAAAGGAACTCCATGCTCCCCGCAGCACGCCACCAGGCAATCGTGGACGCCGTCCAGCGCGAACGGGTTGTCCGCGTCTCGGACCTCGCCCAACAACTGGGTGTTTCGCTGATGACTGTCCGCCGGGATATCGAGCTGCTGGAGGAGGGGGGCAAGCTGGAGCGTATCCACGGTGGCGCCAAGCTCCCCGGCGATGCGAGCACACACGAACCCGGCTTTGAACTGAAGTCCACGCAGCTGACAGCGGAGAAGCGTGCCATTGCTGTTGAAGCGGCCGCGCTGGTCCACGAGGGGATGGCGGTGGGTTTGAGTGCCGGGACCACAACGTGGGCGCTCGCCAAGGAACTGGTTAATGGCCCACAAATTACAGTGGTCACCAACTCGGTGCGCATCGCTGACCTGTTCCACCATGCTGCGGCAACGGGCCCTGCCCGCTACAGCTCCACGGTGATCCTGATCGGCGGCCAGCGCACGCCGTCGGACGCACTGGTTGGCCCCATCGCCACAAGCGCACTGAAGCAGTTGCACCTGGACGTGCTGTTCCTTGGCGTTCACGGCATGGAAGCCGTCGCCGGTTTCACCACGCCCAACCTGCTTGAGGCCGAAACGAACCGGGCTTTTGTGGCCGCAGCGCGGAAAACTGTTGTGCTGGCGGACCACACCAAATGGGGGGTGCTGGGCATCAGTTCCATTGCGTCACTGGACGAGGTGGACGAGGTCATCAGTGATGCCGGGCTGGGTCCGGAGGCGCGGCGTGTCCTGCAGGAGAAGGTTGGCAGGCTTCGGCTCGCTGCAGCCTAGGGGCAGCCGCAGGACTGCCGGATCTGTAAATCGGCAGGAAAGATGAGGTGTTCCGATTCGCGGCCGCGATGGGCGCCTATGAGGGCGCTGACAGCGGCCTCCGCCATTGCCTTTGCCGGCTGTTTCACTGTTGTGAGGGGAGGCCAGCTGTACTCCGCTTCAGCTGAGCCATCGAAGGACGCGAGGGCGATGTCATTGGGGATCGACAGTCCGGCCTCGTGGAGCGCCCGGAGGATTCCCACAGCCTGCAGGTCAGAGGTGGCAAAAATGGCCGTCGGACGGCTCGCGGCGGCCAGAAGGCGTTTCCCTGCGGCGTAGCCGCCTTCCCGGGTGAAGGGGGTACGGACAATGGGGCCTTCAGGCAGGCCCGCCCCGGCCAGAGCCTGCAGCCAGCCCTCTTCACGGCCGTCATAATAGTTGCCGGTGTTCGTACCCATGGCAAGGGCGATGTTGGTGTGTCCGTGGCCGATCAAGTGTTCAACGGCTGACTTTGCGCCCGCCACCAGGTCCACGCCCACGCTGTTGAATCCGGGCGCATCGGCACTGTGGTTCAGGAGAACCACAGGTATCTCCGCCGATTCAAGGTCCGTCAGGCCCGGTTCCATCAAGACACTGGACAGTATGACGCCGTCCACCTGGCGTGCCGCAAGGTTGCGGACGTGCCGGAGTTCCTTCGCGAGGTTTCCATCCGAGTTGGTAAGCAGCAGGGCGTAACCCAGTTCGGCGGCAGCATCTTCCACAGCGTGTGCCAGCAGCGAGAAGAAAGGGTTGCTGTTGTCCGGAATGACCAGCCCTATTGTTTCGCTGGATCCCAGTTTCAGGGCCCGCGCGGCAGCGTTCGGACGGTACCCCAGCCGGCGGATTGCGTCCTGGACCTTCGCTTCCGTGGCCGGAGCCACTTTCTTGGGCCCGCCGTTAACTACATAGCTGACGACGGCGGTGCTGACGCCCGCGTACCGGGCAACATCCTTGCGGGTCACCGGGCCGCGTGGGGCCTGCAATGCGGGAGTCGTCATGGTGTACATGCTAGCTATCAGATCCCCGGTGCGTCGCCGAAGTCACGGATGGGAAGCCGCTCTCCGCCGCGGAGGGCGGACTGGTGCGCCACGATGCCGGGCAGCGTGAACCGGGCGGCAACCCAGGCGTTGACCGGCGGCAGGGTGCCGGTGTTGACCGCTGTCACGAAGTCATCCACCAGGAAATGGTGGCTTCCCTCGTGGCCGTTCGGTGCGCCGCGGAACTCCTCCGGAAGCCGATCAGCGTCATGTACCGGCGAGAGCCCGGAGACGAACGCATCCCTCAGTTCCGGCGCAACATTGGCCAGCGACGGGTCATCCAGGGACATCGTGGGCCGTGTTTCCAGCTGCTCGGAAATGTCGTGGACGTTTTCCTTGTCCTGCCAGACCGAGACTCTTGCGAGCTGTTCAAAGCTCGCTTCCGTCCCGAAGAACCGGAACCGGGACTCCCTGATGTGTGAGGGGTAGCCCACGCGGCGCATCTCGTTGGTCCGCATAACGCCGCCATCGTTGAGTTCAAAAAGGGCCGTAGCGTTGGAGAAGTCGTTGGCGAACATGCTGACCTCCTTGTCAAAGACGCCGTCGTTGCGGTCATCCTTGACTCCGACGCAGCTGACGCTGACGGCATGGACGGGGACAGCGCCCAGCACTCCCCCGACCGCGTGCGTCGGGTACAGCATCGGCGGGTAGCTGGCGGTTTCCTTCCAGCGGTCACCGCCGCTGTACTCATAGGCATCGTAGAAGCCCAGGTCCATGTCGTGGACGTAGTCCCCTTCGCTGTAGAAGATCCGCCCGAAGCTGCCGGCCGCGTGCTGTTTGCGTGCATAGACGGTGGCAGGGTTGTAGTAGCTGGTCTCGCCCATCATGTAGACCAGGCCGGATTCGCGGACAGCGCTGATGATCCGGGCGATTTCCTCCTCGGAGATGGCCATGGGGACGGCTGAGTAGACGTGCTTGCCGGCGCGGAGCGCCTGCTCTACCAGCGGACCGTGTGTCCAGCGTTGCGTGAAGATGGCCACGGCGTCGACGTCGGAGGCGAGGAGGTCTTCGAAGCTCGCCTCCGAACCCGCCAGGTGATACCGGTCCACGGCCTCGGCGGCACGCTCCGGAAGCTCATCCACTACATAGACGGCACTGACGCCGGGGTGGAGATTGAAGAGGTGCGCGAACTGGCCGCCGAACTGGCCAACCCCTACTACGCCGATTGAAAACGTCATTGTCTCTCTTTCCGTGGGTGCCGTGAAGCGCCGGGCAAGCGCTGTCCATCAGGTTCCCAGTGTTTCACCCAGATCTACTCGAGTCAATGCCCTAGCGACTGGATAAATCCCTCTAAAAATAAAAGAAAATTAAACACTTGCCACTCCTAATCTACTCGTGTAGATTTCTCACCAGTTGTTATCCACATCACAGTCAGGAAAGGGTCGACGATGACCACCCTTGCCAAACCAGCGAGATCCGCCCCGCCCCAGCCGGGAGCCCCCAAGCCGCGCGGCGGTTACCGCCGGCTCGGCGACCTCAAGATCGCCCTGTTCTTCATCGCCCCGGCCATGATCGGGTTCATCTTCTTCTACGTTGTCCCAACCATCCGCGGCGTGTACTTGAGCTTCACGGAGTACAACATCCTCGGAGACCCCACTTGGGTGGGGATGGACAACTACACAGCGATCGCCAAGGACCCGCTGTTCTGGAATTCCCTGGCCGTCACCGGCCAGTACGTCCTCATCAACATCGTCCTCCAGACAGCCCTGGCACTGGGACTGGCCCTCCTGATGCACCAGGTCGCCAAGTCCACGCTCATCCGCGGCGCCCTACTCCTGCCCTACCTGATGTCCAACGTCATCGCGGCGCTGCTCTGGTTCTGGATGCTCGATTATCAGATCGGCGTGGTCAACCAGTTCATCGAATGGGCCGGCCTCCCCCGCGTCGCGTTCTTCGGCAGCGAAGAGTGGGCCATCCCCACCCAGGCAGTCATCAACACCTGGCGGCACATGGGCTACACCGCCCTGCTCATCTTCGCGGGCCTGCAGGCTATCCCCGGCAACATCTATGAGGTCGCAAAACTCGACGGCGCCTCAGCGTTCCAGACCTTCCGCAAGATCACCATTCCGCTGCTCCGCCCGGTCCTGGTGCTGGTCCTCGTGGTGACCGTGATCGGATCCTTCCAGGTCTTCGACACCGTGGCCGTCACCACCCAGGGCGGACCGGTGAACGCCACCCGCGTGATCCAGTACTACATCTACCAGCGGGCCTTCACCGAGTCGGACTTCGGTTACGGATCCGCCATCGCCGTCATTCTCTTCCTCATCCTCGCCCTGGTGGCCTTCATCCAGATGAAGTTCCTCAAGGGCAACGAGTCGGACCTGGACTAAGGAGTCCCCCATGACATCCACCACCAGCCGCGCACCGCAGCAGGCCCCGGCCCGCCGTCGTCGTCCGTTCAACACCCGCCGCGCAGGTGCCTGGGCCCTCCTGGTCCTCGCCATCGCCGTCTCCGTCCTCCCGTTCCTTTGGGTGCTGCGGACGGCGCTGTCCACCAATTCGGCACTGGCCGCCAACTCAGCCAGCCTGCTTCCCGCCGATTTCACGTTCGGTGCCTTTATGCGGGTGTTCGGGCTGCAGAGCCCCGCGGACGCCATCGCCGAGGGCGGTTCCGGTGCCACCATCGATTTCTGGCTGTACCTGAAGAACTCCATCATCTTCTCGTCCATCACCACCGCCGGGGCCGTGTTCTTCAGCGCCATGGCCGCCTACGCCTTTGCACGGCTGCGCTGGAGGGGCCGGAACGCGGTGTTCAGCCTGTTCCTGGGCACCATGCTGGTCCCGCCGATCTTCACGGCACTGCCCAACTTCCTGCTGATCAAGAACCTGGACCTGCTCAACACAATGCTCGGCATGGTCCTGCCATACGTCTTTATGACGCCGTTCGCCATCTTCTTCCTCCGCCAGTTCTTCCTGAACATGTCCCGCGAGGTCGAAGAAGCCGCCATGCTCGACGGCGCCAAGCACCTCCGCATCTTCTTCCAGATTGTGCTTCCCAACGCCGCAGCCCCCATCGCCACCCTTGCCCTGCTCACCTTCATCGGCCAGTGGAATGAATACTTCTGGCCGCTGCTCGTCGGGTCCCAGGACGATGTGCGCGTCCTCCAGGTAGGCCTCGGGGTCTTCAAATCCCAGGCACCCCAGGGTTCCCCGGACTGGTCCGGCCTGATGGCCGCGACCCTGGTTTCGGCCCTGCCCGTCCTGATCCTCTTCGCGGCCTTCGGCAAGAAGATCGTCAACTCCATCGGCTTCTCCGGCATCAAGTAACCACCCCCAAAAACCCCACTCCCCAACTCCCAAACGGAAAGTAGAACCATGAAGAAATCCCTCGGCGCCGTCGCCGTCGCCGCAGTTATGGCACTGTCCCTGTCCGCCTGTGGCGGAGGCTCGTCCTCCTCGGCAGAGTCAGCCAAGGGCGAGATCAACTACTGGCTGTGGGACGCCAACCAGTTGCCCGCCTACCAGCAGTGTGCCGACGACTTCGCGAAGGCCAACCCGGACATCTCGGTCAAGATCACCCAGCGCGGGTGGGACGACTACTGGAGCACGCTGACCAACGGCTTTGTCGGCGGCACTGCCCCGGACGTTTTCACCAACCACCTCGGACGCTACGGCGAGCTCGCAGAGAACAAGCAGTTGCTGGCCATCGACGACGCCGTCAAGAAGGACAACATTGACCTGACCCAGTACAACGAGGGCCTCGCGGACCTCTGGGTTGGCCAGGACGGCAAGCGCTACGGCCTGCCGAAAGACTGGGACACCATCGGCCTGTTCTACAACGAGGCCATGCTCGCCAGCGGCGGCGTCACCGAAGAGCAGATGAAGAACCTCACCTGGAACCCCCAGGACGGCGGCACGTACGAACAGGTCATCGCCCACCTGAGCGTTGACAAGAACGGCAAGCGCGGCGACGAGGCCGGCTTCGACAAGAACAACGTCGCCGTCTATGGCCTAGGCCTCAACGGCGGCGGCGACTCCTCCGGGCAGACGGAGTGGAGCTACCTCACCAACACCACCGGCTGGTCCCACACGGACAAGAACCCGTGGGGCACGCACTACAACTACGACGACCCCAAGTTCCAGGAAAGCATGGACTGGTTCGCCGGACTCGTGGAAAAGGGCTACATGCCCAAGCTGGAGACCACCGTCGGCGCCAGCATGGCCGACACGTTCGCGGCCGGTAAGTCCGCCATCAATGCCCACGGTTCGTGGATGACCGGCCAGTACACCGGCTACCAGGGCATCGATGTGGGCATCGCCCCCACCCCGGTGGGCCCCGAAGGCAAGCGTGCCTCCATGTTCAACGGCCTGGCCGACTCGATCTGGGCCGGAACCAAGAAGAAGGACGCCTCGATCAAGTGGGTTGAGTACCTCGCCTCCGCTGACTGCCAGGACGTCGTAGCGTCCAAGGCCGTCGTCTTCCCCGCGCTCAAGGCTTCCTCCGACAAGGCTGCCGCGGCCTTCGCCGCCAAGAACGTGGACGTCTCCGCGTTCACCGAGCACGTCAAGAACAAGAGCACGTTCCTGTACCCGATCACGGACAACACCGCCAAGGTCAAGGGCATCATGGAGCCCGCCATGGACGCAGTAGTGTCCGGCAAGGTCCCCGCCAGCTCCCTGACCCAGGCCAACGAACAGGTCAACGCCCTCTTCAAGTAGGCCGCAAGCTCTACCGGCTGCGCGCCGCGGGCGTTGTGTTCCCGCGGCGCGCAGCCTCTTTTCATACTCCTAAAAAACTCGCAGAAGGATAGCATTATCTATGGATACCCTCCACCTCCGTTCCGCCGGCACCAGCCTGGTGATGAGCTTTGACAGCGGGGAGGCCGAGGTCATCCACTGGGGCGCGGATCTTGGCAGCACCTTGCCGGACCTCGCCATTCTCGGTGAACCGGTCCCCCACTCCGCCATCGACGCCACTGTGCCCGCCGGCCTCCTGCCGCAGGCATCGTCCAGCTGGCGTGGCCGTCCCGCCCTCCGCGGCCACCGCCTCGCCGACGGCGTCTCCGGCCTTGACTTCTCGGCCCGCCTCCGCGTCGTGACAGTGAACGCCGAGGGCAACTCCGCGGTCATCGTCCAGGCCGATTCCGACGCGGGCCTCACCGTCTCGTCCTCTCTGGCACTGCACGACGGCGGCCTGCTGGAGCTGCGGCACACCGTCACCAATGACGGCAGCACCCCTTACCAGCTCGATGAACTGGCGACCGTTCTCCCGGTGGCGCCGGACGCCGTCGAGCTCCTTGACCTGACCGGGCGCTGGTGCCGGGAACGCCACCCGCAGCGCCGCCCCATCCAGCAGGGCACCTGGGTCCGCACCGGACGGCATGGCCGCACCGGACACGACTCCTCGCTGCTCTTCGCCGCAGGCACCGCCGGCTTCGGCAACCGCCACGGTAAGGTCTGGGCCACGCACCTGGCCTGGAGCGGCAACCACGAACAGTTTGCGGACAGCATCGGCGACGGCCGCACCATGATCGGTGGCTCCGAACTCCTGGGCCCGGCCGAGGTCATTCTTGAGCCCGGTGCCAGCTACACCACGCCCGCCTTGTTCGCGGCCTACTCGGACCGCGGCCTGGACGGCATCAGTGAGGCGTTCTACAGCTGGTTCCGGTCCCGCCCGCACCACGTGCTCCCCGCGGGGGGCGCCGGCAAGCCCCGTCCCGTGGTGCTCAACACCTGGGAAGCAGTCTATTTCGACCACAACCTGTCAACCCTGATCGAGCTGGCTGACTCCGCCGCCGAACTGGGCGTGGAGCGTTTTGTGCTCGACGACGGCTGGTTCCGCGGGCGCCGCGATGACCACGCCGGCCTCGGCGACTGGTACGTGGACGAGTCGCTCTGGCCCGATGGCCTCACGCCGCTGATCGATGCCGTGACCTCGCGTGGGATGGAGTTCGGCCTGTGGGTGGAGCCGGAGATGGTCAACCTGGACTCCGATATCGTCCGCTCGCACCCGGAGTGGATTGTGGGTCCTTCGGTCCAGAGCTACAAGGACGGTGGCCGCCTTCCGCTTGAATGGCGGAACCAGCACGTCATCGATCTCGTGAACCCTGACGCGTGGCAGTACATCTTCGACCGCGTCGACGCCCTCTTGCGCGAAAACAACATCAGCTACCTCAAGTGGGACCAGAACCGGGACCAGTTGGAGCACGGCCATGCCGGCCGCTCCTCGGTCCACGAACAGACCCTGGCCGCCTACCGTCTTTTTGACGAACTCAAGAAGGCCCACCCCGGCGTCGAGATTGAAAGCTGCTCCTCCGGCGGCGCCCGCGTGGACCTGGGCATCCTGGAGCGCACGGACCGGATCTGGGCCTCGGACTGCAACGACGCCCTGGAACGGCAGACCATCCAGCGCTGGACCGGGCTGGTGGTCCCGCCGGAGCTCGTGGGCGGGCACGTCGGCCCCACCACCTCGCACACCACGGCCCGCACGCACGATCTGTCCTTCCGCGCCATCACCGCGCTGTTCGGCCACTTCGGCATGGAGTGGGATGTCCGCGGGGTCCAGGGCGCCGAGCGCGAGGAACTCAAACGCTTCATCGCCCTCTACAAGGAACACCGCGGCCTGATCCACTCCGGACGCATGGTCCGCGCGGACGTCGCGGACACTTCCCTCATGCTCCACGGCGTGGTAGCCGACGCAGAATCTCTTAAAGGCACGACGGCGGCGCTGTTTGCCCTGGTCAGTACCGGCACCTCCTTCGCCGAGCAGACCGGCCGGATCACCATCCCCGGGCTGGAGCCTGACCTTACCTACCGGGTGGAGGCCATCTTCCCGGCTCCCGGTGATGCGGACCACGGACACACGTTCACGCAGGTCAGACCCCCGGCTTGGCTTTCTAACGGTGCCGTCGCGGGCGGCCGCTTCCTGGCCGAAGTGGGCCTGCCGATGCCCAACCTCAACCCGGAACACGCCCTGGTGCTGAGGTTCACCGCCCTGTAACAACTTGAAGGCCTGCCCCGCCGTTCCCCCGCCCTCGGAGCCGGGGAACGGCGGGCAGCCTCAGGTCCGATAGAGGATGCAAATGAGAATTCTGGTCACAGGTGGCACCGGGTACATCGGTTCCCACACTGTTTTGTCCCTGCAGGAAGCCGGCCATGACGTGGTGGTGATCGACAATTTGGTGAACTCCGGCGAGGAATCCCTGTGGCGGGTTGCCGAGCTGAGCGGCAGAATCGCGGAGTTCCACTACGTTGACCTGGTGGACGAGGCCGCGGTGGAAAACGTCTTTGCCGGAAACGGGATCGACTCCGTGATCCACTTTGCCGGGCTCAAGGCCGTGGGTGAATCGGTGCAGGAGCCGTTGAAGTACTACCACAACAACCTGGTGGGCACCCTGAATCTTCTCCGGGTCATGGAACGGCACGGCGTCCGGTCCATCGTCTTCAGCTCCTCAGCCACCGTATACGGCGAACACAACCCCATCCCGTACGTGGAGAAGATGGAGATCGGGGCCAACAACCCTTACGGCCGGACCAAGGAGCAGATCGAGGACATCCTCTCGGACCTGGGAGCAGCGGATACCCGCTGGCATATCGCCCTGCTGCGCTATTTCAACCCGGTAGGCGCCCACCCTTCAGGAAGCTTCGGCGAGGACCCCCAAGGCATCCCCAACAACCTGGTGCCGTTCATCGCCCAGGTTGCCGTGGGGCGACGCGAAAAACTGATGGTCTACGGCGGCGACTACGATACCCCGGACGGAACCTGCCTGCGCGACTACATCCACGTCGTGGACCTCGCTGAAGGCCACCTAGCCGCGCTCAACCACATCGCCGACCGGTCCGGCGTCTACCGCTGGAACCTTGGCTCCGGGAAGGGCTCCTCCGTGCTGGAGGTGCTGCACTCCTTCGAAAAGGCAGTAGGCAGGCCCATCCCCTACGAGATCACCGGACGCCGCGCCGGCGACCTGCCCGCCTTCTGGGCCGACGCCACGTCAGCACTGGCCGACCTCAGCTGGTCCACCACTAAAACCGTTGACCAGATGTGCGAGGACCACTGGCGCTGGCAGAAGAACAACCCGAATGGTTACAAGATCTAGGACAGCTGGGACGGGGGCATTCATGACCAGCCCGGATTATCAAACGTCCGGACCTGCTCAGGCGCAGACTGGCCAGTCACTCCATGCCGCAGGCATCCGGGACGTGGCCGCCGCCGCCGGCGTGTCGACGGCCACCGTCTCGCGCGCTCTGCGTGGACTCCCGCGTGTCTCCGAGGCCACCCGGCAGAAAGTCATGGCTGCCGCAACCAACCTTGGCTATGTTGCTTCCGCCGCGGCATCGGAACTGGCCCGGGGACGGGGCAGCCAGTCGGCGATGACCCGGAGGCACGCACAAGTGGCGGCTATTGGCACCACAGGCACCGTGAGAAAACACACCATGAAGCCTGCGACCAGCAGTTTCATAGTGAGCTTATGGACCATCTGGCCCGCGTCATCGGAGAACGCCTTGCCAGAGCCCATTGATCGTAAGAATGCGCGGCATGCCTGCCCAGGCGCTAGATTTGCAACCATGACTGAAGCCACCACTGCTGCCGGGCGCGGCACCATCCTCGTGATCAACGGCCCCAACCTCAATCTGTTGGGCACCCGTGAGCCGGAGAAGTACGGCACCTCCACCCTCGCGGACGTGGAGCAGCTGGCAGCCACCACGGCGCAGGCCCACGGCTTCAACGTGGAATGCGTCCAGTCCAACCATGAGGGTGTGCTCCTGGACGTCATCCACGCAGCCCGTGGCACCGCCGTCGGGATTGTGCTGAACGCCGGCGCCTTCACCCACACCTCCGTGGCCCTGCGCGACGCCCTGGCAGCAGTGCAGCTTCCCGCCGTCGAGGTCCACATCACCAACGTGCACCAGCGTGAGGAATTCCGGCACCACTCGTTCCTGTCCCCCGTGTGCGCCGCGGTGATCGTGGGCGCCGGCGTCTTCGGCTACAAGCTGGCCATCGATTACCTGGCCGAAGCGCTGTAGCCCGGCGCTGTGCGGCTCAGACTCGTGTGACTCAGGCCGCCCGGGCTACTTCTGGATGCACTGCCCGGAAGAGACTGGAGCGCTGAGGCTTGCGGCCTGGGATGCGACCGGGAACAGGTCATTCATGGTGATCGCGAAACCCATTTCGGTGTCCGAGGTTGCCTTGGCGAAAATGACGCCGGCCACCAGGCCCTCCATGGTCAGCAGCGGGCCGCCCGAGTTCCCGGGCTGAACGTTGCCGGCCAGGCGGTAGATCTCTTCCGGGGCCGGGTTTTCGCCGTAGATGTCGGGCACCAGAACCGAGGTGATGTCCTGGACCGTGGCGGGGTTGGACTGGAACGGACCGCCGTGAGGGTACCCCGCGAAAGCTGCCGGGCTGCCGTTCGGGAGATCGGACGTCAGCGTCAGCGGTTCGGACGGCAGACCGTCAACGGCCAGGACGGCGAGGTCGTGCCTGGGGTCGAAGTACACCACCCGCCCGGGCATCGCGCCGCCGTCGGGAATTTCAACCACCGGCTGCGACACGCCCGCCACAACATGGGCATTGGTCACAACCCGGCCCGGGGAAACCACAAAGCCGGTGCCGGTCTGGTTCTGGCCGCATTGGTAGGCGGTTCCGGCAATTTTCAGGACTGACTGCGCGGCCCGGTTCAGCGCTGGCGTATCGGTACTGGCGTTGGGCACCGCCACTGGCTGCCCCTGGTCCAGGCCTTCAAGCAGCGTGGGAATTCCGTTGCCGATCACCGTGGACCGCAGCTGCGCCATGGTGGTCTTCAAGGGGACAGGCGTCAGCCCGTCGATGTACCGGATGACTTTGGACTCGGCCAGTTGCTGGGACACAAACGGAACGCCCAGGGCGCTGACGCTGAAGGCGAGCATGGACATCACGAGGGCCGAGACCACCACGTTGACGGCCCCGCCCACCAGCCGGTCCACCGCACGCAGCGGCTTGATCCGCACGGCGCCACGGATTTTGCGCCCGATCATGGTCCCGAGGCCATGGCCCAGAGCCATCAGAACGACGGCGGCGGCCACGATGGCGGTCAGCCTCCAGCCGGAGTCTTCCACGAAGTTGCTGACCAGTGGAACGGCAAAGAAGGCAGCCATGGCGCCCGCGGCAAAGCCGGCGATACCCCCGAGGGTTACCAGGAAGCCGTTGCGCAGGCCATAGATCAGGTAAGACAGCAGGGCCAGGATCAGCGCCAGGTCCAGAACAGTCAAGCCAAACACTGAGCGCTCCTCGAATACGGTTGAGACCCAATTCTAGTGGCGCAAGCTGACATTGTTCTGTGGGCGCCAGTCCCCCGCCCCTTCGGCCCAGGTTCGGCCCACGTTCCGTCGTCAAACTCACACCCCGGGTGGGGCCGGACACCGGATCGTGCCCGCATTACACACTGTCAGCGGCGTTTCCGCTGCCAAGTACGTCACAGAACCTTGAAAATTCTGAAACAATGGCAAAAGCGCCACAGCCGACACTTTTTATTCAGGAGATTTCATGGACATCGAGGTACTGCGCCGAGCACCCCTATTTGCCACGCTCGACGACGAAGCATTCCGCCTGCTGACGGACGAGCTGACCGAGGTGGACCTCTCCCGCGGTGCATCGGTATTCCGCGAGGGCGACCAGGGCGACCAGCTCTACTTCATCGTCTCCGGCAAGGTGAAGCTGGGCCGCACGTCCCCCGATGGCAGGGAGTCCCTGCTCGCCATCCTGGGCCCGGGTGAACTGTTCGGCGAAATGGCACTCTTTGACCCCAGCCCCCGCACGGCCACGGCCACGGCTGTCTCCGAAACCCGCCTTGCTGGCCTGAAGAACGAAAGCCTCAACGCCCTGCTGCGGACACGCCCCGAGGTTTCGGCGCAGCTGCTGCAGGCCCTGGCCCGCCGCCTGCGCCGCACCAACGATTCACTCTCGGACCTGGTGTTCTCCGACGTCCCCGGCCGTGTGGCCAAGGCACTGCTGGACCTGGCCGACCGCTTCGGCCGCCCGGCAACGGACGGCGTCCTGGTAGCCCACGAGCTCACGCAGGAAGAGCTGGCCCAGCTGGTAGGCGCCTCCCGCGAGACGGTCAACAAGGCCCTCGCAGAGTTCGTCCAGCGCGGCTGGCTCCGCCTCGAAGCCCGTGCCGTAGTGATCCTCGACATGCAGCGCCTCCGCCAGCGCTCCCGCTAGTCCCAGTTGCGTCCGGCCCGAGGCCGGCATCCTCCGCGTGCTGCTCCTTCGTCGCTCTGACGCACGCTTCCGGATGCCGGACCTCGGGCCTTTTGCGTTGGGGCAGCGGACTGCGTGACGGATACGAGCTGGGCGGCGGTCTTTCGCGTAGGAGCGCATCGCGGCGCATCGGGCGCTGAAGGTCGCCCAGCGACCGCAAGTGCCCCTATGCGCTGTGTCTAAGCGACGGCGAAAGGGCCGTCGCATAGCGGACGCAACCAGAAGCGACTAGCGCTCGCGCTGGGGGTCTCCGGCTACGGTTTTGGCGGCCTCGACTTCGAGCATGAGCGTGCCCTCTTCATCGACCAGCCGTGCCTGGTACACGTGGGGTTTGCGCTTGTAGCTGAGGTAGGCGATGCAGCCGTTCGCTGCGGCCATCTTCTCCAGCATGATCTCCGACCCCGGCACCAGGAGCTGGCCGAGGGTAAGGCCAACGGTGTTCTCCTGGCCCACTTCATCGCCCAGGGCAGTGGTGCTGCGCGCGGCGATGGCCTTGGTGGCGCACACCCAGCGGCCCCAGACGCCCTTGCTCTCCAGCAGGCTGGGCTGCTGGTTCATGGGGACGGTGGCGGCGAAATAGCGGGTGTCGAAGCGGCGGTGCGCGAAGTCGGGGCTGCGCCAGTTGACGAGCGGCTTCAGCAGGTCGGTCCGCAGCGAGAGTCCCCGCTTGGCGAGGAGCTCCGTGAAGGTCTTCTCTTGGTCGGCAACGGCCACGCGGGCCCGCATCCAGTCCTGCGTTGACGTGTTTTCCACCGTGGTGGACATGTCCGGCCCGGCAAGGAGAACGCCGGCTTCCTCAAAGAGTTCGCGGATGGCGCCCACCACGTGGCGCCGCGCCAGCCCGACGTCGTCCGTCCCCATCTGCTCGGCCCAATGCTGGGGTGAGGGGCCCAGCCAACCGACGGCGTCGTCGTCGGACGCCTCCAGGGAACCTCCGGGGAACGCGAGGACGCCCAGCGGCGAGGAGCCGGGCCGGTACCCCAGCCACGTCTCCAGGCCGGTGGGCGAATCCCGCAGAAGCACCACGGACGATGCGTAGCGGGCGGCACGCGGGGTCCGCTCGCCGTGTTCGAGCCAGCTTTGGGCAGCCCCTTCAAGATCCGGAGGAAGGGCAAACAAGCGTCGGGCGAGCTGAGGCAATTGAGTGAACCGGGTCCTTAGCTGAATTCAGCGATCAGTTCGACCTCTACGGGAGAGTCGAGCGGAAGAACCGACACGCCGACGGCGGAGCGGGCGTGCTGGCCTGCGTCACCAAAGACCTGGCCGAGGAGCTCGGACGCGCCGTTGATGACGCCCGGCTGTCCGGTGAAGGCCGGATCGGAGGACACGAAGCCCACCACCTTGACGATGCGGGTGATGCGGTCCAGATCGCCGATGACGCTCTTGATGGCCGCCAGCGCGTTGATGGCGCAGACAGCGGCGTAGGCCTTGGCGTCCTCCGGGGACACGGTGGGCTCGTCGGAGGCGCCCTCCGTGCCGGTGGAGACCTTGCCGGTTGCTTCGAGTTTGCCGTTAATAAACGGCAGCTGGCCGGAGGTGTAAACATGGCTGCCGGTGATGACGGCCGGCACGTAGGCGGCGACGGGAGCGGCCACCTCGGGAAGGGTCAGTCCGAGCTCGGCGAGGCGCTGCTCAACGGCTGAAATCGGCGCGGTTTCCGCGCCGGACGTGGTCTCTGCGGGGGTGCTCATCGCTACTGCTTCTCCCTCTTGAGGTAGGCAACCAGGCCGTTGCCGTCCGGTCCGGTGATTACCTGGACGAGCTCCCAGCCGTCCTCTCCCCACTGGTCCAGAATCTGCTTCGTAGCGTGAATAATGAGCGGAATCGTCGCGTACTCCCATTTGGTCATGAGCTAAAGACTAGTCCTTGCCGGTAAAGTGGAAAACATGGTGACTCGTAAGAACCCCATTTTCGACACAGCCACTACCCTCGGAAAGATATTTGGTTTCCTCGGTGTGAGCGCGATTTGTGGTGTCCTGGTGGCGGGCCTGCTGGTCCCGGCTGCGGCCGTTTCCGGCAGCGCGGCAAGCGGTTCCATCGAGTTCTTCGATACCCTCCCGGCAGAGCTGCAGGTGGACCCGCCCAGCCAGTCCACCCGGATCCTCGCCGCGGACGGCAGCCTGATCGCGAACCTCTACGAGGAAAACCGGACCAAGGTTGCCCTCGACCAGATTTCGCCGTTCATGAAGGAAGCGATCATCGCTGTCGAAGACAGCCGGTTCTACGATCATGGCGGTGTGGACACCACCGGCATCCTCCGCGCCATGGTCAGCACGGCCCGCGGCAACAAACAGGGTGCCTCCACCATCACCCAGCAATACGTGAACAACGTACTCAACGCCAACCTCGCCGCCGAGGGAAACACTGATGACATCAAGCTCAACGGTGTTAACAAGGGCGTAGGAGACAAGCTTCGCGAAATGAAGCTCGCGATCGCCCTGGAGAAGAAATTCTCCAAGGAGCAGATCCTCGAGGGTTACCTCAACATCGTCTTCTTCAACCGCGACGCTTACGGCATCGAGGCCGCGTCCAAATTCTTCTTCAGCAACACCGCGAAGGATCTGACCCTCCCGCAAGCAGCACTCCTTGCAGGCCTCGTGAACAGCCCGTCGGCGTTTGATCCCATCACCAACCCGGAGAACGCCAAGGAGCGTCGCGACCTGGTCCTGGGCCTGATGCTGAACCAGGGAAAGATCACGCAGGTTGATCACGACGCCGCCGTGGCCACCCCGGTGGAGCCAAAGATCACTCAGTCGCGCCAGGGCTGCGCCTACGCCAGCACGGCACCGTACTTCTGCGACTACGTGCTGCACCTGCTGCTGAACAACCCGGCCTACGGCGCCACCCCCAAAGAGCGTGAGCAGATGGTGTTCCGCGGCGGTCTGACCATCACCACCACGCTGGACGTCAACGCCCAGAACGTGGCACAGGCCGAGTCGGATGCGGCCGCCGGCGTCAACCCTGACAACTGGGGTGCGTCCATCGTCTCCGTGCAGCCCACCACCGGCAAGATCCTGAACATGGCGCAGAACACGTCGTTCCTGCCCACCGAAGGCAAGTTCAACCAGACCCAGAACTTCAACGTGGACAAGCTGGACAAGGACGGCAACGACCTCAACGGCCTGGGCGGATTCCAGCCCGGTTCCACCATGAAGCCCTTCACATTCGCCCAGTGGGTGAACGAAGGCAAGTCGATGAACACCAACCTCAACGCCGCCACACGCAAATACCCTCAGAACTTCCCCTGGAAGAACACCTGCCCGGAACCCACCGTGGGCTGGTATGACGCCAGGATTCCCGGCAGCTTCGACCTGCAGAACTCCGACGACGGCTACTACCGGAACATGACCGTCCTGTACGGCCTGCAGAACTCGATCAATACGGCCACCTTCGCATCGGCGGCGCAGGTTGACCTCTGCGGCATCCAGAAGATCGTGGACGCCGTCGGTATCCACGGTGGCCTGCCGGTGGGTGACGATCCCAACCCGCCGGTCAAGATGACCACTTTGGCCAACCTGATCGGCTCCACGCAGACCGCCCCGCTGACCATGGCCTCCGCGTTTGCCACGTTCGCCAACGACGGCAAGTACTGCGAGCCCATCGCCATCACGTCTGTCACGGACCAGACCGGCGCACAGCTCCCGGCCCAGGCCACGAGCTGCCGTGATGCCGTCAAACCGGAGGTCGCCCGGGGCGTTGCGTATGCCTTGCAGAAAGTTCTGGATGAGGGGTCCGGATCCCTCATCAAACCCCGGATCTCCACCAAAACCAACTTCCCGGTGGCCGCCAAGACCGGTACCAACGACACCAACGGCTCCACCTGGGTGGTCGGTTTCACCACCGGTGTGGCCACTGCAGCATGGTTCGGCGACCCGCTGGGTGACCAGCTCCGGCCCGGCCGGAACCTGACCATCAACGGGAAACGCTATGAGGCGATCGACGGTTACATGATCGCCGGTCCCATGTTCTCCAAGTACATGGCCCAGGTCGCTCCGGCGTATGGCACCAACGCGTTCACGGCCCCGCCCACCAACATGGTGAGCGGAACGCCTGCCCGGACCACGCCGTCAACGCAGGCCACCGCGCCTGCCACGGCTCCAGCCACGCAGCCGTCCACGGACCCTGCACCGGGCAACAGCGACAAGAAGAACTAGCCTCCATGGCAGTCAGCCCTGCATTGGCCAGCCGCGTCCGGAACCTCGGGCGCGGCTTTGCCGTCACCGCCGGCGCGGGCACCGCAGCGGGTCTCGCCGCCTTCGGATACGGGCTGTGGGAGAAGAACCAGTTTGTCCTCCGCGAGGAGACATTGCCCATCCTGCCGGCAGGCCACGCGCCCTTCCGCGTCCTGCACCTGAGCGACATCCACTTCGTCCCGGGCCAGGACACCAAGGCCCGCTGGCTCGAGTCGCTGGCGTCGCTGGAGCCGGACCTGGTGGTCAACACCGGGGACAACCTCAGCCACGTCAAGGCCGTGGAGCCCCTGCTCAAAGCACTGCGCCCGCTACTGGAATTCCCCGGCGTTTTCGTCCCGGGGTCCAACGACTACTACGGCCCGAGCTTCAAGAACCCCGCGTCCTACCTGCTGGGTCCATCGAAGATCAAGCCCAAAGAAACCGAACTGGACTGGCCACGGCTGCGGTCCGGCTTCGGCATGGGCGGCTGGGTGGACCTCACCAACCGGCACCAATCGGTGGTACTGAAGGGCATCCGTTTCGACTTCTCCGGCGTGGACGATCCGCACTTGGACCGGGAGCGCTATGCGGGCTGGCCCCGCGGCACCCGTGACCAGGACGAGAACGCGCACCTCCGGGTTGCGGTCATCCATGCCCCGTACCAGCGGGTCCTGGACCACTTCACGCAGGACGGCGCGGACCTGCTGCTGGCGGGCCACACCCACGGCGGCCAGCTCTGCATCCCCGGCTACGGCGCCCTGGTGTCCAACTGCGACCTCCCTACGTGGCGGGCCAAGGGACTCAACAGCTGGGAAAGCAACGGACGTACGACGCCGGTCAACGTCTCGGGCGGCATCGGCACCTCCCGGTTCGCTCCCATCCGTATCGCCTGCAAACCCGAGGCCGTCCTGCTGACGCTCACCTCCCCCGAATAACGAAGGTGTGAACCTGCTCACGCCATGGCATAGGGTAGTTGCTAAGGGAAACTACATTCGATTTAGAGCTTGAGAAGCGGGCATGGCCAAGCAGACCTCATTTTTCAGATCCATCAGCCGTCTTTACCCTCATGTGAGGCCGATCATCCCCCGGCTGGTGATGGGGCTCCTCTGCGCACTCCTGGCCAGCGTTGTGGCGCTGACCATCCCGCAGGTGCTGCGGGTCCTCGTCAATGAGTCCCTCAAACCCGGTGGCGCGTCGGACGCGGTCTGGACTGCCGCCGTCGTAATCCTGGTCCTGGGCATCGCGGAAGCGGGACTCGTGGCCCTCCGCCGGCAGTTTGTGATCAACCCGGCCACCACTGTGGAAACCCGGATGCGGGTCTCGCTCTACGGGCACCTGCAGGACCTGACCGTGTCCTTCCATGACCGCTGGGGCTCCGGCCAACTCCTCTCACGCGCCATGACGGACCTGAACTTCCTCCGCCGCTGGATGGCGTTCGGTGCCATCATGCTGGTGGTCACCACGCTCACGGTGGTCATCGGCATTGTGGTTATGTTCTCCATGAGCTGGCAACTGGCCCTGATTTTCCTAGCCGCCGCGGTGCCCATCATGGCGTACGGTTTCCGGTTCCGGACCCGCTTCAGCAAGGTGGCGCGGCGGAGCCAGGACCAGGCCGGCGACCTCGCCACCACCGTGGAGGAATCCGTCCACGGCATCCGCGTCCTGAAGGCCTTCGGCCGCAGCCGCGAGGCCCTGGAAAACTTCAACGAGCAGGCCGAGGAACTCCGCCAGACCGAGATCATGAAGGCGAAGCACCAGGCCACGTTCACCATGGTGGTCACCCTGCTGCCCGAACTCGCGCTCGGCGCCGGACTGGTAGTGGGCGTGATGCTTTGCGCCAGCGGCCAGCTGAGCATCGGCGCCCTGGTGGCCTTCTTCGCCACCGCCGCGGTCATCGCGATGCCGGTGGAATTCTCCGGCATGCTGCTGGCCATGGCACTCACCGCCAAATCCGCCGTCGACCGCCACTTCGAAGTCATGGATTCGGTCAACACCATCACCAGTCCCCCGGAGCCGCGCACCCCCTCGCCACTGAAGGGCGCACTCAGCTTCAATAACGCCACGTTCGCGTTCGAGGACGCCCCGGACAGACCCATCCTCAAAGACATCAACCTGGATGTCCGGCCCGGCGAAACCATGGCACTGGTGGGCATCACGGGCAGCGGCAAGAGCGCGCTGATCCAGCTGGTCCCGCGCCTGTACGACGTCACCGACGGCTCCATCACCATCGACGGGGTGGACCTGCGCGAGTTCGACGTCGACGGGCTCCGGCGCGTAGTGGGCGTCGCGTTCGAGGACACCACGCTGTTCTCCAGTTCCGTCCGCGACAACGTGCTCCTCGGGGCGCCGGACCGGACCGAGGCAGCCCTGGACGAAGCCCTGGATGTAGCGCAGGCGCACTTCGCGTACTCGCTGCCGGAGGGCGTGGCCACCCTCATCGGCGAGGAGGGACTGAGCCTCTCCGGCGGGCAGCGGCAGCGGATCGCCCTGGCCCGGGCCATCGCGGCGCGGCCCCGGGTCCTCGTGCTGGACGATCCGCTCTCGGCCCTGGACGTGCACACCGAGGAGCTCGTGGAAACCCGGCTCCGCGCGGTCTTGAAGGACACCACCACACTGATCGTCGCGCACCGCCCGTCCACCGTGGCGCTGGCTGACCGGGTGGCGCTGCTCGAGGAAGGCCGGATCGCCGCCGTCGGAACCCACACGGAACTTCTGGCGCACAACCCCCATTACCGCTACGTCATCGCCAGCCTGGACCGGGAACCACGGGACCTGGATTCGGAACTGTCGGAGCTTGAGGACGAGTCAGAGGACAGCATCCGATGAGTAACGCAACCTTCGGCACCGCCAACGAGGACAACACGCACCTCAGCAAGTCGGACAGTAAAACCGTACGACGGCGGTCGCTCGCCCTCTTGGCCACCCTGATCCGTCCGGTGCGGCTCAGGTTCTGGCTGACCATCGCCACCGTGGTCCTGTCCCAGGCCGCGCGCGTGGCCGGGCCTGCACTGATCGCGTTCGGCATCGACCACGCGCTCCCGTCGTTGCAGGCGGGCGACAACCTCCCTCTGGTGCTTACCGGTGTCGCGTACCTGCTCGCAGCGATTGCGACGGCGGGACTCACCGCCCTCTACGTCACCTCCACCGCGCGGCTCAGCCAGGCGATGCTGCTGGACCTGCGCGTCCGGGTCTTCCGGCACACGCAGCGCCTGAGCCTGGAGTTCCACGAAAAGTACACGTCGGGACGGATCATCGCCCGGCAGACCTCGGACCTGGAGGCGCTGCGGGAACTCCTCGACTCCGGTGTCAGCTCCCTTGCCTCGGGCCTGCTGTTCATGGTCTTCACGGCTGTGACGGTGTTTGCCCTGGACTGGCGCAGCGGGCTGATCGTGCTGGCCGCCGGCGTCCCGATGTACTTCCTGTCGCGCTGGTACCAGAAGCACTCCCAGATCGTGTTCCGCGAATCCCGGGTGGTGTCCGCCCGGCTGATTGTGCACTTTGTGGAGACCATGACCGGGATCCGCGCCGTGAAGGCCTTCCGCAAGGAAACTGAAAACGCCGAGACGTACGGCCAGCTGTCCGAGGACTACCGGCTGGTCACCGTGCGCTCCATCAACCTCAACGGCATTTTCCAGCCCGGGCTGGTGCTGATCGGCAACGTCTGCGTGGCCGTGGTGCTCCTGTTCGGCGGGTTCCGTGTGCTGGACGGGGACCTTGCCGTGGGCGTGCTGCTGGCACTGATCCTTTCCACCAAACGCTTCTTCCAGCCGGTGGACCAGATGGCCATGTTCTACAACTCCTTCCAGAGCGCCCAGGCTGCCCTGGAGAAGGTGTCCGGCCTGCTGGAGGAGGTTCCCACGGTCCGTCCGCCCAAGAACCCTGTTGCGCTCCGCGATGCCAGGGGCGCCGTCGATTTCAAGGGTGTGGAGTTCCGCTACGGCGACGGCCCTGTGGTCATCCCCACCATGGACCTGCACATCCCCGCCGGCCAGACCGTGGCCCTGGTGGGGCAGACCGGTGCCGGGAAATCCACGCTTGCCAAGCTGATCGCCCGCTTCTACGACGTCTCCTCCGGCTCCCTGACCCTGGACGGGGTGGACCTGCGCAGCCTCACCACCACGGACCTGCGCCGGAACATCGTGATGGTCACGCAGGAGGCGTTCCTGTTCAGCGGCTCCGTGGCGGACAACATCGCGCTGGGCCGGCCGGAGGCTTCGCGGGCGGAGATCGAGGATGCTGCCCGGGCCGTGGGCGCCCACGAGTTCATTACCGAACTCCCCGAAGGCTATGACACGGATGTCAACAAGCGCGGCGGCCGGGTGTCCTCCGGGCAACGGCAGCTGATCAGCTTCGCCCGGGCGTTCCTGGCCCGGCCGGCGGTGCTGATCCTGGACGAGGCCACCTCGTCCCTGGACATCCCCTCCGAGCGGCTCGTCCAGAGCGGCCTGGCGCGCCTTCTGCGGGCAACGTCCGACGCCGGCAGTCCGGCAGGTGCCCCGGGCTCGTCTGATGCGGGATCTGCGGCCGAGGGCTCAGCTGCTGCCGGCGGCGGCCGGACGGCGCTGATCATCGCGCACCGCCTCTCCACCGTTGAAACTGCCGACCGCGTCCTGGTGGTCCACGACGGCCGCGTGGTTGAGGACGGCACCCCCGCGGAACTCATCGGCGGCGGCGGACGCTTCGCAGACCTCCACGGCGCCTGGAAGGACTCCCTGGTCTAGGGATCTGGCCCGGCCTGCGCCGCCGATTTCGCATCCGGGCCCGGCGTCGGCTATTCTTGTAAAGTTGCTTTTGCAGCGGATCGGGATGTGGCGCAGCTTGGTAGCGCGCGTCGTTCGGGACGACGAGGTCGCAGGTTCAAATCCTGTCATCCCGACCAATTGAAAGAGGGTCTCCCCCAGGGGAGGCCCTCTTTTGTGTTTCCCGGCTGTCAAGCGCCGGGGCTAGGAACGGTCAAGTGCCCGGACAAAGAAATGGCCCCGAGGCATGATGACCATGCCCCGGGGCCGCGCCTCCTGAGAGGATTCCTTACATCGGGTCGGGCCAGTTGCCAACGTTGGTGGTGTACGTGCCGCCGGTCTTGTCCTTGACGGGCTTGGACATGGGATCGGGCCAGTTGCCAACGGCTACGGATACGCCGGTGGTGTCGGCGATGGAACCTGCCGACAGGACAGCCGGGGCCGCCGCAGAAAATGCCAGGGCAGCAGCGAGTACGCCAGCGGCCGCAATCTTCTTCAACATATAAGTTCCTCAATACGAGTCGGATTCGTTACAAAGTCAGCACTGTCCTTGTTGACATACATTGTAAAATGTTTTCCACAGGGACTGTCAAGCATTGAGTACAAAGACTGTCCAGAATTAGGAGGAAATCCCGTGGGCAACGGATTCGGGGAGAAGCTCCGTGCGGAGCGTCTCGAACGTGGGCTGACACAGGCTGAACTGGGCAAGGACCTGTATTCCCCCAGTTACATCTCCCTCCTCGAAACCGGCCGCCGTGAGCCGACGGCCGAAGTGATCGAGGAGCTCGCCCGCAGGCTGGAGCTGGCGCCCAAGGCGCTGGAAGCCTGGAGCCAGCCCATCACTGTCAGCGACGCCGAGTACGTCCTGGCCGGCCTCTACGCGCGCCAGGCCTGGGACCTCAGGGACTATCCTCTGGCCGCCACCCACGCAGCCAACGCGGCCCAGATAGCCTTGGAAGGCAAGAACACCAGCGCGTGGTGGAACATGACCTACATGCAGGCCGAATGCCTGATCAAGCAGGGCAACTGGCAGGAATGCCAAAAGATCATGCAGCACCTCCTGGAGCACCCCATGGCCACGGAGTCTGCCGGCCTCGCCGTCCGTGCCCGCCAGATGCTCGCGGCGATCTGCCAGGGACAGGGACAGCTGAGCACTGCCGTGGAACACGCATTGGCGGCCGTCCAACTCTGCGGCCAGCTGCCCAACGGTTCCACGCTGATCATCGGCGCCTACCGCGCGCTGATCGGCGCGCTGGCGGAGAGCGGCCGCCTGGACGAGGCCTGGAAGTACTGCCAGGCCATGAATGACCAGATGGACGAGCACTCCATGTCCCAGCTTGCCGGTGAGGTTGCCTGGGTGATCGGAAACGTCGCCTTTATGCGGCACGACTACCCCGAGGGCATCAAGTACCACGAGCGCGCCGCCCGGATGCTGTCCCCTGCCAACGACATTGATCTGTGGGCCCGCTTCAACAAGGCCTCGGCCGCCGTCCGGCTGTCCTCCGGAATTGTAGAACCGGAAACACTTTCCAGCATCGAGCGCGCTGAACTGGCGCTGTCCATTGTGGGCGGCAACAAGAGCGACCAGCTGGAAGTTGCGTTCATCCGCGCGCGCTGGCTGTATCTCACCGGCGACATCGTGGCCGCCATCAACAAGCTCCGCGAGATCCACTCGGAATCAGGGGCTCTGGCCAAGCACACGGCAGGCGAAGTTTCACTCCTGCTGGGAAAGTCGCTGAAGGCCGCCGGCGAGTCAGACGAAGCCCTGGTCTATCTCGAAGAAGCGCAGAAGGCCTTCAGTGCCGCGGGAGCCTCGGACCGCGTCCAGCAGGCACTGGACGCGGTCCTTGAGATCAGGCTTGCCCAGCAGCGGGCCGCCGCAGCTGCGAATGACGTCAAAGCAAGCTAGGTTCGGGCCCGGCCTGAAGCCGGGCCCGTCAAAAACGCCCTAGGCGAACGTCCTGCCGGTGATCTTCTCGTAGGCCTCGACGTAGCGGCTGCGCGTCCGGCCCACGACGTCCACCGGCAGGGCGGGCGGTGCCTCGTCGGAGTTCTTGTCCCAGCCGGATTCGGCCGACGTGAGCCAGTCGCGCACATACTGCTTGTCATAGGAGGGCTGCGCCTTGCCCGGCTCATACGTTGCCGCATCCCAGAAACGGGAGGAATCCGGCGTCAGGACCTCATCGCCCAGGGTGATGGCCCCGGACACGGCGTCGTAGCCGAACTCCACCTTGGTATCGGCCAGGATGATACCGCGTTCGCGGGCGATCTTCTCGGCGCCGGTGTAGATCTTTAGGGTCAGCTCGCTCAAGCGTGCGGCGATGTCGTCCCCCACCATGGCCACAACATCGTTGTAGGAGATGTTCTCGTCGTGCTCGCCCACCTCGGCCTTGGCAGACGGTGTGAAGATGGCCTGTTCCAGCCGGGACCCGTCCACCAGGCCCGGCGGCAGCGGAATCTCGCAGACCGTCCCCCGGGCCTTGTACTCCAGCAGTCCGGTGCCGGTGAGATAGCCGCGGGCGATGCATTCCACGGGGAACATATCCAGCTTCCGGCAGATCATCGCGCGGCCTTCCACAGCCGCGGGAACGCCGTCCTCCACGGTGGATGCCAGCACGTGGTGGACCACGTCAAGCTGGTCGAACCACCACAGGCTCAACTGCGTGAGGATGCGGCCCTTGTCCGGGATCTCGCTGGCCAGCACGTGGTCGAAGGCGCTGATGCGGTCGCTTGCCACCACCAGGACGCAGTCCTGGCCCACCTGCTGGCGGATGGCTTCGTCCGCCGGCTCGTAGAGGTCGCGGACCTTGCCGGAGTAAACGTGCGTCCAGCCCGGCAGGTCCAGGGTTTCGGTGCTGAAGCCGCGGGGCTGCTGTGGTTCCTGGGCGGAGTTCTCAGTCATGTTATGCCTTCGCCTTCGTGACAGGAGCCGATCCGGTGGCCTTGGATGCAACCTTGATTTCACCGCGGGCGGCCTTGCGGCCGATGTCCGTCCGGAACTGGGAGCCTTCCAGGTGAACCAGCTCCACGCCGTCGTACGCCCGTTCCCGGGCCTCCACCAGGTCGCTGCCGAGGGCAACGACGGCGAGCACCCGGCCGCCAGCGGAGATCACCTTGCCGTCGTCGTCGAGCGCGGTGCCCGCGTGGATCACGTGCACGCCGTCGAGCTCGTCCACCTTCTTGAGTCCGCGGATGCGGTCACCGGTGCGCGGGGTGTCCGGGTAGTTTTCGGACGCCACGACGACGGCGACGGCCGTCTCCTTGGACCAGCGCAGCTCGTCTGCCTTGTCCAGTTCGCCCTTGGCGGCTGCCAGCAGCAGCGCACCGAGCGGGGTTTTGAGCCGGGCCAGCACGGCCTGCGTCTCGGGGTCCCCGAAGCGGACGTTGAATTCGATGACGCGGGTGCCGCGCGTGGTCAGCGCCAGGCCCACAAACAGCACACCCACAAACGGAGTGCCGCGGTTGGCCATCTCGTTGACCGTGGGCTGCGCGACGCGGTCGATGACTTCCTGGACCAGCCCGGCGGGGGCCCATTCCAGCGGCGTGTAGGCACCCATGCCGCCGGTGTTGGGGCCTTCGTCGTTGTCGAAGATGCGTTTGAAGTCCTGCGCCGGGGACAGGGCCACGGTGTTGCGGCCGTCGCAGAGGACAAAAACGGATACCTCGGGGCCGTCGAGGAATTCCTCGATCACCACGGTGCCGGCGGCGTCGAAGCACGTCTGCGCGTGGGCCAGGGCTTCGTCGCGGTTGTTGGTGACCACCACGCCCTTGCCGGCTGCGAGGCCGTCGTCCTTCACCACGTAGGGTGCGCCGAAGGTGTCCAGGGCTGCGGCGGCTTCCTCGGCGTTTGTGGCCACCATCGCCATGGCCGTGGGGACTCCCGCTTCGGCCATAACTTCCTTGGCGAACGCTTTGGAGGCTTCCAGCTGGGCTGCGGCCTTGCTGGGGCCAAAGACCGGGATGCCGGCGGCGCGGACGGCGTCGGACACCCCGGCAGCCAGCGGCGCCTCGGGGCCCACGACGACGAGGTCCACGCCGAGCTTGGTGGCCAGCACCGCGACGGCGTCGGGATCATTCCCGTCAATCTTGTGGGTGGGGACCAGCTTGCTGATGCCGGCGTTGCCGGGAGCCGCATGGACCTCGGAAACGTTGGGGTCGGCGAGCAGGGAGCGGACAATGGCGTGTTCGCGGCCTCCAGGGCCAATGACGAGTACCTTCACAGTCTCCAAGGGTACTTTGTGCACCCTGCCCTTTCCTAAGGGGGATGTTCCTAAGCTGTGTCCTCGCCCGGCCATCCCTGCGGCCCGCCGCAACGAATCCAAGGCATGAAGAAGCTTCTGAAGTGGCTCAAGGACCCCGCCGCAATGGCCGCGCTGGCAGGCGTGGCGGCTGCCGCCGTCGTACTTTCCGTTGCGGAGCTGACCGGAGCGTTCTTTACCGCCCGGGCAACTCCGGTGATCGCGTTGGGGTCCACGTTCATCGACTTCACACCGCCGTGGATGAAGGACTTTGCCATCGCCACGTTCGGCACGAATGACAAAGCCGCGCTGTTTGTGGGGATGGGCCTGACCATTTTCCTGCTGGCCTGCGTGCTGGGTGTGGTGGCCTACCGCAGGTGGGCGCTGGGCGTTGCCGGTGTGCTGCTGATGGGCACGGTGATCGTGGCCAGCGTGGTGACTCGGGCCAGCGTGAAGCCGCTGGATGCCATCCCCACCGTGCTGGGCACAATTGCCGGGCTGGTGGTGCTGCGGCTGCTGATCGCCCCGCTCTGGCGGCTGAAGTCCTGGCCTGAGGCGCCTGCCGACACGGGCGCCGCGGAACCTGACCGTCCCGCCACCAGCCGCCGCCGTTTCTTCGCCGCCGCCGGGATCACCGTGGTCGGCGCCGGGATCGCGGCCACGGGCGGCCGCCTGCTCAGTGCCGCGCGCAGCAACATCTCCAAGGCCCGCGAGGCCCTGCAGCTGCCCGCCCCGGCAAAGGCCGCCGCCGCTGTGCCCGCGGGCGTCCAGTCCCCCGCTGCCGGCGTGACGCCCTGGATCACGCCCAACGGGGACTTCTACCGGATCGATACCGCCCTGAGCGTGCCCGAAATCACCGCCGACGACTGGGAGCTCCGCGTGCACGGGCTGGTGGAGGAAGAGGTCCGCCTCACCTTCCAGGACCTGCTCGACGCCGACCTCATCGAATCGCACGTGACCCTCACCTGTGTCTCCAATCCCGTGGGCGGAAACCTCGCGGGGAACGCGCGCTGGCTCGGCCTTCCCATCCGCGAGGTCCTCAAGCGGGCACGTCCCAAGGACGGCGCGGACATGGTGCTGTCGACGTCGATCGATGGCTTCAGCGCCTCCACGCCGCTGGAGGTCCTGCAGGATGACCGCGACGCCATGCTGGCGATCGGCATGAACGGCGAGCCCCTGCCGCTGGAGCACGGCTATCCGGTGCGCATGGTGGTGCCCGGGCTGTACGGTTTTGTCTCCGCCACCAAGTGGGTGGTGGACCTGGAAGTGACGCGGTTCGCCGACAGCAAGGCGTACTGGACCCAGCGCGGCTGGTCCGAGCGTGGTCCCATCAAGACCATGGCCCGGGTGGAAGTTCCGAAGTCCTTCGCCAAGGTGCCCGCCGGCCGGGTGGCGATCGGCGGCACGGCATGGGCGCAGACCCGCGGCATCACCAAGGTGGAAGTCCAGATCGACAACAACCCGTGGGCCGAGGCCGTCCTGTCCACCGAGGCGTCCCTCATCACGTGGCGCCAGTGGTCCTTCGACTGGGAAGCCACGCCCGGTCCCCACTACATCAAAGTCCGCGCCACCGACGGAACAGGCGAGGTCCAGACCGATCAGCGGGCCGATCCGGTGCCCGACGGCGCCTCCGGCTGGCAGTCCGTCATGGTCACCGTGGAGTAGCCCGGCATTAGAGGATTCCGCCCCTAGACTGGCAATATGCCGCACAACCCGCATGCCACGTTCACTGTGGACTCCGCCGTCGAACTCGCCGTTATTGAACGAAGCGGTTTTGTGGAGTCCCGGCACATCGGCTCCGCCGTCGTACTGTCCGGCGACGGGTCAGTCGTCACTGAACTCGGCGACATCCGGACTCCCCTGTACCCACGGTCCGCGCTCAAACCGCTGCAGGCCCTGGCGGCCATGCAGTCCGGAGTTCCGCTCCGCGGCGCTCAGGTGGCCCTAGCCTGCGGCAGCCACGTGGGCTCCCTGGACCACATGGACGTGGTGGAGGGAATGCTCAAGGCCGCCGGCGTCCGGGAGGACCAGCTCCAGTGCCCCGCCGCCTGGCCCCAGGACGAGACGGCGCGTAACTGGCTGGTCCGGTCCGAAAAGGGCAAATCGAAGCTGGCCTTCAACTGCTCCGGCAAGCACGCCGCTTTCCTGTGGGCCTGCACCGAAAACGGCTGGGATACCCACAGCTACCTCGAGCCGAACCATCCGCTGCAGCAGCGCGTCCGCAGCGTGATCGAGGAATACAGCGGCGAAAAGATCGCCCACCTGGGCATTGACGGGTGCGGGGCCCCGGTGGCCGCTATTTCGCTGACCGGGTTGGCGCGCGCCTATTCGATGCTGGCCAAGGCCCCGGGAGACAAGAACTCCAACGCCCGCGCCGCCACCATCACCACGTCCATGCTCGACTACCCGTGGGCCGTCCAGGGCCGCGGCGAGGCCAACACCATCGTGATGGACGAACTGGGCATCATCGCCAAGATCGGCGCCGAGGGTGTCCTGGCCATGGCCACACCCCAGGGTGTCTCAGTGGCCATCAAGATGCTGGACGGGAATCTGCGGGCGACATCCCTGGTGGGCCTGACCCTCCTCGCCGCGGTCGGCGCCGTGGATATTCCGGGCGTCTCCAGCGTCCTCGAAAAAGTGGTGGCCCCGGTGATGGGCGGCAGCCACGAGGTGGGCAAGATCCGCCTGGGCCCGGCCGTGTCCGCGCTCCTGGACTGATGGCTGTAGCGCGCCGCCGGATCGGCATTGAAGAAGGCACAGCGGCACTGGCCGCATGGCAGGAAGCCGCCGCACCGCCGTCGGACGTTCCGCTCCCCCGCAACGTCACGGCCACGGCCGTGCGGTACACGCTGGAGGAGGTGACCGCGCGGGCGCCGGGGAATTCGGTGGAGGTGCGGGTGCCGCCGTTCGGCGTCACCCAGTGCGTGGAGGGGCCGCGTCACACCCGCGGAACCCCGCCCAACGTGATCGAGTGCGACGCCGCGACCTGGCTGAGCATGGTGACCGGCCAGTTGAGCTGGGCGGACGCTGTCGCGGCGCACAAGGTGTCCGCCTCCGGTCTGCGCGCTGACCTCTCAGCCCTGCTCCCCCTCTAACCTGCCCCCCTCCCAAGCGTCCCGGCACCAGCGCGAACGGACAGTTAAGCCCCCGCAACGCGCGCGAACGGACAGTTAAGCCCCCGCAACGCGCGCGAACGGACAGTTAAGCCCCCGCTGGCAGGGCCGCAAGTGTCCCCTCGCGCAACTGGGCACAGGCGGGCAGGGCCGCAAGTGTCCCCTCGCGCTACTGGGCGCCGGCGGGGTTCGATTCCAGCGTCAGCAGCCTGCCGATGGCGCTTGCCTGCAGGTTGTCCAGGAGGTCCCGGGGGCCGTTGTAGACCTCGGCCGCGCCTGCCTCGCGGAGTTCGGCGGCGCTGGTCCCGCCGCAGGTGACGCCGATGGCAGGGATTCCCAGCGCGGCAGCAGCTTGCATGTCCCACACCGCATCCCCCACATAGACTGCTCCGGCCGCGGCCACACCAACAGCTTCAAGCGCGGCCACGAGGATGTCCGGGGCCGGCTTGCTTGCCTTCGCATCGTCCGCGCTGGTGGCGGCATGGATGAACGCGTCCGCACCGAGGGCTTTGCGGGTGGCCGTCAGATCCTGCGTTCGCGCCGATGATGCCAGGGCGACGGCGAGTCCCCCGGCGTGGCACTGCGCAAGCAACTCCTTGGCGCCGTCGAACGGACGCAGCGACGGCCAGCTCTGCGCGAAGACTGCCGCATGGCTGGCCAGGATTTCGGCGTCGGCCTCTCGGTCCCGGCCAGCAGGAAGAAGCGTGTCCACCAAACGGTCGCCACCCATCCCGACGCACCGGTGAATGGCGGCCATGGGGACGTCATACTGGTGCTGGCGGAACGCCTGCCACCACGCGAGCGTGTGGATGTAGGCGGAATCCACCAAGGTTCCATCAACGTCAAAAAGGACGCCGAACCGCCGCCCGCGGACCAAGGCGTGGCTTTGGGTGATCACCCGGCTACAACGCGAGCGGCCCCGGACATTTTTTTGGCGCGGGCAGCCGCATTGTCTTTCGGGGAGGACAGGGGACCAACCCGGTCCCGGATGACGGCTCCGGCACCGTTGCTGCTGAAGTCCCTGATCAGGCCGGTGCCGGCAATCTCGCGGGCCATCGCAATGCCGGCCACCGCTGCGCGCATCGTTGGGAAAGTCACCGAGATAGCCATCAGGCTTCCTGAACCATCCAACATCCGCACGCGATAGCCGCCGTCAGGCGCATCCACCAGCTCAAAATGTCCTGCCATTACAACCACCCCTCGTTCAGTCACGGCGCTGTGCCTTAATAGGAGCGCTCCGCGAGTCTAGTAAGTATACTTACCTATCCCGCGGAGGTGAAGAGCGGGCGGACCCTCAGGCCCTCATTGCCCTACCCGTTCTGTCTCCGGGGGAATAGGTGTGTCACTTCGGCGAACTGTATCCTGATGCAGCTCAAGAGCGCTTGTCACAAGCGCGAAATGGCTGAAGGCCTGGGGTGTATTGCCCAGCTGCCGCCCCGCCCTGACGCCCCACTCCTCGCTCAGCAGACCCACATCGTTGCGGAGTTCCAGCAACCGTTCGAAGAGTTCGGTGGACTCCGCCGTGCGCCCAGCGCCCAGCAGGGCCTCCACCATCCAGAACGAGCACGCCAGGAACACGCCTTCGTCCCCCGGGAGCCCGTCGTCGCTGTCGGCGGGACGGTAGCGGAGCACAAAACCGTCTTCGGTGAGCTCCCGCTGGATCATGTTAATGGTCCCCAGCACGCGGGGATCATCCGGCGGGAGGAAGCCCACCCGCGGGATCAGCAGCAGGCTGGCGTCCAGTTCGGGCCGGCCATACGCCTGCACAAAGGTGTTGCGGACGGGGTCGAAGCCGTTGGCCATGACGTCCTGGTGGATGGTGTCACGAAGGGCCTCCCAGCGTTCCACGGGGCCGGGCAGGCCGAAATCGCGGACGCCCTTAACCATCCGGTCTGCGGCCACCCAGGCCATCACCTTGGAATGCGTGAAATGGCGCCGCGGCCCGCGCATCTCCCAGAGTCCGTTGTCCGGCTGGTCCCAGATGGTCTCCAGGTGCTGCATCAGGGCCACCTGCACGTCCCAAGACTCGTCCGTGTGTTTCAGCAGGGAGTTCCTGGTCAGCGCCAGGCAGTCCAGGACCTCGCCCCAGACGTCCAGCTGAAGCTGATCGGCGGCACCGTTGCCGGTCCGTACCGGTTTTGAATTCTCGTACCCGGCAAGCCACGGCAGTTCCATTTCCGGAAGCCGGCGTTCGCCGTGGATTCCGTACATGATCTGCAGGTCGGCCGGATCGCCCGCCACAGCGCGGAGCAGCCAGTCACGCCAGGCGGCAGCCTCGGTGGTGTAGCCGGCGGCCAGGAGCGCCTGCAGCGTCATGGTGGCGTCCCGCAACCAGCAGAAGCGGTAATCCCAGTTACGGGGACCGCCCAGCTGTTCCGGCAGGGACGTGGTGACCGCAGCGACGATGCCGCCCGTGGGAGCGTAGGTCAGCGCCTTCAGGGTCACCAGCGAACGGACCACGGCATCCTGGTACTTTCCCTGGACGGTGCACTGCGATGCCCAGCCGCGCCAGAAGGCCAGGGTGGTGCCCAGCACTACCTCGGCGTCCACTGTGTGCGGGCGGGGAACGTGGCTGGGCGCCCACGTCAGGACAAAGGGGATGCGCTCCCCTGCCTGGACTGTGAAGTCACTGACGGAGTGCTTGTTCTCGCCGTGAAGCGGCGCCTTGGTGACGAAGTAGACGGAGTCTGGGCCGGCGATGGCATGCAGGCCGTGCTTGTCGCGCCGCACCCAGGGAACGATATGCCCGTAGTCGAACCTCAGCGCCAGTTCACCGTGCATCCTGACGCTTCCGCTCACGCCCTCGACGATCCGCACGATGTCCGCCACTGCGTCACGTGGCGGCATGAAGTCAATAACCCTGACGGTACCCTCCGGGGTTTCCCATTCTGTTTCCAGGATCAGGGTCCCCTCCCGGTAGCCGCGCCTGGTGCAGGTGCCGCCGCTCTCGGGTGCCAGTAGCCAGCGTCCGGCCTCCGGCGTATCCAGGAGCGCGTTGAAACATGCCGGAGAGTCGAAGCGCGGCAGGCAAAGCCAGTCGATGGAACCCTCGGTGCTGACCAGGGCGCCGGTGTGGAGGTCGCCAACAACTGCATAATCTTCAATGCGCGCCATGCCCATACCCTGCCACAAGGATGGGCCCTCAGGGGAACAACGGTGAACGATAGCGGCAAAGCCCGGCGGTGTAGCCTGAGTTGACGGCCGGTCCACGAACACCGGAGGCATCATGGTTCACCCTTCATCCCTGCGGGTCAGCTGACCGTGGCTGTACATATCGGCACCTCCGGCTGGAGCTATGACCACTGGGAGAACGTGCTCTACCCGCCAGGCCTCCCGGCCCAGGACAGGCTCCAGCACTACGTTTCCCGGTTCGGCACCGTTGAGTTGAACGCCAGCTTTTACCGGTGGCCCCGGGACACGTCCTTCGCCAGCTGGCGGCGCAGGCTCCCGGACGGGTTCGCGATGTCCGTCAAAGCCCCCCGCGGCCTGACGCACGGCAAGAAACTCTACGGACCCGAAGTCTGGCTGGAACGCATCGCCCGCTGCTGGCACGAGCTGGGCGACAAACGCGCTGTCCTGCTGGTCCAACTGCCACCGCAGCTGCAGCGCGATGATGCCCGGCTGGATCACTTCCTCGCCGCGGTCCCGTGGTGGATCCGGGTGACCGTGGAGTTCCGGCACCCCAGCTGGGACCATCCGGACGTGTACGCCTTGCTGGAACGGCACCAGGCCGCCTACTGCATCATGAGCGGCGCCCAACTGCCGTGCATCCTCCGCGCCACAGCGCCCTTCGTCTACATCCGGCTCCACGGGCCTGACCATCAGCACCTGTATGGCGGCTCCTACTCCGATACGGACCTGCAGTGGTGGGCGGACCGGATCCGCGAATGGTCCGCGGCAGGCAAGGATGTCTATGCCTATTTCAACAACGACGGCGGCGGGAACGCCGTGCGGAACGCCGACACCCTCCGCTGGCTCCTTGGTGGAGGCTGACGTCACGCACGACGGCGGGACCGCCGAACGTGCCGGGCGAGCGGCTGCGCTGTGGCAGAGTGGAGACATGGACAGGGCTCCTCAGAATTCACCGCAGAACACTACGCACCCCGCACCGCTGTCCGGCACCCAGCTTTTACGCCTGGCGCACCGGATCTCCGCCGTCGTCAACGCCGTCCGCATCCAGCTCGCCAAGGGCTGGAATTTCGCACCTCAGACCATCGCGTACCAGGGCTACGGTTCGACCGGCTGGGTACGCGTGCTCGGCCGCGTCCTGTTGACCAAGAATCCGGCCCCGGGCAGCCGGGCCGAGCACGCAGCACG